>NZ_JBWXTH010000002.1:0-638198 GCF_056856075.1 Pseudomonas sp. FA-1
GGGACAAGCCCGCTCCCACAGGGTGCCGCAAATCAAATGGTCATGCGTTGTTCTATGAGAGCTGGCGGAGCCTGCGAGTGGGCCGCCCCTGCCATCGCAGTGCCAAGGCAGCGTCTGCTCCACCTCGAGCATCACAGGGTCAGGACACCCGTACATCCACAGCATGGCTTGCAACACCCTGGCAGCCACACGCTAGACGATGCCCTTGCAGCACCACGGGAATCCCGTTCATCCGCCGCGTCGGGTGGCCTTCGATGAACGCGAACTCCCCCTTGTGCCTCGGGCAGGTGGCCTTGTCGCCCAGCACAGCCGGCGTCTTGCCCTTGATCGTATGGGACCCTGCCAGCTGGCACGCCACCACACGGCCGCCGCTGCTGGTAGGGTCACCCAGGCAAATAGGATGGCTCATTAGGGCAAACCGTAGTTGAAAGGATCAACACCGCGATTCTTGCAGTTCTTCTCTTTGCGCGCCTCATCTGGTGGGCGGACCATCTGCACCGTCAGGCTGCCGTCCGCACCGGCGTACACCACTGCACTCGTGCCGCCGTCCAGGTAGCTGGCGATGCATGCCAGGTTGATCTGCACCAGGGCGCTGCTGACACCGGTATTGCCCAAGCGGCGGCCGATGTCGTAGCCCTCTTCCACATTGCCGATGTCCAGGCCGTGGCCGTCGGTATTGAGCTCATGCAGGGCGTTGGTCAGGGCGATTTCAGCTTCGAGGTTGTCCGTGGTGTCGTAGAACACCCGCACCGGCTTGTGCCCCTTGGGCAAAGTGTCCAATGCCTCTAGCCAACCGGCTTGCAGGGCCTTGGCCTGGAGCGCAGGTTTTAGGCGCTTGCCGTTTTCATCCTGCATCGGGACTTTGATCGGGCGGTGCAAGTACCCCAACACGGGCGAGGCGTCGAATTCATCGACCTGATGCTGGGTCCAGCGGATTGGTAGCCAGGGAGAGGGCTCGAAATGGCCGGGGCCTCGGTTGCTGATGGTTTTCCAAAGTTCGGGGAGTTTGGAGTGCCAGTAGGCGGTGGACATAAGTGGTGGTATAGGATATTCAACGCCCTTGGCTCGCTCTTTGTCCCGATACCAATATAGGTGCGCTCTATTCTGCTCCCAATAGAAAGCCCACAGCTTTCTCAAATCTGTCTTCTTGCTTTGATTATTTTCCGCTTGACTGATGGCATAAGGGCGGATATAGCGATCTACTCGATCAGATCGCGCAACCAACAAGCCCATCATATTTTCATATACAACAGGCACTCCTGGATCGCTACGCAAATCCGGCGTACCTGGCTTGCGATACATATTGCGCACCACATCACCATCCTTACTAACTATTAGAGCCTCAGGCACCCTAGGATTATCATCAAAAAACTTAAATAACCTCTCAATCATGGCTTGGGCATGCGTAGTATTTTCGTCTCCCTCCCATAGAAACAGTGTGACACCCAACGTAGCCGAATTACGACCAGAGCCAATCAAGTTAGCAGCTCGGTATGCACTGCCATATGGATTAGGCGGAGCCAAGGCAAACACCGGAAGGGGCCAGTAGGCTACTGATTCGCCGGCTGAGCCTTTAAAAGCCAAGATCATTTTTATCTTACTGGAAGATATTCTGGCCGTAATGGAATCACTGTAATCCTTAGGATCGCGCGAGTAAACCGACAGAAAGTTGTCATTTTTATTTTTTATAAATTCCCATATCTTGGTTTGAGCGTCTTTGTGGATCGCAAGCCCAACCCCACGCATTTCCAATGCAAAATTCCGCGTATGCATGGCGTTCTGCTTGATGATTTTGGCTTCAAGCTCATCCTTACTGGTTACAAGCTTGGCTTTTTCGCTCGCCGACGCATTGAGCCACAAATGAATGCTAAAAATTAGAGCGACAACTCCGAAGAAGGATGAAATACCCAAAGCCAACAAGCGCACGGAACTCCGATAAGTCACACCTAACTCCCTACCCTTTCATTCGAATGTAGCAACCTTTGTCAATCAGCCTGCAAATAAGATGGCTCATTAGGGCAAACCGTAGTTGAAAGGATCAACACCGCGATTCTTGCGGTTCTTCTCTTTGCGCGCCTCATCTGGCGGGCGGACCATCTGCACCGTCAGGCTGCCGTCCGCACCGGCGTACACCACTGCACTCGTGCCGCCGTCGAGGTAGCTGGCAATGCATGCCAGGTTGATCTGCACCAGGGCGCTGCTGACACCGGTATTGCCCAGGCGGCGGCCGATGTCGTAGCCCTCTTCCACATTGCCGATGTCCAGCCCATGGCCGTCGGTATTGAGCTCATGCAGGGCGTTGGTCAGGGCGATTTCAGCTTCGAGGTTGTCCGTGGTGTCGTAGAACACCCGCACCGGCTTGTGTCCCTTGGGCAAAGTGTCCAATGCCTCCAGCCAGCCGGCTTGCAGGGCCTTGGCCTGAAGCGCGGGTTTCAGGCGCTTGCCGTTTTCATCCTGCATCGGGACTTTGATCGGGCGGTGCAGATAGCCCAGTACCGGTGAGGCGTCGAACTCATCGACCTGATGCTGGGCCCAGCGGACCGGTAGCCAGGGAGAAGGCTCGAAATGGCCGGGGCCTCGGTTGCTGATGGTTTTCCAGAGTTCGGGAAGCTTAGATTGCCAGTAGGTGGCGGACATTGTCGGTGCAATTGAAAGCTTATTCCCCTTGGAGAGCTCTATTTCTTCATACCACTTGTCGAATGCTCTGCTTTGCTCCCAATAGAAATCCCACAGCTTGCCTAAATCCGTTTTCTTGCTTTGATTGTTCTCGGCTTGATTTATTGAATAGGGGCGGACATAGCGATTGACTCGGTCCGACCGAGCAACCAACAACCCCGTCATGCTCTCATATATTGTCGGCACGACCTGAACATCTTGGAGACCAGGTGTACCGGGCTTGCGATAAAGATCACGTACCACATCACCATCTTCACTCACGATCAACGCCTGCGGAACAGCCGGATTATCCTCAAAAAACTTGAACAGTCGTTCGATCATAATTTGACCATGGCTGGTGTTCTCGTCGTTTTGCCAGATAAATAGCGTGACGCCCAGCGTTGCGGCATTACGACCAGAGTTGATCAGTCCGGCGGCCTCGTCCCCCTTGGCATAAGGAACAGGCGGTCCTAGGGCAAAAACGGGAATTGGCCAATAAGCGACTGATTCACTAGCCGATTGCTTGAATGCTAATCGAACTTTTATTTCACTAGAGATTTCCCTAGAACTTAAAGAGTCTGGATAATCCATTGGATCATCTGAATAGACCGATGTGAAATTTGAATTTTTATCCTGGATAAATTTCCATATTCTAGACTGCGCATCCTGATGAATAGCAAGCCCTACGCCGCGCATTTCGAGAGCATAAGTTTTTGCGGAAGTAGACTCTTGCTCCGATAATGCGGCTAAAAGCTCAGCTCTATGCTTAGCTAGCTTTGCCTTCTCGTTCGCTACCGCATTCCACCACCAGTGGATACTGAAAACCAGAGCAACAATACCGACAATGGATGAGATACCCAGAGCCAATAGGGACGTAACGTTACGATAAGCCACACCAAGCGCCTGCCCTTTCACATAAACCACCATCAGAAGCCCAAGCCAAAGTACAACCATCAGCCCGGACAGCAATAAATAAACTTTAAGCTTAGGTCGCGCTCTAACCGGCAAAAGGTCATCCATCATAGAACAGCCTCACCTTCAGGACTTACGATTAGAGAAGGAGGCACCAGAGATACCAAATCGGAAGATGGGAAAATACCTTTTTGGTAGTACTCACTGCTCGCTTTTACCATTCCTTGGATTTCATCACTCAGTCGCGACCAGCCTGGTAAATTTTCGAGTTTCAAAAACCTTCTCTTATCTATCTTCCAATCCGCAATCGCCACTAACACCTCCCGCAACTCCGGGTCATCCAGGCAATGTGCCTGCCCAATCGCAATATCCATCGCCGTCACCCACCGATGATTTTCCGGGCTACGCAACACGGCCGAGTGGTAACTATTTTTTTCCAGCACATCGAGCTCGACCCTCATCCGTGCTCGGATTTCGTTGGGTGTTTCCTCTCGCAGAATGTCGAAGTAATCCGGTGTGCCCAGCATCCAGTTACCGTATTTGCGCTCTTGCTTGAGGGCGCCGGTCTGGTCGCCAGCTTCCTTGCCTTTGTTCCAGGCAGCGCGGGCTTTTTCCAGGTCGATCCGTGCAGGCACCGAAGCGATCTTCCGCCACTGGAAACGGGCCACCGGATTACCCAGGGCATTGCTGATGCTCACGTCGTCCGGCCTGTCGAGCCCGGACTGTTCAGGTGAGCCGGGTTGCTCCTCACCTCCGAACATGTGCGGTGCATGGGGTGGATTCAGCGGCTCGCCATTGATCAAGCGCTCTTCGCCCACGGCCATGCTCCCCTGGGAGGCAAAGCCCACGAACAGGTTGTTTCCTGGATAGCGGTGCTCACCTTTGGCGCGCAGCTTGTCCGGCCCGGCCGCTTCCCCCACCCGTACCGGCTTGCCATTGCGATGGCGCTTGGTCCACAGCCGCTGGTAGAAGCGCAACGGGTGCAACGCCTGCATCGCGGGCGTTCCATCCGGCAGGGTGTCCGGCACGCCGTAGGTGCCGATGCCCTTTACGTCATCCAGCGCCACGGTGGTGTCTTCCGGGCAGAAATACAGGTACACCTTGCCGCGGTTGTCCCGCTCGGGGAAAACAGTGAGGTTGCCGACCTTGTCCTTGCGTGAACCTTGGGTCGGCGACCAACGGGGGCCGGTGCGGCCGCCGTAGGTCTGGGGATCGCGCAATGCAGACAAGGGCGGTTCGGGGTGAGGCGTGGCGGTGACCGCCTTGACGATACGCAGCAAGGTGGACAGCGTGTCGTGGTGCTTGGGCGTCACGTTCGGCAGCACGCTGTAAGGCGTATCCACCATGATCAACGTGTCCGCGCAACGCTGGCCTTTGTCCACCAGCATCGCCTGGGCCAGCAGGGTGATCAGGGTCCCCTGGCTATGCCCGATGATGGTGATGGTCTCGTCGGGCGATACACGGCGGATCTCGCTGACGAGCATGGCCAGACGGGTGGCGGCCAGCACGAAATAACGACGATGAGGGCCCCTGCCCATGAACAAGGTATTGGGCAAGGCAAGTTGCGCCCCTTGACGCTTGAAGGCACCGAACCCCTCGCCATACATCTCCAGCAGATTGTTGGTGGCGTTTGCGAAGAAGCCGCCGCCCTTGGCGAAATGCCTGTCCAGCCGGTTTTCGAACACGTCCTGGTACTGATCACGCAGCTTGACGGGATTATCTTCCTTGTCCCGTTTTATCTCCTCCGGTGCAGCGCGATATCCCCAGTAGAACGGGATCATCAGGCTACGGGTCTTGGGGTCGTCCGTGTCGCGCTTGTAGAGATACGTATCGGGATCGTCGAGCGCGGTCCTGTCATCGTTATTGCGCTCCTCGGGAGCGCGCTTCATGGCCTTTTGGTAAACGGTCCCATACCGCCCCGCCTTCAGATCCGGCCGATCCAGACGCTCGTTGACGCCCTGACACAACCCCTCTTCCACCGCCTCGTACGAAGCCCCAGGGTCGTTCACCCCGTGCAGGAAGATCACCACCCCCGGCAGGTCGGCGGGCACCTCCAGGCTGCGATCGGTATTCGCGTTGGGGATCAGGCGGGTCTTGCACCCCGCTACGACACAGTGCTCGGACCCCTTCATTGCGCGCCTCCTTTCGAGCCGTTGTCACGCAGGGCAGCCACCTGGGCCTGGTGCATCTGGTCGCGCTCGACGCGCTCGGTCCGGCCGCTGGCGTCGGTACGGCCCTGCACGGTGCTGCCGTCCTCCAGCGTGATCCGGTAGGCGTGGCTGGCTGCCAGGCGGACACTGTCCTCGGCATGCCCCGCGTAGTGGAACAGCAAGCGCTGGGCCGCCGGGTCGCGGCTGAAGACCGGGGCTTGGGCAGCGTCGGTGCCAGGGCCGGTCCAGTCATGCTCGCTGGCCTTCACCGTGACCTTGCCCTGGGTACCGATCTCGATGCCGCCCCCGATCTTGATGTAGCTGCCGTCATCGGCCACCAGGCGGATGGTGGGCGCGGTGACCACGGCCTCGCCTTCAACAGCCGAGAAGCGCAGGTCCTTTTGCGCATTGAGGGCGATGTCGTCGTCCTGGGCCTGGACCTGCACCTTGCCGCGGTTGGCAATGGCGCTGATGCCGCCGTCCTGAGCGAAGGCGCTGATTCCCTGGCCGGCCTGCAGGCGCATGGCACTACCACTGGTGAGCTGCAGGTTGTCCTGGGCAGTGGTGTCATGGTTTCCGCCGGCGTAGTGCAGCTGCGAACGCGGGGTCGCGCTGGCGATCCCCGCCTCGCCAGCCAACGCCAACAACGGATCGCCCGTCGCGTCGCTGTCCGCAGCCGGCCATTGCGCCAGGGCCTGGCGCACGGCATCGCTCCCTTGGCTGTCCGCCGCCTCGCCACCGCGCGCCGCAGCAGTCTGGCCCAAGGCCCTGAACAGCTCGCCACAGTCGGCCAGCAGCTGCAGCAGCTCCTGGCGGTCCAGTTGCGCCCCCGTGGCGTCGCGGCGCGCATAGGTAGTCAGCAGCATGCCTTGGGCGGCACGCAGGGCGATGGCGGCATCGGTGCGCAACTCGGCGCCGCTGCCACGGGGCTGGGCACGCCCGTCGGTGCGCGGCGTGGTGAGCTTGCCCAGGTTCAGCGCGGTGGCCTGGTGGGTACTGGCCAGGCGGGTGCGCACTGCGCCCGACGTGTCATCGAAGAGCAACTCGTTGAAGCCGCGCCCCTTGTGCTCCTGAGTCCGGATACCCGACAACGCCCGGTTGCCCGGCAGGCCAACGGCCTTGCTGAAGCGCGGCGGAACCTGCTCGGCGTTGTACAGCGCCGCCGTGATCACTGGCCGATCGATATCACCGGCCATGAACGAAACCAGCACCTCCTGGCCGATGCGTGGCACGAACTGGTGGCCGAAACCACTGCCGGCGCTGGGCATCGCCACCCTCAGCCAGGTGGTACCCTCCGGCAGGCTGTCACCTCGCTGCCAGGGAAAGCGGACCTGGACCCGCGCCAGTTCATCGGTGAACACCTCTTCACCCTCCGGGCCCACCACGATGGCGCTGAGCGGCCCGTTGATGGTGGGGCGCGGCACGCTGAGCGGGGGGCGGTAAGGGATCTTCTTGCGGATACAGACGAAATCGTTGTCGTAGTCGGCAGGCTGGTCCGACAGGTAATTGTTACAGCCGCGATGCGTCACCGACAGCAACAGGAACTCGCGCTCGGCCTGCGCCTCGCGGTCGTGGTCGAAATGCCCGGTCAGCTCGAAGGTGTAGCCCGGGCGCATGGCCCGGCAGGTGCTGCTGCCGCGAAAGGTCTTGGCCTGGGCTTCGATGGCCTCCAGGCGGTTGCGCACCAGCAGGTTGCCTTCGTCCACGGTGCGGTGGCTGCGGGCGCCCAGGAACTCATAGACCTCGTAACTCCCGCAGTCACCCTGCTCGTTCAAGGTGTCCATCTGGATAGGCAGCCGATTGCGAGGTTGCTTGTAGTCGAAGGTCTGCAGGGCCATCCTGCCCGGCTGCAGTTCACGTTGGCTGCGCCATTGGGTGATCGAATCGGTGGACTCGGTGACGCAGGCACTGTGGTAACGGACCTGCGGTTGCTCGGCCAGCGGCCCCAGCATCTGGGAGCAATCGGTGATGATCAGGGTATGGTCGTCGGCGGTATGCTCGAAGTAGAAGACCAGCCCCTCCTGCTCCATCAGGCGCATCACGAAGGCAAGGTCCGTTTCACGGTATTGGGTGAGGTAACTGTGGGGCTTGAGGGCGTGATACAGGCGAAACTCGAAGCGTGCCAAAGCCCCGTAGTGGGCCAGGACCGTGCCGATCACCGTTTCCACGGTTTGGCCCTGGAAGATGCGCGAGTCGATGCGCCGCGTCAGCATCCACAACCAGGGCTGCAACTTCGCCTGGTAATAGGCCAGCCCACCATCGCTCCGTTGCAGGCTGAACATCGTGATATGGCCATGGATATAACGGGTGCCGCCGCCCGCCAGTGCTATTTCCAACTTCGCCGGCTGGCCGATCAGCGACTTGACTTCGATGCAGGCGTCCTGGCTGAGCAACCACAACTCGAAACCGGACAGCGTGCACAGCCCTTCGTTGCCGCTGAAGCGCTCGAGCAGCAAGGCCTGCTCGCCAGCGAGGGGCGTGGTCAGTTTGATCAGGCGGCAGTGTTGAGGCGAAAACGCCCGTTCTAAGTCCATTTGCACTTTACTCTACTCGACCGTGAAAGAGGCAATGAAAGTGCCCTCTATTTTTACACGCGAATATCCAAGCGCAACCAACTTATATTTCATTTCAAAGAATTAATAAAACCAGGAAAGTTCCTACAAATAAAAAACCCCACACACAAGAAACAGCCAAAAGTTAAACACCAAGAAAACTTTTGACAACAAATCAGCAAAAAACAAACAATTGAACAGTTGACCTATTCCACCAGACAATGCTGAGCCGACCGCATTAAGCATTGGCCAGCGCCGGAAGACTTGGTTAAGGTCTGCCCATCCCGCTTCCACCAGGCCGTACCATGGACATCAAGCAGCTCAAGTTCCTCATCGCCCTCGACCAGACCCGCCATTTCGGCCAGGCCGCGGCGCTGTGCCATATCACCCAGCCGACCCTGTCCATGCGCCTGCGCAACCTGGAGGACGAACTGGACCTGGTGCTGGTCAAGCGTGGCCAGCGCTTCGAAGGCTTCACCGAGGCCGGCGAGCGCATCCTGGCCTGGGCCCGCACCTTGCTCGCCGCCCACGATGGGTTGCAGGCCGAGGCCGCCAGCTGCCGCGGCCAGGTGGTCGGCAGCCTGCGCCTGGGCACCGTGCCGCTGGCCAGCTTCAACCCTATGCAGCTGTTGCTGCCGCTGCGCGAAAAGTTTCCGGAGCTGCACTTTCAACTCAGTTCGCTGAGCTCCGAGCAGATCATCGATGGGCTGAGCCGCAACCAGCTGGACCTTGGCATCTGCTACCTGGACCAGGTCAATGCCAGCTTCTTCGAAGTGATCGAGCTGGGCACCACCACCATGGGCCTGCTGCACGACACCCGCTACTTCGACTTCGACACACCCGAGCTGCGCTGGGAGGCCTTGGCCAACCTGCCCCTGGGCCTGCTGAGCGAAGGCATGCACTACCGCCAGTCGTTGGACCTGAGCCTGCGTAGCCGCGGCCTGGAACCGGCCGCGGTGCTGGAGAGCGACTCCACCTTCCAGCTGATCCAGGCCATCAATACCGGCATGTGCTGCGCCGTCATGCCATTGGATTGTGGGCTGGAGGAGCTGTCCGAGCACATGCGCATCCTGCCGATCGCCGATGCCAGCATCCACAGCCCGGTGGGGCTGCTGTTGCGTCGCAGCGAGCCACGCTCGGCGATTGCCGAGCAATGTTTCGCCGAAGCCAAGGCGTTGTTCACTGCCACGCCCTGAGGCCTGTGTCCGGGGAGCGCTTCGCGCTCCTTTCGCGGCAAGGCCGCTCCAGAGCCAGCGCGAGACCTGTAGGAGCGGCCTTGTGCCGCGAAAGGGCTGCGCAGCAGCCCCTGTCCATCAATGCCGGGCCAACACCGCCTCTACAGCACCCCCCGAAGGTTCCTCGTCGATCTGCGCCATGCTCAGCCGCGACGTCTCGCGCAACATCAACGAACACACCGCCACCAACCCCAGCGCCCCGGCTCCATACAACGCCACACCCAACGGGTCGTGGTCGGTAAGGATCAGAATGGCCGTAGCGATACTCGAGGCCGTGCCGCCGCCCAGCGCCGCACCGATCTGGTAGCTGGCAGAGATCCCTGAGTAACGCATGCTGCGCGGGAACTGCTCGCCGAGGAACGCCGGGATCGGCCCCTGGGTCGCCCCCATCAGCAGGCCGGTCAGGCTGTAGGCGAACAGGGCGATGGCGAAGCTCTGCATGCCCACCAGGGCGAAGAAGGCGAACAGCCCCAGGGCCATGACCAATGCGCCGAACACCATCACCGTGCGCCGGCCCAGGCGATCGGACAGGTAGCCGAACAAAGGCGCCGACAGCACGATGGCGATCGACAGGGTCAGGTCGAACATCAACGCCTGGGTGCTGCCGTAGCCCACCTGGGTGGCGTAGGTCAGGAAGAATGTGCTGCCGATATAGGCGATGGTGCAGTAACCGAAGGCGATGCCGGTGCACAGCAGCAATTGCCGTGGCCGTTGGCGCAGCGCCTCGGCCAGAGGGGCACGTACCGGCTTGGCGGCAGGTGCCGCCAGCGGCGCCGGGGCCCTGAGGCGGGCATACAGGCCGATCAGCACCAGGGTGCCACCGAGCCAGAACGGGATGCGCCAGGCGAAGTCCACCAGGTTGTCGTCGAAGGCCGCGCTGACGATGGCGAACACCGCAGCGCCAAGGATGCCGCCGACGCCGATGCCCATGCTCGTGAAGCTGCCCCACAGCCCTCGCCTACCTGGTGGTGCCGACTCGATGCCGAACAGCGCGGCACCACCCCACTCGCCGCCTGCGGCAAAACCCTGGACCAGGCGCAGCAGCACCAGCAGGACCGGCGCCATCACGCCGATGCTGGCGTGGCTGGGCAGGCAGCCGATGAGGAAGGTGCTCAGGCCCATGAGCAGCAAGGTCGCCACCAGCACCTTCTGGCGGCCGATGCGGTCACCGAAGTGGCCGAAGACCAGCCCACCCAGGGGGCGTGCGAAAAAGCCGGCACCGAAGGCGCTGAAGGCCACCAGGGTCGCGGTCAGGTGGTCCATCTGCGGGAAGAACACCTGGGGAAACACCAGCGCCGCCGCCGTGCCATAGATGATGAAGTCATAGAATTCCAGCGCAGTGCCCAGGCCGGAGACGCAGAAGGTCCGCAACGCAGACCGGGATGACGCAGGGTGGGAATGTTCCGCATGCATTGTTGTTGTTCTCGTTTTGCGGGTGCCGCCCCCACGACAGGCAGCGGCACCGGGTTGGCTCAGAAACGTTCGAAGCCGGCCTTGGCCAGTTGCAGCGGCGTGCCCGCCACGTAGTCCAGGAAGCAGTGCTCGGTATCGATACCGACGCTGAGCAGCGTTTCCCAGCGTTCGGTATCCGGCATGGCCATGTCCGGGTGGAAGCAGATCGGCGCGCTGTCGCCTTCGGCGCCACACATGGCCTCGGCGCGAGCGCGCAGGTCACTGCTGCCCATCTGGCCGATCACCTGTTCCAGGTGGCCCAGGCGGCATTGGGTGTCGGCGCGGTCGGCCACGTGCTCGCCCAGGCTCAATTGCGGGTCGAGGAAGTGGTTGGTGTGCAGCAGCCAGCCGTCCTCGCGTGGCAGCACCAGCGCGGTACGCTCGGGGCTCAGCTCGATGCTCACCGCGCGTGGGCTGCAGTCCTCGCGGGAGAACACGGTCAGTACGGTCGAGGCACTGACCCGCGCCGAACGCGCCAGCTCCACGGCTTCCTCGACGCTGCTCGCGTCCTCCAGCAGGCGCCGGGCAATGGCATGCACCGGCACCCCGCCGCTGTCGTTGTCGCTGGTGTGGTGCAGAATGTTGAAGTGCAGGCCCAGACCTGCGCTGTTCACGCCCAGCTTGGCCAGCATGCCGAATTCGCAGAACAGCTTGACCTGCATGCCACGCTCGGTGTGCAGGCCCAGCATCAGGCCATGAGGGCAGAGGCTGTCGTGCCAGTCCCAGGTCTGCAGGGTCTGCGGTGCCCGCGGACCGTGAGGTGCGTGCACGGTGGTGGAACATTCGCTGTGGCGGGTGCGAGCGGCCAGCACCTCGGTGCGTGCGTTCAAGCTCGCCAGTTGCCACAGCGCAAGGTCCGCTCCCCTGGCCATGCCGACCACTTCCGACGCCAGGTTCGGGCTCCAGGCTTCCAGGGCTGCCAGGCTGTTCTCGCCGATGCGCTGGGCCTCGCGCAGCGACACGCCGACCCGAGGGAAGAAGTCCAGGTACAGCTGGGTGGTCTGGCGGATCTGCTCGGCGAAACGTTCGCCGATCTGGCGACCGCGCTCGGCGGGGTTGCGGATGTCGGTGACGAGGGTGTGGATCTTCACTGCGGGGGAACTCCTGGTACAGCGGGCTCAAGGCATCGTTGCTGTTTGGGAAAGAGTGGAATGCCTGCTCAGGCGACCACCCTTAGCCTAGCGAGCCGCCTCCCGCCGATCATCGTCACACCCCGCACAACTTTTGTGCCCAGGCGGAAAAACTCAGCCCCGCTCAGCCGCCTCCAGGCCCTGCCCCCGCAGGTGTTCGTGCAGCAAGGCGATGAAAGCCTGCACTTTGCGCGTGTTGCGCCGGTGCGGCAGGTACAGCACATGCACCCAGGGCCCGAACGCGCTCAAGGCCCGCCAGTAGTCGGGCAGCACTTCCACCAGTTGGCCCTTGGCCAGGTAGGGGGCGGCGCACCAAGTGGGCACGAACTGCAGGCCCTGGCCATCGAGCAGGCAGGCCAGCAGGAAGTCGAAGTTGTCGCTGACCAACTTGGGCGTGGGCTGGCGCACGCGCAGGGTCTGGCCGCCCTGCTCGATCCACCAGTAGCTGCGGTTGAGCAACGGGTGACGCAGCAGCAGCCAGTCGTGCTGGGCGTAGTTCTCCAGGGTGATCGAGTCGCCCCGCCGGGCCAGGTAGTCGGGGCTGGCACAGAGGATCACGCGGTTCTCGATCAGCGGCTGGGCGATCAGTTCAGGCTGGTCGGTGGGGCCGTCGCGCAGCGACAGGTCGTAGCCGCCGTCGATCAGGTCTTCATTGGCATCGTTGAGGTTCACCTCCAGGCGCACCTGCGGGTGTTCGCGCATGAACCGGCAGCATACCTGGTTGAGAAACGCCGGGCCGAACGACGGCGGCGCGGTGATGCGCAAGGTGCCCCGCAGCGCGTGCTGCAGCTGTTCCACTTCCTCGGTCACCAGCTGCAGGTGCATCAATGCCTGGCGCGCGCCTTCCAGGTACAGGGTGCCGGCTTCGGTGAGCGCCATGCGCCGGGTGGTGCGCTCGAACAGGCGCACGCCCAGTTCGGTTTCCAGGTGGGCGACGGCCTTGGTGATGGCCGAGGGGGTCTTGCCCAACTGCTCGGCGGCACGGCTGAAACTGCCGTGCTCGGCGGCGGCGACGAAAATGGTCAGGGCCGTCATTTTGTCCATGGTTTCTTCCTGTTCGGCACAAGCGAGGCAATGCGAAGGCGCGGCGAGTATCTGCGCCTTTTCATCAAACCGGCAAATGCCGCGCGATTTGAATAGGCACCGGCAGGCCCGGGCTTTGCACCACGGCAATCATAGGCGACGGATTATTTCCCCAGCGCGAAAAAAGTTGTGCCTGTCGTCGCATTTAATCGCCCTTGCGCCTTGGCTAGGCTGCGGCCCCATCACAACAAGAACGAGGCATCGAATGAAGCAGCTCCTGAAGATGGCGATCAGCGCCGGCCTGGCCTGCACCGCCCTGCCGGGCTTCGCGGCGGTCGACCTGATCCTGCACAACGCCAAGGTCTATACCGCCGAGCCAGGCCAGCCGTTGCAGCAGGCCGTGGCAGTCGAGGGCCAGAAGATCGTCGCGGTGGGTTCCGACCAGGCCGTGCTGCGCCTGAAGGTCAGTGGCACGCAGGTGATCGACCTGGGCGGCAAGGTGCTGATGCCAGGCATGCTCGACTCCCACTCCCATGCGATCAAGGGCGGCCTGCAGTTGGAGCTGGCCAACCTGGCCGGCGAGCAGCTGCCCCTCGACGAGCTGGAGCAGCGCCTGCGCCAGTGGCGCCAGGATGGCAAGGCGGTGCGTGGCGAATTCCTCTCCGTCGGTGGCGTGCCGGGCACTTACTGGGACGACATCCCGGCCCTGGAGCAACGCTTCAACCATGGCGAATGGGCCAGGCAGCCGATCCTCCTGGCGGCCAACGACATGCATACCGGCTGGGCCAACCAGGCCATGCTCGAGCGCGCCGGGATCGATGCCAAGACCATCGCGGCGCTGCCTGCCGAGGCACGCAACACCATCGGCCAGCACCAGGACGGTACCCCGAACGGGTTTCTCGCCGATGCCAGCTACTACCCGGTGACCGACCTGCTGCCACCGCTGAGCCACGACACCTTGATGACCGCCGGGCGCATGGCCCTGGACTACAACAAGCAGCTGGGCATCACCGGCTGGATGGACCCACTGGCCAACGAACTGCCAGGGGCCGACGTCAAGAACAATTCGCTGGGCGTGCTGCCGGTCTACAAGGCCCTTTCCGAGCGCGGCGAGCTGACCGCCCACGTCGCCGCCCTGCTGATGGCCGACTCCAAGGCGCGCCCTGCCGACCTGGACGAGCTGGACAAGGTGCGCCAGCAGTTCCTCGGCGTGGAAAACCTCACCCTGCCGGGCATCAAGGTGTTCGCCGACGGCGTTGCCGAGGCCCCGGCACAGACCGCAGCCATGCTCGAACCTTACAAGAACTCCGGGCAGAACGGCGAACTGCTGCTGGACCCGAAACACTTCGGCGAGCTGGTCAGCGCCGCCGATGCCCGCGGCTGGCTGGTGCACGTGCACGCTATCGGCGACCGCGCCGTGCGCGAGGCGCTCAACGGCGTGGAGCAGGCTCGGCGCGAGCGCCACAGCGGCATCCCTCACTCCATCACCCACCTGCAGATGGTCAACCCGAAGGAGTACGCCCGCTTCAAGGGCCTGGACGTGATCGCTTCGATGCAGCTGTACTGGGCCAGCGCCGACGAGAACAACCTCGACCTGGTCAAGCCGTATGTCGACGCCATCGCCTTCATGCATACCTTCCCGGCCCGGTCGCTGTTGAAGAATGGAGCGACCATCGCCGGGGCCAGCGATTGGCCGATCACCACGCCGGAGCCGTGGAAGGCGATCTACCAGGCGGTCAGCCGCAAGGGCCCCAAGGGTGTGCTCAATGCCGAGGAGGCCATCGACCGGGAAACCATGTTCCAGGCCTACACCCTCAATGCCGCGCGGGCCATGCGCCTGGAACAGCAGGTCGGCTCGCTCAAGGTCGGCAAGCAGGCGGACATGATCGTCCTCGACCGCGACGTGCTCACCGTCGAGCCTGAAGCACTGCGTGACACCCAGGTGCTGCAGACCTGGTTTGCCGGCAAGCAGATCTACCAGCGCTGATCGCGTCCGACCGTCCTACAGCGCTGGCCTTTTCGCGGGTAAACCCGCTCCCACAAGCACGACACAGATCCCTGTGGGAGCGGGTTAACCCGCGAAAGCCACACCCCGCTTCACCGTACACAACAACAATAAATGGAAAGCCTCGAATGACCCCACGCACCCTCATCGCGGGCGGCCTGCTGGCCTGCGCTCCGTTGGCCCATGCCATCGACCTCGACGACGACTTCAGCCTCGAGGCCAAGGTCGGCATCTTCAGCGACTACCGCACCCGCGGCATCTCCCAGACCCAGAACGATCCGGCCCTGCAAGGCTCGCTGACCCTCGCCCACAGCAGCGGCCTGTACGCCGGGGTCTGGAGCTCCAACGTCGACTTCGGCTTCGGCAGCCGCACCCGCCAGGAGCTGGACTACTACGCCGGCTACTTCTGGCAGATCAGCGACGATGTCACCCTCGACACCTCGTACATCAAGTATGTCTACCCGCGCCAGGGCAACTTCAACTATGGCGAGTATCATGCTGAACTGCGTGCCTGGGGTGTGCTGCTGGGCGGCAACTACTCGGACGACTTCAATGGCGACCAGTCGATGCTCTACAACTATGTCGGCTATGGCACCCTGCTGCCCCATGACATCGGCCTGGAAGTGCGCTATGGGCGCAACGACTACAAGGACCCGAGCTGGTTCGCCAACGACGGCAGCAGCCGCAACGCCTACCACGAATGGGAAGTGGAACTGAGCCGCACGATGCTGTCGCTGGACTGGTCGCTCAGCTACATCGACACCAACCTGTCCCAGGCAGAATGTGCCAGCTACCTGGGCTTCAAGGACGTCTGCTCGGCCACGCTGGTTGCCTCGGTCAGCAAAGGTTTCTGATCGATAGCACCTGGGGTGGCTATACCGCGAAAGGGCTGCACAGCAGCCCCAATCAAGCCTGATGTGGCTCACCTGGCGCCTTGAGCGAAAACCGACACACCGCCCCACCACGCAACATGCACTCCTGATGCACCGCCTCCCCCCCGCCCAAGGCCCCGATCAACGCCAGGTCCAGCTCGCACACCACCGGGTGGGCCTTGGCCAGGTGGTGGAACACGCAGTTGTGGGCCACGATCTCAGCCTCGCCGGACGAACGAAAGAACACCTGCGCCTCGTAGCCGGCATTGTTCATGTGCTCGACGATGCGCGCCTCGTCGACCACCTTCTGCTCCATGCCCTCGGCCATCCTGCGCCCCAGGTTGCGCATCAACGCCAACAGCGCGTCCTGGCCGATCAGCCCGGCGACTTCGTCGATCAGCAGGTTGGCCAGCAGCGGATACTGCCGTGGAAACAACTCCCGGGCGTGGTCGGTGAGCTGGTGCAGCTGCTCCGGGCGCCGCCCGGTAGGCCGGGTGGCGCCGCGTTGGACCAGGCCGTCACGCTCCAGCGCCGCCAGGTGCTGGCGCACCGCGGTGCGGGTGACCGCCAGGGCCTGCGACAGCTCGTCGATGCTCATGCCTCCAGGCTGGTAGAGCAACGCGTTGAGCAGGTCCTGCTGGGTACGGCCCAAGCCTTCGAGCATCGGGTTGCCTCCTTGTTCAGAACTTGTCCGGGAACTGCTTGACCAGCGCGCCGGCCAGGGCATCGGCCAAGGCCTGCATGTGCTGGCGCATCATCTGCCAGGTCTGCGCCTCGCCGGCATAGTCACCGGCGGCGAACTGGTCGATCTGCGACAGGTGATGCCCGCCGTGGGCGGTAAGCATCGACAGCAGGGTCTGCTCCGGCAGGTAGGGGTTGGCCTTGGCCAGGAAGGCAGACAACGTCTTGGCATTGCTCGACAGCTCGTTGATGGCCGTTTGCTTGCCGGCCTTGTCCTTGGCCACGGTCGCGTCGCTGTAGTGTTTCACGGCGCCCCAGTGCCCGGCCAGCAGCTTGAGCAACTGGTCGGCGGCGGGCTGGCCGTACAGCGGGGCGATGCTGTTGGCGATGGTGGTGGCATTGCCCACCACCTGCTTGGTGGCGACCTCGGCTTGCTTGTGGTTACCCGCCTGGTTGGCCATGGCGTAGTTCCTGACCCAGAACACATGCTCGACCCAAAGGTCGCGCAGGGCCAGGCGCGTGGTCAGCGCGGCGGAGTCGGTGGTGGGAGAAGCAGCGGGGGCAGAAGTTTGGCTCCAGGCTGGCTGGGCGCACAGGGCCAGCAGCAGCAAGGCGGCGATCTTGAGATTCATGGCAGCACCCTCGGGTGGGATTGGACTGACAAGAATAATTTAAGCATCAAAATATGTTTTTATTAGTGGATGCCTGAGATTCCGATCAATGGTCTTGAGGCTACTTCGCGCCCATCGCCGGCAAGCCGGCTCCCACAGGTCTGGCGATGTCTCTGAAAACAGCGTAGGACTGGTGGGAGCCGGCTTGCCGGCGATGGGGCCGCCTCAGATCCTGAAGCTGCCCACCAGCTGCTTCAAGCGCCCCGCCTGCTGGCTCAGGGCATCGCAATGGCGCAGGGTTTCGTTGAGGTTCTCCACCCCTTGCTGGTTGAGGCTGTTGATCTGGGTGATGTCCAGGTTCAGGCTCTCGACCACCGCGCTCTGCTCCTCGGTGGCGGTGGCCACCGACTGGTTCATGCCATCGATCTCGCCGATGCGCTGGGTCACGCTGGCCAGCCGCTCGCCGGCCTGGTTGGCCACCTGCACGGTCTGCTCGCTGGACACCTGGCTTTCGTTCATGGTGTACACCGCCTCGCGCGAGCCCACCTGCAGGCCGGTGATCATGCGGTGGATCTCCTCGGCCGACTCCTGGGTGCGATGAGCCAGGTTGCGCACCTCGTCGGCCACCACCGCGAATCCACGCCCGGCCTCGCCGGCACGGGCCGCCTCGATGGCGGCGTTGAGCGCCAGCAGGTTGGTCTGCTGGGAGATGCCCTTGATCACGTCGAGGATCTTGCCGATCTCGTCGGTGCTGGCGTTGAGCGCCTCGATCTGCTCGCACGACTCGCTGATCTTCTGCGACAGCGCGGTCATGGCGTTGATCGCATCGTCCACCACCTGGCGGCCATCGTTGGCCTGCTCGCTGGCGCCGCTGGCGTGCTGCGAGGCGTCGGCGGCGTTGCGGGCGATCTCCTGGGTGGCGGCGCCCAGCTGGTTGATCGCCGCGGCGACGCTGTTGGTGCGCATGCTCTGCTCCTCGGAGCCGATGATCGAGGCGTTGGAGGCGTGGACCACCTTCTCCGACAGGTCATGCACCAGGCGGGTGGCCGAGGACACCTCGCTGATCGAGGCGTGAATACGCTCGACGAAGCGGTTGAACGAGGTGGCCAGTTCGCCGAACTCGTCCTTGTGCTGCACCGCCAGGCGGCGAGTCAGGTCGCCTTCGCCTTCGGCGATGTCCTGCATGGCGCGGCCCATGGTGGTCAGCGGGCGCATCAGCACCGGGATCAGCAGGCCCAGCAGGCCGGCGATGGCGGCCACGGCGATGAGCATGGCGATGATCGCCGAGGTGCGGAACTGGCTCAGGCCCGCGTAGGCCTTGTCCTTGTCGATGGACAGGCCGATGTACCACTGGGCCGAGGGCAGGCCCTGCACGGGGGCGAAGGAAATGATGCGGTCCTGGCCGTTCAAGGTGACGTCCTGCATGCCTGGCTCGACCTTCAAGGCGGCATCGGGGTAGATGTCCTTGAGGTTCTTCATCACCTGGTCCTGGTCGGGGCTGACGATCACCTGGCCGTTGCGGTCGGCGAGGAAGGCATGGCCGATGCCGCCGAAGTCCACCGAATTGATCAACCGCACCAGGGTATCCAGGCTCAGGTCGGCGCCTGCCACGCCCAGCAGCTCACCGCTGGCCTTGGCCTTGACCGGCGTGACGATGCTCATCATCAAGCCACCGACGGTGCCCTGGTAAGGCGGGGTCAATACCGTGCCACCGGCATTGGCGGCTTCGCCGTACCAAGGCCGCTTGCGTGGGTCGAAACCTTCAGGCAACTCCACGAATGGCCGCTGGGTGAATACCCCGTCAGCCTGGCCGAGGTAGGTGAAGAGGAAGTTCTGCGTATAGGACGGTTGCTCGACCAGACCGGCGACATGTTCGCCGATGCCCTGCTGAGCGATGTCCTGGGCGAGGTTCTCGAGCATCAGGATGCGCCCGCTCATCCAGTTCTGCACGCTGCTGGCGGTCAAGGCGCCAGCCTGCTGCACGGAAGACTCGATGTTCTGGCGGATGGTGTTGCGCTGCAGGTAGTCGTTGTAGAGGGTGAACAAGGCAAACGCCAATACCACGACGCCGCAGGCACTGAGCAGTACCTTGTGGCGGAATTTCAGGTTCATGTTCCGGACCTTGGATGGATTGTTCTTTTTATCGCACGCCCATGACTCGATGGCGGGACTCTCGCTTCCCTATCGGCTGGCTGTGTATGAATCTTGAACGCTGTAGCGATTTTTCATACAAGCATCCAGCCATTTTTCCTACTCGACACCGTAAAAACAGCCGCGCGTACACTGGCCGGGCCCTTGAACATTTGTAGGGGAATGATCCGAACAATTGATCTTGAAAAAGACCGATAACAAGCATTTCGACGTCTGCCTACCGGCATTGTGCGCCCCCATAATGGCCCCACAACAACAAGAGGAGCCCAGCTCCGCAGAGGCAGACACATGTACAAAGACCACATCGTCAAACCTCGGGCGACCGATAACGTCGCATTCATGGGCGCAATCGCCGTGGCGATCTTCACCCTGGCGCTGTTCACCGGCCTGGGCGAAAGCGGCCTGGCCCGATTGATGGGCCCGATCGTTCTCGACCTGCATGCCCCCTTGCTGCGCGATATCGCAGTGGCGGGCACCCTCACCATCACCCTGGTGCTGAACCTGTTCATCCTCGGCCGCTTCCCTTTGCGTGCCCAGGTCATCACGGTGTGGTGCGAGCTGCTGGTGCTGTTCCTGCTGTTCTTCGATACCTTCAATTTGTCCTACAGTTTCATCGCCAGCAAAGTCGGCTTCATGATCACCCAAGGGGTGTTCACCACCGTCTACGTCTCCACCCTGTCCATCGCCATCGCCTTCGTCCTGGCACTGCTGGGCGCAACGGCTCGGCTGTCCTCCAACGGTTTTGCCATTGCCATCGCCAGCTTCTACACCTCGTTCTTCCGCGGCGTACCACTGCTGATCCAGATCTACCTGATCTACCTGGGCATCCCCCAGCTCGGCTATGTGGTCGGGGCCGTGCCGGCAGGGGTCCTGGCGCTGTCGCTGTGCTATGGCGCCTACATGACCGAGATCTTCCGCGCCGGCATCAGCAGCATTCCACGCGGTCAATGGGAAGCGTCCCGGGCCATCGGCCTGACACCCCTGCAAACCATGACCCGAGTGATCCTGCCGCAGTCCATGCGCCTGATCATCCCGCCAACCGGCAACCAGTTCATCTCCATGCTCAAGGACAGTTCGCTGGTATCGGTGATCGGCGTCTGGGAGCTGATGTTCCTCGCCCGCACCCAGGGGCGTGCCGAGTTCCGTCATCTGGAAATGCTGATCACCGCCGCCGTGCTCTACTGGCTGCTGTCGATCCTCCTGGAAACCGTCCAGGCCCGCCTGGAAAAGCGCTTCGACCGCGCCCACCGCTGAACAAGGAGCCCTTCGATGAACCTGGCCCACACACCCGCGGTTTCGCCAGCGGTGGCGATCCGCGACCTGCAGAAATGGTACGGCGACTTCCATGTGCTCAAGGGTATCGACCTACAGATCGACAGCGGCGAGATCGTGGTCATCTGCGGCCCGTCCGGGTCCGGCAAGTCCACTTTGATTCGTTGCCTTAACCTGCTGGAGGACTTCCAGCAAGGCGAGGTGCTCATCGCCGGCAATGCCCTGACCCGCAGCGCCACGAGCGTGGCCGCCATTCGCCGCCAGGTCGGCATGGTGTTCCAGCAGTTCAACCTGTTCCCACACCTGACCGTACTGGAGAACCTCATGCTCGGCCCACGCCTGGTCAGCCGGCTCAGCGAGGCCAAGGCACGCGAACTGGCCTACGAATACCTCGACCGGGTGCGCATCAAGAGCCAAGCCGACAAGTTTCCCGGCCAGCTCTCCGGCGGCCAGCAGCAACGGGTGGCCATCGCCCGTGCGCTGTGCATGCGCCCCCGCATCATGCTGTTCGACGAACCGACCTCGGCACTCGACCCGGAAATGGTCAAGGAAGTGCTCGACGTGATGGGCGAGCTGGCCCAGGACGGCATCACCATGCTGTGCGTGACCCATGAGATGGGCTTCGCCCGCAAGGTGGCGGACCGGATCATCTTCATGGACCAGGGTCGCATCATCGAACAGGCCGAGCCCCAGGCCTTCTTCGACAACCCGCGGCATGAACGCGCCCGGGAATTCCTTTCGCAAATCCTCAGCCACTGACATCCGACAACAACAACCGTGTAACCGGAGACCTACCGATGACCTCAGTCGCTCGTCTATTCGCTGCCGCCGCTGTCGCCGGCGCCCTGTCGATCACCACCTGCGCGGCCTGGGCCGGCGCGACCCTGGAACGTATCCAGCAAAGCAAGGTGCTGAAGGTGGCCACCGCTGCCAACTGGCCGCCCCAGTCGTTCCTCGACGCGGACAACACCCTCAAAGGTTTCGACATCGACGTGGCCAACGAAATCGGCCGCCGCCTGGGCAGCCAGGTGACCTTCGTCACACCGGAGTACGGCATCATCACCGCCGGGCACTGGTCCAGCCGCTGGGACCTGTCGGTCGGCTCCATGACACCGACCACCGAGCGTAGCCGGGTCCTGGACTTCCCGGCCATCTACTACTACACGCCCTATGTGTTCGCGGTGCACAAGGATGCCGCCGGCACCAAGGCCGCCGACCTCAACGGCAAGGTCATCGGCGTCGAGGCCGGCACCACCTCCGAGGACTACATCAACCGTCGGCTGAAGATAGACGCCCAGGACGTGCCGCCCTTCAGCTATGACGTGCAACCGGGTGACGTGCAGACCTACGGCGACAGCATGGGCCCGCTGGACGACCTGCGCATCGGCAACGGCACCCGCCTGGACGCCACCCTCTCGGCCTTGCCGACCATCATGGGGGCGATCAAGCACGGCTATCCCATCGTGCCGGTGGAAGGCAAGCCGGCCTACTACGAACCCCTGGCCATCGCCGTGGACAAGGGCGACGAAGCCTTCAGCGCCGAGCTCGCCAAGATCGTCGCCGGCATGAAGGCCGACGGCACGCTCAAGCAGTTGTCCGAAAAATGGTACGGCGCCGACCTCACCAAAGTGCAGTAGCCGTCGTAATGCGCCGCCGCGCAGGGAAGCGGCCGGCGAGCGCAGCCCCCAACACCTCGAAACCACCAAGCTGGCGCCCTTACGTCACGCAGGGCGCATGGCCTCCCTGTGCCCAAAGGATGACCCATCCCATGTCCACCTACAGCAACAACTACTACACCGCCACCATGCGCCCTGCCCCACCGCGCCCACCGCTACAGGGCACCGTCCAGGCCGACGTCTGCATCATTGGCGGCGGCCTGGCGGGGCTGAGCTGCGCCTGGGAGCTGCTCGCGCGGGGGCGGTCAGTGGTGCTGCTGGAGGCTGCACGCATCGCCTGGGGTGCATCGGGCCGCAACGGTGGGTTCGTCCTGCAAGGCTGGTCGGAAGGTTTATCGGCCATCGAGCGGCGCTGCGGCACCCACACCGCGGCATCGCTGTTCAAGCTGTCGCTCGAAGGGGTCGACATCGTGCGCGACATGATCACCGAGCACCAGCTGGAGGGCTGCGCCCCGACCACCGGCAAGCTCAGCGTGGTGCGCTACGACGACGCCGACAACCTGCAGCGCCTGCGCGACCGCATGGCACGTGAGTTCGACTTCGACCTGCAATACCTCGATACCCAGGCAATCCGTGGCCAGTTGAATACCGATCGGTACTTCCAGGGCCTTCGCGACAGCCATGGTTTCCATTTCCACCCGTTGAACTACTGCCTGGGCCTGGCCAAGCGGATCGAAGACAAGGGCGGTCGGATCCACGAGCATTCATCGATGGTGCAGGTGCACAGCCGCGCAGGCCGGCACCGGGTCCAGACCCGACACGGCACTGTCGACTGTGCCGATGTGGTGTATTGCTGCGGCGGTTACGGCGGCCCGGAGTTCGGCCACCTTCGCCGCGCATTCCTGCCCATTGCCACCTATGTGGTGCTGACCGAGCACCTGGGCGAACGTCTGAGGGATGTGGTGCGCACCACCGATGCCGTGGGCGACAACCGCCGTGCCTCGGACTACTACCGCATCGTCGATGGCGATCGCCTGCTGTGGGGCGGTCATATCACCACGCGTAACCTGCAGGATGAAAAACGCCTGGGGCAGTTGTTGACCCGCGACATCCTGGCCGTCTACCCCCAACTGCAAGGGTTGAAGATCGAAAAAGCCTGGTCGGGGCTGATGGGCTATGCACGCCACAAGATGCCGCATATCGGCCCCATCGGGCCGCGGCTGTGGTCCTGTACATCGTTCGGGGGCCATGGTATGAACACCGCTCCCATCGGTGCGCGGGTGGTCGCCGAAGCCATCTGCGGTGAAACCGATCGCCATCGGCTGTTCGATGCCTACGGCCTGGAATGGAATGGCGGGCCCTTCGGCCCGGCCGCAGCGCAAACGGTCTATGCCGGCCTCAGGCTGATGGACATGTTCCAGGAAGCACGTTCGCATCGGCGGGCCGCCCTCAAGCCATGAAACCGACCGAGGCCATCACCCCCCCATGGATGCGCAGACCCCCGGCTCCCTGTTCAGCCTGACCGAGAAGGACAGGCAACTGCTCGCCCTGCTGCAGGCCAACGCCCGCGAACCCACCGCCTCGCTGGCACGCAAGCTCGGCGTGGCGCGCTCGTCGGTGCAAGAGCGCATCCAACGCCTGGAAAAAGCCGGGGTGATCACCGGCTATAGCGTGCGCATCGACCAGGACAAGCTGCGCCAGACCATCAACTGCTTCACCATGACCTCCTGCACCAACAAGAGCTACACCGACGTGATGACCGCCTTGCGCAAGATGGAGGCGGTGCAGGCGGTGTATGCGGTGTCTGGCGAGTCGGACTTCATCATCCACCTGGCCACCCACACCCTGGGCGAGCTCAACGCCGAGCTCACCCGTATCAATATGATCAAGGGTGTGGCCCACACGGCCTCGCATATCGTCATGGAAACCAAGTTCAGCCGACGCCTGGAGTTGTAGCGCCCTGCCTGTATGGCGTATTTCAAGGCGATCTGTAGCTAACACCCGCCTGGTGGCTGCTCTAGCATCGAGCCCACTGATGGAGGGCATGCCATGAACGAAGTCCCCGGCAATATCGACTGCGCGGGCCTGAAGGTCCGCCGCCTTGGCCTCGACGATCTGGACGTGATCTGCCGCCACCGCGAGCGGATGTTCCTGGAGGCCGCCGGCGATCCTGAACAACTTCGCCAGATGACCGAGCATTTTCGGCCCTGGCTGTCACAGCGCCTGGGCGATGGCCGCTACTACGGCTTCGCCTTGGTAGAAGGTGAGCATGTCGCTGCCGCCATCGGCCTGATGAGCATCGACTGGCCACCGCACCCGGCCCATCCGACCCGCGACCAACGTGGCTATGTGTTGAACGTGTTCGTCGAACCCGACTATCGGCGCCGGGGCCTGGCGTCAGCGTTGATGAAGCTGGCCGAGGCCGAGTTCGCCCGGCGCGACATAGCGTTCGCCGTGCTGCATGCCACCGAGGCCGGCAGGTCGGTGTATCTGGCGCAGGGGTGGAACGCCACTGCTGAAATGGCCAAGCACTTGGGTTGAAAGCGTGCAAGCCGGTATGGCGCTATCCCTAAAAATAGCGCAGGACAGGTAGGAGCCGGCTTGCCGGCGATAGGGCCGAAGCAGGTAAAAAAAACCCCAGCCATAGGATGACTGGGGTTTTGATCACACCGAAAGCGGTGTGTTCCAGAATTACTGCTGCTGCGGCAGCTTGTCGATCGGACCGCAACCGCCAATAACTTTGGAAATGGAAACCGAAGGGTGGAACAGGTAGTCGTACGAGCAGTTCTTCTGCTGGTTGAAGACTTGGCCGGTGCAACCGGAGAGCAGCGCCACGCCGGAAACGACAGCGACAGCAACAGTGGCCTTGATCAGCTTTTTCATTACTAAATCCTTTAATTTATAATTCACCACCGTACTGATGGCGCCGCGATATTAGCAAACGCGTTCAAAAAAAAGAATTGCCAATGTGCACAGGCTTAGTTGAACGGTTACAACGGCTTTTTTATCAATCCAATCCCTTGATCCCCTTTAGTATTTCCACTCAATTGAATGCCTGCTCGTCATACAAAAGCGCCGCTCGAAAGTGTGACTTGCATCACAAAAGGCAACGTGTGAAGTTCAACTAATTAGCCTTTGTCTCTTCACGTTTTGGCCGCCTCAAAGCAATTGACGCACCTCCTCGACCACCTGCCGGTTGACCCAAACCCCTTGCGCCTGCGATCGTTTGCGGGCACTGAAACGACGCTGGGAAGGCAGGCGTGCACCCTGTTCGGTGATCGCGGCGAACAGGTGTTCCGCCCGCTGCATCCCGGCTTCGACATCGTCCCCCAGGAAGGCCTTGGGGTCGAAGGCCAGCAAAAGCTCGCCATGGCACGGCGTGGCACCAGCGCCGGCGTCGAACGCCATGGATTCGAGGCTGGTCATGTCACCGATCAGCGCGCCAGCGAGCAATTCGATCATCGCCGCCAGGGCCGAGCCCTTGTGGCCGCCGAAGGTTTGCATCGCACCCGCCAGCGCCGCGCTCGCATCGTTGGTCGGCTGGCCATCGCTGTCCAGCGCCCAGCCATCGGGGATAGGCTTGCCCTGGAGCGCGTGCAGTTCGATGTCGCCACGGGCGATGGCGCTGGTCGCGAAGTCGAACACGAACGGCTCGTTGCCCGGGCGCGGCCAGGCGAACGCCAGGGGGTTGGTGCCGAACACGCCGCGCTTGCCACCGGCCGGCGCTACCCAGCTGTGGCTGGGGGTCATTGCCAGGCCGACCAGCCCGTGGGCGGCGATGGCCTCGACTTCCGGCCACAGGGCCGAGAAGTGGAAACAGTTACGGATGACCAGCGCTGCGATCCCTTGCTGCCGTGCCTTCTCCACCAACAGCGGCAGGCCGGTCTGGAAGGCCAGGAGCGAATAGCCCTGGTGCGCATCCACCTTGACGATGGATGGGCCCTGGTCGTGCACCGTCGGCAACACTGCCGGGTCGACCTTGCCGGAGCGCAGCGAACGCACGCACACCAATACCCGGTACAGGCCATGGGAATGGCACTCGTCGCGCTGGCCCTGGGTGATCACCTCAGCGATGGCCTGGGCGTGGGCCATGGACATGCCATTGGCGAGCAGGGCATTGACCGCCAGGTCATGGACCTCCTCGAGGCTCAGGTGGATCGAATCAGTCTGGTTCATGTGTTTTCTCCTCGAAACAACGCTCCCGCTGCGGGCGCGGCTGTGCCATCACGGCGCCGTGACCAGGGCTTTCGCCCTGGATCGCGGGGCGTCGGGTCAGCTGGCGTGCGCAGTGCTCAACCCCTTCACCGCAGGTTGCACGTGGGGCTCGTCTTCTTCATCGGCTTCCAGGCGCACCAGGTGGGCCGGCACGCCGGTGCAGGCGCCCCAGTAGTAGATGCCCAGCGAGCACAGGGCGACGATGACGTTGTCCAGCGGATGGGCCAACACGCCCAGGCCGCCGAAGCTGCCGAGCTTGGACAGCACGATGATCATCGCGTAGAAGCCCACCAGCCAGAGCGAGGAACGCACCTGTTGTTTGAGCGACAGGTGCTCGGTGGGCACGAAACGCCCGGCCAGCAGGTAGACCAGGAACATCAGGATCTGCAGGCTGAGCAGCCAGGACACGGTGTTCCAGCCAGACCAGTAGACGATCAGCGAGGCGATGATGAACGACACAGGGCCCAGCAAGCCCAAGGCCTTGACCCGGAACGGACGCACCAGCTCCGGGGCGCTGCGGCGCAGGGCGGCGACCGAGACCGGCGCCACCGCGTAGCTGAGCACCAGCGCAGCGGACACCACGTTGATCAGCGCCTCCCAGGACGGGAACGGCAAGGTCCAGAAAATCGACATGGCAAAGGTCAGCCACAGGGCCGGGCGTGGAATGCCGGACCCCTCGTCGATGCGTGTGAACACCTTGAAGAAGGTGCCAGTACGCGCCCAACCGTAGATGACCCGCGGCGTGGCGTTCATGTAGATATTGCCGCAGCCGCTCGGCGAGATCACCGCATCGGCGATCACCAGGTAGGCCAGCCAGCCGACGCCCAGGGTGATGGCAATGTCACGGTACGGCAGCGAGAATTCCTTGCTGATCTGGCCCCAGCCGTTGGCGAGCATCTCGGTCGGCACACTGCCGAGGAAGGCTACCTGCAACAGCACGTAGATGGCCGTGGACAGCAGCACGGAAAGAATGAGCGCGATCGGGATGGTGCGTTGCGGGTTACGCACCTCGCTGGCTACCGAGATGATCGGCGTCAGGCCCAGGTAGGCGAAGATGATGCCGCCACCGGACACGGCCATCTCGATGCCGGACATGCCGAACGGCGCGAAGCCCTGGATTTCCAGGTTCTCCGGGCTGAAGAAGCTGTAGAGCACGACGATGACCAGCAAGGGCACGATGAACTTGAAGGTGCTGATCAGGTTGTTGGTCTTGGCGAAGGTCTTGACGCTGCGGTAGTTGACCACGAAGAACAGGCACAACAGGGCGAACTGCACCAGCCAGCCGGCCAGGGTCGCGTCGTTGCTACCAGGCTTGGTCAGTTGCGGGAACCAAGCCGCGGCGTACTGCCGCGAGGCGACCACTTCGATCGCCACCAGGCTGGAGAACGCGATGATGGTGATGAAGCCCATCAGGTAGCCCAGCAACGGGCCATGGGAAAACACTGGGTAGCGCACCACGCCGCCGGCGCGTGGCAAGGCGGCGCCCAGTTCGCAGTAGACGATGCCCAGCAGCAGCACGGCGAAACCGCCGATCAGCCAGGAGATGATGCCCGCCGGGCCGGCGATGGCCGAGACGTGGCTGGCAGCGAACAGCCAGCCGGAGCCGAAGATTGCGCCCAGGCCGATGAACGTCAAGTCCATCAGCGACAGTTGTTTCTTGAATTTACCTTGGCCTGACATAGCTAAGCCCTTTTTTGTGGATTATTGAAATAGGCAGAAACTGTGTTGGAGATCGTGGTCGTTCGCAGGTAAAGCAAAGGCCTCTGGGTTCGAGGAGTGACGCTTGTCGCGATGGCGCAAGCGGCGTTTCCTGTTTCAGCGATGGGTTGCAAAAGCCCGTTCCAGACAGGCGGATGGTCTATGGCCGCCGAGCAGGAGTCAGGGTCGAGGAGGTGCCAGGCACGCTCGTTCTTTTCTAGGTTGAACTGATCGCGGCCAGGATTGCTTGATGGTTTTCATCAACCCTGATGACGAATTCGGCACAATTTGCATCCGCTGCTTGACGCCGGGCCGCCATGTGCAGGCATCCTGAAAAAAACAATCCGCCCGTGCCACACGGCCCAGGGACAGGCTCCCGAACTGCAGGACCGCCACCATGCCCGAGTCGCATTTCGCCGCCATCAGCGAAGGCCTCAGCGCCCATCGCCCCAAGAACATGAAGGAGCTCATGGGCTGCATCTCGCTGATGCAACCCATGCTCGATGCCATCCCCAACGCCGTGATCTTCGTCAAGGACGCGCAAGCCAGGTACCTGATGGCCAACCGCACGCTGGTGGAGCGCTGCGGCTTGAAGTCCCTCGCCCCGCTGCTCGGGCGCACCAGCGCGCAGGTCTTTCCGGCACAGCTCGGGCCGGGCTACACCGAGCAGGACCGGCGCGTGCTCGAAGGCGCCCTGGTGTTGCAGGACCAGTTGGAAGTGCACCTGTACGGGACACAGCAACCGGGCTGGTGCCTGACCCACAAGCGCCCGATCCTCAACCGCCAGGGCGAGGTCATGGGCCTGATCGGGGTTTCCGTCGACCTGCAGTCCGCCGCCCAGGCGCATCCGGCGTACCAGCGGTTGTCGGCGGTGGATGCCTACATCCGCGAGCACTACCACCGCCCGATCACCCTCGATGACCTCACCGCGGTCGCCGGCCTGTCCGTGGCGCAGCTGGAGCGCTACTGCAAGCGGATCTTCCACCTCACGCCGCGGCAGATGATCCACAAGGCCCGGCTGGAGCAGGCGCACCTGTTGCTGCATTCCGAGCTGCCGATCACCGAGGTGGCGCTGCGCTGCGGCTATTCCGACCACAGCGCCTTCTCCCGGCAGTTCAAGACCATGACCGGCTTCACACCGCGCCAGTATCGCCAGGCGACCCGCGGCTGATCGACTCGGGCCCGGCCCGCTCCTACAGGGGATGTCGGCTTACTGGCGATAGGCGTGATGCGATCAAAACGTGTGAGAGGCTTGATTGTATAAAATCTACATTGTATAAAATCTGCAATCCGCCCCACCCCAGCCCTCCGGCTGATGCTTGCAGAGGATCCATAATTTCAATGAAAAGCATCCATGTCATCGACTCCCACACCGGCGGCGAACCCACCCGCCTGGTCATGAGCGGCTTCCCTGCCCTCGCCGGCCAGACCATGAGCCAGCAGCGCGATCACCTGCGCAACGAGCACGATCAATGGCGCCGGGCAACCCTGCTCGAGCCCCGCGGCAACGATGTGCTGGTCGGCGCCCTGTACTGCGAGCCCGTTTCGCCGGACGCTACCTGCGGCGTGATCTTCTTCAACAACACCGGCTACTTGGGCATGTGCGGCCACGGCACCATCGGCCTGGTCGCGTCGCTGCACCACCTGGGCATCATCGAGCCGGGCGCGCACAAGATCGACACCCCCGTCGGCCCGGTGGAAGCCACCCTGCACAGCGATGGCTCGGTGACCGTGCGCAACGTGCCGGCCTACCGCCACCGCCACGATGTACCGGTACAGGTGCCAGGCTACGGCGAAGTGCGGGGCGATATCGCCTGGGGCGGCAACTGGTTCTTCCTGGTCTCCGAGCATGGCCAGACCCTGGAGCTGGGCAATGTCGAGGCGCTGACCGCCTACACCTGGGCCATCCTGCAAGCACTGGAGGCCAACGGCATCTACGGCGAGGACGGCGGCGTGATCGACCACGTCGAGCTCTTTGCCGCTGACCCGCAGGCCGACAGCCGCAATTTCGTGATGTGCCCGGGCAAGGCCTATGACCGCTCGCCGTGTGGCACCGGTACCAGCGCCAAGCTCGCCTGCCTGGCCGCCGATGGCAAGCTCGCACCGGGCCAGGCCTGGGTCCAGGCCAGCATCACCGGCAGCCGCTTCGAAGGCCGCTACGAACAGGAAGGCGAACGTATTCGCCCCTCCATCACCGGCCGTGCCCATGTCACGGCAGACAGCCAACTGCTGATCGACGAGCAGGACCCCTTCGCCTGGGGCATCTGCCAGTAACCCGAGCACGTCGCCTTACGACGCGACACCCCTGACCACCGACCTGAATGAATGCTTCAAGGAGCCCACAATGACTGACAATATCTTCACCGGCTGCATTCCTGCCCTGATGACCCCCTGCACCCCGGAGCGCAAGCCCGACTTCGACGCGCTGGTGAAAAAGGGCCGTGAGCTGATCGATATCGGCATGAGCGCGGTGGTGTACTGCGGCTCCATGGGCGACTGGCCGCTGCTGACCGAAGCCGAGCGCCAGGAAGGCGTGGCGCGCCTGGTCGCCGCCGGCATCCCGACCATCGTCGGCACCGGCGCGGTCAACTCCCGCGAAGCGGTTTCCCACGCAGCCCATGCCGCCAAGGTCGGTGCCCATGGCCTGATGGTCATCCCGCGCGTGCTCTCCCGCGGCTCGTCGATCCCGGCCCAGAAGGCGCACTTCAAGGCCATCCTGGAAGCCGCGCCGAACCTGCCGGCGGTGATCTACAACAGCCCCCACTACGGTTTCGCCACCCGCGCCGACCTGTTCTTCGAACTGCGCAACGAGCACCCGAACCTGATCGGCTTCAAGGAGTTCGGTGGCGCGGCAGCCATGAGCTATGCGGCCGAGTTCATCACCTCCAAGGACAACGAAGTGACGCTGATGGCTGGCGTGGATACCCAGGTGTTCCATGGCTTCGTCAAGTGCAACGCCACCGGCGCCATCACCGGCATCGGCAACGCCCTGCCGCGTGAAGTGCTGCAACTGATCGCACTGTGCAAGCAGGCCGCCGCCGGCGACGCCAAGGCTCGCCGCCTGGCGCTGGAGCTCGAAGGCGCCCTGGCCATCCTGTCCTCGTTCGACGAAGGCGTCGACCTGGTGCTGTACTACAAGCACCTGATGGTGCTCAACGGCGACAAGGAATACACCCTGCACTTCAACGAGACCGACGTGCTGAGCGAGTCCCAGCGCCGCTACGCGGAAAACCAGTACGCGCAGTTCCGCCAGTGGTACGCCAGCTGGGTAGCTGAAAACAACCTGGCCTGATCCCACGCCGGCTTCATCTCCCTGAGGCGGCACGCCTGCCGGTGTGCCGTCTTACTCCCCGCCCCTATCTGGCGCGGGAATTTCCGTCTTCTCGACCTCAGGAGAGCCCTATGAGTCTTTCAGGTAACCTGCTGATCGGCCAACGCGCCGTTGCCGGCACGCAAGCACCGGTCCATGCCATCAACCCTGCCACCAACGATCGGCTCGAACCGGCCTACCTCGGTGGCAGCCGCGAGCATGTCGAGCTCGCCTGCAGCCTCGCCTGGGACGCGTTCGACCGCTATCGCGAGACGTCGCTGGAAGCCCGCGCGGCCTTCCTCGAACGCATCGCCCAGCACATCGAGGCCCTCGGCGACACGCTGGTCCAGCGCGCCGTGGCCGAGTCCGGCCTGCCGCAAGCGCGTATCCAGGGCGAGATCGGCCGCACCTGCTTCCAGCTGCGCACCTTCGCCCGCACCGTGCGTGCCGGCGAGTGGCTGGACGTGCGCGTGGACCAAGCCCTGCCCGAACGCCAGCCCCTGCCACGCCCCGACCTGCGCCAGCGCCATATCCCCTTGGGCCCGGTGGCTGTGTTCGGTGCCAGCAACTTCCCCCTGGCCTTCTCCGTGGCCGGCGGCGACACCGCTTCGGCCTTGGCAGCGGGCTGCCCGGTGATCGTCAAGGCCCATAGCGCCCACCCCGGCACCAGCGAACTGGTCGGCCGTGCCATCCAGCAGGCGGTGCGCGAGTGCGACCTGCCCGAAGGCGTGTTCTCGCTGCTGTACGGCTCGGGCACCGAAATCGGTATCGGCCTGGTCAACGATCCACGTATCAAGGCCGTGGGCTTCACCGGCTCGCGCAGCGGTGGCATAGCCCTGACCCAGGCCGCCCAGGCACGCCCGGAGCCGATCCCGGTGTATGCCGAGATGAGCTCGATCAACCCGGTGTTCCTGTTCGAGTCGGCCCTGCGCAACCGTGGCGCCGCGCTGGCCGAAGGCTTCGTCGCCTCGCTCAACCAAGGCGCGGGCCAGTTCTGCACCAACCCTGGGCTGGTCATTGCTATAAAAGGTGAAGCCCTGGACGCCTTCATCACCACCGCCGCTGACGCCATCATCAGAAGCCCGGCCCAGACCATGCTCACCCCGGGCATCTACAACGCCTACAACAACGGCGTCCAGGCCCTGGCCAGCAATGCCAATGCCCACCTGCAGGCCAAAGGTGTCGCAGGCGACGGCCACAACCAGTGCCAGTCTCACCTGTTCGTCAGCAGCGCTAGCGACTTCATGCGCGACCACGCCCTGCAGGCCGAAGTGTTCGGCTCCGCCTCGCTGGTCGTCCAGTGCGATGACCTGGCCCAGGCCAGGCAGGTGGCCGAGCAGCTCGAAGGCCAGCTCACCGCCACCGTGCATATGGACGCTGCCGACAGCGAAGCAGTCGCCACCCTGCTGCCGACGCTGGAGCGCAAGGCCGGGCGAATCCTGGTCAATGGCTGGCCGACCGGCGTGGAAGTGTGCGATGCCATGGTCCATGGCGGCCCGTTCCCGGCCACCTCCGATGCCCGCAGCACCTCGGTGGGCACTGCGGCGATCCTGCGTTTCCTGCGCCCGGTGTGCTACCAGAACGTCCCGGACGACCTGCTGCCGCCAGCGATCAAGCAGGGCAACCCGCTGAACCTCGGCCGCCTGGTGAATGGCCAGCGAGAGCACTGATCGGCCATGGGCAGACCTCCACCGACAGCCCCGTGCCACGTCGGTGGATGCTGCCAGGCCCTTTTGCATACAATATGCAAATTCCAACCGGGTCCCTGAACAGTAACTATGGCTAGCTTCAAGACACGTGCCCAGCACGTTGCGGACGATCTTCGCAAACGGATACTCAGCGGCGAGTTCAAAGGCGCCACCCAGCTGCGCCAGGACGCGCTCGCGCGCGACTACGACGTCAGCCGCATTCCGGTGCGCGAGGCGCTGCTGACCCTGGAGGCCGAAGGCCTGGTGGAGTTCCACCCCCACCGGGGCGCGTTCACCACCGAACTCTCCACGGCCACCATCCGCGAACTGTTCGACCTGCGCGTGCTGCTCGAATGCAGGGCACTGGCGCAGGCCATTCCGAAGCTGACCCCAAGCGAACTGGACCGCGCCGAGCGCCTGCTGGACCAATACGACGCTGCACTGGACTCGGGCAGCGATATCGACAACTGGAGCGAGCTGAACTTCGCCTTCCACACCGCGCTCTACTCGCCCGCCCAATTGCCGGAAACCCTGGCGATGATCACGCACCTGAACACCAAGTGCGACCGCTATATCCGCATGCAGCTGCTTTATACGCGGGAGATCCAGAAAGCCGAGAAGGAACACCGCGAGCTGTTGGAGTTCGCCCGCGACAAGAACATCGAGGCGGCCTGCCGCCTGCTGGACCGCCATATCCGTGAAGCCTGCGAGGGCATCGTCGCGGTCCTGGAAAACAGCTTGAACCACTGACCCCGCGCCCTGGGTATTTTCCAGGGCGTGGTTCGGATAAACCAATTGTATAAAATCTACGATCACGAGGTAGCGGATGCATTCAGACGAACTTCACCGTGCCGCCAGTAACGACGCCTATGACATCGCCGTGGTGGGCGCAGGGGTCGTAGGCGTCGCCTGTGCCCTCGCTCTATCCCGCCAAGGGCACCGCGTGCTGGTGCTGGATCGGGACGAACCGGGCAAGGGTGCATCGTTCGGCAACGCCGGCCACCTGGCCACCGAACAAGTGTTCCCCATTGCCGATGTGTCCATCCTCAAGCGCCTGCCGGCCATGCTGCTGGACCCGATGGGGCCGCTGCGCCTCGATTGGCGTTACCTGCCCAAGGCCCTGCCCTGGTTCACCCGATTGCTGCTGAACCTGCGCCAGCGCCCCTACCGCAACAGCGTCGCTGCATTGCGTGCGCTGAACGAAGCCAGCCTCGATGCCTGGCGCCGGTTGCTGGCCTCGATCGGGCATGCGCAGCTGCTCAAGGACGACGGCTCGCTGCTGGTGTTCGAGCGCTCTGAATCACACAGCGCCATCGAGGCCCTCAAGCAGAAGATGCAGGCCCAGGGCGTGCCCGTCGAGTTCTGGGATGCCGCCGCCGTACAACGCACCGCGCCGCAGTTGGCCGAGTCGATCCAGGGCGGGCTGTTCTTCCCCGCGACCGGGCATTTCATCGATCCGCACCTGGTAGTGACGACGCTGGTTCAGGCCGCCCGGGAAAACGGCGTGCGCTTTGCCCAGGAACACGTCGACAGCGGCCAATTGGTAGCGGACGGCGTGGCGCTACGCACCGGCAGCGGCGAGGTTCGAGCCCGCAAGGTATTGATCGCCTGCGGCGCCCATTCGGCCAAGCTCACCCGACAACTCACCGGCAAGACAGTCCCACTGGACACCGAGCGCGGCTACCACCTGATGCTGCCCCACGAGCACGACCGCCTACCCCTGGCCGTGACCTTCATGGAGCGGCGCTTCATCATGACGCCTATGCAAGGCGGTCTGCGCCTGGCGGGCACCGTGGAGTTCGCCGGGCTGGAGCGCGCGCCCAACATGCAACGTGCCTGGCAGCTTCATCGCCTGAGCCAGGGCCTGTTCAAGAATGAATTGAATATCGAAGCCGCGAGCACCTGGATGGGCTTTCGCCCTTCCCTACCCGATTCATTGCCGGTGATCGACCAGGCCTGCGACGGCCGCGTGCTGCTCGCCTTCGGCCACCAGCACCTGGGGCTGACCCAAGCGGCGACCACTGCGGAAATGGTGGCGTCCATGGCCGGGGCCGTGTCCATCGAGGGCAAACCGCTACCAGCGTTCGCGCCCTACCGGCTGGATAGATTCTAGCCTGCACGGATATGCGCAGGCTGAACAGGAGTTCCACGTTTCAGGGTTGAGCCAAGCCCCTAAGGGTTCGGCTCAACCAGACACCGCTTAGGTGAGATCTTTCACCGTTTTCGAAACACCATTGTTTTGCACCGACACGATGCCCGCATCTCGGGACTGCGACGTGGTGTACATCTGGCTCGTACCAATGATCTGATGGTTGGCGGCCTTCAGATTGAAGTAAAACCTGCCATTGGAAGACTCCCGCTTTTCGTAACGCTCGGCCGACGGGCTGTTCGTCTGGACCGAGGCAATTCCATTTTCGGCTGACTTCTTCGCCTCATACAGCTCGCTGGTGAGGATGACCTCCCCGTTCCCTGCCTTCAATACGAATCTCACTTGATCGTTGCTGCTTTTGCTCAGTTCGAACCAGCCGGCCATAGGCGCTCCTTGGTGTGATGCGACAGTGTTGACGACATCGAATACCTTTCATGCCTTTCGAGTATGCACAACCTGTTGGACATTTCCATTAACAGCGCAACGGCGTAAGCAGTGGAGTTCGGTCGTATCCAGCGGGTGCTCGACCATAGACAAACCTGATGAGCCGACGCATCGGACGCGCCATTTGCATGGTTTGCCGTACGCGTACCGACAGCTCTTTGGGCGAACCCTCTGGAACGAGATACTTCACTTCGAAGTCACGCTTCCAATGGTCTTCGCTCCGCTCGAATCGTGTTTTTTGGCACGCAATATACCGACGTTAACCAACGTCTTCGCCAGCAATCAGATTGACGTCATGGAAAGGATTTCCTGAACGCCGCCCACAGAAACACAAAGCCCCTGACTCCTTATTAGGAATCAGGGGCTTCGCGCTTCACATGTATGGCGGAGAGATAGGGATTTGAACCCTAGGTACTGTTGCCAGTACAACGGATTTCGAATCCGTCCCGTTCGACCACTCCGGCATCTCTCCAGTGGCGCGCATGATACCAGCGATTTCGTGAAAGGCAAACCCTTCTTTGAAAAAAATTCGCGTGGTATCAGGCGCTTGCGTGAGCGAGGCGCTTAGAGCGGCACGCCCAGGCGCTTGGCCACTTCCTCGTAGGCTTCGATGACATCACCCAGGCCTTGGCGGAAGCGGTCCTTGTCCATCTTCTTGCGGGTTTCCTTGTCCCACAGACGGCAGCCGTCCGGGCTGAACTCGTCGCCCAGGACGATTTGGCCGTGGAACACGCCGAACTCCAGCTTGAAATCGACCAGCAGCAGGCCGGCGTCGTCGAACAGCTTGCTCAGCACTTCGTTGACCTTCAGCGACAGCTGCTTCATGGTCGCCAGCTGCTCGGCGGTGCCCCAGCCGAAGGCCACGACGTGGGATTCGTTGATGAAGGGGTCGCCCTTCTCGTCGTTCTTCAGGAACAGCTCGAAGGTGGACGGCTCCAACTTGATGCCCTCCTCCACGCCCAGGCGCTTGACCAGGCTGCCGGCGGCGTAGTTGCGCACCACGCACTCGACCGGGATCATGTCCAGCTTCTTGACCAGGCATTCGTTGTCGCCCAGCAGCTTGTCGAACTGGGTCGGGATGCCGGCTTCTTCGAGCTTCTGCATGATGAAGGCATTGAACTTGTTGTTCACCATGCCCTTGCGGTCGAGCTGTTCGATGCGCTTGCCGTCGAACGCCGAGGTGTCGTTACGGAACAGCAGGATCAAGCGGTCGGCGTCGTCGGTCTTGTAAACCGATTTGGCCTTGCCGCGGTAGAGTTCTTCGCGTTTTTCCATGATGGGCTCCGCTTGCTTGAGTAGGTGGGCTAGGCGATTTCGCGCCAGTCGAGCCCGTGTTCCTGGTTCGCCACCTGGAGCCAGTCCGGGTCGCACCCCAAGGTGTCGACGAAGCACTGGCGGGCCAGTTGTGGCCGGTTGTTCTTGCTGCTGAGGTGGGCCAGCACCAGGTGCTGCAGGTGTTGCCAGCCCAGCTCGGCCACCAGGCTCGCGGCCTGGTGGTTGTTCAAATGCCCCTGGTTGCCGCCGACCCTGAGTTTCAGGAAGTGCGGGTAATGCCCCCGGGCCAGCATGTCACGACAATGGTTGGCCTCGATCAGCAGGGCGTCCAGGCCTTGGTAACGGTCCAGCAGGTACCTGTCGTAGGAGCCCAGATCGGTGAGCATGCCGAAACGTCGGCGGCCATCGCTGAACACGTACTGCAGCGGCTCGAACGCATCATGCTCGACCCGGTTCGCACTGACCTCCAGCGCGCCGATGCGCAGGCTGTCGCCACAACGCAGGAAACCCGTCGCCTCCACCGGCTTGCGCATGCCGCGCAGGGTGCCTTGGCTGAGATAGACCGGTACATTGTAGCGCCGCGCCAGCAGCCCCACCCCATGCACGTGGTCGGCATGTTCGTGGGTGACCAGCACCGCGCTCAGCTGTGCCGCAGACACACCGAGCAGCGCCAGGCGCCGCTCGGTCTCGCGCAGGGAAAAACCGCAATCGACCAGGACGAAGGTATCGTCATGGGCGATCAGCGTGCCGTTCCCCTGGCTGCCGCTTCCAAGTACCGCGAAACGCACTTAGCCCAGGTGGTCCTGAATCATGCTCAGCACGCGGCGGGCCACATCGGCTGGCGCCACGGTGTTGATGTTCTTCTCGACGGTGACCTGGACGTTCTCGCCCACCTTGCTCAGGCGAACCTGGTAGCGCTCGGCACGGGCTTCACGCTCTTCCTTGGACGGCTCGCTGCCGAACATGCGGCCGAAGAAGCCTGGCTGGTCCTGCTTGTCGTCGGGTTTCTCGGACAGGTTGATGTAGTACAGGCCCAGGCTGCGGTTGATGTCCTCGACCCGCCACTCGCCCTGCTCCAGGGCGCGGCCCACGCTGGACCAGGCGCGGTCCAGGTCGGCGCCCAGGTACAGCACCGGGTTGCCGCTGCCGTCTTCGCTCAAGCTGACGCGGCTTGGCGCGTCGAAGTCGCGGGCGGCGAGCAGGGACACCGAACCGCCTTTCTCGGCGCTGCGGTTCATGCTGGCCAGCATCTCGTCGACCAGCAGGGCGTCGGCGGCAGTGTTGGCGGAGCTGGACGGGAACTCAGGCTCGGCGGTACTGCCGGCCGGGCGCTCGACGCTGACGATGTACACCTCGGAGGTGTTGCGCTGCACACCAGGCTCCATGCGAACGCGCACGCGCACTTCGCTGTCTGGACTGCTGGAGGCGCTGGCCAGGCGTTGGCCAAGGGATGCGGACAGCTCGTCGAAACGCTGCCAGGTGGTGTTGAATTCACCGGTCTGCGGGCGCTCTTCGGCGATGCGGAAACCGTTGTCCTCGAAGAACTGGCGGGCCACCGGCCAGACTTCGGCCGGGGCACGCTGGGCCAGCACCCAACGGCTGCTGCCGCTGCGCTGCAGGGTGAAATCGCTTGCTTCGGCCGCTGCGGTCAGCGGCTGCGGGCGCGGCACCTCGAACTCGCCGGTGGCGTGATCGTCGGCGACGTTGCGCGGGATCGGCAGCAGCGGGTCCAGGCGCTTGACGTTGCTGGCGTCCGGCGGCAGCTGCATCGGTGCAGTGGGGTGCGCCTGCAGGTAGTCGCTGCCGCGGTCGCGGAAATAGCCATCCTCGCCCCACAGCCAGCCGCAACCGCTGGTGCTGGAGATGATCAGGGCAAGGGTGGAGAGACCAGCCAGTCGCTTCATGCGGTGTACTTCCTCGATTAAACCAGTACGCCGGACTGGCGCAGGGCCGCACGGACTTTTTCGTGGCAGCCTTCGCTCAGCCAGGTCAGCGGCAGGCGGATGCCCTTCTGCATCAGGCCCATCTCCACCAGCGCCCACTTCACAGGGATCGGGTTGGCTTCGCAGAACAGGTCTTTGTGCAGCGGCATGAGTTTTTCGTTGATTGCGCGGGCCTTCTCGGCATTGCCCTCAAGGGCGGCCTCGCACAGGTCGGCCATTTCGCGCGGGGCGACGTTGGCGGTGACCGAGATGTTGCCCTTGCCACCCATCAGGATCAGCTCGACGGCAGTCGGGTCGTCGCCGGACAGGACGATGAAGTCCTTGTCGACGCCGTCGAGGATGGCCTTGGCGCGCACCAGGTCGCCGGTGGCTTCCTTGATGCCGATGATGTTCTTGACCTTCGACAGGCGGATCACGGTCTCGGCCTGCATGTCGCAGGAGGTGCGGCCGGGCACGTTGTAGAGGATCTGCGGGATGTCGACGGCTTCGGCGATGTGCTTGAAGTGCTGGTACAGGCCTTCCTGGGTCGGCTTGTTGTAGTACGGCACCACCAGCAGGCAGGCGTCGGCACCGGCATTCTTGGCGTTCTGGGTCAGGTGGACGGCTTCGGCAGTGGAGTTCGCACCGGTACCGGCGATGACCGGGACGCGATGGTTGCTGCGCTTGACGCGCTCGACCACGTGCTTGATGACCAGGATATGCTCTTCGACATCCAGGGTGGCGGACTCGCCAGTGGTGCCGACCGCGACGATCGCGTGGGTGCCTTTTTCCAGGTGGAAGTCTACAAGCTTGTCGAGGCTGTCCCAATCAAGACGCCCTTGTGCATCCATGGGTGTGACCAATGCCACCATACTGCCCGCAATCATGTAACTGCTCCTGCCGGAAAAAGAGAGCGGTAATGGTACTGGCGCCATCGGCCTTGCACAAGCGACGCAGGTGGGCGGAGCATTCCCCTCGGCGCTGCTTTTCGCTACCCTTCTCCCTTTGATCGGCGCAGCGTGGCCCGCCGGGCCGTCGACAATGCTCCGCGCCAGCGTCCACGACCTCGATTGCGAGCCCGGGGCCCTGCCGACAGGAGGCTTTCGCCTGTCCTGTGCCGACCGCTCATCGCTTTAGGAATGCTGCATGTCCACCCCCACCGTCCGCGAACAGTTCCTCGTCATCAGTGCCTTGGGGCCCAACCCCATGGAGCTGGCCAATGTCCTCAGCCGTGCCGCCTTCGACAATCGCTGCGCGGTGATCACCTCGCGCCTGACCCGCCACGGCGAGACCAGCGCCGTGGTGCTGCAGGTCGGCGGCAGCTGGGATGCCCTGGCCCGCCTGGAGTCCGTCCTGCCGGGCCTGGCCAAGAAGCACGGCCTGACCCTCGACGTGGTGCGCAGCGCCGACCAGGAAGTGCGCCCACAAGCCCTGCCCTACGTAGCCTATGTAAGCGCCGCCTATCGCCCGGACATCGTCAGCGAACTGTGCCAGTTCTTCCTCGACCACCGCGTCGAGCTGGAAAGCATGACCTGCGACACCTACCTGGCGCCCCAGACCGGCAGCAGCATGCTCAATGCCCAGTTCACCGTGATCCTGCCGGCCGGCACCCAGATCAGCTGGCTGCGCGACCAGTTCCTGGACTTCGCCGATGCCCTGAACCTGGACGCGCTGATCGAACCCTGGCGCCCACAGAACCCCATGTAAGGAAGCTCCCATGGCCGTAGCACTCGACCAACCCGTCGCCGATTTCCAGGCCCAGGCCACCAGCGGCCAGGCCATCAGCCTTGCCGGGCTCAAGGGCAAACAGGTGGTGCTGTACTTCTACCCCAAGGACAGCACCCCGGGCTGCACTACCGAGGGCCAGGGCTTCCGTGACCAGCACGAAGCCTTCCAGGCCGCCAACACCGTGGTGTTCGGCGTGTCCCGCGATGGCCTCAAGTCCCATGAGAACTTCAAGGCCAAGCAGGGCTTCCCGTTCGAGCTGATCAGCGACAAGGATGAGGCCCTGTGCCAGCTGTTCGACGTGATCAAGCTCAAGAAGCTGTATGGCAAGGAATACATGGGCGTGGACCGCAGCACCTTCCTGATCGACAAGGACGGTGTGCTGCGCCAGGAATGGCGTGGGGTGAAGGTGCCGGGGCATGTGGATGCGGTGTTGGCTGCGGCACAGGCGCTGGATAAGGCTTGAGATCGATTGGGGCTGCCTTGCAGCCCTTTCGCGGCACAAGGCCGCTCCTACAGAGGATTGCGCGCTTCTGTAGGAGCGGCCTTGTGCCGCGAAAGGGCCGCAAAGCGGCCCCAGCCACTTCAAAGCATCGGTGAAACGCTAGGCTCCTGCCTCGGCCACGCATCCAGCACCGCCTTGAACAACGTCGCCAGCGGGATGGCGAAGAAGATCCCCCAGAACCCCCACAGCCCGCCGAACAGCAGCACCGCACAGATGATCGCCACCGGGTGCAGGCTGACCGCCTCGGAGAACAGCAACGGCACCAGCACATTGCCATCGAGTGCCTGGATGATCGCGTACACGGCCATCAGGTAGATGAACTGGTCGCCCCAGCCCCATTGGAACAGCGCGATCAAGGTCACCGGCACGGTCACCACCACCGCCCCGACATAGGGCACCACCACCGACAACCCCACCAACAAGGCCAGCAACGCCGCATAGTTGAGCCCCAGGCTGATGAAGGCGATGTAAGTGGCGATGCCGCAGATCAGGATCTCGATGCCCTTGCCGCGGATGTAGTTGGCGATCTGCCGGTTCATCTCGTCGCCCACCCGGTTCAGCAGGGTGCGCTGGCGCGGCAGGTAACCGCTGACCCAACGGGCGATGAGCTCGCGGTCCTTGAGGAAGAAGAACACCAGGATCGGCACCAGCACCAGGTAGATCATGGCGTTGACCAGCAGCGGCAGGCTCGACAGGGAAAAGGTCAGCGCCCACTGGCCGAACTTGCCGATCTCGCCGCGCACCGACTCGATGGCGCGCAGCACCTGCTCGTCCGATACCAGGTGCGGGTAGCGCTCGGGCAACAACAGCAACAGCGACTGCCACTTGCCCAGCATGCCCGGCAGCTCGTTGAACAAGGTGATCAACTGGTGCCAGAGCAGCGGCACCAGCACCAGCATGAACACCGCCAGGGCGCCCATGAACAGCGCGAACACCACCCACACGGCCAGCCGGGTCGGCACGTGCAGACGCTCCAGCGCATTGACCAGGCCCTGCATGAGGAAGGCCAGGACCATGCCGGCCAATACCGGCGCGAGCATCCCGCCCAAGGTCAGCACCACGGTGAAGGCCAGGAACAGCAGGACCGCCAGCACCACCGCCTCCTCATCTGAGAAGTAGCGCTGCATCCAGTCGCGAAGCACTTTGAACATTGACGATCCTTGGGGTGGGGCTCAGGCCTTGCGCAGCCAGTAGGTATAGACGCCGGCCTCGGCGGTTTCACGAAGCAGCGTATGACCGGCAAGCTGGGCAAAAGTGCGGAAGTCGCGCTGGGAACCGGCATCGGTAGCGATCACCTTGAGCACCGCGCCGCTGGCCAGGCGGTTGAGTTCCATCTTCGCCTTGAGTAGCGGCAACGGGCAGTTCAGCCCGCTGGCATCCAGCTCGGCGTCGCAGGTCAGGGTGTCAATCATCCGGTAATCTCCTGGCGGGGCAATCTAGCATTGCAGACAAGTTCGGTAGGATAACGCCACTGGTCGCCAACGTGTGAGCCGGCTACAGTAGGCTTTTTGACCGACGCGAGCTTCATGCATGAATCTACTGCGCCCTACCCTGTTGACGCTGGCCTGCCTGATGGCCCTGCCCGGCCATGCCGACGACCTGCCGTCACTGGGTGACGCCAGTTCGGCGATCGTCTCGCCCCAGCAGGAGCATCAACTGGGCCGGGCCTGGCTGAGCCTGCTGCGCGGCCAGGTCAACCAGCTCAACGACCCGCAGCTCAAGGACTACGTCGAGACCAGCGTGTACAAGCTGGCCGAGACCAGCCAGCTGCAGGACCGGCGCCTGGAGTTCATCCTGATCGACAGCCGCGAGCTCAACGCCTTCGCGGCGCCAGGCGGGATCGTCGGGGTCAACGGCGGCCTGTTCCTCAACGCTCAGACCGAAGGCGAATACGCCTCGGTGCTGGCCCACGAACTGGCGCACTTGTCCCAGCGCCACTTCGCCCGCGGCGTCGAAGCCCAGCAGCGCATGCAATTGCCGATGATGGCGGCGCTGCTGGCCGGTATCGTGCTGGCGGCAGGCGGTGGTGGCGATGCCGGCATCGGCGTGATCGCCGGCACCCAGGCCGCGGCGATCCAGGAGCAGCGCCGCTTCTCCCGGCAGAACGAACAGGAAGCCGACCGCATCGGCATCCAGAACCTGGAAAAGGCCGGCTACGACCCGCGCAACATGCCCACCATGTTCGAACGCCTGGCCCGCCAGTACCGCTACGACGCCAAACCTCCGGAGTTCCTGCTCACCCACCCGGTTACCGAGTCCCGTATCGCCGACACTCGCAACCGTGCCGAGCAGGCCCCCAAGGGCGGCGTGGAGGACAGTGCGCGCTACCAGCTGATCCGCGCCCGCGTCGCGTTGATCTATGAAGGCACGCCAGGCCTTGCCGCCAAGCGCTTCCGCGCCCAGCTCGACGAAGACCCGAAACTCGACGCCGCGCGCTATGGCCTGGCCATCGCGCAGATCAAGGGCGGCCAGCTCAACGAAGCGCGGGCCAACCTGCAGCCGTTGCTGGCGAAGGCCCCGAACGACATCACCTACAACCTGGCCCAGGTCGACCTGGACATCACCAACAACCGCCTGGCCGATGCCCAGCAGCGGGTCGAGCGCCTGCGTGCGCTGTACCCGAGCAACTACCCGCTGCAGCAGGTCCGCGCCGACCTGCTGATCAAGCAGAACCGCCCGGCTGAAGCCGAGAAGGTGCTGGACGACCTGATCAAGCGCCGCCCCTACGACCCGGACGTGTGGTATGACGTAGCCGAAGTGCGCGGGTTGTCGGGCAATACCATCGGCTTGCACCGGGCCCGCGCCGAGTACTTCACCCTGGTGGGCGATTTCGACCAGGCCATCCAGCAGCTGGACTACGCCAAGCGCCGTGCGGGCAGCAATTTCCCGCTGGCATCGCAGATCGACCAGCGCCAGCGGGAAATCCTGGAACAGCAACGGATGGTCAAGGAGATGATGGGGCGCTAGGTCTGCCGCCCATCGCGGACAAGGCCGCTCCTACAAGGGTTAGCGTCCCCCCTGTAGGAGCGGCCTTGTGCCGCGAAAGGGCTGCAAAGCAGCCCCGCTGGGTGTCGACTCAGGCGTTACCGGACAGCTTCAACCGTGCAGCCTGGGTAAAGTCCAGCATCCGGTTCAACGGCTTGATCGCCTTGGGCACCAACGCCGGGTCGACGAAGATCTCGTTGCTGCCCTTGCGCAGGCAGTCGAGGGTGCGCTCGAGGGTGTTCATCGCCATCCACGGGCAGTGCGCACAGCTACGGCACGCCGCGCCGTTGCCGGCAGTGGGCGCTTCGACGAATTCCTTGTCCGGGCACAGCTGCTGCATCTTGTAGAAGATGCCCCGGTCGGTGGCGACGATGAAGGTCTTGTTCGGCAGCGTCTGGGCGGCCTTGATCAACTGGCTGGTGGAACCCACCGCATCGGCCAGCTCGATCACCGATTCCGGCGACTCCGGATGGACCAGGACGGCCGCATCGGGGTACAGCGCCTTCATGTCGGCCAGCTGGCGCGACTTGAACTCCTCGTGGACGATGCAGGCGCCATCCCACAGCAGCATGTCGGCGCCGGTCTGCTTCTGGATATAGCGGCCCAGGTGCTGGTCCGGGCCCCAGATGATGGTCTCGCCGTTGTCCATCAGGCTTTCGACGATTTCCAGGGCGCAACTCGAGGTGACCACCCAATCGGCTCGCGCCTTCACTGCCGCCGATGTGTTGGCGTAGACCACCACGGTGCGCTCGGGGTGCTGGTCGCAGAACGCCGAGAATTCCTCCACCGGGCACCCCAGGTCGAGGGAGCAGGTGGCTTCCAGGGTGGGCATCAGCACGCGTTTTTCCGGCGTGAGGATCTTCGCCGTCTCGCCCATGAAGCGCACACCAGCCACCACCACCGTACTGGCGGGGTGGTTCTTGCCGAAGCGGGCCATTTCCAGGGAGTCGGATACGCAACCACCGGTCTCTTCGGCCAGGGCCTGGATCACCGGGTCGCAGTAGTAGTGGGCGACCAGAACGGCGTTCTGGGCCTTGAGCTCGGCCGCGATGGCCGCACGGTATTCGGCCTCCTGCTGCGGCGTCAGCGGGTTGGGCTGCTTGGCGTCAAGATGGGCTTGAACCAACAGGCGTTCGGAAATCTGGGTCATGATCACGGGACCTGCGGGCGCGTATGCGCGTCACTCGAGTGTATCACCCGGCCCTGGCAGGTTGGCTGAAGGTGCCGGATGGCCGGCCAGGCCATCGCGGCCCACCTGCGGGCACGGCGTATTATCGGAGGCCGAAGGCTACAGACAATCGAGGCAATGCAAAAGGGCTTTTTGTGGCTTCGGGTTGGGACCCGCGCCCGGCGGCGGCCTGCCCCGGTCCTATCGCGGGGCAAGACCTCGTACCTGGGTTTCAGCCTTGCGGCGACAGTGCTGCCAGGTGAGCGCTCAGGAGCATAGCGAACTCTTCGACGGTCATCTTGCGGCCATTGAAGTCGACCATGCCATCGGCGTAATCCAGACGAGTGACCACGTTGTCACCCTCCACCGTGGCCATGCCGCTCTGCAGCGCCATCATGCCGACCATTTCCCCAGCCTGGCTGGACTGCTGGGCAATGGCCTGGGCGTCGGTCTGCCCATCGAGCAGTGCCTGCAACGTCGCCAGGTCCCCGACCATCGGCTTGGACACCGACAGCTTGCCCTCCAGGCGGGTGACGATCTGCTTGCCCAGCTGGTCGGCCGGCAGGTCGAAGGATGCCGGGCTGGCCAGGTCGACCGCCAGGTTGAAGCGGCTCTCGCCATTGGCGGTCTTGAACGACAGGTTCTCCAGGGCCAGTTGCGGCTTGGCCGCGAGCATCTTCTGCACATCGGCCTGGACCTTGGCCTGCTCCTCGGGGCTCAGGTCGAGCGAAGGCAACTGTTCACCTTGCGCGGCTGCCTGCTGGATGTCCGGCATGCGGGTCTGGTACCAGGCAATCAGCGCCTGCATGGCCGGGATGTCCAGGGACTTCATGCTCCAGACCATCTGCCCGCTGCCCACCGCACGCCCGGCATAGGTGATGTCGGCGACCTTGTATTCCAGGCGGCCGGACAGCTTGTCCTCGCCCTCGGCATCGTAGCGGTTGTTCTGCTCCAGGCCCTTGAGCACCAGGACATCCTGGCTGTTGCCCAGGGTGACCTGGGTCTCGGCCAGCGCCATGTCGAAGTTGCCGACATACACCAAATCATGGCCGGTGCCCTTGAGGTCGCCGGTGACCTTGAAGCCATTGAGCAGGAACTTGACCGGCGCCTGGTCAGCACCGACCAGGTTCATCTCCAGGCGCTCGGCCTTGCCATCGATGCGCACCGCCTGGCCCTCGCGGTCGCCCCGCAGTAGCACACGCATGCCGGAGAAATCCAGGCTGCTGCCGTCATCCTCGCTGAGCTTGAGGGGTGCCAGGCGGATATCGCTGGACAGGCTGCCGTCGTAGCCCAGGCTCACCTGGCCGGTCACCGGCGACTGATCGCCCGCGGCTGCGAACCAGGAGGCGGTGAAATCGTCCTTGTCCAGCTGGCTGTTGCTGGTGGCCATGACCGGCGCCAGGTTCAGGCGCTTGACTCGCGACCAAGGGAACGGGCCATGCTCGATCTGGTCGGTCACCCCCAGGTCGAAGTTCAGCGGCTCGCCTTCGCCGAGCCAGACATTCTGGGCCTTGAGCCGGTAGTGGGCGGTACTGGTGAAGAAGTGCTGCTCCAGCGAGACCAGTTCGATGGTCATACTGCCGCCAGTGCCGGCCATGGCCTTTTTCAATTCCTCGTTGCCTTGGGCGACGGAACGCTCGAGCTCAACGGGCAGCTGCTTGCCGGTATACCAGGCGCCGGCGGTGGTGGCGAGGGCGATGGCAACGGCCAGGCCGGAAAGAATGCCTACTGATTTCTTCATGAATAGAACCGATTGCTGTCCATAAGGGCGGATGCGCAGCGGGCGACGCCACGCGGGAGGCGAAGATTATCACTGCTGGCAACTTGATGCCCGACCCGTGACACTCGAAACGCCGGATCGTAAATTTTTACGAACACAGAAATCGATCTAAACCTTGATAGCACCTACAAAAAGACAGACAACCCTTAAAAACAACGATAAATCTTCACTAATGTTACATCTTGTCACGTTTCACTTGACACAAACTCGCCCTTCGTTTTTTATTTTTCACACCCACCCAGCGCCTACAAACGAAGAAGAACCGCGCCGACGATCATGACCCCCGTCCACCCCAACCCCCACGCGCCGCCTTCGACGTCCAGGCCCTGCCAGGCCTGATACAAGCGCTCGTCGCGCCCCGATCCGCTCCTACAACAAAAGGTGAACAACATGGAGCCCACCCGCTCGCCCTTGCCGTGCCTGCCGTACACCGTGCCTGTCGTCCAGCCCCAGGAGCGCCGCCCGCATGCAGCCTGACCACAGCGCCAACGGCAACGTCCAGTTCCGCAAGTCCCTGCGCTTGTGGCAAGTGGTCATCATCGGCCTTGCCTACCTGACCCCGATGACCGTGTTCGACACCTTCGGCATCGTCTCCGGCATCACCGCCGGTCACGTGCCCAGCGCCTACATCCTGGCGCTGCTGGGCATCCTCTTCACGGCGGTGAGCTATGGCACCCTGGTGCGCCGTTTCCCACAGTCCGGCTCGGCCTACACCTACACCCAGCGCGCCATGAACCCGCACATGGGCTTTCTGGTGGGCTGGGCCTCGTTGCTGGACTACCTGCTGCTGCCGATGATCAACGCCCTGCTGGCCAAGCTGTACCTCTCGGCCATGTTCCCGGAAGTACCGCAATGGGTCTGGGTAGCGGGCTTCGTCACCCTGATCAGCCTGATCAATATGCGCAGCATCAACCTGGTGGCCAGTTTCAATGGCCTGTTCGTCGCCGTACAGGTGGTGATCATGGCGGTGTTCGCCTACCTGTGCATTCGCGGCCTGAACCAAGGTGAAGGCCTGGGCACCAGCTGGACACTGGTGCCGTTCGCCAACGACCAGACCCAGCTCAACACCCTGATCGCCGGCGCCACCGTGCTGTGCTTCTCGTTCCTGGGCTTCGACGCGGTCACCACGCTTTCGGAAGAAACCCGCCAGCCGGAAAAGGTCATCCCCCGCGCGATCTTCCTGGTCGCCCTGATCGGCGGCGCGATGTTCATCTTCATCTCGTTCTACATCCAGGCCTATTTCCCGACCATGGCACGCTTCCACGACCAGGAAGCCGCCCTGCCGGAAATCGCCCTGTATGTCGGCGGCAAGCTGTTCCAGTCGATCTTCCTGGTGTGCACCGTGATCAACACCATCGCCTCGGGCCTGGCGTCGCAGACCAGCGTCTCGCGCCTGCTGTACGTGATGGGCCGCGACAACGTGATCCCCCAAGGCCTGTTTGCCCGCCTGCACCCCCGCTACAAGACGCCGGTGCTGAACATCGCCGTGGTCGGCCTGATCGCGCTGTCGGCGATCTTCTTCGACCTGGTGACTGCCACTTCGATCATCAACTTCGGCGCACTGGTGGCCTTCAGCTTCGTCAACCTCTCGGTGATCAGCCATTGCTACTTGCGAGAAGGCCTGAACCAAGGCCTGGCGAACAAGCTCAAGTATCTGGTACTGCCCACCATCGGCTTTTGCATCATCGCCAGGCTCTGGCTGAACCTGGACGTACACTCGTTGCTGTTCGGCGGCGTCTGGGCGCTGGCCGGCGTGCTATACCTTGCCTGGTTGACCAAGGCATTCCGGGTATCGCCACCGAGCTACATGGCCGAATGAGACTGCCTGCCGACAACGCCCGCGCCTGACGCGGGCGTTGTCCTTGACGAGAAGGAAAGCTCCCATGCCCCTGCGCCGCCTCTCCATCCAGTGGAAAATCACCCTGCTCGCCGGCCTGTGCCTGCTAGCGATCGTCGCGTTGCTGGTCGCCACGTCCCTGACCCAGGCTCGACGCAGCGCGACCGAGGTCTTCCAGGCCAATACCGAGCTGCTGGACCACAGCGCCCGCCTGCGCCTGCAGGCCCATGCCGAAACCCAAGCCCTGCGCATCCAGCGCTATTTCATGGACGCCTACCAGTACGGCAATGGTTTCGCCCGCCTGGTGCAGGTGCTCAGGGCCCGCGGCGGAGACGACCTACGCGCCGAACTGAGCGCCCAGGCCCGCGCAACCCTGGCCGGCAACCGCGACCTGATCGGCCTGTACCTGGTGTTCCAACCCAACGCACTGGACCAGCAGGACGCCCGCTTCATCGGCCAGGATGCCCAGGGCAGCAACGACAGCGGGCGCTATTCGCTGTACTGGTCGCAGCCCAGCCCCGGAACGCTGGAGTCGGAGTCCATGCCCGAATCGATGCTGGCCGACACCAGCACCGCGGCCAATGGCTCGCCCTACAACCGCTGGCTGACCTGCCCACTGGAAACCGCCAAGCCCTGCGTGCTCGACCCGTATTTCGATGAGGTCAACGGCCGCCAGGTGCTGATGACCAGCATCGCCCTGCCGCTGCTGGACAACGGCCAGGTGGTCGGGGTGGTCGGCCTGGACATTGGCCTGGACAACCTGCAGCAACTGAGCCTGGCGGGCCGCCAGGAGCTGTTCGACGGCCAAGGCCAGGTCAGCATCATCAGCCCCGCAGGCCTTCTGGCTGGCCACAGCCAGGACAATGCACAACTGAGCAAGACGGTGACCCAGGCCTACGGCGAACAGGCGCGTGAACTTGCGACCGCGATGGCCGCCGGCCAGCCGGTGGAACAGCTCGAGAACGGCCTGATGCGCGTCTCCCGCCCGTTCCCCCCGATTCCCGAGGCAACGCCCTGGCAGGTCCTGCTGGAACTGCCGGAGGCCGTGCTGCAGGCACCTGCGGTGGCCCTTAACCAACGCCTGGACGCACGCAACCAGGCCGCCAACCTCACCAGTCTGTTGATCGGCCTTGCGGCAGCCGTGCTCGGCCTGCTGCTGGTGTGGCTGACCGCCCGCGGCGTGACCCGGCCGATCCTCGCCGTGGCCGAACGCCTGCGCGACATCGCCAGCGGTGAAGGCGACCTGACCCGACGCCTGGACTACACCCGCGAGGACGAACTGGGCCAGTTGAGCGGCTGGTTCAACCGCTTCCTCGACAAGCTCCAGCCGGTGATCGCCCAGGTCAAGGGCTCGCTCCAGCAGGCCCGAGGCACGGCCGACCAGTCTGCGGCCATCGCCAGCCAGACCAGCGGCGGGATGCAGCAACAGCAGCGGGAAATCGAACAGGTGGCCACTGCCGCCAACGAGATGAGCGCCACCGCCCAGGACGTAGCCCGCAATGCCTCCCAGGCGGCCCAGGCCGCACGCGGCGCCGACCAGGCCACCCATGAAGGCCTGGAGCTGGTGGCCGTGACCCGCCAAGCCATCGATCGGCTGGTGGCAGACATGGACAGCGCCATGGACCAGGCACGCGCCCTGGCAGGGCGCAGCGAGCAGATCGGCACGGTGCTCGAGGTGATTCGCGCCATCGCCGAACAGACCAACCTGCTGGCGCTGAACGCGGCCATCGAAGCCGCCCGCGCGGGCGAGGCCGGTCGCGGCTTTGCCGTGGTCGCCGACGAGGTGCGCGGCCTGGCCCAGCGCACGCAGGTTTCGGTGGAGGAAATCCGCCAGGTGATCGAAGGCCTGCAGCAGGGCACCCATGATGTGGTCGGCGCCATGCACGAAGGCCAGCGCCAGGCCCGTGACAGCGCCACGCGCATGGAACAGGCCCTGCCTGCCCTGCAGCGAATCGGCGAAGCGGTGGCGGTGATCAGTGACATGAACCTGCAGATCGCCTCGGCGGCCGAGGAGCAGAGCGCGGTGGCCGAGGAAGTCAATCGCAACGTCGCCGGCATCCGCGATGTGACCGAGTCGCTGTCGGGCCAGGCCGACGAGTCGGCGCGGATCAGCCAGGCGCTGAACCGGCTTGCCAACCAGCAGCAGGCCTTGATGGAACAGTTCAAGGTATAGCCACTGCTTTCCCTGTAGGAGCGGGCTTGCCCCGCGATTGGGCCGAGCCTGCATTCGCGATCAATCGCGGGACAAGCCCGCTCCTACAGGGGGACGGTGAAATCAGACAGGGAGCCCATGATGGGAAAACCGTTTTTCGACCTGGCGAGCGAACAGGGCGTGCTGCGCACGTCCATCGCCGTCACTTTGTTCATCGCCGTGATCGGCATCGCCTTCGGCCTGGCGTCAGGCTCGTTCTCGATCGTCTTCGATGGTGTCTATTCGCTGGTGGACGCCAGCATGAGCGGGTTGTCACTGGTGGTGGTCAAGCTGATCACCTCCCATGCCCGTGCCGAACGTATGTCACGCAAGCTACGCGAGCGCTTCACCATGGGCTTCTGGCACCTGGAGCCGATGGTCCTGGCGCTCAATGGCATTCTGCTGACCGGCGTAGCGGCCTACGCCCTGATCAACGCCATCAGCAGCCTGCTCGAAGGCGGCCGAGACCTGGAATTCGGTGTCGCCCTGATCTATGCCGCAGTCACCGTCGTCGCCTGCCTGGCCATCGCCATCGCCGAGGCCCGCGCCAACCGCACACTGGGCTCGGACTTCGTGCGCATGGATGTCAAGGGCTGGGTGATGTCGGCCAGCATCACCGCCGCCCTGCTGGTCGCCTTCTGCTTCGGCTACCTGGTGCAGGGCACCGAGTGGGCCTGGCTTTCGCCCTACATCGACCCGGCCGTGCTGGCCCTGGTGTGCCTGGTGATCATCCCGCTGCCGATGTCGGTGGTGCGCCAGGCGCTGGCGGAAATGTTCCTGGTGACCCCGAGCGACCTCAAGCAACACGTCGATGACGTGGCCCAGGCCTTCGTCGGGCGGCATGGCCTGCAGTCGTACCGCGCCTATGTAGCCAAGGTCGGTCGCTCGCGGGAGATCGAGTTGTACTTCATCGTGCCGACCACCATGGCCGCCCGCACCATCGCCGAGTGGGACGCCCTGCGCGACGAGATCGGCGAAGCCATCGGCGGCGAAGGGCCGGACCGTTGGCTCACGGTGGTATTCACCGGCGATCCGGAATGGGCCGAATAAGCGCCAGGCCACTGCTTTTTCCATGAACGGTTGACGTTATTTTCACAGCCGCTCCATTAGCGTCGCAGCCTTTCCGGCAGCCGGCACACCCGGCTGTCATCAAGGTTCGACGAGGCGCACGTGGCAAGCACTACCCCAACAATGCGAAAAGGCATCGACTGGGCCGGCCTGGGCTGGCTCCTGCTGTTCTTCTGGTATTTCTCCGGTGTCACCCAGGCGCTGCTGATGTTCAGCGGCACCACCGGGTTTTCCGGCTTCCGAGACTCGCTTTTCCTCAGCACCCTGTGGTTCGCCCCAGTATTGCTGCTGCCGCGCCACACCCGCACCTTGAGCGCGGTGATCGGCGTGGTGCTCTGGGCCGCCTCGCTGGTGGGCCTGAGCTACTTCGGCATCTACCGCCAGGAGTTCTCGCAGAGCGTGATCTTCGTGATGTTCGAGTCGAACACCGCCGAAGCCGGGGAATATTTCAGCCAGTACTTCAGTGTCGGGCTGTGCCTGGCGCTGCTGCTGTATACCGTTGTGGCGGTGCTGCTGTGGAAGCGCGTGCGCCCGGTCACCCTGCCCCTGCGCAGCCGGGCGCCGCTGGTGATCGTGCTGCTGGCGGCGAACCTGATCTACCCCTTCTATAAACAGATGGTGACCCAGGAACGCAACTTCGCCGACGCCCTGGAAAAGGTCCAGCTACGCATGGAGCCTGCGGTGCCCTGGCAGTTGCTGGTCGGCTACCAGCAATACCGCCAGCAGCTGGACAACATGCAGAAGCTGCTCGAGCAGAACGCCTCGTTGCCACCCCTGCAGGGCCTGAAGGACAGCAGCGGCGACGCGCCGCGCACCTTGGTGCTGGTGCTGGGCGAATCGACCACCCGTGAACACATGCACTTGTACGGCTACGGCCGGCCGACCACACCCAACCTCGACGCCCTGGCCAGCGAGGACAAGCAACTGACGGTGTTCCGCAACGTGGTATCGCCACGGCCCTATACCATCGAAGTGATGCAGCAGATCCTGACCTTCGGCGACCAGAAGAACCCGGATCGCTTCCTGACCGACCCTTCGCTGATCAACCTGATGAAACAGGCGGGCTACAAAACCTTCTGGATCACCAACCAGCAGACGATGACCAAGCGCAACACCATGCTGACCACCTTCTCCCAGCAGACGGATGTGCCGGTCTACCTGAACAACCAGCGTAACCAGAACGCCAGCCAGTATGACGAAGTGGTGCTCGCACCGTTCGAAAAGGCACTGCAGGACCCGGCGCAGAAGAAGTTCATCATCGTCCACCTGTTGGGCACCCACATGGACTACCGCTACCGCTATCCGGATACCTACGAGCGCTTCAAGGACAGCCAGGGCGTGCCTGCTGGCTTGTCTCCCAGCCAGGTGGAAACCTACAACTTCTACGACAACGCAGTGCTGTACAACGACCACGTGGTATCCAGCCTGATCCAGCGCTACTCGGCGTCGACGCCCAATGGGTTCCTGCTGTACCTCTCCGACCATGGTGAAGACGTCTACAGCTCCGGCGACCACGATCGCCTGGGCCGCAACGAGAACGCGCCGACCCGGCCGATGTACACCATCCCGTTCCTGCTGTGGACCTCGCCAAGCTGGCAAGCCGAGCACCCTCGCGACCTGCAGTCGATGACCGACCGGCCCTACAGCAGCTCGCATCTGATCCATACCCTGTCCGACCTCGCCGGCCTCAGCTATGACCGTTTCGAGCCGGCCAAGAGCCTGGTGAGCCCGCAGTTCCTGGTGGCGCCGCGCTGGATCGGCGACCCGTACCGCAAGGACGGCCTGCGCGAGTTCGACCAGCTGCCGCAGGACACGGCTGTGCACGAGCAGAAAGCTGCCATCACCAGCCGCGCCCAGCCCCACGAAGGCTGATCTCCCCGGGGCCGCGTCGCGGCCCTATCGCTTTAAACCCCACACCTACAGCTCTAATAAACTGAATTTTTTTCCTGTCATTTTGATAGATCCGATCGTCAAAACGCTCAAATCGACACAAGCACGTTACATTCTGACGCAACGCATCCAAGCGCAGAAGCTCTAGACCGGCATTTCGCCATATGACCAGTCAGTCATCATAAAAACACACCAATACCCAACTTCATTCCAAAACAGAATGATTTAGTGCCTAAAGGTCGTTTGTTGGGCAGCACTTCGCACGCCGATACTGACCCCGGTCAATGAATTCGCCCGCCATTCATGGCGAGCGAACTCTTGAACTTGGGCCGTACAGCCTGGCCCGCGCGAAGCACGACGCGCCAGCCAGGGCAGAACAAGAACAAAAAACTCAAACTGAACGAGGTCAAATAGATTGCCCATGACCCAATCCAATGAACACGCACGTTCGACCGCCGCGAACACGCCCGCGGGCCATCTGAAACGCACCCTCAACAGCCGCCACCTGAACATGATCGCCATCGGCGGTTCGATCGGCACCGGCCTGTTCGTCTCTTCCGGCGCCACCATCGCCCAGTCGGGGCCCGGCGGCGCCCTGCTCGCCTTCGCGATCGTCGGCCTGATGGTGTACTTCCTGATGACCAGCCTGGGGGAACTGGCCGCCTGCATGCCGGTCAGCGGCTCGTTCTCCACCTACGCCTCACGGTACGTGGACGAAAGCTTCGGCTTCGCCCTGGGCTGGAACTACTGGTATTCCTGGGCGGTGACCATCGCCGTGGACCTGGTCGCCGTACAGATCATCATGACCTACTGGTTCCCGGACACACCCGGGGTGATCTGGAGCGCCGTGTTCCTGGGGCTGCTGTTCGCCCTGAACGTCGCTTCGGTACGCTTCTTCGGCGAGACGGAGTTCTGGTTCGCACTGATCAAGGTCATCACCATCATCGCCTTCATCGTCATGGGCGTGCTGATGCTGATGGGCATCGTCGAAGGTGGCCAAGATGGCGGCGCACACCTGTGGCAGATCGGCGACGCACCGATCGCCGGTGGCCTGCCTGCGCTGATCGGCGTGGCCATGATCGTCGGCTTCTCGTTCCAGGGCACCGAGTTCGTCGGCATCGCCGCTGGAGAGACGGAAAACCCCGGACGCAACATTCCCAAGGCGGTGCGCCAGATCTTCTGGCGCATCCTGCTGTTCTACGTCTGCACCATCATCGTGATCGGCCTGCTGATTCCCTATACCGACCCGCGCCTGCTCAAGGACGGGCTTTCGGACATCACCATCAGCCCCTTCACCCTGATCTTCGAAAAAGCCGACATGCTGGCCGCTGCGGCCATCATGAATGCCGTGATCCTCACCTCGGTGCTCTCGGCCGGTAACTCCGGCATGTATGCCTCTTCGCGCATGCTCTACAGCCTGGCCGTGGAGCGCAAGGCGCCCGCGCTGTTCGCCAAGCTCACCCGCTCGGGCACACCCGTGTGGGCCTTGTTGGCCACCTCGGTGGTGGCCGGCCTGTGCCTGCTGAGCTTCCTGTTCAGCCCCGGCAAGCTCTACCTGTGGCTGCTCAATACCTCCGGCATGCTGGGCTTCATCGCCTGGCTGGGCATCGCCATCAGCCATTACCGCTTCCGTCGCGGCTACAAACTGCAGGGCCATAGCCTGGACAAGCTGCCCTACGTCTCGAAGTTCTTCCCGTTCGGGCCGTTCTTCGCCTTCGCCCTGTGCATGGTGGTGATGCTGGGCCAGAACTACCAGGCTTTCATCGGCGACCGCATCGACTGGATGGGCGCCACCGCGACCTATATCGGCCTGGTGCTGTTCGCGGTGATGTGGCTTGGCCACAAGTTGATCACCCGTTCGCGCATCGTCCGCTACCGGGATATGGACTTCAGCGTGATCGAGGTTCGCCGGCGGCAGGCGCGCCACAGCGCCGAAAGCGATGCCAGCGACCTGGCGATCGCCAGCCCCCAGACTTCCGCCTGATACCCTTTGGCACGGCGTCGGCAGCCTTCTGCCCGGCGCCATTACCGCATGGACCTTGCGATGAGCACCGATTTCCTTCAATCCTTCTACGAAGCCTCCGTCGATCGGGTGTCCTACCCGGCCCACGCCGGCCGCACCGACACCCGCGTCTGCATCCTGGGGGGCGGCCTGGCAGGCCTGTCGACCGCCCTGGGCCTGGCCGAACGTGGCGTCACCGACGTGGTGGTGCTGGAGTCGTACCGGGTGGGGCATGGCGCATCCGGGCGCAACGGCGGTTTCGTCTTCGGCGGCTACAGCTTGGGCAACGGTGCCCTGCTCGATACCCTGGGCGCACAAGAGGGGCGGCGCCTGTACCAACTGACGCTCGACGCGGTGGAGCTGATCCGCAGCCGTGCCCGCCACTACAGCATCGACTGCGACCTGGTGGACAAAGGGGTGATCCTGGCCAACTGGTTCAATGACCCGTCGCGCCTGGAAAAGCCCCGCCAACTGATGAAAGAAGTCTACGGCGTGGAGTGGGAATACATCGCACCCGGCGAACTGAAAGAAATGCTCAAGACCGACCGCTATTACGGTGGGCTGCTCGAGCGCAATGCCTTCCACTTCCATCCGCTCAAATACGTCTGCGGCGTGGCGCGCGCGGTTACCGACCTCGGCACGCGCCTGTTCGAACAGTCTCCCGTGCTGGCCATCGAACGACGCGCCGGCAAATATGTCGTGCGAACCGAAGGCGGCGAGGTACATGCCGAAGAAGTGGTGTTCTCCGGCGGCGGCTACGCCCGTGGCGTCTATCGCCCAGTGGAGCGCGCAGTATTGCCCATCGCCACCTACGTGGTCGCCACCCAGCCATTGGGCGAGAGGCTGAAGGACGCGATCGCCTGCGAGTCGGCGATCTACGACACCCGCTTCGCCTTCGACTACTACCGCCCGCTCAAGGACAGTCGCATCCTGTGGGGCGGGCGTATTTCCATCCTCGATCGCGGCCCCGAAGCCATCGCCAAGCTGCTCAAGGCCGACCTGGTCACGGTCTACCCTCAGCTCGAGGACGTGGACATCGACTATTCATGGGGTGGCCTGATGAGCTACGGACGCCATCAGATGGCGCAGATCGGCCAGGACGACAACGGCATCTGGCATGCGGTAGGTTTCGGTGGCCACGGCATGGCGCCCACCACGGTGGCGGGCGAGGTGCTTGCCAATGCCATCGCCCACAGGTTGCCCGTACCGGCAGGGTTCGGGCAGTTTGGCTTGACCCGTACCTTTGGTGTTGCCGGTTTGCTGGCGGCGCAGGCGACCTATACCGCGTACCAAACGATCGATGCCTTCGATGCACATCGGCTGAACAGGGTTGGAGAAGGTTGAGCCTGCGCATCCAGAAGGGTCATGCCCCCGCGATCAAGGGCCAGGCCCTCACCTACAGTCGCAACAGCAGGAGCTGCCGGATCTATCTGAATGACGCGCAAATGAAAAAGCCCGCCTTGAAAGGCGGGCTCTTCATGTATGGTGGGTCGTGTAGGATTCGAACCTACGACCAATTGGTTAAAAGCCAACTGCTCTACCAACTGAGCTAACGACCCGTTGGATGGCGCGTATAATACTGATTTCTAACGGGAAATCAACACCCCATCGCAATTTTTTTTAAAAATATCGAGTCGGGTCCGCGACACCCGCCGCCTTGAAGCCCTCGGCACGCAGGCGGCAGCTGTCGCACTTGCCGCAGGCACGGCCGTCGTCGTCCGCCTGGTAGCATGACACCGTGAGGCTGTAGTCCACGCCCTGGGCGATACCGGCCTGGACGATCTGCGCCTTGCTCAGGTTCTGCAAGGGGGCCTGGATACGGAAGCCCTGCCCTTCCACGCCCGCCTTGGTGGCCAGGTTGGCCATGCGCTCGAACGCCTCGACGAACTCGGGACGGCAATCCGGGTAACCCGAGTAGTCCACGGCGTTCACGCCGATGAAGATGTCGCGGGCCTGAAGCACTTCCGCCCAGCCCAGGGCCAGGGACAGGAAGACCGTGTTTCGGGCGGGCACGTAGGTGACCGGAATGCCCTCGCCAGGTGCCTCAGGTACATCGATGCTGGTATCGGTCAGGGCCGAGCCACCGATGCCGTCCAGGTTCAGGCCGATCACCTTGTGCTCGACCACGCCCAGGTCTCGGGCAACTCGCGCTGCAGCATTCAGCTCGGCGCGGTGGCGCTGGCCGTAATCGAAGCTCATGGTATAGCAGCTGTAGCCCTCGGCCTTGGCCATGGCAACCACGGTGGCCGAGTCCAGGCCACCGGACAGCAGGATTACCGCACGTTTCTCAGTCATGTTCATACTCCTTTTATCAGCGGCCAGGCTCGTCGTTCCACAGCAGTTTGTGCAACTGCAGCTGGAAGCGCACGGGCAGGTTGTCGGCGACGATCCAGTCGGCCAGGTCGGTGGCATTGACCTGGTGGTGGCTGGGCGAAAACAGCACTTCGCCTGCGCGCTCGGCCAGGTTGTACTGGATCAGTTTCGAAACCGCCCAGTCGTAGTCCTCACGGGAACAGATCACGAACTTGACCTGGTCGTTACGGGTCAGCAGCTCGATGTTCTCGTAGCGGTTACGGTGCGACTCCTCCGAGCCCGGGGTCTTGAGGTCGACCACGCGGCTGACGCGGGTATCGACGCGGGCGATATCCAGGGCACCGCTGGTTTCCAGGGACACCTCGTAGCCGGCGTCACACAGGCGCTGCAACAGCGCCAGCACGTTGGGCTGGGCCAAGGGTTCGCCCCCGGTCACGCAGACATAGCGCGGCCGGAAGCCCGCCACCTGCTCGAGGATATCGTCAAGGGTACGAAGGGTACCGCCGCTGAAGGCGTAGGCACTGTCACAGTATTGGCAGCGCAAAGGGCAGCCGGTGAGACGCACGAATACGGTGGGCAGCCCCGCCGTTCGTGTTTCACCCTGCAACGAGTAAAAGACTTCGGTGATGCGTAATGTGTCTTGCATGGTCGCCACGGGCGTGACAGCTAAACAGGCTGTCCGCCTCCGTCAGGCACTGGTACGGACTCGACATAGCGTTATCCGCAACAGCGTGTTTACGAAAAAAGGGCCAAGATTCTAACGAAAAAACCCGCGACAAGCGCGGGTTTCTTTCGTCAGGCGATATTCAGAGCTTTTGCAGGTCGCGCTGCGCCAGTTGCGCGGCAGAGGTGCCGGGGTACTGGGTGATGACCTGCTGCAGGATGCCCTTGACCTTGTCGGTGTGGCCCATGCGGCGCTCGACGTCCGCCAGCTTGTACAGCGAGTCAGGCACCTTGCTGTGCTTGGGGTACAACTGGCCGACCTTGGCGAAGGCCTGGCTGGCACCTTGCAGGTCGCCCTTGGCCAGGTTCACCTCGCCAAGCCAGTACTGGGCATTGCCGGCGTACTGGCTGTTAGGGTACTTGCGCAGGAAGGCGGCGAAGGCCTGGCTGGCCTTGTCGAAGTCCTTCTGCTTGATCAGGTCGAAAGCGGCGTCGTAATAGAGCTTCTCTTTCGCCGGATCACCGGGTTCGCTGCTGGCGGCCGGCTGTTGGGCAGCGGCGCCAGCGGCAGCACCGGCGGCGGCACCACCGGTGGAAGAATTCTCGGGAGCCTGGGCAGGCGCGGCACCACTGTTGATGCGGCTGTCCAGATCCTTGTAACGCTCCAGGCTTTCCTGCTTCATGCGGGCCACATCGTTCTGCAGCTCTTCGATGATGCCCTGCTGGCGGGAAATCTGGTCCTGCATCTGCTGCAGCTGCATGAACAGCTGGCCCTGTGCAGAGGCAGGGGTCGAAGCCCCTGCCCCGGCATAGGCGCCGCTCGTGCCATAACCCGCAGGCGGATAGCCGCTCGCGTTGTCATCTACTACGGGAACCTCAGCCCAGGCCGCAAGCGGCAGGCTGAGTGCGAGGACGGTTACAGCACGACGGCACATACGCATAGGAACTTACTTACGCAGTTCTACGCGACGGTTCTGAGCCCAGGACTGCTCGTCGCCACCAGTGGCAACCGGACGCTCTTCGCCGTAGGAAACCAGTTCCAGCTGAGCAGGGGAAACGCCCTGCAGAACCAGGTAGCGCTGAACGGCCTTGGCACGACGCTCGCCCAGAGCCATGTTGTACTCGCGAGTACCGCGCTCGTCGGTGTGGCCTTCCAGGACAACACGGTTGCCGTTGGCTTTCAGGTCCTTGGCGTGAACGTCCAGGGCGCGCATGGCTTCTGGCTTCAGGTCCGAGCTGTCGTATTCGAAGTAGAAGGTGGTGATTGCGCGCAGGGCGGCTTCTTCGCTCAGGCTGCCGTCGACAGCGCCGGTGTTGGCACCGTAGCCAGCGTTCGGGTCAACAGCGGCGCCTTCGCCAGCGTTGTCACCGCCCTTGGAGGAGCAACCTACAGCTACGGCCATGGCCAGAGCCAGCGCAGCGAATTTACCAAACTTCAGCATTTCCATCGTGAAACTCCTAATGAAACCCCAGTGTGTTAAGCAAATAGTGTTACGCCGCAATCAGTTCAGGTAAGGGGACCAGGACGGTTCTCTGACTTCGCCTTGCGCGGTAGGAAGCGGGAGCCTCACGCGTCCGTTGAGAGAGACGAGCATCAAGACTCCCCGGCCCTGCTGGCGGGTGGCGTAGATTAGCATGGTGCCGTTTGGCGCAACAGTGGGAGACTCATCAAGACTGGTGTCCGAAAGAATCTTTACACTTCCACGCTCCAGGTCCTGCGCAGCCACCTTGAAGTTGGTGAAACCCTGCTGGCGATGGATCATCACCAGGGTCTTCTCGTCGGCCGACAGTTTCGGGTTGGCGTTGTAGTTGCCCACGAAGGTCACGCGCTCGGCACCACCACCACCGATGGAGGTCTTGTAGACCTGCGGCTTGCCGCCACGGTCGGAGGTGAAGTACAGGGTGTTGCCATCCTTGCCCCAGAACGGCTCGGTGTTGATGCCAGGGCCGGCGGTGACGCGGGTGATCTGGCGCGAGCCCATGTTCATCACGTAGATGTCCGGGTTACCGTCCTTGGACAACACGAAGGCCAGGCGCGAGCCATCCGGCGACCAGGCCGGAGCACCGTTGAGGCCTTCGAAGTTGGTGACCTGCTCACGGCGACCGGTGTCGATGTGCTGGACGAAGATGCGCGGGCGCTTCTGCTCGAACGAGACATAGGCGATACGCTTGCCGTCCGGCGCGAAGCGCGGCGACAGGATCGGCTCGCGGGACTGCAGCAGGGTCACGGCGCGGGCACCGTCGTAGTCCGAGCGCTGCAGGGTGTAGCGGGTGTTGTTGGCAGAGAAGCGCTCGGCGGTCACGTACAGCATGCGGGTGGAGAACGCGCCCTTGATGCCGGTGAGCTTCTCGAACGACTGGTCGGCGATGTAGTGCGCCATGTCGCGCAGCTGGTCGACGCCGCCGGCGACGCTGCCGGTCAGCACTTGCTGCTCGGTGGCGACGTTGAACAGGGCGTACTGCACCTGCAGGCGACCGCCGGCCGGCACGATGCTGCCGACCATCACGTACTGGGCACCCAAGGCCTTCCAGTCACGGAAGATCACTTCGCTGGCCTGGCTCGGCTGGCTGATCATGTTCTGCCGTGGAATGGGCGAGTAGTAACCGGAGTTGCGCAGGTCATTGCCGATGATCTCGGCCATGTCTTCCGGCAGCACGCTGCCACCCTGCAGACCGAACGGCACCACCGCGATCGGGGTCGCCCGGTCGCTGCCGCTGGTGACCAGGATGTTCTTTTCCTCTGCCACGGCCATACCTGCCACGCAGCAGAGCATGACCAGCAGTCCTTTCAGACGTTTAATCACAACGCAAGATCCTCAGGTGTAAATGTCATCTTGAATGAACGATACGGATTGAACTCGTTCGGCTTCAAGCCCTGCATTTCGGTCAAACGACCAATGTTCTTCACTGCTGCCACCGCCGAGGCGTCGAACGGGCCGTCGCCGCTGGAGCGCGCCACGCTGACATTGGTGATGGTGCCATCGGGCAACATGTTGATCTGCAGGACTACCGTCATGCCCCTGCGTGCGGACGGCGGACGTGCCCAACCTTCGGCTGCCCGCATGCGAATCAGGTCGTCGAAATCGCCGGCCACTTCATCGCCACGCTCATCGGCCAGGGCCTGCTGCCGCTCGGTGGTGTCGGACAACAGCTCGGCCAGGGCCTGGGCTTTCTTGTCCTCCGCTGCCTTGCGGGCCGCTTCCTGGGCCTTTTTCTTCTGGGCATCTGCCGCCGCCTTCTTCTTGGCGTCTTCAGCTGCCTTTTTCTTGGCCTGCTCGGCCGCCGCTTTTTTCTTGGCGTCCTCGGCTGCTTTCTTCTTGGCCTCCTCGGCGGCTTTTTTCTTCGCCTCCTCGGCGGCCTTCTTCTTGGCTTCTTCCTCGGCCTGCTTCTTCGCCTCTTGCTCGGCCTTTTTCTTGGCGATGTCGGCCTGCTGCTTCTCGGCGGCCTTCTTCGCCTCTTCGGCTTTCTTGGCCTCGGCGGCCTTCTTGGCTTCGGCGGCTTTGGCAGCCTCTTCAGCCTTCTTCGCCTCGGCGGCCTCTCGGGCCTCTTCGGCCTTTTGAGCGGCGTCAGCTTTCTTTTGTTCCGCGGCCTTGATGGCTTCCTGCTCGACCTTCTTCTGTTCCAGCTGCTCGACTTCGGTCTGGCGCGAAGCGGTTTTCTTCGCTTCCCCGGCGATCTTCTGGTTGGTCTGGGTGGTTGCCTGGCTCTTGGACTTGAGCTGGTAGAGCGTGGCCTGGACGATAGGCTTGGACGGCGGCAGTTCCGGCGTCATGGCGAAGCTGACGAACAGCATCGCGAACACCAGCACATGCAGACCGATGGCCCAGATACTGGGCCAGAAGTAGCTTTCCGAGGCGGATGGCTCTCGCTGTTGCATCAGGGCGCCTCGGTAATCAGGCCAACGTTACCGACACCGGCCTTCTGCAACCCACCCATGGCGCCCATGACCGCGCCGTAGTCGACGGCCTTGTCGCCACGGATGAAGACCTGGGTCTGCTTGCCCTGGTCACGACCGGCGGCAATGATCTTGGTCACCGCGTCGGTCATTTCCGGCAAGGTCATGGCCTTGTCCATCTGCTTGTCGGTGTCGACCTCGCTGCCGAGGTTCCAGTAGTAGGTCTTGTCGGCCTTGATCGAGATGGTCAGGATCTGAACGTTGTTGTCCTGGGGCAAGGCTTCGCTGGATACCTTGGGCAGGTCGACCTTCACGCCCTGGTTGAGCATGGGAGCGGTCACCATGAAGATGACCAGCAGCACCAGCATCACGTCGATGTAGGGCACCACGTTCATCTCGGCGACCGGCTTGCGTTTGTGGCGAACTCGGGCCATGGGCTTCTACCTGATCACTCTTCGCTGGTGTGTACTTTGCGGTGCAGGATCGCCTGGAACTCGTCGGCGAACGTGTAGTAACGACCGATCAGCACTTCGCTGCGGGCCGAGAAACGGTTGTAGGCGATGACTGCCGGGATCGCGGCGAACAGGCCGATCGCAGTGGCGATCAGCGCCTCGGCAATACCCGGGGCCACGGTGGCCAGGGTCGCCTGCTGGGCAGAGGCCAGGCCGCGGAAGGAGTTCATGATGCCCCAGACGGTACCGAACAGGCCGATGTACGGGCTGGTGGAACCGACGGTGGCCAGGAACGGCAGGCTCTGCTCGAGCTTCTCTTCCTCGCGGGAGATCGCTACGCGCATGGCACGGCCAACGCCTTCCATGACCGCATCCGGGTCGACGCCCGGCTGCTGGCGCAGGCGCGAGAACTCTTTGAAGCCGGCACGGAACACCTGCTCGACGCCGGAATCCGGGTCTGGGTTGCTGCCTGCCTGGCGGTACAGCTTGGACAGGTCGATGCCCGACCAGAAGCGCTCTTCGAAGGCGTCCAGCGCACGACGACCGGCGCGCAGCATGGTGCTGCGCTGGAAGATCATGATCCATGAGGTGACCGAGGCTGCCACCAGGGTCAGCATCACCAGCTGCACCACAATGCTGGCATTGCTGACCAGACTCCACATGGAGGTATGGTCGACGACGTTAGCTTCCACGCTTATTCTCCTGCGTTCGATTGAGTACCCGTGCCGTCCGCCAGGAAGGCGTCGCGCAGCTCTTGGGGTATGGCCCGGGGTTTGAAAGTGTCGGCGCGCACGGCGGCCACCAGGAACTGCCCCTCGCAGAGCAGCGTTTCATCCTTTTCCCGCCAGACCTGCTGCACGAAGCGCAGGCTGGCGCGATTCAATTCAAGTACTTGCGCGGTCACCCGCAACGCGTCGTCCAGCCGCGCCGGCGCGTGGTAGCGCGCTTCGCTGGAATGGACCACGAACAGCAGGTTCTGGCCTGCCAGCTCGGCTTGGGAAAACCCCAGGTGCCGCAGCCGCTCGGTGCGTGCACGCTCCATGAATTTCAGGTAATTGACGTAATACACCACGCCACCTGCGTCGGTGTCCTCGTAATAGACGCGACAGCGGTGGGCGAACGGTTCCAGGCCTTTTTGCGCGCGCATACTCTAGTGCTTACTCCTCAGCTTGCCAATCCGCCCCGGCAACTGTTTTTGCATCGATAATGTCTTATTGCCAGCGCCGCGAGGGCGTGCCAGCGGTAGGACCACGAAAACCCCGATTCGATCTGTCATTCATCGTCGGGATCGGAAAATTCGCCACCTTCGGCAAAGCGGCCGGGAATGTTCAGGCCGAAATGCAGGTAGGCGTGACGGGTGACCACACGCCCGCGTGGCGTACGCATGATGTAGCCCTGCTGGATCAGGTATGGCTCGAGCACGTCTTCGATGGTATGGCGCTCCTCGCTGATGGCTGCCGCCAGGTTGTCGACCCCCACCGGGCCACCGTCGAACTTTTCGATCATGGTCAGCAGCAGGCGGCGGTCGGAATGGTCGAAGCCACGCTCGTCGACATCCAGCAGGTTCAGCGCCATGTCCGCCACCGCCTTGGTGATCTCGCCCTTGCCACGCACCTCGGCGTAGTCGCGCACCCGGCGCAGCAGACGGTTGGCGATCCGCGGGGTGCCACGGGCCCGGCGAGCGATCTCATAGGCGCCTTCGTCCTCGATCACGAGGCCCAGGATGTTGGCCGAACGGCTGACGATGGTGGCCAGGTCCCTGTTGCTATAGAACTCCAGGCGCTGGACGATACCGAAGCGATCGCGCAGCGGGTTGGTCAGCATGCCGGCACGGGTGGTGGCACCGACCAGGGTGAAAGGTGGCAGGTCCAGCTTGATCGAGCGGGCCGCCGGCCCCTCGCCGATCATGATGTCCAGCTGGAAGTCTTCCATCGCCGGGTAGAGCACTTCCTCGACCACCGGGGACAAGCGGTGGATCTCGTCAATGAACAGCACATCGTGGGGCTCGAGGTTGGTCAGCATGGCCGCCAGGTCGCCCGGGCGCTCGAGGATCGGGCCCGAGGTGCTCTTGACCGACACGCCCATTTCCTGGGCGATGATGTTGGCCAGCGTGGTCTTGCCAAGGCCGGGCGGACCGAAGATCAAGGTGTGGTCCAGGGACTCGTTGCGCCCACGGGCTGCCTGGATGAACAGTGCCATCTGCTCGCGCACCACCGGCTGGCCGATGTATTCCTCCAGGCGCAGCGGGCGGATCGCACGGTCCTGGATGTCTTCGCGGTCGCGCCCGCTGGCGGCGATCAGTCGGTCGGCTTCGATCACTTGGTAATCATCCCTTTGAGGCTACGGCGAATCAGCTCCTCGCTGCTCAGACCGGCCTTGTCCTTGATCGCCGATACCGCCTTGCTCGCCTCCTGGGGCTTGTAGCCCAGGGAGACCAGGGCGCTGACCGCATCGGCTTCGGCCGTGGAGGCACTACTGACCGGCAGCGGGCCATCGGACACCAGGGTGAACATGGCAGGCGAGGTTTCCCAGGCCTTGAAGCGGTCCTTGAGCTCGACCAGCAGGCGCTCGGCGGTCTTCTTGCCGACGCCCGGCACACGCACCAGGGCCGAGGTGTCCTGGGCCTGCACGCAGCGCACCAGCTCGTCCACTTCCAGCCCGGACATCAGCGCCAACGCCAGCTTCGGCCCAACCCCGTTCAGCCGGATCAGTTCGCGAAACAACTCGCGCTCGCGCTTTTCGGCGAAGCCATAGAGCAGATGCGCATCTTCACGCACCACCAGATGGGTATGCACGGTCACCGGTTCGCCGACCTTGGGCAGGCGATACAAGGTGGTCATCGGCACTTCCAGCTCGTAGCCTACGCCGTTGACGTCGATAATCAGGTGCGGCGGCTGTTTTTCCGCCAGGGTGCCGCGCAAACGTCCAATCACGTTCCGATCCTTTCTCTCGGGGAGCCGGTCGAAGACCGCTCAACCCTATCAGCAAATGCAACGGGTGAACGTTTCACCCGGACAAAATTTGTATCTGCGCATGAAGCGCTCAAAGACGCAAGCGCCCGCCTCTTCGCCGCGCCGTGGCCAGGCCGTGGGGCACCAGGCTGGAGCGGGTATGGGCATGGCACAGGGCGATGGCCAGGGCGTCGGAGGCGTCGACCTGCGGTTTTTGCGTCAGCTTCAACAGGTGCATGACCATCAGCATCACCTGCTCCTTGTTGGCGCCACCAGTACCTGCCACGGCCTGCTTGACCTGGCTGGCGCTGTACTCGGCGATCTCAAGGCCCGCTTCGGCGGCGGCGACGATGGCCGCGCCCCGCGCCTGACCGAGCTTGAGGGCCGAGTCGGCATTGCGCGCCATGAACACCCGCTCGATGCCCATGGTCACGGGCCCGTGCTGGCGAATGATTTCGCTGACACCACGAAACACGATCTGCAGGCGCTCATGCAGCTCGCCGCTGCCGGTGCGGATACAGCCAGACGCCACGTACTCGCAGCCACGGGCAGTCTGGCGCACCACACCGAAGCCGGTGATGCGCGAGCCGGGGTCGATACCAAGAATCAGAGTCATAACGCCTGCAATAGATAAAGAATACGACGCGCGCGGCCCCTGGGGCTGCTTTGCAGCCCTTTCGCGGCACAAGGCCGCTCCTACAGACATCGCGCCGACCTGAGGAACGTCGCTGTACCTGTAGGAGCGGCCTTGTGCCGCGAAAGGGCCGCAGGCTCAACGAGCCATGCCAGGATAAACCAGATACCTTAGCCGAGTTTTTCCATGATCTCGTCGGAGATTTCGGCATTGGAGTAGACGTTCTGCACGTCATCCAGGTCCTCGAGCATGTCGATCAGCTTGAGCACCTTCTCGGCGCCCTCCTGGTCCAGCTCGGCACTGGTGGTCGGCTGCATCACGATCTCGGCGTCCGAAGCCTTGAAACCGGCTTCCTCCAAGGCGTTGCGCACCGCATAGAAACTGTTGAACGAGGTGAAGACGTCGAAGGAGCCGTCATCGTTGCCAACCACGTCGTCGGCATCGGCTTCCATGGCCGCTTCTATCAAGGCCTCTTCGTTTACGCCCAGGTCGGCGGCGAAGCTGATCTGCCCCTTGCGCTCGAACAGGTAGGCCACCGAGCCGTCGGTGCCGAGGTTGCCGCCACACTTGGCGAAGGCATGGCGCACAGCGGCCGCGGTACGGTTGCGGTTGTCGGTCATGGCCTCGACCATGATCGCCACGCCACCGGGGCCGTAGCCCTCGTAGCTGAGTTCCTCGACGTTGTCGCTTTCGTTGGTACCGGCACCACGGGCTACGGCGCGATCGATGATGTCGCGGCTCATGTTGGCGCCCAAGGCCTTGTCCAATGCCAGGCGCAGGCGTGGGTTGGAGGCCGGGTCGGCGCCGCCCTGCTTGGCAGCGACGGTCAGCTCGCGGATCCACTTGGTGAAGATCTTGCCTCTCTTGGCATCCTGGCGTTCTTTGCGGTGCTTGATGTTTGCCCACTTCGAATGACCAGCCATAACGTCTCCAAATCCTTCAAACAGAAACAGGTTCCGCCCCGAAGGGCGGAACGCGAGAAAACGGCGCCGAAGCGCGTGGGCGCCCCCACCGGGAAGCGCCCGGGCCGATTACTCGACCTTGGTCTGCTCGCGCAGACGGATGTGCAGCTCGCGCAGGGCCTTGGCATCCACCAGGCCAGGGGCCTGGGTCATGACGCACGCGGCGCTCTGGGTTTTCGGGAAGGCGATCACTTCACGGATCGACTGGGCGCCGGTCATCAGCATCACCAGGCGGTCCAGGCCGAAGGCCAGGCCACCGTGGGGCGGCGCGCCGAACTTCAGGGCGTCGAGCAGGAAGCCGAACTTCTCCTGCTGCTCTTCTGCACCGATGCCCAGCAGACGGAACACGGCCTGTTGCATTTCCTTGCGATGGATACGGATCGAACCACCACCGAGCTCGGTGCCGTTGAGGACCATGTCGTAGGCACGGGACAGGGCGCCGGCCGGGTTGGCCTCGAGCTCCTGCGGGGTGCACTTGGGCGCGGTGAACGGGTGGTGCAGCGCGCTGAAGCTGCCATCGTCGTTCTCTTCGAACATCGGGAAGTCAACGACCCACATCGGCGCCCACTCGCAGGTCAGCAGCTCGAAGTCGTGGCCCAGGCGGATACGCAGCGCGCCCAGGGCTTCGCTGACGATCTTGGCCTTGTCGGCGCCGAAGAACACGATATCGCCATCGACTGCACCCACGCGATCGAGGATCACGTTGAGGTTGGCCTCGGGGATGTTCTTGACGATCGGCGACTGCAGACCTTCGACGCCCTTGGCACGTTCGTTGACCTTGATGTACGCCAGGCCCTTGGCACCGTAGATGCCGACGAACTTGGTGTATTCGTCGATACGGCTGCGCGGCATGCTGGCGCCGCCTGGCAGACGCAGGGCGGTGACGCGGCACTTAGGATCGTTGGCCGGGCCGGCGAAGACCTTGAAGTCGACATCCTTGAGCTGGTCGGCAACGTCGACCAGTTCCAGCGGGATACGCAGGTCAGGCTTGTCGGAGCCGTAGCGACGCATGGCCTCTTCGTAGGTCATGTGCGGGAATTCGCCGAACTCCAAGTCCAGGACTTCCTTGAACAGCTTGCGGATCATGCCTTCGGTCAGGCCCATGATCTCGGATTCGTCGAGGAAGCTGGTCTCGATGTCGATCTGGGTGAATTCCGGCTGACGGTCGGCACGCAGGTCTTCGTCGCGGAAGCACTTGGCGATCTGGTAGTAGCGGTCGAAGCCGGCCACCATCAGCAGCTGCTTGAACAGCTGTGGCGATTGCGGCAAGGCGAAGAAGCTGCCGGCGTGGGTGCGGCTCGGCACCAGGTAGTCACGGGCACCTTCCGGGGTGGCGCGGGTCAGGATCGGCGTCTCGACGTCGAGGAAGCCGTTCTCGTCCAGGTAGCGGCGGATGCTGCTGGTGATGCGCGAACGCAGGCGCAGCTTGTCGGCCATCTCCGGGCGACGCAGGTCGATGAAGCGGTAGCGCAGGCGGGTTTCCTCGCCCACGTCGGAGTATTCGTTGAGCGGGAACGGCGGGGTCTCGGCCTCGTTGAGGACGGTCAGCTCGTAGCCCAGCACTTCGATGGCGCCAGAGGCCATGTTCGGGTTGACCGCGCCTTCTGGACGCAGGCGCACCTTGCCGGTGATCTGCACGACGTACTCGCTGCGCACGCGGTCAGCGTTGGCGAAAGTCTCGGCGCGATCCGGGTCGAAAACGACCTGGGCCATGCCTTCGCGGTCACGGATGTCGAGGAAGATCACCCCGCCGTGGTCGCGACGACGATGGACCCAGCCGCAAAGAGTGACTTCCTGGCCGTCCAGGCGCTCGTTCAGTTGGCCGCAATAATGGCTGCGCATCATGATGGTGGTTTCGCTTCTCGTGATTCGTGTATTCGGTGGAGGTCTGGCCGCCCTGAGGGGCTAATACTGCAAGACCCGGTCACTGCAATTCAACTCAGTCGGCCTTGTCGCCGCCTGCCAGATTCTTTTTCGCCCCGGTCTTGAAATCGGTCTCGTACCAGCCATTGCCGCTCAGGCGGAAACCGGGTACCGACAACAGCTTCTTCAGCGCCGGCGCCTGGCACGCCGGGCAATCGGTCAGCGGCGCGGCGCTGATCTTCTGCAACACCTCCATACGGTGGTCGCAGGATGCACATTGATAGTCATAAAGGGGCATGGGTGTCTCTCGTCAACCACAACGCTGACTGCCGGGGGCAGTGAAAAGCGGGATTATATATGGTTAAGGACAGCCGTGCAGCCCGCCTGGCGATCAGCGCATGCTGGGCGGATCGAGCAACCAGGCCACGCAGATGACCCGGACCAGGCCGCTGAAGTTGCGCACCCCACCATGACGCAGGTGCACCTCCCGGTCCACATAGGACAACACAGCGCTTACCGTACACTGATTGGCCTCGGCGATCCGCTCCAGAATCCGCCAGTACACCACCTCCAGGCGCAGGCAGGTGGCAAAGCCATTGAGCCGGACCGAACGCGAGACCGGCCTGACCTGCACCATGTCGAAATCAGCCCTGAACGGGTCAATGCACTGCTTGCCCGGCCACTTTCCCTGGCAAGCACCACGCTTGCCTTGCTGCATCCTTATATCCACCGCACCACTCCATCGCCTGGGAAGACACCCAAGTGCTGCGCACGAGGGGCGCGCCCAATAAAGCGCCGCAGGCGCCTGGAGAGCAGTGGCAAAACCTTCCTCAAGGAAATGGAGCAGCCTGGTTCCGGTCGCGGAACCAGGCCTTGCATCGCACTACGGCCGGGCGATCAATTGCCGTCGAGCAGCACGCGCAACATCCAGGCGGTTTTCTCATGCACCTGCATGCGCTGGGTCAGCAGGTCGGCCGTCGGCTCGTCGCTGACCTTGTCGACCACCGGGAAGATGCTGCGCGCAGTACGCACCACCGCCTCCTGGCCCTGGACCAACTGGCGGATCATCTCGTCCGCCGGCGGCACGCCCTCTTCTTCCTTGATCGATGAATGGCGCGCATAGAAGGCATACGAGCCCGGAGCCGGGAAGCCCAGGGCGCGGATCCGCTCGGCGATCGAATCGACCGCCAGGGCCAGCTCGTTGTACTGCTCTTCGAACATCAAGTGCAGGGTACGGAATGACGGGCCGGTGACGTTCCAATGGAAGTTGTGGGTTTTCAGATACAGCACGTAGGTGTCCGACAACAGGCGTGAAAGCCCGTCGACGATGGACTTGCGGTCTTCTTCGCTGATACCGATATCGATTGCCATGGATCTCTCCTTTTCACAAGGCTTGGTCATCAAGGGGGCATCACAAACTGTATCAGACCTACCCGTTCCTGCCTGTGACCCAGGGCAATCCATCCCTCGCGGTTTGAGAACCCCCGGCCTTTGCTGTTAAATAGGCACCGTGCCACCCGTGCGGACTGTCATTGCCGGGTGCATAGGCTGCCAACCGTGTGATCGCGCCTTACACCTGCGCACCACCCTGGCAGCTCTTCCTGTGATCGGCCTTATCAATGTGAGCCAACCCAAATGTTCAAGATCGTCCATCTGGTGACGGGCGTGGCAGCTTTGCTGCTATCGCTCATACCCAGCCTCAAAACCGAAGCTACACCTTTCCTCCAGCAACCTGAAGCCGTCTACCTGGCCTTGCTCGGCCTGCTCAACCTGCTCCTGGCCCCAGCCCTGCCGCACTACTACAAAGGCCTGCGCCAGCAACTGCAATACCTGGCCTGCGCCCTGCTGGTGCTGGCCGTGGTCCTGCAGACCGTGACGCTGCTGGCCCGCCCGGAGCTGGGCGACCTGCCTGCCCTGCTCTGCGCCGTCGCCGCCGTCGCCCTGCACCTGGGCGCAGGTTTCGCCCGCAGCATCGGCAAGCCCCGCGCCAGCCTGGGCGTCACCCAGGATGGCGGCAAGCGCGATACCGGCACGGTCAAGTGGTTCAACACCTCCAAAGGTTTCGGCTTCATTTCCCGCGACTCGGGTGACGATATCTTCGTGCACTTTCGCGCCATCCGTGGCGAAGGGCATCGCGTTCTGGTCGAAGGCCAACGCGTGGAGTTCTCGGTGATGCACCGTGACAAGGGCCTGCAGGCCGAAGACGTAGTCGCGGTCTCCCGCCGCTGACCCTGGGCGGTTCGTGGCGTAGCGGCTTGCCCGCCACGCCATTGGCCGCACTTCAATAATGAGGCGGTGGCGCCTCCTCTCCCTCGCTGCCGTACTGCCCCACCATTTCCTCGTAGCGTTTGATCAACTCGGCCATCTGCAACTGCAGGCGCTCGATCACGCGGGCCTGCTCGACCACCACGTCATTAAGCGCCTGGATGGTGTCATCCTGAAACGCCTGACGGCTTTCAAGCTCGACGACTCTCGACTCCAGCGACATGGCGTCAGGCCTCCGTGAAGTCTTCATTCAATACCGCGCGCAAGCGTTGACGGATCGCCTCGACCTGCTCCGGGGTGTAGTCGACCGCAGGATGGCGCCCCCACACCGGCGCCGGCCAGGCGGCATCGTCATGGCGGCGAACGATGACATGCATGTGCAACTGGCTGACCACGTTACCCAGGGTGGCCACGTTCATCTTGTCGGCCGCGAAGCACTCCTTGAGGGTCTCGGCCAGGTAGGTGGTTTCCTTCCATAACTGTTGCTGGTCGGCCTCGCTCAGCTGGAACAGCTCGCTGACCTCGGCACGCCGCGGCACCAGGATGAACCAGGGGTAGTTGGCATCCTTGCTCAGCAGCAGCCGGCACAACGGCAGATCTCCCAATACCAGGGAATCCTGTTGCAGACGCGAATCCAGGACAAACACGGCAAACCTCCTCAACGTGAAACGGCCCAGCGGGCACTACGGGCCAATGAGCCAAGGATACCCTGCTTCAACACCCAGGCAGGAGCATTGTTGTGCTCACTGCGGTAACACTGCGCTACTTTTCGCACCAAAAGGAGGCCCGCCCGCGCGATACACCCCACTGCTTTCTACTCGGATTAACAAGTGGCGGTAACACATTGACTTCAATGGCAGGTTTTATCGCAGGCGTTTGATGCGGCTCCTGGCACACCATCAGACATGCTTCGCCCCGTGTTTGCGGAGGTTTTCTCGCCTCGTCCGCAGCGAATGTGAAAATTTCATGAAGAGCTCGTGATTTTGAGCACGCTTGTTGCATTCCCTGTCATTCAAGTCGGCACGATGCCTGCAACCGGCAGGTACGCGACAAATAACAACAGCGGCATGGATTTCCAGGGAGTTTCGCTCGCTTACTTATGTTTGTTACACATTTGTTACGAGAGTGATAACGGCGCTGGCGTTGTACGACCCTGAAAAGGGCGTGATTTGCGACACGGATCTAACTAAAAGCGACATTGTGAAAAAGTTATCAAAAGGTTGTTTTTTCTTTGTCGCCAAGCACAGTCAGCGTGATATACATTTTCGCCGACATAAAAAGAAAGAGCTGCCCCTATAACTAAAAAACCTGGGCGCAGCGGTAATCTTCCTAAAACCAAAGGAGCAAATCACGATGCGCGTGATGAAGTGGAGCATGATCGCCCTGGCCGTCGCGGCAGGGACCTCGCAGCTGGCCCTGGCCTCTTCGCAAGATGAATCCAAGGGTTTCATCGAAGACAGCCAGCTGAACGTCAAGACCCGTATGCTGTATTTCAGCCGTGACTTCCGTAACAATGACCGGGATCCCATTACCGGCGACCGTCAGAGCCGCGTGGAAGAGACCGGCCTAGGTTTCGTGGGCACCTTCGAGTCCGGATTCACCCAGGGTACCGTAGGTGTCGGTGTGGATGCGATCGGACTCCTGGGTGTCAAACTGGACAGCGGTCGCGGCCGCGCGGGCACAGGCTTGTTCCCACTCGGCGAGGATGGTCGTGCGCAAGACGACTACTCTGAAGCTCACGGCGCCGTGAAACTGCGCATCTCCGATACCGTGTTGAAGTATGGCGGACAATTCACCGCCCTGCCGGTCTTCGCTACCGATGATAGCCGCCTGCTGCCAGAAGTCGCCGAAGGCTTCCTGTTGACCAGCAACGAAATCGAAGGCCTCGAACTGAATGCCGGTCATTTCACACGCCTTAACGCTCAGGCCCAGACCTATAAGGACAGCATCGGCGGCCGCGACGGCGACACTGGCATCAAAAACCCTGGCCTGACAGAAGCCAACATCGTTGGCGGCACCTATGCCTTTAACGATAACCTGAGCACCAGCCTGTATTACTCCAAGGTTGAAGACTACTGGCGCAAATATTACGCCAACGTCAACTGGGCCCTGCCAATCTCCGACAAGCAAGGCTTGGTGTTCGACTTCAACATCTATGACACCAAGAGCGATGGTGACCGCGCTCGCGCCTTTGACGGCGACAAGCTCGACAACCGCGCATTCAGCCTCTCGGGCGCTTACAACATTGGCGCACACACCTTCACCCTGGCCTATCAGAAAGTCACCGGTGACGGCGACTATGCCTATGGCGTCGATGGTGGCGGCACCATCTTCCTGGCCAACTCCGTTGCCCGTTCCGACTTCAACGCCGAAGACGAGAAGTCCTGGCAGGCTCGCTACGACCTGAACTTCGCCGAATACGGCATCCCAGGCCTGACCTTCATGACCCGCTACGTGCGCGGTACCGACGCCAACGTCGCCGGCACCAGCAACGGCAAGGAATGGGAACGCGACATCGACATCAAGTACGTGCTGCAGGAAGGCCCGGCCAAAGACCTGAGCTTCCGCGTGCGCCAGGCCACCTACCGCTCCTCCGATGGCGTTTACTACGGTTCCCCATCGCTGGACGAACTGCGCCTGATCGTCGAGTACCCGCTGAGCATCCTGTAAGCCCCCTGGCTTGCATTTGCCCCGCACTGGAAAAGCCCGGCGATCGCCGGGCTTTTTCTTGGCTGACAAGCGCCCCGCCCTGGGGCATCCTGTACGCCTTCGCTTCGCCCCCGTACAATGCGGGGTCATTTCAACGTCTTAGGCAATCGACACGGCTCACCATGCGCACCAGTCAATATTTGCTCGCCACCCAGAAAGAAACCCCTGCCGACGCAGTGGTCATCAGCCATCAGCTCATGCTGCGCGCCGGCATGATCCGCAAGCTGGCCTCCGGCCTGTACACCTGGCTGCCGATGGGCCTGCGGGTGATGCGCAAGGTCGAAGCGGTGGTCCGCGAGGAAATGAACGCCGCCGGCGCCCTGGAAGTGCTGATGCCGAGCATCCAGCCCGCCGAGCTGTGGCAGGAATCCGGCCGCTGGGAACAGTACGGCCCGGAGCTGCTGCGCCTGAAGGACCGCCATGACCGCGAGTTCTGCGTTGGCCCGACCCACGAGGAGGTCATCACCGACCTCGCGCGCAACGAGCTGTCCAGCTATAAACAGCTGCCGCTGAACATGTACCAGATCCAGACCAAGTTCCGTGACGAGATCCGTCCGCGCTTCGGCCTGATGCGCGGCCGCGAATTCATCATGAAGGACGCCTATTCCTTCCATGCCGACCAGGCTTCCCTGCAGGAAACCTACGACCGCATGCACCAGGCGTACACCAATATCTTCACCCGCCTGGGCCTGGACTTCCGTCCGGTGCAGGCCGACACCGGCTCCATCGGTGGCAGCTACTCCCATGAGTTCCATGTCCTGGCCGAGTCCGGCGAAGACGATGTGATCTTCAGCGACAGCTCCGACTACGCCGCCAACATCGAGAAGGCCGAAGCCATCCCGCGTGAAACCGTGCGCCCTGCCCCCACCGAGGAGCTGCGCCTGGTCGACACGCCCGATGCCAAGACCATTGCGCAACTGGTCGAAAACTACGGCCTGCCGATCGAAAAGACCGTCAAGACCCTCATCGTGCGCGGTGCCGAGGAAGGCAAGCTGGTCGCCCTGGTGGTCCGTGGCGACCACGAATTGAACGAAATCAAGGCTGCCAAGCTGGAACAGGTCGCCGACCCGCTGGTCATGGCCACCGACGCCGACCTGCGCGCTGCCATCGGTGCTGGTGCCGGCTCCCTGGGCCCGATGAACCTGCCGCTGGAATGCATCATCGACCGCTCCGTGGCCCTGATGAGCGACTTCTGCATCGGCGCCAACATCGACGACAAGCACTACTTCGGTGTCAACTGGGAACGCGACCTGCCAGTCCCACAGGTCGCCGACCTGCGCAACGTGGTCGAAGGCGACCCGAGCCCGGACGGCCAGGGTACGCTGGTGATCAAGCGTGGCATCGAGGTTGGCCATATCTTCCAGCTCGGCACCAAGTACAGCGAGGCGCTCAAGTGCCAGGTACTGGGCGAGAACGGCAAGCCGGTGACCCTGTCCATGGGTTGCTATGGCATCGGCGTGTCCCGCGTGGTCGCCGCCGCCATCGAGCAGAGCTATGACGACAAGGGCATCATCTGGAACGACGCCCTGGCACCGTTCCAGATCGCCCTGGTACCGCTGCGCTACGAGACCGACGCCGTTCGCGAAGCCACCGACAAGCTGTACGCCGAACTGACCGCCGCCGGCTACGAAGTGCTGCTGGACGACCGCGACAAGAAGACCAGCCCCGGCATCAAGTTCGCCGACATGGAGCTGATCGGCATTCCGCACCGCATCGTGGTCAGCGACCGCGGCCTGGCCGAAGGCAACCTGGAATACAAGCACCGCACCGAGCAGGAGGCTCAGACCTTGCCGCTCAACGAGGTGCTGACCTTCCTGCAAGCCCGCATTCGCCGCTGATACGAGTAGCCATGTCCAAGCGAAGTACCTTTGCCCTGGGGGGCGCCGCACTGTGCGGCGCCCTGCTCGTCAGCGGCTGCGCCAACCAGATGTCCCAGCGCAGCGAGCATGAGGAGCGCGCCGAGCGCAAGCTGCTCGAACATACCCTGCAGATCGACGTCGGCGAGCCCAAGGTCATGGAGCTTCCGCAACGGCGCGTGCGGGTTCATGAACAGAAGCGCTTCGAAGTCACCGAGTTCGAAGTCACTCGCCGGTATGACCGCTACACGCCGTACCAAGCCTGGCGGGAGATCTACGAGATCCCCCTGGGTGCGGTGGCGGTGGTCGCTGGCATCGGCGCCAACGTGGTCAATGTATTCGCCCTGGGCAACCTGCCGCAAAGCGTTACCCGTGACTGGCTCGGCTATGGCCTGGCCGGGCTCAACCCGTTCATGAACGTGCAGTCCAACGGCCGCGCCCAGCAGAACCTGGCGGGTATCAGTGAGGTGCAGAAAGACAAGCGCGAGGAATACACCAGCCTGCCGTGGAACGAGCGGCTGGTCGAGGTCAAGGCCGGCAAGCTGACCCACGAGCTCACCACCGACCACAACGGTGTGTTGCGCCTGAATCTGCTGGACAGCCCGTTCTCCGAACAGAACCTCAACCACGTCGGCACCTTGCACCTGCACGTGGCCGACGAGGACAACGGGGCTCGGGCCGATGCCAGCCTGCTGGTCAGCAGCGCCCTGCGGGGCAAGCTGCAGGAAGCCCACGAGCTGATCTTCGACGACCTCGAGGATGACGAGGTGGGGCAATGGGTCCACCGGGTCAAGCGCTTGTCTGAACTGGGCTTGGAAGAGGAAGCCAGCGAACTGGAGCAAAGCCTGATCGAGCTGACCCGCAACGATCCGGAGCTGCAACAGGAATTCCTGCATGCCTTGACCAAGGATGCCGGGCGGCTGGTGGCTGATCCGGGCGTTCGGTAGCTGAGATCGATGGGGCCGCTTTGCGGCCCTTTCGCGGCGCAAGGCTGCTCCTATACCTTTTACGCGCTTGCCGCTCTATTGCGGTGGAAAAAGCTCCAGCTGCTCATGGGCCCCGCGCAAATCCCGCAAACGTACCCCCACCCCCAGTAGCCGCACCGGCTTGCCGCCCCTGGCAAAGGCCTGGCTCAACAACTGCCGATAGCTCTCCAGGTCTCGCCCCGCGCCCGCCTGCTCCAACGTGGTCTGGCTGAAGTCATGGAACTTGACCTTGACGAACGGTTTGTCGGGCCGATAGCTGCTGTCCATCCGCGCGATACGCTCGTTCAGGCTGCGCAGCAGCTCAGGTAGTTTGGCCAGGCAGCTCGCCAGGTCCGGCAGGTCGGTGTCGTAGGTGTTTTCCACGCTGACCGACTGGCGCCGGCTGTCATTGTGCACACTGCGCTCATCGATACCCCGCGCCAAGCCCCACAGCCGCTCGCCAAAACTACCGAACTCACGCACCAGCGCCAGCCGTGACCAGTCGCGCAGTTCCAGGCAGGTATCGATGCCCAGGCGCGCCAGTTTGTCGGCCGTGACCTTGCCCACCCCATGCAGCCTGGCGACGGGCAACGCGGCCACGAAGGCCTCGACTTCAGGTGGCGTGATGACGAACAGGCCATTGGGCTTGCGCCAGTCGCTGGCGATCTTGGCCAGGAACTTGTTCGGCGCCACACCGGCAGACACCGTGATGTGCAAGGTCTTGGCGACCCGCCTGCGTATATCCTCGGCAATGCGCGTGGCACTGCCGGCGTACCACTGGCTGTCACTGACATCCAGGTAGGCCTCGTCCAGCGACAGCGGCTCGATCAGGTCGGTGTAGTCGCGAAAGATCGCATGGATCTCCCGGGAGGCTTCGCGGTAGGCCTCGAAACGCGGCTTGACGATCAACAGGTCCGGACACAATTTCAAGGCATGCCGCGACGACATGGCCGAGCGCACTCCATAGGCACGCGCCTCATAATTGCAGGTAGCGATGACCCCACGCTGCTCCGGCGCCCCGCCCACGGCCATGGGCCGGCCAGCCAGCCGCGGGTCGTCGCGCATCTCGATCGCGGCATAGAAACAATCGCAGTCGATATGGATGATCTTGCGCAGGGACATGGATGACCGTCAGCACTGTAAATTCATACAGATACTACTCCATGGGACGAAACGGCGTCAGCAGCCTTCCAGTAAAACCGCCAAATTCCTTGCAAGCCCCGCCATGACTGAGCTGCAGCCACGCGATCGACGCTAAGGGATTGAACAAAAAAGGATTTTTCAAAATAAGCCTTGACATGGGGCAGGATTTCCGTAGAATTCGATCTCACAGGCGCGGGATGGAGCAGCCTGGTAGCTCGTCGGGCTCATAACCCGAAGGTCGTCGGTTCAAATCCGGCTCCCGCAACCAGATTCAGAAGAAGGCCACTGTCTATGCAGTGGCCTTTTTTCTTGCCCTGAAAAAAATCGACGGAAAATCAAAGAGTAATGCTTGACAGCCACTCAGAAATCCGTAGAATGCGCCCCACTGACGCGGGATGGAGCAGCCTGGTAGCTCGTCGGGCTCATAACCCGAAGGTCGTCGGTTCAAATCCGGCTCCCGCAACCATATTCGTCAGAACAAACCCCGCACTGTGAAAGCAGTGCGGGGTTTGTCGTTTCTACCCCCGAAAAATACGTCCCCCTGTAGGAGCGGGCTTGTCCCGCGATCGGCTGCAAAGCAGCCGCAAACCAGCGACACCTGTTCTGTCTGTTGTATCGACGTGGGTGGTTTCACGGCTGCTTGCAGCCGATCGCGGGACAAGTCGGACCGCCGCACCGCCGCTCCTACAGGAGGGCATGGCAGCGTGCCGCAAAGTCACACCTTCGGATGAACTATCTTTAACCCTGCCAGAGCGCTGAAAGCGCGTCGGCCAGGAGTAATATCTGGATACGTTTTCCGAAGAGACTTTCACTTGGCCGCACCTCTGCCCAACCTCGCGCAGCCTGCCCGGGGTTACCTATGAATGCGCATGACACCCAAAACCCGGTGCCTCTTGCCACCACGCTGCCCAAGGCCGCCCATCGCCTGCCTTGGCTGGAACGGCTGAGCCGATACCGCCAGCCCCTTGGCCTAGCCTTGACCCTGCTGCTGTTCAGCCTGGCCCTGGTCGCCTGTCGCCACCTGCTGAGCGAACTGGACATCCATGCCCTGCATGACGCTATGCTCAGCGTGCCGGGCCCGTCCCTGGCTGGGGCACTGCTGGCCACCGCGCTGGGTTTCACGGCCCTGCTCGGCTATGAATGGTCGGCCAGCCGCTACGCCGCGGTGCCCCTCCCCGCGCGCACCCTCGCCCTGGGAGGGTTCAGTGCCTTCGCTATTGGCAATGCCGTCGGCCTGTCGATCCTCTCTGGCGGCTCGGTGCGTTATCGCCTGTATGCACGCCATGGCTTGGGCGCAGCAGAAATCGCCCGCATGACCGTGTTCGCCAGCTTGTCACTGGGCTGTGCCCTGCCACCCCTGGCGGCACTGGCAACGCTCGGTGACCTGCCGGCTGCCGCCGCTGCGCTACGCCTGCCCGCCCCCGTGCTGGCCGGTATCGCCGTGGCGGTGCTGGCGATCACCGCTGTACTGGTGGCCAGCCTCTATCGCCGGCGCCTGCCCGAACAACCCTTGGCCGATAACGTGCTGGTGCGGTTCGGGCGACGGACCTTGCGCCTGCCTGGCCTACGCCTGGCGGCCTTGCAACTGCTGGTCACGGGCCTGGATGTCATCGCCGCAGCCACGGTGCTGTACCTACTGCTGCCCGACGCCCCGCCGTTCGGCGCCTTTGTCCTGGTCTACCTGCTGGCCCTGGCAGCAGGCGTGCTCAGCCACGTACCGGGCGGGGTCGGGGTGTTCGAGGCCGTGCTGCTTGCAGCGTTCGCCGAGCAACTGGGCGCCGCACCGCTGGCCGCCGCCTTGCTGCTGTACCGCCTCATCTATGTGGTGCTGCCCCTGCTGGTGGCCTGCGTATTGCTGCTGGCCAGCGAAGCGCGCCGCCTGCTGTTCGCCCGCCAGGCGATCAATGCCGCGGCCGGGCTGGCCGCACCGGTGCTGGCGATTCTGGTGTTCCTATCAGGCGTCGTGCTGCTGTTTTCCGGCGCCACGCCCGAGATCGACACGCGCCTGGAACACATGGGCTTTCTTATCCCCCATCGCCTGATCGACGCCTCACACTTCGGCGCCAGCCTGGTCGGCGTGCTGTGCCTGCTGCTGGCCCAGGGCCTGAGGCGACGGCTGTCAGCGGCCTGGCTGCTGACCACCGTGCTGTTGCTGGTGGGCGCCGTGTTGTCCCTGCTCAAAGGCTTCGACTGGGAGGAAGCCTGCATACTGAGTGTCACCGCAGCGCTGCTGGCCCTGTTCCGCCGTTCCTTCTACCGGCCCAGCCGACTGCTGGAGCTGCCATTCTCACCGGTCTACCTGGTGGCCAGTGTCTGCGTGCTCGGTGCCTCATTGTGGCTGCTGTTATTCGCCTATCAGGACGTGCCCTACAGCCACGAACTGTGGTGGCAGTTCACCCTGGATGCCGACGCACCCCGCGGCCTGCGCGCCGCCATGGGCAGTGCCATGCTGCTGGTGATCGTCGCCCTCACCTGGTTGCTGCGTACCGCGCGGCCAGTCATCCACCTGCCCACCGAAGAAGAACTGCAACGGGCCAAGCGCATTCTGCTGGACTCCGACCAACCCGATGGCGGCCTGGCCCTGACCGGCGACAAGGCGCTGCTTTTCCACCCCAACGACGAAGCCTTCCTCATGTACGCCCGCCGAGGCCGTAGCCTGGTCGCCCTGTACGACCCGATCGGCCCCGCCGAGGCGCGTGCCGAGATGATCTGGCAGTTCCGCGACCTGTGCGACCTGCACCATGCCCGGCCGGTGTTCTACCAAGTGCGTGCGCAGAACCTGCCCTACTACATGGACATCGGCCTGACTGCGCTCAAGCTCGGCGAGGAAGCCCGGGTCGACCTGCAGCGCTTCGATCTGCAGGCCCAAGGCAAGGAAATGAAAGACCTGCGCTACACCTGGAACCGAGGCGGGCGCGATGGCCTGGCTCTGGAGATCCATGAACCCGGCCAGGCACCGCTGGCGGCGCTCAAGGAGATTTCTGACGCCTGGCTCGGCGGCAAGAACGTACGCGAGAAAGGTTTTTCCCTGGGCCGCTTCAGCCAGGACTACCTGCGCCATTTTCGCATCGCCCTGATCCGCTTCCAGGGGCGCCCGGTGGCCTTCGCCAACCTCCTTGAAACCCATGGCAACGAGCTGACCAGCCTGGACCTGATGCGTGCCCACCCCGAGGCGCCCAAGCTGACCATGGAATTCTTGATGATCGGCCTGATCCAGCACTACAAAAGCCAGGGCTACGCCCACTTCAGCCTGGGCATGGTACCGCTTTCCGGCCTGCAGCCAAGGCGTGGCGCGCCCCTGACCCAACGCCTGGGCTCGATGGTGTTCCAGCGCGGCGAGCAGCTCTACAACTTCCAGGGGCTGCGACGCTTCAAGGACAAGTTCCAACCGGACTGGGAACCCCGCTACATGGCCGTGCCGGCCGGGCTCGACCCGCTGGTGGCGCTGGCCGATACCGCCGCCCTGATCGCAGGCGGCCTGACTGGTTTGGTGAAACGTTGATGATCCGACGCTATTGGTTGTACGTATGCAGCGCATTTTTCCTGGCCTTGCTGGCAGGCGCCGCGACGTTCTGGCTATGGACCCGCCCCGCCCCCGAGGCCCACTTGGAACACCTGGCCCTGGCCGACGGCAGCCCCCTTCTGCGTGCCACACCCGGCGTGCATGCCCGCAGCCATGTCGCCATCGCCGTCCCTGCAGGGCAGGCGTTGAGCGACAGGCAGCTGCTTGACCTGAGCCAGGCCGGCGAGGCACAACTGGTGCAGGTCGTCTTGCCGCCAAGCGATTGCACCCGGCAGCAACAGGTACTGGACGAAGCCATGAAGGCCTTGTCCGCACCTGCGAACCTGGTCGCCGGTATCGGCCCTGGTGCCGCCCAGGCCTGGCGTTGGCTCGCTGCCCAAGACGATGACAAGGCCCGCGCCATCTCGGTAGGTTTCACCCTGGAGCAACCCGGCTGCCAGCCCTTGCCCCAAGCGGCCGCCCACGGGCACTGGAACGTGGCCTGGAACGACAACCCCGACGATGCCAGCGCAGCCTTCGTGCGCAACCAGGCCAACGCCGAAACCAGCATCAGCGACTATGACATCCACCTGCCGCAGGTACTCAAGGCGCAACTGACCCAGGCCCTGGTGGGCAACAATGGCAATGGCCTGAACATCCCGGTGGTCGAGGTTCCGGCCGGGCAGACCACCGACACGGTGACCCTGTTCCTCTCCGGCGACGGCGGTTGGCGTGACCTGGACCGCGACGTGGCCGGGGAAATGGCCAAGCTCGGCTACCCGGTGGTCGGTATCGATACCCTGCGCTACTACTGGCAGCACAAGAGCCCGGAACAGAGTGCCGCGGACCTTTCGGAGCTGATGCAGCACTACCGCCAGAAGTGGGGGACCAAACGCTTCGTGCTCACCGGCTATTCCTTCGGTGCCGATGTTCTTCCGGCGATCTACAACCGCTTGCCGGACGAAGACAAGCGACGGGTCGATGCGGTGATCCTGCTGGCGTTCGCCCGCAGTGGCAGTTTCGAGATCGAGGTCGAGGGCTGGCTGGGCAAGGAAGGCCAGGAAGCGCCAACCGGGCCGGAGATGGCCAGGCTGCCGGCTTCCAAGGTGGTGTGTGTGTATGGCGTCGAGGAAGCCGACGAGAGTGGTTGCACGGACAAGACCGCCGTCGGCGAACATGTGAAACTTCCAGGCGGCCACCACTTCGACGAGAACTACCCGGCCCTGGCCAAGCGCCTCATCGGCGAGATCGAGACCCGCCAGGGCAAGGCCAGCGTGGCGGAGCAGAACTGAAACGCAGGAATGGCCTTGCGGGGGGCCGCTTGGCAGCCCTTTCGCGGCGCAAGGCCGCTCCTACACGACCGCGTCGGGCGCTATAGCGAGGTAGGCCTTGTGCCGCGATTGGGCCGCACAGCGGCCTCGATAATCGGCCGCGCAAGGCTACTGCTCAAGACAACGGTTCAGATCTCCACCTGCGTCCCCAGCTCGATCACCCGATTCAACGGCAGGTTGAAGAATCGCAGGTTGCCGTTGGCATTCTTTAACAGGAAGGCGAACAGGTTGCCACGCCAGCGCGCCATGCCTTCGAGCCGTGAAGCGATCACCGTCTCGCGGCTGAGGAAGTAGGTGGTGCGCATCGGGCTGAAATCCAGCGCGTCCAGGTGACACAAACGCAATGCCGCCGGCACGTCAGGCTCGTCCATGAAGCCGAAGTGCAGCAGCACCCGGAAAAAACCGTCGCCATAGGCCTCCACCTCGAAGCGTTCATGCTCCGGCACCCGCGGGCGGTCTTCACTGACCACTGTCAGCAGCACGACCTGACTGTGCAGCACTTGGTTGTGCAACAGGTTGTGCAATAGCGCATGGGGCACGGCATCCGAGCGTGCGGTCAGAAATACCGCGGTGCCCTCCACCCGGTGCGGCGGCTGCGCGCGGATACTGCTGATGAACAGCGGCAACGGCAGCGCCGCGTCATCGATGCGCTCCACGAGGATCTGCTTGCCACGCTTCCAGGTGCTCATCAGCACGAACAACACGATCGCCGCAAGCACCGGGAACGCGCCACCCTGCACGACTTTGGGCAGGTTGGCCGCGAAGAACAGCCCGTCGACCAGCAAGAAGCCCAGCAGCACCGGCACCGCCAGCACGGGTGGCCACTTCCATAGCAGCAACATCACCACCGACACCAGCACTGTGGTCATCAGCATGGTACCGGTCACCGCCACACCATAGGCTGCCGCCAACGCGCTGGAAGACTCGAAACCGATCACCAGCAACACCACGCCGACCATCAAGGCCCAGTTCACCGCGCCGATGTAGATTTGCCCCTGCTCGTCGCTGGAGGTGTGCTGGATCTGCATGCGCGGCACATAGCCCAGCTGGATGGCCTGTCGGGTCAAGGAGAAGGCACCGGAAATCACTGCCTGGGATGCGATCACCGTGGCCAGTGTGGCCAGGCCTACCAAGGGCAGCAAGGCCCAGCTGGGCGCCAGCAGGTAGAACGGGTTGCGTGCCGCAGCCGGGTCCTGCAGCAACATGGCGCCCTGGCCGAAGTAGTTGAGCACCAGCGCTGGCAGCACCAGGGCGAACCAGGCCCGGGCAATGGGCTTGCGACCGAAGTGGCCCATGTCCGCATACAGCGCCTCGGCCCCGGTCAGGGCCAATACCACCGCGCCCAGGATCGCCACCCCCACGCCCGGGTGGACGATGAAGAAACGCACCGCCCACGCCGGGTTGAGTGCCTTGAGCACCTCGGGACTCTGCAGGATGCCATGCACGCCCAACGCCGCCAGCACCAGGAACCAGGCGACCATCACCGGCCCGAACAGGATTCCGATCTTCGCCGTGCCGTGCTTTTGCACCAGGAACAAGGCCACCAGGATCACCACGGCAATGGGCACTACCCAGTGGTCGATGCCGTCGAAGGCCAGCCCCATGCCCTCCACCGCGGACAGCACCGACACCGCCGGGGTGATCATGCTGTCGCCATAGAACAACGAGGCACCGATCAACCCGCAGCCGACCATGACCATGCGCAGCCTCGGATAAGGCGCCACGGCGCGCCGGGCCAGGGCGGTCAGCGCCATGGTGCCGCCCTCGCCCTGGTTGTCTGCACGCAAGATGAAGATCACGTACTTGACCGACACCACCCACACCAACGACCAGAAGATCAGCGCTAGGATCCCCAGCACGCCATCATGGTTGACCGTGACGCCATACCCGCCCGTGAACACTTCCTTGAGGGTATACAACGGGCTGGTGCCGATGTCGCCATACACCACCCCTACCGCTGCCACCAGCAGGCTCAGCGGCCGGGCCGCTCCCTGCCCACTTTCGGCGTGACTGCTTGCCTGAACCATCGACCACTCCCGCAGACGGCCTTGCAGGCCGATAGAATTCACACCCGCGCCAAGGTGTCACGCCTGCCCCGGCACAATGGCGCGAAGCATAGCTCAGCGTTCGTCGCTTTTCTGCTGGTCAAGCGTCCTTGTGCTCGCTAGAATTGCGCACTTTTTGATCAGAGGCGCCAAAAGCGCCCGTCAGGATCGCCCCCTTCAATTCCGGCCGGGCGAGCCGTATTCAATACCGAGGTTAGTCATGTCCACCACTCCCGCCACGCCGAAGGTCGGCTTTGTTTCCCTGGGCTGTCCGAAAGCTCTGGTCGATTCCGAGCGCATCCTGACCCAGCTGCGCATGGAAGGCTACGAAGTCGTGCCCACCTACGAGGACGCCGACGTAGTGGTGGTCAATACCTGCGGCTTCATCGACAGCGCCAAGGCCGAGTCGCTGGAAGTGATCGGCGAGGCGATCAAGGAAAACGGCAAGGTCATCGTCACCGGTTGCATGGGCGTCGAGGAAGGCAACATCCGCGACGTGCACCCGAGCGTGCTGTCGGTCAGCGGCCCGCAGCAGTACGAGCAGGTGGTCAACGCCGTGCATGAGGTGGTGCCTCCGCGCCAGGACCACAACCCACTGATCGACCTGGTACCGCCCCAGGGCGTCAAGCTGACCCCACGCCACTACGCCTATCTGAAGATTTCCGAAGGCTGCAACCATAGCTGCAGCTTCTGCATCATCCCGTCCATGCGCGGCAAGCTGGTCAGCCGCCCGGTGGGCGAGGTACTGAGCGAGGCCGAGCGCCTGGTCAAGGCCGGGGTCAAGGAAATCCTGGTGATCTCCCAGGACACCAGCGCCTACGGCGTGGACGTCAAGTACAAGACCGACTTCTGGAACGGTCGCCCGGTCAAGACCCGCATGCTCGAGTTGTGCGAAGCCCTGAGCAGCCTGGGTGCCTGGGTGCGTCTGCACTACGTCTACCCGTACCCGAACGTCGACGACGTGATCCCGCTGATGGCTGCCGGCAAGATCCTGCCGTACCTGGACATCCCCTTCCAACACGCCAGCCCCAAGGTGCTCAAGGCCATGAAGCGCCCGGCCTTCGAAGACCGCACCCTGGCTCGCATCAAGCGCTGGCGCGAGCAGTGCCCTGAGCTGGTCATCCGTTCGACCTTCATCGTCGGCTTCCCGGGCGAGACCGAAGAAGATTTCCAGTACCTGCTCGACTGGCTGACCGAAGCCCAGCTCGACCGCGTCGGCTGCTTCCAGTATTCGCCTGTCGAAGGCGCCCCGGCCAACGACCTGGGCCTGGACGAAGTACCGGACGACGTCAAGCAGTCGCGCTGGGACCGCTTCATGGCGCACCAGCAGGCGATCAGTGCCGCACGCTTGCAGCTGCGTATCGGCAAGGAGATCGACGTGCTGATCGACGAAGTCGAGGAACAGGGCTCGGTCGGCCGCAGCTTCTTCGACGCGCCGGAAATCGACGGTAGCGTGTTCATCGACGGCGACCACGGCTTCAAGCCGGGCGACAAGGTACGCTGCCGCATCGTCGATGCCGACGAGTACGACATGTGGGCCGAGCCTGTCTGAGGTTTTCTGCCAGCCACTTAAGATCGTCGGGGCCGCTTTGCGGCCCTTTCGCGGCACAAGGCCGCTCCAGGGTTTGCGCGAACCTGTAGGAGCGGCCTTGTGCCGCGATGGGCTGCGCAGCGGCGAAACCGCTCTCACTGGCAGGGTATTTTTTAGCATCTATGTTTTCCTCTATGCCCCACGAGGAAAGCCCAATGTCATCGTCCCTGACGCTACAAACCCCACACGTAAGCGACTACCCGGAGCTGGTCCGGATCTGGGAAGCGTCGGTGCGTGCCACCCATGATTTCCTGCCGGACGCCTATATCGTGCTGCTGCGCGAATACGTGCTGCGCCAGTACCTCGACGCCGTCATGCTGGTCTGCTGCAAAGACACCGCCAAGCGCATCCGCGGCTTCGCGGGCGTGGCCAACGGGCGGCTGGACATGCTGTTCGTGGACCCTGAGTTCATCGGCCAGGGTATCGGCAAACGCCTGCTGCGCTATGCCGTCGATGAACTGAACGCCGAGCGCCTGGACGTCAACGAACAAAACCCCAAGGCCCTGGGCTTCTACCTGCATGAGGGCTTCGAAGTCAGTGGCCGCTCGGAAACCGATGGCCTGGGCCAACCCTACCCCCTGCTGCACATGAGGCTGATTCCTACGAAACCTTGAGATTGGGGCGAAGGATGCCGTACACCTCCCCTGAAATGGCGTAAATGGCGTAGATTCCCAGCCCCAATGTCGCCTGGGCAGGTACAATGTCGGCTTCCCCTGCCCTTATGCGAATCGCTTTCATGTCTGAACCCGTGCGCCTGTCCAAACGCCTCATCGAGCAACTCGGCTGCTCCCGCCGGGAGGCCGAGCTGTTTATCGAGGGCGGCTGGGTCACGGTGGATGGCGTGGTGGTCGAACAACCCCAGTACAAAGTCTCAGCCGAACAGGTCGCCCTGCTGCCCGGTGCCCGTGCCGAGCAATTGCCGCCTGTCACCCTGCTGCTCAACCATCTGACCGGCCAGGACGCCGAGACGGGCCGGACCAGCATGACCATGGCCACCCTCAGCGAAGCCCACCCGCCAGCGGTGCGCCCGCTGCACGGGCATTTCGCCAGGCTGTCCTGCATCGCGCCCCTGGAGCCCGGCGCCAGCGGGCTGCAGCTCTATACCCAGGATTGGCGGGTAACGCGCAAGGTCGAGGCGGACCTGCATCGCCTGGAGCAGGAATATATCGTCCAGGTCGAAGGCCAGGCGCCTGCAGAAGCCTTGCAACGCCTGGCCCGGGGTATCACCCATAGCGGTCAGGAGCTGCCCAAGGCCAAGGCCAGCTGGCAGAACGAAAACCACCTGCGCCTGGCCCTGAAGAACCCACGCCCCGGGCAGATCGGCGCCCTCTGCGCCAGCCTCGGCCTGAAGGTGCTGGGCATGCGCCGTATCCGCCTGGGCGGCGTGTCCATGGGCAAGCTGCCTACCGGCCAATGGCGCTACCTGGCTGTCAACGAACGCTTCTAGCATTACCGCCACGCCATGGTCTGCGTGGCGCTTGAACAGGATCTGTCACATGAACCACAACGATGTCCTGCGTAGCCTGCGCTACATGCTCAAGGTGAACGACGCCAAAATGGCCGAGATCATCGGGCTGTCCGGCCTCGAGGTACACCCGCTGGTACTGGCCACCTACCTGAAGAAAGAGGACGAAGCCGGCTTCGTGCGCTGCCCTGAACGGGTCATGGCGCACTTTCTCGATGGCCTGGTGATCCATCGCCGCGGCCGCGACGACAGCCGTGCACCGCAACCGATCGAAGTGCCGGTGAGCAACAACACCATCCTCAAGAAACTGCGCGTAGCCTTCGAGCTCAAGGAAGAAGACCTGCACGTGATTCTCAAGTCGGTGAACTTCCCGGTGTCCAAGCCAGAGCTGAGCGCCCTGTTCCGTAAGGTCGGGCACGACAACTACCGCCCTTGCGGCGACCAGTTGCTGCGCAACTTCCTCAAGGGCCTGACCCTGCGCGTGCGTGGCTGAGTGACCATGCAGCATACGGTTTCACCGGTCGGTATCGTCCGCTCCTGCTTCAAGGAGAAATTCGCCATCCCGCGTCAACCGCAGTTGGCGCCAGCGGCGCGTGGCGTGCTGGAACTGTTGCCGCCGTTCGACCAGGGCGATGCGGTGGCCGGGCTCGAGCAGGTCAGCCATGTCTGGCTGCTGTTCCTGTTCCACCAAGCCCTGGAAGACAAACCGCGCCTTAAGGTCCGCCCGCCGCGCCTGGGCGGCAACAAGAGCATGGGCGTGTTCGCCACACGTGCGACCCATAGGCCCAATGGCATCGGCCAATCGGTGGTGCGCCTGGAAGGCGTGGAACCGGGGCGCCTGCTGCTGTCGGGCATCGACCTGCTCGATGGCACGCCGGTGCTGGATATCAAGCCCTATGTGCCGTACGCCGACCGTATCGACGGCGCCATCAACCAGATGGCCAGCGATGCACCTGAGGCGATTGCCGTAAGCTGGAGTGAAAGCGCCCTGCCCCAGGCCCATGCCCATGCCGTGCGCCTGGGGGAGCCGTTGGTGGAGCTGATCGAGCAATGCCTGGCGCAGAACCCGCGACCGGCGTACCAGGTGCCGCCGGCCGAGCGGGTGTATGGGGTGAAGTTCTGGGACGTGCAGGTGCGCTGGCACTACCCGCAGCCTGATGAGATTCGCGTATTGGAAGTAGTGCAAGACCTTTGATTTGCAGCGCTACCAATGGCCGATCGCGGGGCAAGCCCTATAGAACAACTCATAACTATTTGATATTACGGGCTCTTTGTGGGAGCGGGCTTGTCCCGCGATTAGGCTCGACCGCCCCTGGCAAGGGCTTCGCCCTTGCCATACAGCCGCGGCGGCTGGGCCGGCCCAATCGCGGGACAAGCCCGCTCCTACAGAAGAAGGCGGCGCTAGCCACTTGTTCTCTGCGCGACAGCACAGCCCAAAGGGCTGGGTGATCTCCCACAGGAGGCAGCACTGATCAATAGTTCTCTGTATTCCACAGGCAATAAAAAACGCAAGCCAAGGCCTGCGTTTTCTTATGCAGCGTGCCGCTTACTTCTCGACGAAGGCACGCTCGATCAGGTAATCGCCCGGCTCGCGCATGCGCGGGGAGATCTTCAGGCCGAAGCTGTCCAGGACCTCAGCGGTCTCGTCGAGCATGCTCGGGCTGCCGCAGATCATGGCGCGGTCGTCCTGCGGGTTGATCGGCGGCAGGCCGATGTCGCTGAACAGCTTGCCGCTGCGCATCAGGTCGGTCAGGCGGCCCTGGTTCTCGAACGGCTCACGGGTCACGGTCGGGTAGTAGATCAGCTTTTCACGTACCGCATCGCCGAAGAACTCGTTCTGCGGCAGGTGCTCGGTGATGAATTCGCGGTAGGCCACTTCGTTGACGTAGCGTACACCGTGAACCAGGACCACCTTCTCGAAGCGCTCGTAGGTTTCCGGATCCTGGATGACGCTCATGAACGGCGCCAGGCCAGTGCCAGTGCTGAGCAGGTACAGGTGCTTGCCCGGGTTCAGGTCGTCGAGGACCAGCGTACCGGTAGGCTTCTTGCTGATGATGATCTCATCGCCTTCCTTCAGGTGCTGCAGCTGGGAGGTCAGCGGACCATCCGGCACCTTGATGCTGAAGAACTCCAGATGCTCTTCCCAGTTCGGCGAAGCGATCGAGTAGGCGCGCATGAGCGGACGGCCATTGTCCTGCTGCAGGCCGATCATCACGAACTGACCGTTCTCGAAGCGCAGGCCCGGGTCACGGGTGCACTTGAAGCTGAACAGGGTGTCGTTCCAGTGGTGCACACTGAGGACACGTTCGTGGTTCATGTTGCTCATCTATGGGGCTCCTGAAGAAAGACGCAGCGCGGACCAAGCGCACTATTGCGCGATATTTTAGGGGCAGCGACAATATCTGTTAAATGGATTATCAAGATATGTCTTATCGGTTATATAGATATGCGATTCACGCTTCGTCAGCTACAAGTCTTTGTCGCCGTCGCCCAGCACCAGAGCGTGTCACGGGCGGCGAGCGTCCTGGCATTGTCGCAATCGGCTGCCAGTACCTCGATCACTGAACTGGAGCGTCAATCCAGCTGCCAGCTGTTCGACCGCGCCGGCAAACGGTTGAGCCTCAATGCCCTGGGCCACCAGTTGTTGCCCCAGGCCGTGGCCCTGCTCGACCAGGCCAAGGAAATCGAAGACCTGCTCAACGGCAAGACCGGTTTCGGCTCATTGGCGGTCGGTGCCACCCTGACCATCGGCAACTATCTGGCCACCTTGCTCATCGGCAGCTTCATGCAGGGCCACCCCGAGAGCCAGGTCAAGCTCCATGTGCAGAACACCGTACATATCGTGCAGCAGGTGGCCCACTATGAAATTGACCTGGGTCTAATCGAAGGCGACTGCAGCCACCCGGACATCGAGGTGCAGCCATGGGTGGAAGATGAACTGGTAGTGTTCTGTGCGCCGCAGCATCCTTTGGCCAAGGCCGGCAGGGCGGACGTGGAGACACTGTCCCACGAAGCCTGGATCTTGCGCGAACAAGGCTCCGGCACCCGCCTGACCTTCGACCAAGCCATGCGCCACCATCGTGCCAACCTGAACATCCGCCTGGAGCTGGAACACACCGAGGCGATCAAGCGCGCCGTGGAGTCGGGCCTGGGCATCGGCTGCATCTCGCGTCTGGCTCTGCGCGATGCGTTCCGCCGTGGCAGCCTGGTGCCGGTGGAAACCCCACAACTGGACCTGTCGCGGCAGTTCTATTTCATCTGGCACAAGCAGAAGTACCAGACTTCTGCCATGCGAGAGTTTCTCGAATTGTGCCGCAGCTTCACCGCCGGCGTCAGCCGCAGCGACGAGATCGTCCTGCCGCCGATCGCCTGATCAGAGCAGGATCACGCCCCACACCAGCGCCACCATGGTCATGGCGACCAACTGGGCGGCGCTGCCCATGTCCTTGGCGTTCTTCGACAAGGGGTGACGCTCCAGGGAGATTCGGTCGATGGCCGCCTCCACCGCCGAGTTGAGCAGTTCGACGATCAACCCCAGCAGGCAGACGGCGATGAGGATCGCCCGCTCCACACGGGTGACCGGCAACCAGAACGCCAGGGGAATCAGCACCAGGTTGGCGATCACCAGTTGGCGGAACGCGGCCTCGCCCTTGAAGGCGGCACGCAGGCCGTCCAGCGAATAGCCGGCGGCGTTGAAGATACGTTTGAGGCCGGTTTGGCCCTTGAATGGCGACATGGGAGTCACTTCACCGGTAAAGGGCCGGCAGATTAGTCCAACCCGAGTCAAAAAAGCGTGAACGGACGGGGACTTAGCTGCTCGCAACCGATTCCAGTTGTTGCAGCAGCAAGGCCGCCTGGGTGCGGGTACGCACTCCGAGCTTGCGGAAGATCGCCGTCACGTGGGCCTTGATGGTCGCCTCCGAGACATTCAGCTCATAGGCGATCTGCTTGTTCAGCAAACCTTCGCAGACCATCGTCAACACCCGGAACTGCTGAGGGGTGAGGCTCGCCAGACCTTCGCTGGCAGCCTTGGCTTCGGCCGAGACATCGACCTTCTCGAACGCCTGGGGCGGCCACCAGACCTCGCCGTCGAGCACTTTCTGCACTGCATCCTGGATGACGTCCAGGTTGCTGGATTTAGGAATGAAGCCACTGGCGCCGAACTCGCGGGACTTGACCACCACGGCCGCTTCTTCCTGGGCCGACACCATCACCACCGGGATCTGCGGGTACTGCCCACGTAGCAGGACCAGGCCGGAGAAACCATAGGCACCGGGCATATTCAGGTCCAGCAGGACCAGATCCCAATCGGCCTTCTCGGTCAGGCGGGTTTCCAGTTCGGCGATGCTCGCCACCTCGACCAGGCGCACGTCGGGCCCCAGGCCGAGGGTAACGGCCTGGCGCAGAGCGCTGCGGAACAGCGGGTGGTCATCGGCAATCAGGATTTCGTATGTGGCCATCGATCTATGGATCCTGTTCTGTGCCAGGCGCTAGAGGGGTGGAGGAAGCACCTGGCAGGCAACTCAAGGCGCGAACGGCAGGGCCGCCGGCCGGTAAGGCACGGCGAAGTCCGGGGTAACAGCATCTTCGTCGTGCCCGAATCGGCGCCAAGAATGCCGAGCACGCTCCGGGTGGTCAAGCCAATCGCCCGGTCGTCCCCGCCTTCCTGGCTGCCAGCCCGGACATTATGAACCAATCCGGCGCACCTGCCCCTTGGACTATAGGAAGGTATGCAAGCGCTGGTGGGTATCGTCCTGCAAGTCCAGCGGCAGGTGCCGCTTGGCACTGAGGTAGTGCAGGCTGAAGACATCCAGGTAGGCATCCAGGGCCCGGGAGGCCTGCTGATCGCCGGCCAGCTCCAGGCACATGGCGGCAACCTCGGCCGTGCAGAAATGGTCGTCACGCTTGGAACGACGCAGGCGATAGCGCGACATCTGCTCGGCCTGCAGGCTCAGCACCGGGAAGCGGTCAAGGTATGGGCTCTTGCGGAACATCTTGCGTGCTTCGGTCCAGGTCGCATCGAGCAGGATGAACAGCGGCCGCTTGCCAGGCTCGCGTACCACGTCGCTGACCACCCGCTCCGGCGCCACGAACTCGCCCGGGAAGACGATATAGGGCTGCCACTGGGGGTCATCGAGCAACGCCAAAAGGCGCGGGTCGACCTCGGTGCGCTGCCAGCCGAACGCTGCGGTATCTTCGACCAGGTCGGCAATCAGCCAGCCGGTGTTGGTCGGCTTCAATGGCTCGGTATCGTGCATCACCAGGCACACCCCGGCCTCGGCTTGCACCTTGGGCTTGAGGGCGCATAGGCAATGGCTGGCGATCACCCGGCAATCCGGACAGCGCAGCGCGCGCGAGCCACGGGCAATGAAAGGTTTGTTGCTGCGGGCCAGGCGCTCGGCGCGCAGGCGCGCTACCGCGTGGCTCATGGCTGCAAGCCTCTGGAGAGATAAGGAACGGACACTGCGACAACTCGGCGAGAAACGAGCCGCCAGTCTACCAGAGGCGGCGTCATTTGCCGTGCAGGCGGCCGGACGCCTCCTTTATAATCACGCTTTTGCGACCTGGGATCCCCATCGATGCGGGGGCCACGGAACGCCGCTCGCCGGCGCAGGTCAAAGTGCCAGTCATCGAACCAGGAGAGATTCATGCTGCGTTTTACCATCCCGGCCTTGAGCCTGTTGCTCGCCCTGCCCCTGGCGGCCCAGGCAGCCTCCAAGCAGGAATACGAGCTCAACCAGATGCTGGAGAAGGTCGCCAAGGAAAGCAGCGTCGGCACGCCCCGCGCCATCAACGAAGATATTCTCGACCAGGGCTACACCGTCGAGAAAGGCAAGGCACTGGTCAACCACCTGAGCGTGCGCGAGAGCCATGCCGAGCGAATGCGCGCCAACCCGGAGCAAGTGCGCAGCCAGCTGGGTGACAGCGTTTGCCGTAACAACGGCTACCGTCAGCTGATGTCCAAGGGCGCCGTACTGGTCTACCGGTTCACCGTGTACAAGACCAACCAGCCGATCATGGATCAGGCGTTCGATAACGCCAGTTGCGTAGCAGGCAACAAGAAGAAGTAATCAGGCCACCCGGCCGTTGTCATTGGCGCGCCGCTGCTCTTCGTCGGCGCGCAGCTCTGCCAGCAGGGCCTGGAGGTAGCGCGACCGCCGCTCGCCGACGCCTAACCTACGCAGGCACTCCGCTTCAAGGCTCAGGTGGTTGGCCTGAGCTGCCCGCTCCAGCAGCAGGTATAGCTGCCTGTCCACCTCGATCACCAACCGATGCATACCACAACCTCCTGCATCGAAACGCCGCGCCTCCAGTTAACCAGAGCTTCGCAAGGCTTGGATCCGATCCGACGAGTGGCGATTGCTCGTTCTGTCTCGCCTGTTTGCGTGCCCTTCGCCCGGCCAGGGTCACCCGAGGCGGCACGTTTGCGCGCCAGGGTCTAGATTGATAGCACCCCCCGTGTATTTCCGGCAAACCGAGGAGAATGCCGAGGGCACGGTATTTGCGGTCCAAATATAGAACGACAACGTGATGGATTTGCCACTGCACCATGGCCTTGAAGGCCTACTGCAATGCTCGGTGTGCACACTCGAGCTAGAGCAGCCAGCGACACACGCAGTGTCGCGGCCGGGATATGCCATCGACCCGGTCAGAGGTTCTGCTGCAGAAGGAGACGTTGAATGCCTTACCAACCGAATGAACTCTTGTTCAATCACTTCAGAGACAACGGTATCGACCTGAGCAAGATTGAAGAACAGCTGCAACTGGTCGCCCCCGGCAGCCCCAACCTGCCGCTGTACCGCGACATGATGTTGACCATCCTGCGTATGGCCCACGACGACACCGACCGCTGGAATGCCAAGATCACCTTGCAGGCCCTGCGCGAACTCGACCATTCCTTCCGCACCCTGGAACGCTACAAGGGGCGGCGCAAGGTCACGGTGTTCGGCTCGGCGCGTACGCCGCTGGAGCATCCCATGTATGCCCTGGCCCGAGAGCTGGGGGCGACCCTGGCCCGCTCGGACCTGATGGTCATCACCGGGGCCGGCGGTGGCATCATGGCTGCCGCCCATGAAGGCGCTGGCACCGAGCACAGCCTGGGCTTCAATATCACGCTGCCTTTCGAGCAGCATGCCAACGCCACGGTGGATGGCACGGAGAAGCTGCTATCGTTCCACTTCTTCTTCATCCGTAAGCTGTTCTTCGTCAAGGAAGCCGACGCGCTGGTCCTGTGCCCGGGCGGCTTCGGTACCCTCGATGAAGCGCTGGAAGTGCTCACCTTGATCCAGACCGGCAAGAGCCCGCTGGTGCCGGTGGTGCTGCTGGACTCGCCCGGCGGCAGTTTCTGGCAAGACGCCCTGGCATTCATCAGCCGGCAACTGGAAGAAAACCGCTACATCCTGCCCAGCGACCTGAAACTGCTACGCCTGGTGCACAGCGCCGACGAAGCCGTCGAGGAAATCAACCAGTTCTACAGCAACTACCATTCCAGCCGCTGGCTGAAAAACCAGTTCGTCATTCGCATGCACCACCCGTTGAGCGACGCGGCGCTCTATGACATCCAGGAGGGGTTCGCCGACCTGCGCCTGAGCGGCAAATACCACCAACAACCTGATAGCGGGCTTGAACATGAGGTAGGCAATTTCAGCCATCTCACGCGGCTGACCTTCGCTTTCAACGGTCGAGACCAAGGCCGCTTGCGCGAGCTGGTGGACTTCATCAACCTACCGGAAAACTGGGCCAAGCCGCAGCCGATGCATACCACCCAACGGGCGCGGGAGGCCTTGAAGGTCGATTGAAGAAGGGATTGCCTTGAGGGGTATGTACCGGCTCTCACCGGTCCTGCGCTGTTTTCAGAAACACCGTCATACCTGTGGGCGCTGGCTTGTCAGCGATAGGGCCGGGGCAGGCAACTCAAGAGCGTTGCTCCGACCCGCTCCTGTGTGAGAATGCTCAGTCGTCCAGATCCCGGCCACTGAGCAGCCGACCGATCAGTTCCATGGGGAAACCACGATAGGCCAGGAATCGGGTTTGCTGGGCTCGGCTACGGGGATCATGGGGGCGTTGCCCGGCGAACTTGCGTTGCCAGACATCCTGCAACCGGGCCGCCCAGTCCACCCCGCTTTCACGCAGGGCCTGGTCGATATCACCACGGTTCAGGCCACGCTGGCCAAGCTCTTCGCGAATACGCGCGGGGCCGTAGCCGGCATTGGAACGGTAGGAAATGAAACTCTCGAGATAACGGGCCTCACTGAGCAGCCCTTCTTCGGCAAGCCGATCGAGCGCGGGCTCGATCAGCTCATCCGGTGCACCGCGCTGACGCAGTTTTCGCGTCAGCTCGACACGACCATGCTCGCGGCGTGCGAGCAGGTCCATGGCTGTCCGTCGGACGGCGACGGGGGTGTCGAGTACGACGGACATAGGGCCAATCAATAACCAGCGTCGGCGTCAGCCATGTCGTCGGCATCGGCCTCGGCGGCAGCAGCCTTGCCTGCAGCAGCGACGGCACCAGCGTTGAGCAGCTTCTCGCGGATCTGCTTCTCGATCTCGGCGCCCACGGCTGGGTTCTCTTGCAGGAACTTGGCGGCGTTCGCCTTGCCCTGGCCGATCTTGTTGCCTTGGTAGCTGTACCAGGCACCGGACTTCTCCACCAGGCCTTGGGCCACGCCCAGGTCGATGATCTCGCCGTTGCGGTAGATGCCCTTGCCGTAGAGGATCTGGAACTCGGCCTGGCGGAACGGTGGCGAGACCTTGTTCTTGACGATCTTGACGCGGGTTTCGCTGCCCACGACTTCGTCGCCTTCCTTGACCGCGCCGGTACGGCGGATGTCCAGGCGCACAGAGGCGTAGAACTTCAAGGCGTTACCACCGGTGGTGGTTTCCGGGCTGCCGAACATCACGCCGATCTTCATACGGATCTGGTTGATGAAGATGACCAGGCAGTTGGCGTTCTTGATGTTACCGGTGATCTTGCGCAGCGCCTGGGACATCAGGCGAGCCTGCAAGCCTACGTGCATATCGCCCATCTCGCCTTCGATCTCGGCCTTGGGCACCAGGGCCGCCACGGAGTCGACGATGATCACGTCGACGGCGTTGGAGCGCACCAGCATGTCGGTGATTTCCAGGGCCTGTTCACCGGTATCCGGCTGGGAAACCAGCAGGTCGTCGACATTGACGCCCAGCTTGCCGGCATATTCCGGATCGAGGGCGTGTTCGGCGTCGACGAAGGCGCAGGTGGCGCCGTTCTTCTGGGCTTCGGCGATGACCGACAAGGTCAGCGTGGTCTTACCCGAGGATTCCGGACCGTAGATCTCGACGATACGGCCTTTTGGCAGGCCGCCGATGCCCAGGGCGATGTCCAGGCCCAGGGAGCCGGTGGAGATGGCTGGAATGGCCTGACGCTCGTGATCGCCCATGCGCATGACTGCGCCCTTGCCGAACTGGCGTTCGATTTGACCCAGGGCCGCAGCCAAGGCGCGCTTCTTGTTGTCGTCCATTGAAATCCTCACGTGATCGACTGGCGGCCCTGGGGCCGGGAATACCTGTATAAGTAGCCAGTATTATTCCACAGGGATACGATTCCGCAAACCCCCGCCAGCGATTTACTCCGCACCAAGCTGTAACAAGCCGTCTAACGCGGCGATCACCGTCTGTCGGCGCACCGCTTCGCGGTCGCCGTCGAAGTGCCGGCGCTCACTGGTTACATGGCTGCCGTCGGCCCAGGCCAGCCATACGGTACCCACCGGCTTGGCCGGTGAACTGCCATCCGGCCCGGCTACGCCACTGACCGCCACGGCAAAGCGCGCCCCGCTGGCAGCCTGGGCACCGCGGACCATGGCCTCGACCACTTCCTGGCTGACGGCGCCTACGTCGGCGAACAGCGCTTCGGGCACCCCCAGCTGACGGGTCTTCTGGCGATTGGAGTAGGTCACGTAGCCGGCTTCGAACCAGGCCGAGCTCCCGGGGATGCGGGTGATGGCCTCGGCGATGCCCCCACCGGTGCAGGATTCAGCAGCGGTCACCTGGGCATTGAAGCGCCGCAGGTGCTCGCCCAGGCGGGTGGAGAGAACGGTGATCGGGTCCATGGCGCACTCCTTGAAGACTGCGCACTACCCTACCACCCTCGACAACCCAGGCAAGCGTTCAGCGCACCAAGGCGCGTATGTAGGCCTGGCAGGCACGCAAGGCGATCAGTCCGCGGTCGCCCCGGTCGGTGATGGCGATAATTCGTCCAGCATGCGCCGGGTCAAGTCGGGCGTGTACGGGGCCATTATCCAGGCCGCCGGCATCGGCGGTGGAAGGCAGTGCGGCACAGGTGGCGTCGCGCTCGACCAGGACCGACAGCCGCAGGTCAGCAGTAGCCAGGCGATCACGCAGGCGAACCTGGGTCTGTCGGGCATCGGAAAGCTCCTTGAAATAGCGTGATTCGTTATCGTGCAGGCGCCGCTCCAGTTGCTGACGCCCCTCGCGCTCAGCCAGCAATTGACGTGTCGCGGCCTCGGCCTGCACCTGCGCCTCGCGGGCCTGGGTTTGGGCCTGCTGCGCCAGCAATCGGCCAAGGCGCCAGCCCTGGACTTGCCAGGCCAGGGTCGCCGACAACAGCATCAGTACCATGCACAACCCCAGGTGCAGGCGGCTCACGACAACACCTCGCGCGCCCGGGCCCATATCGCCAGTCGGTCCTCCAGACCATTGAGCCCCCCATTGATATGTCGGGTGATGCGATTGAACTCGCCGCGATCGGCCAGCCCATTGAGCCCACGCGAATGCCAGAACCAGGCTGCCGATTCACAGGCCCAGCGAGGCTGCTCCAGCATCTGCGGCTGCGCCATCAGCCGCTCGTCACCGAACAGCGCCCGGCTGCATGCCTGGTAGTTGTTGCGCCCGGTGACCTGGATCAGGCCCCGGCCTCGATAACGCTGGCCATCGCCGTCCGCCTCGGGGGTATTGCCCAAGCGCAAGGCCAGGCTGCCGGTGTCATAGCGCGAGAGATAGCGGTCGCTGCCAAGCTCCTTGAGGTAGCGCAGTTGGCCGGACTCATGGCCGACCTGGGCGAGGAAGGCCGCGATACGCTTGGGGTGGTCGATTTCCCAGCGGGCCATGGCGTCGTTCAGTGGTTGTACGAAAATGCCGGCGCGCTGGCCGGCAAGTGGGTAGATAGCTTCAATCTGTCGCTCCGTGAGCATGCTGTATCTCCTGAAAGAGGGTCGACGGCGCCCGCCGCAGGGCCCGGTCAGGCCTTGCTGTCGAGGGTGCGCCGCGACGCGTTGCCCTTGGCCCTGGCCTTGCCTTGTCGGCCACCGTTGCACTGCACAGTGGTGCGCCACCCCGCGTTCGTGAATACCTGCTCGACAGACTCGATCAGGTACGTACCGTCGAGCCCCGAGAGAAAGCCATGCAGTCGCACCGGCCGCTCGGCGAACAGGTCGGTACGCCCCGGCATGTCCAGGCGCACGCTGGCGGTGTCGCGGTTGAAGCTGGCCAGGCGGGCCTTGGCGGCCTGTTCGGCGGCGGCGCGATTGGGGTACAGGTGGCGGTCGGTATAGACCGGCTGCAGGCCATCGGGGGCGTTGTCGTTGGTGAGCTCGACGACATCGAGCTCACCGCTGGCGCCGTTCTGGTGGCGGGTGCGCACGGCCTTGTGGGTGGTCTTGTCGCCCAGCCTGAATTGCCATTGGCTGATGTCTTCGCGGGCAAGGCTCAATGGCGCCAGGGCCTTGCCGGTGGCGCTTTGCCCGCCCTGGCGTGGCAGCACCAGAAGCTGGCCATTGGCAAGTTTGGCGGTGCAATCATATTGGCGTGCCAGGCGTGTGATGAAATTGAAGTCCGACTCGCTGTACTGATCGACTCGGGGGATCTTGCTGGTGACCGGACAGGCGGCCTGCCAGCCGTTACGCGCAGCGATATCGGTGACGATGCGTTGCAGCGTGGCGTCCTCCCAGCTGCCGCTGCGGATGGTCTTGCCGCTGCCTCGCACGTCGCTGGCCTTGCCACGGATGACCAAGGTATCCGGCGGGCCGGCCAACTCCACCTCATCCACGGTGTAACGCCCCAGGCGGGTCAGCGGCCGGCCGGCATGGCCCAGACTGACGTCGATCAGGGCACCACGGGCGGGCAGTGCGATAACACCGTTGCGGGCATCGATGCGCAGCTCGAACTCATCCGCCTCCAGGCCCGGTTTGTCGGTGGTGCGCAGTTGCAACAGGCGATCGTTGATCAGTGCGGTGATGTCCTTGCCATCGGCCAGGACAGAGAAGACAGGCTGCATGAGGCGAACTCCTTGGCTCACACGAGGGGTCAATCCCAAAGCTGAACGGTCGTGGCCAGCGTCATAGGCAGGTCGGGCAACCGGATCGTCACCCCGGAGCGAAACGGCTGAGCCTCCTCGGCCAGGCCCTGGTTGGCAGCCAGCACCGCCTCGACCGTGCCGTTGAGATGCCCGTAGTTATGCTGGCAGAGCGTGTCGAGCACATCGCCCTCAGCGGTCTTGCAGGTCTTGGCCATAGCTGACGAACTCCAGTGAAAAGCCTTGTTTGCGTGGAATGCCACCGGCCAGCAGGCTGCCCTGCTCTTCCTCGATACTGGTCAGGCACCAGGTGCCCAGCACCTCGCCATAGCCGGTGGTGAGTGAAAGCGGCAGCAACTGCCGACCGATACTGCGCAGCGCCTGCAATTGGCCGAGCCCCCCTTTGAAGGCGGGGAAGATCGCACCGCGGATGCTGATGTTCTCCTCCCCCAGGTTCACCGCCTGTTGCGCGGTTTCACGACTCAAACGTTCCTGGCCGGCCCAGCGGAAGCGGGTCTGCCGACGTAACTGGTCGAAGGCCGCGGTATCGAGGTTGAAGTAGTACGGTGGCGCGCCGGCCTTGAGCGGCTGCAGCACCAGCAGGTGGGCGAACGGTGTGACGGCTTGCGCCGTCGGCGTCGCTTCGGGTGCAAGGCCCAGGCTCGACAGTACCGAGCCCACTGTCGCTTGTACCTCGCCTGCCAGCCGCCGTATCGCCCCGTGCGCCTGGTCGACGTGGCCGGCAAAGGCGTCGACTCGATCGCGCACCTCGCGTCCAACGCCCACCGCCTGATCGTACTTGCCGATCACGTTTTCGACCCGCGCCTGCGCTGATGAGATCGCCCGCATCGTGCGTTGCAGGCGCGCCCCGATGGCCGGGCCGACCACCGGCAGCCCCTGCAGCTCGCTCACCGCGCCCTGCACATGGCCGATGGCGTCGTCCATGGGGTCAAGCATGGCGTCGACACGTCGCCGCCCGGCCTCACCAGCGCGGACCACCGCATGCAGCCCGGATTGCAGCTGCTCCATGTAGGTCATGATTGCTCCTCAAAGTGCGATATGTGGGGTATCGGCCAATTGCACCGAACGGGCCTGGCGCATCAGCTCTTCCAGTTGCCGGCGCGCGATGGCTTCCAGGTGCTGGAGGGTGAGCGGGTCGTCGAGGCGGTTGTTGACCGTGACGGGCATGTTGGCGGTGAACGTGAATTGCTGGTTATACACAGGGGCCGAGGCAGCGGGCGCGGTCGGATTCGGCACGCTGGGATTTTGCGAAGGCGGTTGCTCCCGCCTGATCGACCGAATCACTTCACCAGGCGCGACCTTCCGGTCAGGCACCCCCTGGTCCGGAACAGTGGGTTCGGCAGCCACCTCGCCCTTTACCGTGCTGTCGAACCAGGATTTCCCCAGCCACCCACCCAAATGGCCTCCGACCAAGCCCCCCAAGGCGGCACCGAACGTAGTACCGATGATGGGTACGACAGCCCCAATGGCGCCTCCTGCCAAGGTGCCGATCAGCCCTCCTGCAGCCATGCCGTAGCCTTCGGCCTTTTCCCTGCCGGGCTTTTCGCTGGCGAAAGTGTCGAGCGTGCGTTCAGTGGCACTGAGGACAGCAGGCTTTGCCAATGCCTTCATGGCAGCGGCCATACCGCTGGGCTTGGACGGCGGCGGGGAAGACATTGGCTGCGCGTCATGCGAGGTGGTGGTATCCGAACCAGTGCGAGACGCATCCCGCTCGCGGGCGGTCGGCAAGGACGCTGCAGTGGCGCCTCGCGCCTCCTCTACCCCACCGAACCAGGTCTTGCCCAACCAACCGCCCAGCTGGCTTGCAACCAAGCCCCCCAAGGCCGCTCCGAACGTTGTGCCAAGCAAAGGCACCACCGAGCCGACCGCACCGCCCAGCAAGGTGCCGACCAACCCACCTGCGGCGCGTCCATACCCATCGGCCTTTTCATTACGAGGCTCGTCGCTGGCGAAGGTCCGCAGACTTTGTCTGGCCGCCTCCACGATGGCAGGCTTCACCAATACATTGATGGCGGCACCTTTCCCCCTGGGCTCCGACGTCGATGTTTCTATGGTTTGCTTGCCCGGCGCACTCGCTATCGTTGCCGGGGACATCGCAACACCTTCGACGTTGGCAGATGCGGTATTCGAACCAGCTTGCTGCGAAACCGTGCGAGACTCGCCATCGCCAGCAAACCAGGTCCTACCGATCCAACCACCGACCGCCTCGCCGAGCAGACCGCCAACTGTCGACCCCACAACCGTGCCAAAGCCTGGAACGACCGATCCGATGGCTCCCCCCACCAACGTCCCCACCAGCCCGCCCGCTACGCTGCCAAGACCTTCGGCCTGTTCAGCGGAGGCTTGGCCATTGGCGACAGTCGTCTGGTCTCTACCTGTCGCCGCCAAATGAGTGGGTGCCCCTGGCTCCTCGACACTTGTGCGTGGGTTGCCATCGGCAATCGATGCCCTCCTATTCGAGGGCTGCTCATGGGTGGTGCCCAACACGGCCGGGCTTTCGCCAGCCTGGGTTTCGCCAATTCTGGCCCTGTCCTGCGCCAAACCTCCGCCCGACAGGGGCTTGCCCCGCTCCTCAACAACAGTATGGTCGGCACCTTCGGTAACCGATGCCTCAGGCGTGGGCCCGGCGAACAGTTCATGGGCCGTACTGCCTACCCAGTTGCCAAGCTTCTCGCCGAAAAAACCACCCAACAGGCTGCCATATTCGGCCCCCTTGCCCTTCCCTACCAATCCGCCCAGGGCGGCCCCCAGCAAGGTTCCGCCCAGCTCGCCCACTGCACCGCCGACACCTTCGGCGGCCTCCTTGCCATCCTGGGCACTCCCCAACGCATCCATCGTCTTGAGGATGAAAGCCGCTTCCCCCATTTCGAGCTGGTCGCTCACCGCGGTACGTGCCCGAGTGCGTGCAATGGGCGAAGATCGTTTGACGAGGCGATGCCCCACGTAGGCCGCCCCCACTGCTGCGGTTACACCAGTCGCCACCGCAAGGCCCTTGGTAGAGGCGGAGCCACGGGAGCCGAGCGATGGCGGCTCCGTTTGCCTGCTGCCTGGTGCATGAATCGGCACCGGGCGGCGCGCAGGGTGGTCACTGTTCCCACGCGACGCCGCTGACGTCGTCTTCTCGACCCTGGGAGGGCTATGCGCGGCTTCCCCAGACTGCCAAGCCAACGCCTGGTAGAGCCGCCGCAATCGCTCGACTTCACCGCCTTCCCTGCGTAGCCTGTCGATATGTGCCTCGTGCTCGTGGGCCTGCGCGTACGATGCCAGATCAGTTTTTTGCAGCTTGTCCTGCTCCAACCCAAGGCGAATCACTTCGTTGATGATTCGCCCCAACCGTAGGCCGTCGGCCTGCCTGCGCAAGCGCTCGAGCCACTGATGGAGCGAGTCGAACGCGGCGCCTACCGGCTTGTCGACGGTGGCGCCAAGCCCGAGCGTGAACACAGGTGTGTTCGCCATCGATTCCTCCTCTCACTCCGAGAGCCACCAGACCATGTCGCTGTACGACATGGTCATGATTTCGCTCGCGGAAAAGTTCAGCTCCTTGGCCAGCCGCCGGGCGGCGGCCTTCTGCCGGGCGGGATCAAAGCTCGTCGTCCTGCACCAGGCGAAAATAGCCGGCCTGCAGGCGGCTGTAGTCCTTGAGTGTCAGACCTTCCAGATCCCTGACGCCGACTTCGGCCAGCGAGGCGAACAGGTTCAGCTCCCGTTGCTCGTCGTCATTGGCACCGCCCGCCTGGGCATTACGGATGTCCCGCACGGTCGGCGCACGCAGTGACAGGCTGTCGACCTGCATGCCGTTGGCCTCGCTGGGGCGCGACAGGCGCACGGTCACTCGATCAGGATCGAGCGCCAGCCATTGAGGAAGCTTTTTCGCTTGAGCCATCGTCACACCTCCTTACAGACCAAGAGCCGCACGCTGGGCGGCCAGCTGATCGACACCGTCGATCACCCGACGCATGCCCAGGGCATCGATTTCATAGACCAGGCGGCCATCGACTTCGAGCTTGTAGTAGGTCAGGGCCACGCTGTGCTTGATCTCGGCCTTGTCGCCGGACTTCCAGTCGCCCATGTCGATTTCCTTGAGCGAACCACGCAGGGTGACGACCACGGGGTTGATCCGGCCCTTGAGACCTTTGAAAGCACCGCGGAAGGTGCCGTTGAAGGCGGAGCCGTCGGCCAGGCCGAAGAACTTCAGTGCTTCGCGGCGCACGCCAGTGGTGGTGAAGGCCGCTTCCTGCTTCTCCATGCCCTGGTCCATTTCGACCGGCATGTCCATGCCGCCGGGGCGGTGCTCTTCCATTTTCAGGGTGAGTTTGGGCAGGGTCAGGCTCGGGACATCGCCCTGGAAGCTCACACCGTCGATGAACAGGTTCAAGTTGGCCAGGGTTTCGGGAATCATTGCCATGTCATGGGCTCCTTAGGCGGCAGAATCGAGGACTTCGGTCAGCCACTGGTTGGTGACTTCGACGCGGAAGTTGGGGTTTTCGGCAGGCGGTACGTCGGTGAAGCGGATGTTCCAGTACACCTTGCCCTGCTCCAGCTGGCTGGCGGTGTTCAGTTCAGGGTCGGCGTAGACTTCGAAGTTGATGATCGCGCCCTGGTTCTTCAGGTCGCGCATGAAGGCCTGCAGGCCCTCGGTGACGTCCTTGACGTAGGTGGCGGTGATGGCGCGGTCCACGGCCCACTTGTGGCCGTAGAGGATCGCGTCCATGACGATGTCCAACGTGCGCACGCGGGTGACGAAGGCCCATTTCGGGTCGCTCGACAAGGTGCGGTTGCCCCACAGGCGGAAGCCGTCGTCGCGAATGATGGTGGCGATGTTGGCATTGTTCAGCAGGTTGGCGCGGCAGGTGTCGTCACCGTCGAGGAACTCCACCGGGCGGCTGGTGCCAGTGATGCCGACCAATTCCTTGTTCGAGGGCGACGCCCAGAAGCCGTACTCGCTGTCGGTCCAGGCGAACAGGCCGGCGACCCAGGCCGAGCCGGGGGCATCGACGGTGGCTTCGGCGTCGTTGTCCCAATAGCGCACGCCCGGGTCGACCATGAAGGCGCGCTTGGCACCGAAGTTGCCGGCATAGGCGATCGCCGCTTCGTCGGTATTGTTCGGCCCGTCGATGATGGCGATGCCGCGCAGCTTGTCGGCCAGCGCCACCAGGGCTGTGCCCACGGCGTCGGTGGCGCTGTGCTTGGGCGTTACCAACAGGCGCGGCTGGGCGTTGAAACGGCTCTTGCCATCGAGCAGTGCCTGAAGGCCGGTACGCTTGCCATCGTTCTGGACGGTGCCAATGATCGCCACCGTCTGCTCGGCAGCGTCTTCGACCTTGGCCACGCCGCAGGCGACGATGACCGCCTTGGCGCGGGTATAGATGGCGCGGCAAGCCTTGGTGATCGCCGCATCACTGCCGAATGCCGCAACCGCTTCGCGCTCGCTGGTGATCAGCACCAGGTCGTTGGTCTTGGCAGTGACGCCAGGGCCTTCGGTGAAGGTATCGACCAGGCCGATGATCGAGGACGACGGCAGGGCAATGCTGCGGGCGCCGGTGTCGACGTTGGTCACGGTGACGCCGTGGAAGAATCCAGTCATTTAATACTCCAGGTATGAAAAGGCCCCGCGATGCGGGGCCTGAATAGGTAGCCAGATGTAAAAACGCCCCGTCGGTGCGGGGCGCTATCGAGCAAGCTGGTCAGGACGGGTTGGCCATTCGATGGTGAGCGGAAACCCTGGCTGCAACTCGATCCGGTTGAGCGCTACGCGATAGCGCTTCCAAGTCAACAACGCGGCCTGTTCGCTTGCAGTGGCGTCACAGAGATCCAGAGCATCCTGTAAAGGTGGAATCCGCGTGGCTGCCTCAGCAAGCCTTTCATCGCGCTGGGCGAGAACGACCAGACGCACGTTTTCCAGTTCGTCTTTCAGCACCCAGGCTTCGCCACTCCATACATAGGAAGGCCCAGGGTAAGGTAGCTTGGTGAGACCGGCTGGCAGCGGCCCCAAGGTTTGATACTCCTGGGGCGCGCCAGTGGCAGTGTCATACACCGTGCCACGGTTGTCCTCAATGTAGGTCCAAGCCGTCAGATCTGCAGTACGCACGATGGCATGACCGGTTAGAGCAGCAGGCGGTGCATCAAGGTAGGCACCTGCTGGGACCAGCCAGTTATTCGGATCCATCGGATCGAAGTCTGCCAAGCCCTCGCCGATATATTCCAGGGTTTCAGGCTGGGTATAGTAGATTTTTGGTGGGTTCATTCAGATTTCCCTTTGAGTCCATTCGGTGGCGTCGGAGTTTGGGTTGACGCGAGGAAGAAAAACGCCCCGGCGGTGCGGGGCGTTATTAAGTGTACAAACCTATCCAGTCAGGGGCAGGTGGTCGGTATTGTGCGTCTGGAAAATCAGGATTTTGCGGCCAGTCGCGAAGCGCCTGGATATAGGTTAGAAGTTCAATGAACCTTTCCTGACCGAGCGATGTAGGACGGCCTAAATCTTCTTCGTCACGGTGGCGCTCACGCAACCATTGGCATGCCGAAAGCTGACACTCCCGCCACCCCCGCTCTTCTGCAGCCTTTTCAAGCGAACTACGTGGAGGTTCATCGATCAAGATCGGAAACCCCGACTTATCATGACTCCGGACCTTTCCCGGCAACGGGTTGCCAATTACAGCCTCAAAACATTCATCAGATATTTCCACTGCATCGACAGGCATTTCTGCATGGAGCCCGGAAATATAACAATTACCTGTCGTCCTACTATAGAAACGCATTCTACCTCCCCATACAAATAAAAGTATAGCTTAACAAAACCGACGGAACTGCAAGCGCCCCATTAACAATAGTTCTGGCGATAACAGTAATACCGGACGGCGACGCTGATTGTCCGGTCATGATGGTGCCTGCAGATGATGTACCAATAGAATAAGTTATGAGATTACTTGGGAATGCCAAAGGCAATTTAATATCAGCACTTCCGACCCCGCCAGGAATATTACCATTTGCCCATTGAATGATGAATCCACCCATCCAGCTGGGGAAAACAAAATAACCATTGGAGCTAAAAGAGAACGCAAATCCCCATCGCATTTTCTTGGGAGTCACTACCACCTGGTCACTATCCCCAGCGTTTACTTCGTCTTGCGTAGCGATCTGATCAGTTGTGAGAACCGAAGACCAATATAGAATGTCAGATGACTTGTTATATTGTCCCAACCATAGTCGGCGACCTTCGCTTGTAGTGGAATTTTCCACAACCAGATAGTATGTACCATCCGGACGTGGAGTCATCGCCAAAACGGCCATAATATTATTTCTTTGCGAAGGCGGACCATTCGGCGTTGGTATCGATGTTCCACCCGCATAGGCAATATAGAGTCCTGCAGGATTGTTGAATTTAAAATCAGGCATAATGGGCGCAGAAAGCGCCGCAAGCCCTATCTCGTTTAACCGCTTTATTGCTGACTGACGAACACCCAGCGATGTCATCCACTTATTGTCGTCTACACCGCCCTCGGCAAAAGTTTGCGATGCCTTGTCGGCAATATTTACCTTTTCAGCCAGCAAAGAATTCATCGTCGCGGCAAAGTTAGGATCATTGCCAAGTGCGGCAGCCAGCTCATTAAGAGTATCCAATGCTGTCGGTGAAGAGCCCACCAATGCAGAAATTGCGCTACGTACAAATGCAGTCGTTGCAACCTGTGTCGTATTGGTTCCAGCTGGGGCAGTAGGAGCAGATGGAATGCCAGTCAACGCCGGACTCGCCAACGGCGCCTTCAGCGCCAACACTTGGTCGATCTGCGCCTTGGTGTACACATCGGTCAGGCCATAGCCCATTACTGTCGTAGGATTAGTGGCAGCCAGGACACGACCGTAAGCATCCACCGTCACGCTACGATAGGTTCCTGCTCCTACCCCGGTACGACCAAATGCCATTTCGAAAATCAGGGTGGTCACACCGAGGGTAACCGGCGCATCGGTGACCATTTGCCAGGCACTGTCACCATTGACGGCGCCCCGCTCCACCAGCACCAGCAGTCCGGGGGTAACCTTCGCGTTGGTATCGGCATCCGGACAACGCTTCCAGGTCCCTGCGGCGACAGTGTATAGACCGTTATCTTTTCCGGCTGTCTGATTCTTCACCAGCACGCGGGCACCGGCGCCCAACGACACGCCATCGACGCTTTGCAAACCACTCAAAGCAATATTCGTGGTGGTTGCAGCCTGTACCGAATGCTTGAAATCCTGCTTGGCCAACTCCTCCGTCACCCATTCCCGGGTGGCCAGCACCACGCTCGGATCGATCTTCAGCTCCACGTTGCTCGAGCTGCTGACGATGAGGTTCATGCGCACCACCTGGGTACGGCCCGAGCCCTGGCTCAACAAAGGCTTGTAGGTCGGTGCGCAATTGGCGACCGCAACCATGTCGCCATCGGCGTCATACAGCGCAATCTCGCGGATCCAGCGCCCGCCGACATCTGCAGGAATGACCTGCTCGGCAATGATGATCGCGTTGTTCTTGTCGTCCACCTTGAGCTGGTTCAACGGCGCGCGGCGCCACTCATTGATCAAGCTGGCCTGGTTGGCGTTGGGGGTCGGGTCGGTACCGTTGGCGTCCCCCACTCCCATGTGCGTGATTTTCCATGCGATGCCCAAGGCATCTGCATTTGCCTGTTTCGCAGCCCCCACATTGGTGAGGATCGCGTAGAACTGTGAATTCTGGTCAACCATGTGCAATGTCCAAGGTATCGATTGTATGTTCGCGGCCGCCGCGACCGATCGAGCCCATCACGTCGATGTCATGTGGCGCCGGCGGATAGATGTCCAGTTCGTCACCGTCCTGGATCGCGCAGCCAAAGTAGAAGTCGCCACGGCTTTCAAGACTGATTACCAGGCCCGTCATGTGGCGGCTGACCGGGCGGGCGTCGTCGATCAGCGACGACAGTTCGTTGTAGGTCTCTTCGCTGATGCCCGATTCCGACACGCCGACCTTCAGGGCGAAGGTGCCCGGCACCTGGGCAGGCTCGCCTTGCCACCACTCCTGTATTTCGATCAGGTAGCCAAACGGCTCGACCACCCGACGCAAGGCGCCGACGGTGCCCTTGTGGGCATGGACGAAAAAGGCCGAGCGGATCACCGACCGCTTGACGGCGTCGCTCCAGCCATCGTCCCAACGGTCCACGGACCAAGCCCAGGCCAGCTGATGGAGCAAGTGTGCAGGGCAGGCATCTGGGTGATAGAGCAGGCGCAGGTCGACCTTGAGATCTTCCTCGCCCGCCACTTCGATGGCCCTTTCCAGCGGTGTGCGATTGAGCGGCAGCAGGCTTTGCATGTCAGGCTCCCTGCTTGATGTCGAAACCAGTGCACCAGGCTGCCTGGGCCTTGCTGGGCCGGATATCGGCCCAGCCACTCAGCTCGACCCGACTGACTCCGCCGATATGCAGTTGGGCGTCGATCCCCGAACGAGCGACCTCGACACCCAGGCGCCGACGTGGATTCACCCAGGCCTCGAGACGACGCCGGCATTCGACCAGCACCGCCTCCGACTCCGGCCCTTTGTCCGCCATGTACACCACCGCATCGATCCGGTACGGCAATACCTGCGCGCTGCGCACGTTGACCCGGTCAGCCACTGGGCGGATGTCGTCGTCATTGAGGTACACCCTGACCTGCTCCAGCAGCTCGGCGCTGGCCACGCCATTGCCCTCCAGGCTCAGCACCGTGACATCCACCACAGCCGGCGACGGGCTTTCGGCGGTCGCATCCGCGACCAGCCCGGAGGCGTTGCGGGCATGCAGGATGTAGCTGTTGCGCGGGCCTGCGGTGGTGAGGCCCTCATAGACCAGTTGCACCCGCTCGCGCAGGGCTTCATCGGACTCGAGCACCGTTTGGATCGGCGGCACGTGGGTCAGGTCCTCGGCCTGGACCACCAGGCGTTGCAGGCCCACGTTGGCCGCCAGCTGATCCAGGTCACTGCCCTGGGCATAGGCCAGCAGCAATGCCTTGGCCGCATCGTTGATACGTGCCCGGTTGAGCAGCTTGCGGTAGGCACCGACCTCCAGCAGCTTGGTCACCGGATCGCTTTCCAGGCGAGCGTCCCAGGCCTCGCCCAAGTGGGCGCGGAAGGTGTCCAGGTCGGCCTGGTACAAGGCCTCGTAGTCGAGGTCCTCGAGCAATTGCGGCGCAGGGAGTCTGGACAGGTCGACCTGGCTCATACACTCACCTCCACCAAGGCTTCGTCGCCCAGGTAGCGCCCGCTTAAAGCAAGGTTGACCTGGCCGTCGAGCACTGACAGCACCTTTACCCGCTCCAGTTGCAAGCGTGGCTCCCAGCGCCCGAGCGCACGGGCCACCTCGGCCTGCACGGCGCTCTTCCAGCCTTCGGTAACCGGCAGGTCGATGTAGCGGCGCAGTTGGCTGCCATACTCCGGTCGCATACGGCGGCTGCCCAATGGCGTGGTGAGAATGTCTTCGATGGATTGACGCAGGTGGGCGATGCCGGCCAAAGGCTGGCCGGTACGGCGGTCCATGCCGATCATGGCGTACCTCCTGCCCTGGGGCGCAAGGCCCGTCGATGGGGTCGCATATGCAGTCTCCTGACATGAAAAAGCCCGCTGTTGCGGGCCTTGATCAATGTTTGTGGTTGGCTGTGTTGCCGGCGGTATCGATGATCCTGCCGCCGCCGTTGATATCGCCGCTAACGGTCAACGGACCATTGATGGCGACCGTGCCGGTCAAGGTGATGGCCGCAGCGTCGAGGGTGAGCGCGCCATCGCTGACCGCCAGCGTGCTGTCGCCGACCTTGATGCTGGCATTGCCGCTGGGCAAATGGATGTCATAGCGCTTTGCCTGCCAGTCATAGGCGAGCGAGCCGCCATCGTCGAAGCGCCACACCTCCACATGGTCGCGGTTATCCGCTGGGCTGCCGGCATCGCCGTAGAGCCCTGGCACGAAAGTGCCCTGGGCCGGCTCGCCGCTGGGGCTGACCAACACGCCCTGCTCGCCCAGGCTCGGCGCCCTCCAATGGCGTGCCTTGCCGGCGGCCAGGGAATGCCAGCGCAACCAGGCGCTGGTCCAGGTGCCATCGCTTACCCGCACCCGAGCGGCGGCAAGGTCTACCGCTACCACGCGGCAGGGGATGACCAGGCTGGCCAGCATCCGGTCATGCATCGCACTGGCATAGCTCATGGGGTGTCCTCGGCGGCTATGTAGCGGTGTTCGTTGCCCGGGCCGGTGTCCGGGTCGATACCCAGCATCAGCGTGCCGGGTGGTTGGTCGGGCCAAGGCCACTGCATTTCACCCAGCAGCACCGGCTGCTCCCAACGGACTTTCCACAGGCCGCCTTCATATTGGGCCTGGGCGTTGCGGCTGGCCTCGACGAAGTCCAGGCCCCAATGCTGCTGACGCAGCAGATCCATCAGCTGCGCGGCGAGCAGGCTTCCCTGCAGGCGCGCCTCGGGGTTGGCCACATCCGGCGTGATATCCGCCTCGAAGGTGGTGATCAATACCGAGCGGCCATCACGAGGGGCTGCATCGGCGGTCATGCGTACGATGCCGTGGCGCAGGGCCGGTAGTGTCGCGCCGCTGTCGGCCTCGGATGCGATGTCGACCGACGCGAGGTCGGGAATCGCCTCACGTATCGTTACGGTCAATGCTGCATGCAGCGTGGCCAATTCACTCATTGCTTGGACTCCTGTCGCTCATCGACCTGGGAAATGTCACGCAGCCCCAGGCGCTTCGCCGCCCAGCGCTCGTAGAGCCCGATGGCCACGTCGGCGCCTGCCATCGCCGTCATGCAGCCAAAGGCGCTGGCACTCCAGATCGACATGCCGCTGGCATACAGCAGCATCACCGTCGAGACCCCGCAGACCATGCACGCTCCGGAACGCAAGGCCAGCCGCCGCGCCAGCGACCATCCTCGGGCGCCGGCCCTGTCGGCCCGCCACATCTCACCGCTGAGGCCGCCCAGCAATGCCAGGACGATTACCAGCCAGAGCGGTATCTCCAGCAACGTCTGTTGTTCGCTCGTCACTGTCCTGCCTCCTGTAGAAAGCCCGCCGGCAGAGCCGGCGGGTCGGTTGTGTATGAACTCGGCATTCCAAAAAGCCCGGTTTGCCAGGCTTTTCAGTAATGCGTTGTCGAACCGCCGGCCACGGCTGGTGACGCCTGGCGGTTCCGCTTCAAATTGGTGACTCCGACCGCGGCTGCCTGCCCGCCGGATAACTGATCGTGGTGCTTTACGCTGCACACCCGGGCCAGTTGCCAACCCTCTGAACAGTCGAGGCCTGTTCATCGCTGCCTGTGTAACAACCGGTGTCGACCGGCTTGGGACACAAGATATGCACTCATGCATATGCGGTCAATGCGTTTCTTCATATTTTTATGCATAAGAAATTGCTGAAATGCATGGACGCCACGTACGACATGGCTTGTAGGGATTTTCCACAGACGAAAAAAAAACCCGCCGAAGCGGGTTTTCCTAAGCAGATCACCGATCAGCGGGCGTACATCCCCCACCAGAACACATGCCCGAGCAGGCTGATCTGTTCGTCCTGCATCTGCTGGAAGCTGTAGTCTTCGTCAGGGTGCTCGTCGCGGTTGAAGCTGCGCAGGCGGATGCCGGTGGGCAGGCGATAGACCTGCTTCACCCGCAGTTGGCCATTGTGGTTGATGGCATAGAGGTCGCCATCGATGATGTCTCCAATGGAGCACTTGCCGGTGTTGACGCCTACCGTCGCCCCGTCGCGCAGCACTGGCAACATGCTGTTGCCCCGTACCGTCACGCATTTGGCCTGGTCGAACTGCACGCCATTGTGGCGCAGGCTGCGCTTGCCGAAACGCAGGCGCGCGCGTTCGCTTTCCTCGATGACGAATCGTCCTGATCCTGCTGCCAACTCGACCTCTCGAAGAAAGGGAACGGAAACCTCGTCGTCCTCGACTGGGGTTTCGTCGTCCCACAGGCTGATGTCGCTCAGCTCCGCATGGCCATGGGCCGGCTGCGCCGACTCGCGAAGCTCGCGGGTCTCGCCCAGCTCGGCACGGCCTCGCAGCTGATCGGTACTCACGCCGAAATAATCGGCGATCTTCGACACGTGCTTGTCGGACGGGTCGACGATCTTCTCGCTGAGGATGCGCGACAAGGTGGATTGGGGAACGCCCGTGCGCCGGTGCAGCTCCGTCGGGGACAGGCCGTGGCGATCGAGCAGTGCTCTGAGTACGGTGGCAACGTTGCGTTTTTGCATACCGTGCATCATGGATGTGCTGCAACGCAAATGCAATCCATGCAGGCCATTTCTCTTGTCGTTCCCCATGAACAAGCAATTCCTTGTAGGCTCATGGGCCCGGTGGTGCAGGATGATTTCGCCTGCCAACAGAAGGACAAGAACAACAATGATCGGCTTTACCTTCCGCCAGCTCGAATACTTCGTGGCCACTGCCGAACAAGGCAGCGTCAGCGCCGCGGCCCGGGCCAAGCATATTTCGCAACCTTCGGTGTCGCTGGCGATCTCTCAGCTCGAGGCGATCCTGGGCGAGAAGCTGTTCCTGCGCCAGGCCAGCCGCGGCCTGGAACTGAGCCCGGCCGGGCGCCAGCTGCTCGAGCAGGCGCGCGAAATCCTGGCCATGGCTGCTGGCATCGGCACAGCGGGGGACGAACCGGAAGTGCTGCGCGGCAACCTGAGCCTGATCTGCTTCCAGGACCTGGGCCCCTGGTACGCGCCACGCCTGCTCAGCGGCTTTCGCCAGCGTCACCCGGAAGTGGCCATCACCCTGTTCGAGACCGACCTGGCGGGCGTCAACCGACGCCTGAACGACGGCAAGGCGGAACTGGCACTGACCTATGACGTGGGCCTGGACCCGCAGATCGAGCGGCGCGTGCTGGCGCAGGTGGCGCCCTATGCCCTGTTGCCGGTGGACCATCCCTTGGCCCGCCAGGAACAGGTCTCGCTGGTCGAGCTGGCCGAGGAATGCCTGATCCTCGAAGACATCGCCCGCACCCGTGAATACTTCCTGTCGCTGTTCTGGGCCCATGACCTGCAGCCACGTTCCCAGCAACTGACCCAGACCTTCGAGATGCAACGCGGGCTGGTCGCCCATGGCTATGGCGTGGCGTTATCCTGCACCCGCCCCGCGGGGGACCAGAGCTACGATGGCCGGCCATTGGCGTGCCGGCCCTTGCGCGAAGCGGTCAGCCCGCAGTCGGTGGTGCTGGCGCAGTCCAGCGCCATGCGCCCCTCGCCTGCGGCCCAGGCATTCCTGCGCTGGGCCAGCGAGCTGTTTTCCGTCTGACTCAGGCGCTGACTGGTGCCGGGCGCGACTGGCGCGCCACCCACAACCAGTAGCCCACCGACAGCAGGGCCAGCCAGCCGAGGCCGACGTACATCGCCGTGCGGGTATCCGGGAACCAGCCCAGCACGCCGAAGATGAACAGCATGAACACGATGGCCAGGGCCGGCCCTACCGGCCACAGCGGCACCGGGAAGTCCAGGGCGGCGATTTCCTCGCGGCTCATGCCGCGGCGCATGGCGACCTGCGAGAGCAGGATCATCAGCCACACCCAGACGATCGAGAAGGTCACCACAGCGGCCAGGATGAGGAACAGGTTCTCCGGCACCAGGTAGTTGAGCACCACACCCAGCAGCAAAGCGACGCCCATCACCACCACGGTCATCCATGGCACGCCGAAGCGCGACAGCCGCGAAAAGCCCGACGGTGCCTGGCCGTTCTGGGCCATGCCGTACATCATGCGCCCGGCACTGAAGATATCGCTGTTGATCGCCGAGACTGCCGCCGAAATGACCACGATGTTGAGCAGGGTCGCGGCCGAGCCGATGCCCAGGCCGCTGAAGATCTGCACGAACGGGCTGCCCTGGCTGCCGATCTTGGTCCAGGGGTAGATGGCCATCAGCACCACCAGCGTCAGCACGTAGAACAGCAGGATGCGCAGCGGCACCGAATTGATCGCCTTGGGCAGCACGCGCTTGGGGTCCTTGGCTTCGCCGGCGGTGATACCGATCATCTCGACGCCGCCGAAGGCGAACATCACCACGGTGAAGGAGGCGATCATCCCGCCGATGCCGTTGGGGAAGAACCCACCGTGACTCCACAGGTTGGACAGCCCCGTGACGGTCTCGGCGCCATTACCCAGCTGGATGCCGAACAGCAGCACCGCGCCACCGGCCAGGATCATCGCGATGATCGCAGTGACCTTGAGCAGCGACAACCAGAACTCCATTTCACCGAACACCTTGACGCTGCACAGGTTCAGCGCGCCGATGAAGCAGACGATGCCCAGCACCCAGATCCAGCGCGGGGTGTCGGGGAACCACAGGCCCATGTAGACACCGAAGGCGGTGACGTCCGCCAGGCACACCACCAGCATGGAAAACGCATAGCTCCAGCCGGTGAGAAACCCCAGGTAGCGCCCCAGGTACTGACTGGTGTACTGCCCGAACGAGCCGGACACCGGGTTGCGCACGGCCATCTCGCCGAGGGCGCGCATCATCATGTAGATGGCCGCACCACCGATCAGGTAGGCCAGCAGCACCGACGGCCCGGCCAGCTTGATCGCCGACGCCGAGCCATAGAACAGCCCCGTGCCGATCGCCGAGCCCAGCGCCATGAAGCGGATGTGCCGGGTACTCAGGCCCCGTCGCAGGTTGTTGTGGTCGTTCATCCCAGGGACTCCTCGTTGTTCTTGTTCTTGGCCGGCAGTCGCGCTGCCGTGGAAGGGTTCACGCAAGGCCCGGAAACCGCAGGGCGCAGGGCTATTAACCGGCCAATCGAAAGGCAAGACAACAAGGTGGGGCATACAGAATAGCTATAGTGACGAATAGGAATTCTGTGATTTACCCGGCCCTCGCCGGCACCCGATGCTGGTGCCACGACAACAACAAGGAGAGGGCTGCCCCATGAATCCCCACATCGAAGACTACCAGCGCGACGGCGCAGTGATCCTGCGTGGCGTGTTCAAGGACTGGATCGAACGCCTGCGCGAAGGCTTCGAGCAGAACCTGGCCGAACCCAGCGCCTTCGCCATCGAGAACGTCGGCTCCGGCGAAGGCGGGCGGTTCTTCGAGGACTACTGCAACTGGCAGCGCATCCCCGCGTTCACCGACTTCGTGCTCAACTCCCCCGCTGCGGGCCTGGCCGGCGAACTGATGGGCGCCCAGCAGGTGCAGGTGTTCCACGACCACATCCTGGTCAAGGAGCCCGGCACCGCCAAGCCCACCCCCTGGCACCAGGACCTGCCCTACTACTGCGTAGACGGCCTGCAGACTGCCAGCTACTGGATCCCCCTGGACCCGGTCACCCGCCACAACACCCTGAGCGTGGTGCTTGGCTCGCACCGCTGGCCCAAGCCGGTCCGCCCCAAACGCTGGGCCAGCAACCAGGACTTCTACGGCGCCACCGACGCCGACGGCCAGAACCTGTACATGGACATGCCGGATGTAGAGAACGGCGAATACCAGATCCTGTCGCCGGAACTGGAGCCGGGCGATGCCATCATCTTCGACTTCCGCACCGTGCACGGCGCGGCGGGTAACACCGGCACCGGCAGGCGCCGGGCTTTCTCCACCCGCTTTTTGGGCGACGACGTGCGCTACGTGCAGCGCCCCGGCCGCACCTCACCGCCCTTCCCGGGCATCAACCTGCGTGATGGCGAGCGTATGCGCGAAGACTGGTTCCCGGTGGTCTGGCAACGCAGCTGAAAGCGCGTTGCCCCGCGCCCGCCCGCGCGGGGCAACGCCGCTTCGATGATCAACGAAGTGGCCTGGGCGCCTGTGCCCGGCAGGCAAGAACCTGTAGACTTGGGCGTTTCGCATTTTGTCTGAGACGCACAGCTTCAAGGCCTTGAATGTCTGACCTTTCCGCACACACACCAATGATGCAGCAGTACTGGAAGCTGAAGAACCAGCACCCAGACCAGCTGATGTTCTACCGCATGGGCGACTTCTACGAGATCTTCTACGAAGACGCGAAGAAAGCCGCCAAACTGCTGGATATCACCCTGACCGCCCGTGGCCAGTCCGCCGGCCAGTCGATCCCCATGTGCGGGATCCCCTTCCATTCGGTGGAAGGTTACCTGGCCAAGCTGGTCAAGCTCGGCGAGTCGGTGGTGATCTGCGAGCAGATCGGCGACCCGGCCACCAGCAAGGGGCCGGTGGAGCGCCAGGTGGTGCGGATCATCACCCCCGGTACGGTCAGCGACGAGGCCCTGCTCGACGAGCGCCGCGACAACTTGATTGCCGCGCTGCTGGGCGATGAGCGCCTGTTCGGCCTGGCAGTGCTGGACATCACCAGCGGTAACTTCACCGTCCAGGAAATCAAGGGCTGGGAAAACCTGCTGGCCGAGCTCGAACGCATCAACCCGGTGGAGCTACTGATCCCCGACGACTGGCCCCAGGGCCTGCCGGCGGAAAAGCGCCCGGGTTGCCGCCGCCGCGCGCCGTGGGACTTCGACCGCGACTCGGCACGCAAAAGCCTGTGCCAGCAGTTCGCGACCCAGGACCTCAAGGGCTTTGGCTGCGACAAGCTGACCCTGGCCATCGGCGCCGCCGGCTGCCTGCTGACCTACGCCAAGGAAACCCAGCGCACCACCCTGCCGCACCTGCGCAGCCTGCGCCATGAGCGCATGGACGACACGGTGATCCTGGACGGCGCCAGCCGCCGCAACCTGGAGCTGGACGTCAACCTGGCCGGTGGCCGCGACAATACCCTGCAATCGGTCATCGACCGCTGCCAGACCGCCATGGCCAGCCGCTTGCTGACCCGTTGGTTGAACCGCCCGCTGCGCGACCTGAAGGTGCTCAAGGCGCGCCAGGACTCGATCCGCTGCCTGCTCGACGGCTACCGCTTCGAAAAGCTGCAGCCGCAGCTCAAGGAAATCGGCGACATCGAGCGGATCCTGGCCCGTATTGGCCTGCGCAACGCCCGCCCGCGTGACCTAGCCCGCCTGCGCGATGCCCTGGGCGCCCTGCCCGAGCTGCAGAACGCCATGGCCGAGCTGGAGGCCCCGCACCTGGCACGCCTGGCGGCGATCACCGGCACCTACCCGGAACTGGCCAGCCTGCTGGAACGGGCGATCATCGACAACCCGCCAGCGGTGATCCGCGACGGCGGGGTACTCAAGACCGGCTACGACAGCGAGCTGGACGAGCTGCTGGCCATGAGCGAAAACGCCGGCCAGTTCCTCATCGACCTGGAAGCCCGGGAAAAAGCCCGTACGGGCCTGGCCAACCTCAAGGTCGGCTACAACCGCGTGCACGGCTACTATATCGAGCTGCCCACCAAGCAGGCCGAGCAGGCGCCGGGCGACTACATCCGCCGGCAGACCCTCAAAGGTGCCGAGCGCTTCATCACCCCCGAGCTCAAGGCGTTCGAGGATAAGGCGCTGTCGGCCAAGAGCCGCGCCCTGGCCCGCGAGAAAATGCTCTACGACGCCCTGCTCGAGACCCTGATCGGCCACCTGGCCCCGTTGCAGGACAGCGCCGCTGCCCTGGCCGAGCTGGATGTGCTGAGCAACCTGGCCGAGCGCGCGCTGAACCTGGACCTCAACTGCCCGACCTTCGTCGACGAGCCCTGCCTGCGCATCGATCAGGGCCGCCATCCGGTGGTCGAGCAGGTGTTGACCACGCCATTCGTGGCCAACGACCTGGCGCTGGACAACAACACGCGGATGCTGATCATCACCGGCCCGAACATGGGCGGTAAGTCCACCTACATGCGCCAGACCGCGCTGATCGTACTGATGGCGCATATCGGCAGCTTCGTACCTGCAGCGCGCTGCGAGCTGTCGCTGGTCGACCGCATCTTCACCCGTATCGGCTCGAGCGACGACCTGGCTGGTGGGCGCTCGACCTTCATGGTCGAGATGAGCGAAACCGCCAACATCCTGCACAACGCCACCGACCGCAGCCTGGTGCTAATGGACGAAGTCGGCCGCGGCACCAGCACCTTCGACGGCCTGTCGCTGGCCTGGGCCGCCGCCGAGCGCCTGGCCCAGCTGCGTGCCTACACGCTGTTCGCCACGCACTACTTCGAGCTGACCGTGCTGCCGGAGAGCGAGCCGCTGGTGGCCAACGTGCATCTGAACGCCACCGAACACAACGAACGCATCGTCTTCCTGCACCATGTACTGCCTGGTCCGGCCAGCCAGAGCTACGGCCTGGCCGTGGCGCAGCTGGCCGGCGTGCCGGCGCCGGTCATCCAACGTGCCCGCGAGCATCTGGGCCGCCTGGAAACGGCCAGCCTGCCCCATGAGCAACCGGTCAAGGTCGCCAAGGGTGAGCCGCAGGTCCCGCACCAGAGCGACCTGTTCGCCAGCCTGCCACACCCGGCCATCGAGAAGCTGGGCAAGCTAGACCTGGACGAAATGACACCGCGCCAAGCTATCGAAACGCTATATCAACTGAAAAACCTGTTATAACGGCGCCCACAACAAGCTGGTAGAATCCGCCGCGGTTTGCCGGTGCTGCAGGTTATTAGCCTGGCCTGCAGCCAACTGCCTGTAAACCGCGCGGCCCGTTAGAGGAAGGGCCGCCGCCGTCGCCTGAGGAGAGAACTAGAAATGACCTTCGTCGTCACCGACAACTGCATCAAATGCAAATACACCGACTGCGTGGAAGTCTGTCCGGTGGACTGCTTCTACGAAGGCCCGAACTTCCTGGTGATTCACCCGGACGAGTGCATCGACTGCGCCCTGTGTGAGCCGGAATGCCCGGCCCAAGCCATTTTCTCGGAAGACGAAGTACCTGCCGGCATGGAGAACTTCCTCGAGCTGAACGCCGAACTGGCGGAGATCTGGCCGAACATCACCGAGCGCAAGGACCCGCTGCCGGACGCCGAAGAGTGGGATGGCAAGCCTGGCAAGATCGAGTATCTGGAACGTTGAGCGTCCGAACCTGAAAAAGGCCCGAAAGGGCCTTTTTATTGCCTGCAAAACACCTTGCAGACTTCACCCTTGTGGGAGCGGCCTTGTGCCGCGATCGGCTGCGCAGCAGCCGTAAAATCAGCGCCCCCAATACACCAGGTAGAACGTGCATGCAGGCTTTACGCCTGCTACGCAGCCGATCGCGGCACAAGGCCGGCTCCTACAAGGCGAGCGTGGGTATTGCGGCTTTTTCCGGGCAAAAAAAAGGGGCGGTTTGACCCGCCCACATTTTTTCCGTAGTCCCTGCTTGTCCCAATCATCATCCTGATGAATCGCGTCTTGCGATGTCCCTGACCTTCATCCTTGAAAGCCTGTGTCAGTCCGTCGACACAGTTCGAATACTAGCCATTCCAGTTTGACGAGCAAGGGTCAAACCTCTCAAAACAATTCAGTGGACACATGTTTTCACACCTAAAAAATCCTCAATTATCAGCATGTTAGGATTTCAAGCCCGGTGGAAACGACAATGATTTACTGATCCCTACAGAAAAGTCCTACATAACAGGTAAGCAATCTCTTACACGCACTGCTACAACGGTAGCGAAGTAAACATTCTCGCCCACGAACAAAAACGCCCCGAGGTCATCGGGGCGTATATCAAAGCAGCGGCGCTTACTGGAACAGAGACTCGCTGGAGAGCCCGTTCTTCTCGAGGATCTCGCGCAGGCGCTTGAGCCCCTCGACCTGGATCTGCCGCACCCGCTCGCGGGTCAGGCCGATTTCCAGGCCGACATCCTCCAAGGTGCTGCTCTCATGCCCGCGCAGGCCGAAACGGCGTACCACCACCTCACGCTGTTTGTCGGTCAGCTCGCCCAACCACTGGTCGATGCTCTGGGACAGGTCATCGTCCTGAAGCAACTCGCATGGGTCGGTCGGGCGGTCATCCGTCAAGGTGTCGAGCAGAGTCTTGTCGGAGTCCGGGCCGAGCGAGACGTCCACCGAAGAAACCCGTTCGTTGAGCCCAAGCATGCGCTTGACCTCCGCGACCGGTTTTTCCAGCAGGCTGGCGATTTCTTCCGGGGAGGGCTCATGGTCGAGCTTCTGGGTCAACTCCCGTGCCGCGCGCAGGTAGACGTTGAGCTCCTTGACCACGTGGATCGGCAGGCGAATGGTGCGGGTCTGGTTCATGATTGCCCGCTCGATGGTCTGGCGGATCCACCAGGTGGCGTAGGTCGAGAAGCGGAAACCCCGCTCGGGGTCGAACTTCTCCACCGCCCGGATCAACCCCAGGTTGCCCTCCTCGATCAAATCGAGCAACGACAGGCCACGGTTGACGTAACGGCGAGCGATCTTGACCACCAGGCGCAGGTTGCTCTCGATCATGCGCTTGCGACCAGCCGGGTCCCCTTTCTGCGACAGGCGCGCATAGTGCACTTCCTCTTCGGGAGAAAGCAGCGGGGAGAAACCGATCTCGTTGAGATACAGCTGGGTGGCATCGAGCGCCCGGCTGTAATCGATGTACTTGTGTTGCTTGAGCGATGAGCCTTGTTTGGCCTTGGTCCGAACCGAAGGTACAGCAGGTTCGTCTGACACCACATCCGTTTCCAAAACGATGCCTGTCTCCATCAGAAGGAGGTCATCGTCGATGTCAAACTCCGGCACTTCTTTGCTGAGAGCCATTGTTATAGTCCTTTGCTGAGTTCGAACTCAGGCTCGAGCGGCACCTGTTTCCCTGGCAGCGCTGGAGCCTGTCCCCTCTACGTCAGTGGGAACAGGCCGGGGGCAAAGATCAACGACGTGGCAGGAACTGGAGCGGATCGACGGGTTTGCCCTGGCGGCGAATCTCGAAATGCAGCTTCACCCGATCAGTGCCCGTTGACCCCATTTCAGCGATCGTCTGCCCTGCCTTGACCTGCTGTCCCTCCCGAACCAAAAGCCTGCGGTTATGACCGTAGGCACTGACGTAGGTATCGCTGTGCTTGATGATGATCAGCTCGCCGTAGCCCCTCAAGCCACTCCCGGCGTACACCACTGAACCACCAGACGCAGCAAAAACAGGCTGTCCCAAATCACCGGCGATATCAATGCCTTTATTCAAACTACCGTTTGAAGCGAATTTTCCAATCAGCACGCCATTGGCTGGCCACGTCCACCCGCCCACGGAGCGCTCTGCGGCAGGCACCTGGGTGATCACGGGAGCCGGCGTCGTGGGTGCTGGAGTGGAAGGCCGGCTACTCGCAGGAGGCGTGGCCGGGGTGCCCACAGGGCGGCGGGTGACCGTGGTCCTGCTGGACGAGGAAGGGCTGGACACCACGCGGGTCGTGCCGGTGGAGCCACTGCTGAAACGGATGGCCTGGCCAGGCCGGATGGTATAGGGGGCGGCGATATTGTTGCGTGCCGCCAGCTCCTTATAGTCCCAGCCATAGCGGAAGGCGATGGAATACAGGGTATCGCCAGGCTTGACCACATAATGACCGGACGTCACGGTGGGGCGCTTGGGCACCGTGTTGTTGCGATCCACCACACGCGCGTTGTTGGAACCGGTGCTGGAGCAGCCAGCCAGCGTTGTGGCCATGGCCAGGGCAATCAGCAGAAGCCTGAAAAACGACTGATCCTTGCGTTGCCGCATGATTGTGTGCCCCACCCGCGCTCCCCTCATGGTGCCGAAACGATGACGATACGAAATGCAATATTGTTGCAATTATAAACGAGCCGACACGCCTTGGGGTGCCGGCTCAAACGCCACGACAAGACTGGCGAAACCCCGCACGATAGACAGGGACGCGACAGAAGAATTCGTCGATGTTGTAAATATTCCCGTGTGCCCTCAGGCCAGCGGGCCGTTGAGCAGTGGCACGAAGCGCACGGCTCCCAGCACGCGGCGGGAGAAACCATGCTCCTCACGCACGATCAGCATCAATTGCTGCGCTTCGCCGGCAGGCCCCACCGGGATCACCATGCGCCCACCGGGTGCCAGCTGGTCCAGCAGCGCTTGAGGCACTTCCGGTGCCACGGCAGTGACGATGATGCCGTTGTAGGGCGCAAGCGCCGGCCAACCCTCGCAGCCGTCCCCCCAACGGAACACCACGTTGCGCAGGTTGAGCTCGACCAAGCGCTCCTTGGCTCTGTCCTGCAGGACCTTGATCCGCTCCACCGAGAACACCCGTTCCACCAGCTGCGCCAGGACCGCCGTCTGGTAGCCTGAGCCCGTGCCGATCTCCAGGACCTTGTCCAGCGGGCCCGCCTCGAGCAGCAGCTCGCTCATGTGGGCGACCATGAACGGCTGGGAGATGGTCTGGTTGTGCCCGATCGGCAGTGCGGTGTCCTCGTAGGCCCGGTGCGCCAAGGCCTCGTCGACGAACAGGTGGCGCGGGGTACGACGAATGACCTCGAGCACTTGCGTGTTCGACACACCTTCCTCGTACAGGCGCTGTATCAGCCGCTCCCGGGTCCGCTGGGAAGTCATGCCGATACCGCGGCGCAGCATATCGTCCTGTTCACGCATCAGAGCAGGCCCTCCAGCCAACCGTCGAGACGTTCGAAGGCATCATTGAAGGTGCGGTCCAGCTGCAGTGGGGTGATCGACACATAGCCCTGCATCACCGCATGGAAGTCGGTACCCGGCCCACCGTCCTCGGCATCGCCGGCCACGGCAATCCAGTAGCCTTCCTTGCCTCGTGGGTTGACCACTTTGGTCGGCGCAGCCGCGCGCGCCCGGTGGCCGAGGCGGGTCAGCTGGATGCCACGGATATGCTCGAGCGGCAGATTGGGAATGTTGACGTTGAGCACTGTGCGCGGTGGCAGCTCCAGGCGCGACTGAGCCTCGACCAGACGCCGCGCGATGTAGGCGGCGGTGGGCAGGTTATCCGGCTGGCGCGACAACAACGAGAAAGCAAGCGACGTACCGCCCAGGAAGCGCCCCTCCAATGCCGCGGCGACAGTACCGGAGTACAGCACGTCGTCGCCCAGGTTGGCGCCCAGGTTGATGCCGGACACGACCATGTCGGGCGTCTCCGGCAACAGGCCGTTGAGCCCCAGGTGCACGCAGTCGGTCGGCGTGCCGTTGAGGCTGATGAAGCCATTGGCCAGTGTCTGCGGGTGCAGTGGCCGATCCAGCGTCAGCGAACTGCTGGCGCCGCTCTTGTCTTGATCCGGGGCAATCACTACGCACTCGGCGTGATCCACCAGCGCAGCATGCAGCGCGGCGAGGCCGGGTGCGGTAACACCGTCGTCATTCGAAATCAGAATACGCATGGGCTGTCCGTCTGCCCTGCCGGCACCAGATCGACGAGCTCGCGCACAACCACGGTGGCGAAGCATCCGGCCGGAAGGACGAATTCCAGTTGCAGGATATCAGGCTCGGGATAATGCCACGTCAGCTCGCCAATAGGGAGCCGCAAGATACGCCGTTCGTGACTCATGCCCGCTTGCGCCAGCCACTGGCACAGCGCCACGTGCTGTTCGCCGATGCTTGATTCCAGCGTGGATACTGGGCCACAGGCCGGCGTAGGCCCTTCGCCCCACAAAGGGCCGGTAGGATGCAAGTCGAGAATCGACAATCGAGGATCAGAACATTCCTCCTCTCCCGCAGGAAAAAAGCTACGACTGTCCGTGAATGCCAACAGATCACCCACCTGCGCCTGGTTCCAGGTGCCTTCGGCGACCCGTGCGGCCAGCACTTGGTTGAACAGGTAGCTGCGCCCGGCCGACAACAGCCGCGAACGGACATTGCGCTGCTCGGGCAATGCCTTGCGAGCTGCCCAGTCCTGGGCATCGTGCACGTTACCGCCGGCATGACCGAAGCGCTGGCTGCCGAAGTAGTTCGGCACGCCCTGCGCCTTCAACAACGCCAGGCGCGCATCCAGGGCGTCGTGGTCGGCCTGCAAGGCGGTCAGGCGCAAGGTAAAGCCATTGGCCGAATGGGCCCCACGCTGCAGCTTGCGTTGGTGGCGAACCTGCTTGAGCACCCGCAGGCTGGCGTCTTCGGCCCGCGACAGGTCGGGGTCGGCCTTGCCCGGCAGATGCAGGCTGAACCATTGGCGGGTCAAGGCCTGGCGGTCCTTGAGGCCCGCATAGCTGATGGTACGTACCGGCACGCCTGCGGCACGGGCCAGGCGCCGGGCTGCCTCCTCGGTGTTCAGGTCGCGCTTCTCGACCCACAGCCAGAGGTGTTCGCCCTGGCCGGACAACGGGATGTCCAGCACCTCATCGACCTGGAAGTCCTCGGCAACGGCTTTGAGCACCGCCTGGCCGAGCGGTTCGCCCGATGCCCTAGGGCCCAGCAGCTCCAGTTCGGTCATGCTGGCAGTAACAGGGCCACCGCATGCACGGCGATGCCCTCCTCACGGCCGGTGAAGCCTAGTTTCTCGGTGGTGGTGGCCTTGACGTTGACCTGGTCGAGGGCGACCTGCAAGTCTTCGGCGACCCGCTGACGCATGGTCTCGATGTGCGGCGCCATCTTCGGTGCCTGGGCCACGATGGTGGCGTCGACGTTGCCGACCTTCCAGCCCTTGGCCTGGACGATGCCAACCACGTGGCGCAACAGCACGCGGCTGTCGGCGCCCTTGAACTGGGGGTCGGTATCGGGGAAATGCTTGCCGATGTCGCCCAGCGCCGCGGCGCCGAGCAAGGCATCGCTCAGGGCGTGCAACAGCACGTCACCATCGGAATGGGCCAACAGGCCGTATTTGTGGGGGATACGCACCCCACCCAGGGTAATGAAATCACCGTCGCAGAAACGGTGCACATCGTAGCCGTGGCCAATACGCATAGGAAAAAGCCCTGATTGAGTCAGGGCTGGATTCTACCTGCTTTTGAGACATTGGGGCTGGAGGTGATCGCCACGACATTTTTTGCGCCTGCGAGATCGAGCGCCGCGCGGGCGGCGCTCGATCTTGCAGGCACCCAAAATGCTACGCCTTACACCCGCCCCAAGGCCACCGCATGATGACGCAGATGTTCATCGATGAAGCTCGCGATGAAGTAGTAGCTGTGGTCATAGCCCGGCTGCAGACGCAGGGTCAGCTCATGGTTGCCCTTGCGTGCGGCCTGCTCCAAGGTTTCGGGTTTGAGCTGCTTCTCCAGGAAGTCATCCCGGTCGCCCTGGTCCACCAGCAGCGGCGGGCATTGACCGACAGGCGTCTCGGCAAGCAGCACGCTGGCATCCCACTCACGCCAGCGCGCGCGGTCGTCACCCAGGTAACGGGAAAACGCCTTTTCGCCCCACGGGCAATCCATCGGGTTGCTGATCGGTGAGAATGCCGATACCGAGCGGTACCGGCCCGGGTTGCGCAAGGCGCACACCAGCGCACCGTGGCCGCCCATGGAATGGCCGCTGATGCTGCGCTGATCGGAGGCCGGGAAATGAGCTTCCACCAGGGCCGGCAGTTCGTGCACCACATAGTCATGCATGCGGTAGTGCTGGGCCCAGGGCTGTTGGGTGGCGTTGAGGTAGAACCCGGCACCCAGGCCGAAGTCCCAGGCCCCCTCCGGGTCACCCGGCACCTGCTCGCCGCGTGGGCTGGTGTCGGGGGCGACGATGATCAGCCCAAGCTCGGCGGCCAGGCGCTGGGCGCCGGCCTTCTGCATGAAGTTCTCGTCGGTGCAGGTCAGGCCGCTGAGCCAGTACAGCACCGGTAGCTTCTCGCCCTGCTCGGCCTGCGGTGGCAGGTAGACGGCGAACACCATGTCGCAGCCCAGCACCTTGGAAGGGTGCCGGTAGCGCTTGTGCCAGCCGCCGAAGCTCTTCTGGCAGGAAATGTTTTCCAGGCTCATGACAGACCTCAGAAGTGGATCACGCTGCGGATGCTCTTGCCTTCATGCATCAGGTCGAAGGCTTTGTTGATGTCTTCCAGGCCCATGGTGTGGGTGATGAAGGTATCCAGCGGGATCTCGCCTTTCTCGGACATTTCCACGTAGCTTGGCAGCTCGCTGCGGCCGCGCACGCCACCGAAGGCCGAGCCGCGCCATACGCGACCGGTGACCAGCTGGAACGGACGCGTGGCGATTTCCTGGCCGGCACCGGCCACGCCGATGATCACCGACTCGCCCCAGCCCTTGTGGCAGCACTCCAGTGCGGCGCGCATCAGTTGTACGTTGCCGATGCACTCGAAGGAGAAGTCCACGCCGCCGTCGGTGAGGTCGACGATCACTTCCTGGATCGGGCGATCATAGTCTTTCGGGTTGATGCAGTCGGTGGCGCCCAGCTGGCGAGCGATCTCGAACTTGGCCGGGTTGATGTCGATGGCGATGATGCGCGAGGCCTTGGCCTTGACCGCGCCGATCACGGCAGACAGGCCGATGCCGCCCAGGCCGAAGATGGCCACGGTATCGCCCGGCTTGACCTTGGCGGTGTTGAGCACCGCACCGATACCGGTGGTGACGCCGCAACCGAGCAGGCACACCTTCTCCAGCGGCGCTTCCTTCTGGATCTTGGCCACGGAGATTTCCGGCAGCACGGTGTACTCGGAGAAGGTCGAGGTACCCATGTAGTGGAACAGCTGCTGGCCTTTGTACGAGAAGCGGGTGGTGCCGTCAGGCATCAGGCCCTTGCCCTGGGTGGCACGGATGGCCTGGCACAGGTTGGTCTTGCCCGAGAGACAGAACTTGCACTTGCCGCACTCAGGGGTGTACAGCGGGATCACGTGGTCACCCACGGCCACCGAGGTCACGCCCTCGCCTACCGCTTCGACGATGGCGCCGCCTTCATGGCCGAGGATCGATGGGAAGATGCCTTCCGGGTCGGCCCCGGACAAGGTGTAGGCGTCGGTGTGGCAGACACCGCTGGCGACCACGCGCAGCAGCACCTCACCGGCCTTGGGCATGGCCACGTCGACTTCGACGATTTCCAGGGGTTTCTTGGCCTCGAAGGCAACGGCAGCGCGGGACTTGATCATCAAAGGGCTCCAGATAAGAGGATCGATACTGCCCGGCAGTGTAATTCACAAGCTTTTGATGAATAATCCGGCAAAAGTAAAAACATTATTGCTGTACAGGGATAATCAATGAGCAGCCGTTGGGAAGGTATCGACGAGTTCGTCGCCGTGGCCGAAACCGGGCAATTCACCGCCGCAGCCGAACGCCTGGGTGTTTCCTCCTCCCATATCAGCCGACAGATAGCCCGCCTCGAAGAGCGCCTGCAGACGCCACTGCTGTACCGCAGCACCCGCCGGGTGACCCTCAGCGAAGCCGGGCAGACCTTCCTGCAGCATTGCCAACGCCTGCAGGACGGCCGCGAGGAAGCGCTGCGCGCCATGGGCGACTTGGCCAGCGAGCCCAAGGGGCTGCTGCGCATGACCTGCGCAGTGGCCTATGGCGAACGCTTCATCGTGCCCCTGGTGACCCGCTTCATGACGCAGTACCCACAGTTGCGGGTCGAGGTGGAGCTGAGCAACCGCACCCTGGACCTGGTCCATGAAGGCATGGACCTGGCGATACGCCTCGGGCGCCTGCAGGACTCTCGCCTGGTCGCCACGCGGCTGGCCCCACGGCGCATGTACCTGTGCGCATCGCCTGCGTACCTGGAACGTTACGGTCGGCCCCACAGCCTTTCGGAGCTGGCCCGGCACAACTGCCTGGTCGGCAGCTCGGATGTGTGGATGCTGCAACAGGACGGCCGGGAACTGAGCCAGCGGGTTCAGGGCAACTGGCGGTGCAACAGCGGGCAGGCGGTGCTGGATGCGGCATTGTTGGGGATGGGGTTGTGCCAGTTGCCAGACTATTACGTGCTCGAGCATTTGCACAGCGGCGCGCTGGTGTCACTGCTGGAGGCACATCAGCCACCGAACACGGCCGTGTGGGCGTTGTACCCGCAGCAGCGGCACCTGTCGCCTAAGGTGAGGCGGTTGGTGGATTACCTGAAGGAAGGGTTGGCGGGGTTGCCGGAGTACCGGGTGGCCTGATGGTTCGCTGGGGCCGCTGCGCGACCCTTTCGCGGCACAAGGCCGCTCCTACAGGTGAACGCGAAGCCCTGTAGGAGCGGCCTTGTGCCGCGAAAGGACCGCGCAGCGGTCCCAACACCTTCAGCGTCTAGCCGCCCACCGCTGGCGCAACCACTCCAGGTCTTCCGGGCGGGTGACCTTGATATTGTCACTGCGCCCTTCGACCAGCCGCGGCGCCTGCCCGGCCCACTCGATGGCAGACGCTTCGTCGGTGACCAGCACATCCGACACCAGGCATTCCGCCAGGGCCCGGTGCAAGGCGCCGAGACGGAACATTTGCGGCGTATAGGCCTGCCAGATGGTACTGCGGTCCACCGTGGCGCTGACCCGCCCATTGGCATCGGCGCGCTTGAGGGTATCGCGCGCCGGCACCGCAAGCAGGCCGCCGACAGGGTCATCGGCCAACTCCGACAGCAACCGGTCCAGATCGCTACGCGCCAGGTTCGGCCGCGCCGCGTCATGCACCAGCACCCAATCGTCGTCGGCCGCGCCCTGTGCGTGCAACAGCAACAAGGCATTGAGCACCGAGTCGGCACGTTCACAGCCACCGGCCGCCCGCTGGATACGGGGGTCGCTGGCGCAACGCAGGCCAGGCCAGTACGGGTCGTCGGGGGCAATACTGACCACCACGCCCTTGAGCGTGGGATGGTCGAGGAAACAGTCGAGGCTATGCTCGAGGAGGGTCTGCCCGCCCAACTGCAGGTACTGCTTGGGTCGATCGGCAGCCATGCGGGCGCCAACACCCGCAGCAGGAATCACGGCCCAGAAGGCCGGTAGCATCTGTGTCATTTTTGCGGTAACTGGTAGAGGGTTTCGCCCTCCTTGACCATCCCCAGTTCATGACGAGCCCGCTCTTCCACGGTCTCCATACCTTTTTTCAACTCCAGGACTTCGGCATCCAGCACACGGTTACGCTCGAGCAGCCGCTCGTTTTCCGCATGCTGTTCGGCGATCTGCTGCTTGAGCTCGGCCACCTGCGCCAGGCTGCCATTGCCCACCCAGAGGCGGTACTGCAGGCCACCCAGCAGCAGGAGCAGGACGAGAAACAACCAATAGGGACTGCGCATCAAGGTATCCAGAGGTAAAAGGCCGCCGCTGCGGGCTTCCGATAGCACGAAGCCTGGCCGAGGCCAGGCTTCGTCGACAGAAACCCGTAAGAAGCGTCTGGTGTTCAGTGCGAACGTTCAGACAGCCTCGGCTGCTGCCTTTTTACCATCTCTTGCTCAGCCGCGAAACTCGGCACGACCGCGGTACACCGCCTTGGCGCCCAGTTGCTCTTCGATACGCAGCAGCTGGTTGTACTTGGAGACGCGGTCGGAACGGCACAGCGAACCGGTCTTGATCTGGCCGGCAGCGGTACCCACGGCCAGGTCGGCGATGGTGGAATCTTCGGTCTCGCCGGAGCGGTGCGAAATCACCGCAGTGTAGCCAGCGGCCTTGGCCATCTGGATGGCTTCCAGGGTTTCGGTCAGCGAGCCGATCTGGTTGAACTTGATCAGGATCGAGTTACCGATGCCCTTCTCGATGCCTTCCTTGAGGATCTTGGTGTTGGTCACGAACAGGTCGTCACCGACCAGCTGGACCTTGGCGCCGATCTTGTCGGTGAGGATCTTCCAGCCAGCCCAGTCGGACTCGTCCAGGCCGTCTTCGATCGAAATGATCGGGAAGCGCTCGGTCAGGCCCTTGAGGTAGTCGGCAAAGCCTTCGGCGTCGAACGACTTGCCTTCGCCGGACAGGTTGTACTTGCCGTCTTCATAGAACTCGGAAGCCGCGCAGTCCAGGGCCAGGGTCACGTCGGTGCCCAGCTTGTAGCCAGCCTTCTCGACGGCCTCGGCGATGGCGCCCAGGGCGTCTTCGTTGGAGGTCAGGTTCGGGGCGAAGCCACCTTCGTCACCCACGGCGGTGTTCAGGCCACGCGCCTTGAGCACAGCCTTGAGGTGGTGGAAGATCTCGGTGCCCATGCGCAGGGCGTCGGAGAAGGTCTTGGCGCCGACCGGCTGGACCATGAACTCCTGGATGTCGACGTTGTTGTCGGCGTGTTCGCCACCGTTGATGATGTTCATCATCGGCACCGGCATGGAGTACTGGCCTGGGGTGCCGTTGAGGTTGGCGATGTGTGCGTACAGCGGCAGGTCCTGATCCTGGGCAGCAGCCTTGGCAGCAGCCAGGGAGACGGCCAGGATGGCGTTGGCGCCCAGCTTGGCCTTGTTCTCGGTACCGTCCAGTTCGATCATGGCGCGGTCCAGGGCTTTCTGGTCAGCCGGGTCCTTGCCCAGCAGCAAGTCGCGGATCGGGCCGTTGATGTTGGCGACGGCCTTCAGCACGCCCTTGCCCAGGTAACGGCTCTTGTCGCCATCACGCAGCTCCAGCGCTTCGCGCGAGCCAGTGGAAGCACCCGACGGCGCACAGGCGCTGCCGATGATGCCGTTGTCGAGCAGTACATCGGCTTCCACGGTGGGGTTGCCACGCGAATCGAGAACTTCACGACCTTTGATGTCGACGATCTTTGCCATTGTTGTAAGCACTCCAGAATTGACGAAAACAACGCAGCTTTGGGAATTCTTGCCGTTCACCAGGCGACATGGCACGGGCAGGCCTGGCGAAGGGAGCCCCTGACCGAAAGGTCAGGGGTGGAACGGGCGGTACTTTACCCGAGAAATGAGCTTTACGCGGTTTCTACCGTCGGAAAACTTTTCACCAGGTCGTCCAGTTGCTTGAGCTGGGCCAGGAACGGCTCCAGCTTGTCCAGGCGCAGGGCGCATGGGCCATCGCACTTGGCGTTGTCCGGGTCCGGGTGGGCTTCCAGGAACAGCCCGGCCAGGCCCTGGCTCATGCCGGCCTTGGCCAGGTCGGTGACCTGGGCGCGGCGACCGCCGGCAGAATCGGAGCGACCGCCCGGCATCTGCAGGGCATGGGTCACGTCGAAGAACACCGGGTACTCGAACTGCTTCATGATGCCGAAGCCGAGCATATCCACCACGAGGTTGTTGTAGCCGAAGCTCGAACCCCGCTCGCAGAGGATCAACTGGTCGTTGCCGGCTTCCTCGCACTTGGCCAGGATGTGCTTCATTTCCTGGGGCGCGAGGAATTGGGCCTTCTTGATATTGATCACTGCGCCGGTCTTGGCCATCGCCACCACCAGGTCGGTCTGGCGCGACAGGAAGGCCGGCAGCTGGATGATGTCGCACACCTTGGCCACGGGCTCGGCCTGGTAGGGCTCGTGCACGTCGGTGATCACCGGCACCTTGAAGGTCTGCTTGATCTCCTCGAAGATCTTCAGGCCTTCTTCCATGCCGGGGCCACGGTAGGAGTTGATCGACGAACGGTTGGCCTTGTCGAAGCTGGCCTTGAACACATACGGGATACCGAGCTTCTCGGTAACCCGCACGTACTCTTCGCAGACCTTCAGGGCCAGGTCACGGGACTCCAGGACGTTCATGCCGCCGAACAGGACGAACGGCTTGTCGTTGGCGATCTCGATGTTACCGACGCGAATGATCTTCTGGGTCATGGGTCAGGCCTTGTTCTTCTGCGCCAGGGCCGCCTTGACGAAGCCACTGAACAGCGGGTGGCCGTCACGCGGGGTCGAGGTGAACTCTGGGTGGAACTGGCACGCCACGAACCATGGGTGGTCCTTGGACTCGACGACTTCGACCAGGGCACCGTCGCCGGAGCGGCCGGACACCACCAGGCCAGCCTCGACCAACTGCGGCAGCAGGGTGTTGTTGACTTCGTAGCGGTGACGGTGACGCTCGACGATCACGTCCTTGCCATAGCAGTCGTGGACCTTCGAGTTGCCCATCAGCTGGCACTCCTGCGCGCCCAGGCGCATGGTACCGCCCAGGTCCGAGGCTTCGGTGCGGGTCTCGACGGCACCGGTGGCATCGGCCCACTCGGTGATCAGGCCCACGACCGGGTGGCCGCTGTTGCGGTCGAACTCGGTGGAATTGGCGTCTTTCCAGCCCATCACGTTACGGGCGAACTCGATCACCGCAACCTGCATGCCCAGGCAGATACCCAGGTACGGGACCTTGTTCTCACGGGCATATTGCACCGCGGTGATCTTGCCTTCCACACCGCGCAGGCCGAAACCGCCCGGAACCAGGATGGCATCGGCGCCCTCGAGCAGGCTGGTGCCCTGGTTCTCGATGTCTTCGGAGTCGATGTAGCGCAGGTTGACCTTGGTGCGGTTCTGGATGCCGGCGTGGCTCATCGCCTCGATCAGCGACTTGTACGCGTCCAGCAGCTCCATGTACTTGCCGACCATGGCGATGGTGACTTCATGCTCAGGGTTGAGCTTGGCGTCCACCACCTGGTCCCACTCGGACAGGTCGGCGCTGTTGCACTGCAGGCCGAAGCGCTCGACGACGAAATCGTCCAGGCCCTGGGCATGCAGCACGCCTGGGATCTTGTAGATGGTATCGACGTCTTCCAGGGAGATCACCGCACGCTCTTCGACGTTGGTGAACAGCGCGATCTTGCGGCGCGACGACGCGTCGACCGGGTGGTCGGAACGGCAGATCAGCACGTCAGGCTGCAGACCGATGGAGCGCAGCTCCTTGACCGAGTGCTGGGTCGGTTTGGTCTTGGTCTCGCCTGCGGTGGCAATGTACGGCACCAGGGTCAGGTGCATCAGCATGGCGCGCTTGGAACCCACTTCGACGCGCAGCTGGCGGATCGCCTCGAGGAACGGCTGCGACTCGATGTCGCCGACGGTGCCGCCGATTTCCACCAGGGCCACGTCGGCATCGCCGGCACCCTTGATGATGCGACGCTTGATCTCGTCGGTGATGTGCGGGATGACCTGGATGGTCGCGCCCAGGTAGTCACCACGGCGCTCCTTGCGCAGCACGTGCTCGTAGATACGGCCGGTGGTGAAGTTGTTGTTCTGGGTCATGGTCGTGCGGATGAACCGCTCGTAGTGGCCCAGGTCAAGGTCGGTCTCGGCGCCATCGTGGGTGACGAACACCTCACCGTGCTGGAACGGGCTCATGGTGCCGGGGTCGACGTTGATGTACGGGTCCAGCTTGAGCATGGTGACCTTGAGCCCCCGCGCCTCCAGGATGGCCGCCAAGGAAGCCGAGGCAATGCCTTTCCCCAATGAAGAAACAACACCGCCCGTGACGAATATGTAGCGCGTCATGAAAAACCCTAGAAGTCTGCGTTAAAGCGGCCAGCGCCGCCGGAGAAAGCGAAGGAAGGCCGAAGCCCCCGATCACCTGCGTCTATCACAGTGCATCTCGAAAAACTGCCGCGTCTGTACAAACCAGGGGTATCCCCGGCATGGCGCTCGCTCGTCATTTTAAGAATCAGCCCAGCAAAAAACTGCTTGGTAATCGGCAACTCCTGTGTTTTCGATGAACCCACAGAAGCTGTATCAAGAAGGGAGGGTAGTCTACCCGAATGTACCCTTCAGCTCAAACCTTGCACGCTCGTCGGTGGCTGCCAGCGAAACTGCAGGCCGCCCTGCCCAGCCGGCGGCAGGTTGGCCACCGCCAGCACCTGTTCGCCCTGCAACAGCAACGGCAGGCGTGGCCGCACGAAATGCGGGACCTGCCACTCATTGAGCAGGCGCTTGAGGTCGCGTCGGCCGCGCCCGGGCAGGTCGAGCACCTCGCCCCCTTGGCGGTAGCCGACCTGCAACCCCATGGGCCAGCAGTCGGCCTGCAGGCATACCTGCCCGTTGCCGGGCAATTCCAGCGGCATGCCTGGATCCACCCAGGCATGCCTGCCGGCGACCGGCTCCAGCCATTGCCCGCTCAGCCACCAGATGCGCCCATGGCTTCGCTGCAGCACCCCGTCGCCGAGGCGCCAGAGCGGCTGGGCATCGACGGCGGCGTCGCGTAGATCTTCCCACCCGGCCCAGTGGCGGCTGTCCGGCAGCCGCGTACGGGTGCTCAGCCAGTATTGCAGGGCATTGCGCTGGCGTGCGGGGGACAACGCCTTGAGGCGTTCCAGGTCCAGGGAGTCCAGGGCCAACCACGGCAGTGGCGCGCCGCCTGTGGCTGGCGCCAGGTCGCTGCTGGCCAGCTCGTCCAGCAGGCCCAGTGCCTCACCCAGGTGCTCGGCACTGCGCGCCAGGTTGCCCGCCGCCTGGGGCCAGCGCTGACCCAGCAAGGGGAAAATCTCGCGACGCAGGTAGTTGCGAGCGAAGGCGGTGTCGGCATTGGAGGGATCCTCGACCCAGGCAAGCCCGGCCGCCCTGGCATGGGCCAGCAATTGCCCGCGCGCCACGGCCAGCAATGGCCTGGCCAGGGTGCCCTGACCCAGCGTTCGCGCCGTCGGCATCGCTGCCAGCCCACGCAGGCCGGCACCGCGCAACAGGCGAAAGAGCAGGGTTTCGGCCTGGTCCTCACGGTGCTGGCCGGTGAACAGCACTTCGCCCGGCCCGAGCAACCGGCTGAACGCAGCATAGCGAGCCTCCCGGGCGGCCTGCTCCAGGCTAGCCCCCGGAGCGACCTGCACAGGGATCACCTGCAGCTCGATGCCCAGGCCATCACAGACTGACCGGCAATGCGCTGGCCAGCCGTCGGCGGCGGCTTGCAGGCCATGATGGACATGCACGGCGCGCAGGGGCGGTGCGTCATGGGTACGGGCATAGTCAGCCAGCAGGTGCAGGAGGACGGTGGAATCGAGGCCACCAGAGAAGGCGACGTACCAGGCGGAGGCGTCGAGCCAGGGGGTGAGGTTGATCATTGGGGCCTCACTTGGCTTGAGATTGCCGGGGGTGCTTTGCACCCCTTTCGCGGCACAAGGCCGCTCCTACGGGGAAATCGCGGTCTCCTGTAGGAGCGGCCTTGTGCCGCGAAAGGGCCGCATAGCGGCCCCAAGGCCCATCAAACGCCGTAGCTCATCAGGCGCTCGTAACGGCGTGCCAGCAGGGCATCGGTGTCGAACTTGCCCAGCATGTCCAACTGCTCGACCAGGTCGGCGCGGATGCTTTCGGACATCTTGGCCGGGTCGCGGTGGGCGCCGCCCAGCGGTTCATTGATGACCTTGTCGACGATGTTCAGGCTCTTCAGGCGCTCAGCGGTGATGCCCATGGCTTCGGCGGCATCGGCTGCCTTGTCGGCGGTCTTCCACAGGATCGAGGCGCAGCCTTCGGGCGAGATCACCGAGTAGGTGGAGTACTGCAGCATGTTCAGCTGGTCGCATACGCCGATGGCCAAAGCACCGCCGGAACCACCCTCGCCGATGACGGTGGCGATGATCGGCGTCTTCAGCCGTGCCATCACGCGCAGGTTCCAGGCAATGGCCTCGCTCTGGTTGCGCTCTTCGGCGTCGATGCCCGGGTAGGCGCCCGGGGTGTCGATGAAGGTGAGGATCGGCATCTTGAAGCGTTCGGCCATTTCCATCAGGCGGCAGGCCTTGCGGTAGCCTTCTGGACGCGGCATGCCGAAGTTGCGGCGGACCTTCTCGCGAACTTCACGGCCCTTCTGGTGGCCGATGACCATGACCGGCTTGCCGTCCAGGCGCGCGGTACCACCGACGATCGCGGCATCGTCGGCGAAGTGACGGTCGCCGTGCAGCTCTTCGAACTCAGTGAAGATATGATCGATGTAGTCCAGGGTATAGGGACGACGCGGATGACGGGCCAGACGAGCGATCTGCCAGCTGGTCAGGTTGCCGAAGATGCTTTCGGTCAGGGTATTGCTCTTGTCTTGAAGACGGGCAATTTCATCGCTGATGTTCAGCGAATTGTCGTTGCCCACCAGGCGCAGCCCTTCGATCTTGGCTTGCAGGTCGGCAATCGGCTGTTCGAAGTCGAGGAAATTCGGGTTCATAGGCATCCGTCTTGGGTCTACGGCCAGGCGGCCGGCCGGTTGATCCGTTTGGCGCCCTACCTTAAGGGATCAGGCGCATTCAGGTCGAGATTAAAATTCGTCGGTTCAGCGATATTGCAGGAAGACGTTCTCACGTCCGAACTGGTCACGCAGAGCTTGAATCAGGCCATCGGCGGGGTCGATCGACCATTCGTCGCCGAACTGCAACATGGCCCGGGCATCACTGCCGGTGTACTCCAGGGTGATCGGGCAGCCGCCACGATGCTTGGTGATCAGCTCGCCGAGCCAGGCCAGGCGGTCGCCCTTGAGCGCCTCGTGGGCGACTTTCAAGCGCAGGCTCTCGGCCAGCTTGGTCCGCGCATCCTCCATGGTCATCACAGTCTTGACCCGCAGGCGCAGGCCACCGGAGAAGTCGTCGTTGCTCACCTCCCCTTCCACCACCACCATTGCGTCGGTCTGCAGCAGGGCCTGGGCCGCCATGAAGGCATCGGCGAACAACGAGGCCTCGATCCGCCCGGAGCGGTCATCGAGGGTGACGAAGCCCATCTTGTCGCCCTTCTTGTTCTTCATCACCCGCAGGGCAATGATCATCCCGGCCACGGTCTGGGTATCGCGGGAAGGCTTGAGGTCGACGATGCGCTGGCGAGCGAAGCGGCGGATCTCGGCCTCGTACTCGTCGATCGGGTGGCCGGTCAGGTACAGGCCCAGGGTGTCCTTCTCGCCCCGCAGGCGCTCCTTGAGGGTCAACTCGCGCACCTTGCGGTGGTTGGCATAGACATCGGAGTCCTCCTCGACGAACAGCCCGCCGAACAGGTCGACGTGGCCGCTGTCGGCGGTCCGTGCCGTCTGCTCGGCGGCCTTGATCGCCTCTTCCAGGGCCGAGAGCAGCACCGCGCGGTTGCGGTCGATGTTGGCCTGGTAGGCCTTGATCTCGTCATGGAAATAAGGGCCAAGGCGGTCCAGGGCGCCACTGCGGATCAGGGCGTCGAGGGTGCGCTTGTTGATGCGCTTCAAGTCCACGCGCTCGCAGAAATCGAACAGGTCCTTGAACGGCCCCCCCTCGGCGCGCGCCTCGACGATGGCCTCCACCGGCCCTTCGCCGACCCCCTTGATCGCGCCCAGGCCATAGACGATGCGGCCGTCGTTGTTGACGGTGAACTTGAAGTCGGAGAAGTTCACGTCCGGCGCATCGAGGCGCAGCTTCATGCTGCGCACTTCCTCGACCAGCACGACCACCTTGTCGGTGTTGTGCATATCGGCCGAGAGCACCGCAGCCATGAACGGCGCCGGATGATGGGTCTTGAGCCAGGCGGTCTGGTAGGACACCAGGCCGTAGGCGGCCGAGTGGGACTTGTTGAAGCCGTAGCCTGCGAACTTTTCCACCAGGTCGAAGATGTTACCGGCCAGGTCTGCGTCGATGCCGTTTTTCGCGCAGCCTTCAATGAAACCGCCGCGCTGCTTGGCCATCTCCTCGGGCTTTTTCTTACCCATGGCCCGGCGCAGCATGTCGGCGCCGCCGAGGGTGTAACCGGCCATGACCTGGGCGATCTGCATCACCTGTTCCTGGTACAGGATGATGCCGTAGGTCGGTGCCAGCACCGGCTTCAGGCCGTCGTACTGGTAGTCCGGGTGTGGATAGGCCAGCTCTGCGCGGCCGTGCTTGCGGTTGATGAAGTCATCGACCATGCCCGATTGCAACGGGCCCGGGCGGAACAACGCGACCAATGCGATCAGGTCTTCCAGGCAGTCGGGCTTGAGCTTCTTGATCAGCTCCTTCATGCCGCGCGATTCGAGCTGGAACACCGCCGTGGTTTCGGCTTTCTGCAACAGCTCGTAGGTCTTGCGGTCGTCCAGTGGGATGAAGTCGATATTGACCTCGGGCAGGTTCTTCTTTTTCTGCTCGCGGTTGATGATCTCCATCGCCCACTTGATGATGGTCAGCGTGCGCAGGCCGAGGAAGTCGAACTTCACCAGGCCAGCGGCCTCGACGTCGTCCTTGTCGAACTGGGTCACCAGGCCGCCGCCCTCTTCGTCACAGGCGATCGGCGAGAAGTCGGTGAGCTTGGTCGGGGCGATCACCACGCCACCGGCGTGCTTGCCGGTGCCGCGGGTGACGCCTTCGAGCTTGAGGGCCATGTCCCAGATCTCGCGGGCATCCTCGTCGCCCTTGAGAAAGTCGCGCAGGATTTCTTCCTGCTCGTAGGCTTTCTCCAGGGTCATGCCCACTTCGAACGGGATCATCTTCGACAGGCGGTCGGCCAGGCCGTAGGACTTGCCCTGCACCCGCGCCACGTCACGCACCACCGCCTTGGCCGCCATGGTGCCGAAGGTGATGATCTGGCTCACCGCGTTGCGCCCGTAGGCCTCGGCCACGTAGTCGATCACCCGGTCGCGGCCATCCATGCAGAAGTCGACGTCGAAGTCGGGCATGGAAATACGTTCAGGGTTGAGGAAGCGCTCGAACAGCAGGTCGTAGGCCAGCGGGTCGAGGTCAGTGATCTTGAGCACGTAGGCCACCAGCGAACCGGCACCGGACCCTCGACCCGGACCTACCGGCACGCCGTTGTTCTTGGCCCATTTGATGAAGTCCATCACGATCAGGAAGTAACCGGGGAAACCCATCTGGATGATGATGTCCAGTTCGAACTTCAGGCGGTCCAGGTAGACCTGGCGCTTCTCTTCGTAGTTGGGCGTGGTCTCCTTCGGCCAGAGCACCGCCAGACGCTCCTCCAGGCCTTCATGGGAGACATGGCGCAGGTAGTCGTCGATCCCCATGCCGTTGGGCGTCGGGAAGTCGGGCAGGAAGTACTTGCCCAACTGCACGGTGATATTGCAGCGCTTGGCGATTTCCACGGTATTGGCGATGGCGTCCGGCAGGTCGCTGAACAGCTCGGCCATTTCCTCGGCGCTCTTGAGGTACTGCTGGTCGCTGTACATGCGCGGGCGACGAGGGTCATCGAGTGTCCAGCCTTCACCGATGCACACCCGCGTCTCGTGGGCATCGAAGTCGGACTGCTTGATGAAGCGTACGTCGTTGGTCGCCACCAGCGGTGCACCGACCTTGTCGGCCAGGGCCACGGCGGCGTGCAGGTATTCTTCGTCACCGGCACGATTGGTGCGCTGCACCTCGACATAGAAACGATCGGGGAACATCTGCATCCAATCGCGCAACAGGGCCTCAGCCTCTGCAGCCTTGCCAGCCAGCAAGGCCATGCCGATGTCCCCTTCCCTGGCCGCCGACAGGCCGATCAGGCCCTCGCTGGCTGGGGCGATCCACTCGCGCTGAATGATCACCAACCCATTGCGCTGGCCGTCGGTCCAGCCACGGGAGATCAGTTCGGTGAGGTTGCGGTAGCCCTTGGGGTTCATCGCCAGGAAGCAGATGCGCGACAGCGGTGCCTCGGGGTCACTGCCTGCCAACCACAGGTCGGCGCCACAGATCGGCTTGATACCGGCCCCCATGGCGGTCTTGTAGAACTTCACCAGCGAGCACATGTTGCTCTGGTCGGTGATCGCCACCGCCGGCATGTTCATCCCCGCCAGTGCCTTGGCCAGCGGCTTGATCCGCACCAGGCCGTCGACCAGCGAGAATTCGGAGTGCACGCGAAGGTGAACGAAGGAGACCGACATGGATGATCCTATAGCAGTGCCTGAAACAAGGGCGGGATTGTAGCGTAAAAGCCATGAAAGTTTCGGGGCCGCTTTGCGGCCCCGACGGGTTCAGATCAAGGAATCCGATACACCCTCTCGGGCTTCATACGCCGCTCGTACCGGCGCAAAGGACCGCCGATGGATAGGCGTCGGTCCCAACCGCGCCAGGGCCTCCAGGTGCACCGGCGTCGGGTAGCCCTTGTGCCCGCCGATGCCATAGCCCGGGTAGATCAGCTCGAATGCGCTCATCTCCCGGTCACGGGTGACCTTGGCCAGGATGGAGGCCGCGGCGATCGCCGGCACCTGGGCGTCACCCTGAACCACCGGCGCAGCCGGCACCGCGAGCTTCGGGCAACGGTTACCGTCGATCAGCGCAAGCTTGGGCGTGATGCTCAAACCTTCCACCGCTCGCTGCATGGCCAGCATGGTGGCCTGCAGGATGTTCAGGCTATCGATCTCCTCTACCGTGGCGCGTGCGATGAAAAAGCTCAAAGCTTTCTCGCAGATCTCGTCGAACAGCGCCTCGCGCTTGGCCTCGGTGAGTTTCTTCGAGTCGTTCAGCCCCAGGATCGGACGCTGTGGGTCAAGGATCACCGCCGCAGTCACGACGTCACCACACAGCGGCCCACGGCCCACCTCGTCGACACCAGCGACCAGTTCCTCGACCAGATTGAAGTCCAGCCCCATCTGCATGCTATCGCGCTCCTAGCAAGGCCAGCACCGCGTCGGCCGCCTGGTTGGAGGCGTCACGGCGCAGGGTGCGGTGAATCCGGTCGAAACTGTCGGTCTGCTGCGTACCGTCAGTGACCAGCGGAGCCAGGGTCTGGGCCAGGGCATCGCTGGTGGCGGCGTCCTGCAGCAGCTCGGGTACCAACAGTCGCTGGGCCAGCAGGTTGGGCAACGATACGTACGGGCTCTTGACCATGCGTTTGAGGATCCAGTACGTCAATGGCGCCAGGCGGTAGGCGACGACCATGGGCCGCTTGTACAGCAGCGCTTCCAGGGTGGCTGTGCCCGAGGCGATGAGCACCGCATCGCACGCGGCCAGAGCCTCGTGGGAGCGGCCATCGAGCAAGGTCAACGGCAGGTCACGACCCTGCAGCATCTGCTCGAGCTGGGCACGCCGGGACGGGTTGGCACACGGCGAGACGAAACGCACCCCAGGCACCCGCTCACGCAGGCGCTCGGCGGCATCGAGGAACAGCGCGCCCAGGCGCTCGACCTCGCCCCCACGGCTACCCGGCATCAGCGCGACCAGCGGCCCCTCGCCCAGTCCGAGGGCGGTACGCGCCGCCTGGCGATCGGCTTCGAGCGGGATGGTATCGGCCAGCGGATGACCGACGAAACGTACCGGCACGCCCTTCTCTTCGTAAAATTTCGCCTCGAAGGGAAGCAGCGTCAGCATCAGGTCGCAGCCTTCGCGGATCTTCAACACACGCTTCTGCCGCCACGCCCAGACCGACGGGCTGACATAGTGCACGGTCTTGATCCCGGCCTGGCGCAGCTTCAGTTCGATGGTGAGGTTGAAGTCGGGAGCATCGATGCCGATGAACACATCCGGCTTTTCGGCGATGAGTGTCTGGATCAGTTCCTTGCGACGCTTGAGCAGCTCACGCAGCCGGCCCAGCACTTCCACCAGGCCCATGACCGCGAGGCGCTCCATGGGGAAGTAGGACACCAGGCCTTCGGCCTCCATCAAGGGGCCACCGACGCCGATGAAACGCACATCGGGGTGGCGCGCCTTGAGGGCACGCATCAGGCCGGAACCGAGGATATCGCCGCTGGCCTCGCCGGCGACCAATGCCACGCACAGCTGGGCCATGTCAGCGGGTGATGCCGCGAGCGGAGCTTTGGATCGACTGACGGAACAGCTCGACCTCGGGGAACTGCGTTGCCAGCTCGCCCAGCTCGTTGAGCGCGTCTTCCACGGTCAGGCCATGGCGATAGACGATTTTGTAGGCACGGCGCAGGGCGTGGATGACCTCGTCGCTGAACCCCCGGCGGCGCATGCCCTCGAAGTTCATGCTACGGGCCTCTGCCGGGCTGCCGAACACCGTGACGAAGGCCGGCACATCCTTGCCGATCGCCGTGCCCATGCCGGAGAAGGCGTGGGCGCCGATATGGCAGTACTGGTGCACCAGGGTGTAGCCGGACAGGATCGCCCAGTCGCCCACATGCACATGACCGGCCAGCGCGGTGTTGTTGACCAGGATGCAATGATTGCCGATAACGCTGTCGTGCCCGATATGGGCATAGGCCATGATCAGGTTATGGTCGCCGAGGGTGGTTTCCGCGCGGTCCTGGACGGTGCCACGGTGAATGGTGACACCTTCGCGGATCACATTGTGGTCACCGATCACCAGGCGCGTGGGTTCACCCTTGTACTTGAGGTCAGGGGTGTCTTCACCGATGGAGGAAAACTGGTAGATACGGTTGTGCTTGCCGATCCGGGTCGGCCCCTTGAGCACCACGTGAGGGCCGATGACGGTGCCCTCGCCGATTTCCACGCCAGGCCCTACGATCGACCAGGGGCCTACCTCGACGCCGTCGGCCAGCTTGGCCGACGGGTCGATGATCGCCCGAGGGTCAATCGAACTCATAGGGAGCGTTCCGCGCAGGTGATCTCGGCCGAGCAGACCGGCTTGCCGTCGACCAGGGCGCGGCATTCGAACTTCCAGATCATGCTCTTGCGGCTGAGGAACTTGGCTTCCAGGACCAGCTGGTCCCCCGGTAGCACAGGCTGGCGGAAGCGCAGCTTGTCGGAGCCGACGAAGTAGTAGAGGGTGCCGTCGGCAGGCTTGGCATCGAGCATCTTGAAGCCGAGAATCCCGGCCGCCTGGGCCATGGCCTCGATGATCAGCACGCCCGGCATGATTGGATGCGCCGGGAAATGGCCGTTGAAGAACGGCTCGTTGATGCTGACATTCTTGTAGGCACGAATGCTCTGGGCCTCGAAGTCCAGGTCCGTTACGCGGTCCACCAGCAGGAACGGGTAACGGTGAGGCAGGTATTCGCGAATCTCGTTGATGTCCATCATTTCGGGGGGAAGCCTGTAATAAGAATAGGGAGCGCAGGTGCTGACCACACGCTCCTTTTGCAATCCAAAGAGGAGCCAGCTAGCGACTGTTCACTCTTGCTCAGGGAATGGTATCAGCCTTCTGATGCCAGCTGGCCACCTGAGGTCACGGTGTCGACACGTTTTTCCAGCTGCTGGAGACGCTTGGACATCTCGTCCAGCTGGCGGATACGCGCGGCGCTCTTGCGCCATTCGGCCAGCGGCTGCATGGCCGTGCCGGATGAATAGCCACCCGGTTCCGTGATGGAACGGGTCACCATGGTCATGCCGGAAACGAATACGTTGTCGCAGACATCGATATGACCCACCATGCCCACACCGCCCGCGATCATGCAGTGCTTGCCGATACGTGTGCTGCCGGAGATACCGACGCAGGCGGCCATGGCCGTGTGGTCGCCGACCTGCACGTTATGGGCGATCTGGATCTGGTTGTCGAGCTTGACGCCGTTGCCGATGCGCGTGTCCGACAATGCGCCGCGGTCCACGGCGGTGTTCACGCCGATCTCCACGTCGTCGCCGATGGTCACGCCACCGATCTGGGCGATCTTGTTCCAGACCCCCTTCTCGTTGGCAAAGCCGAAACCTTCGCCGCCGATCACCGCACCGGACTGGATGACCACGCGCTTGCCGATGGTCACGTCGTGGTACAGCGTCACCCGCGGTGCCAGCCAGCCGCCTTCACCGATCACGCAACGGGCACCGACGAAGCAGTGGGCACCGATGGTGACATTGGCCGCTACCTGCGCACCGCTCTCGATCACCGCGAACGGGCCGATGCTCGCGCTGGGGTCCACCTGGGCGTCCTCGGCCACCACGGCGCTGGGATGGATTCCCGCCACAGCCTTGGGTTTGGGGTCGAACAGATGGGAAATCCGGGCGTAGGCCAGGTACGGGTCAGGCACGATCAACGCGTTGCCGGCGAAGCCTTCGGCATCCTCGGCCTTGAGCAGCACCGCGCCAGCCTTGGACTCATCCAGGTACTTGCGGTACTGCTTGTTGGCCAGGAAGCTCAACTGCCCGGCGCTGGCTTCCTGCAGGGTTGCCAGGCCGGTGATCTGCAGCGCTTCGGGGCCCTTGAGGGTCGCCCCGAGGGCCTCGGCCAGCTGGCCGAGAGTCATGGTCACGGTCATATCAACGGGCTTGGTTCATACGCTCGATGACTTGACGGGTGATGTCGTATTGCGGCTTGACGTCGATTACCGCGCCGCGCTCGAGCACCAGGTCATAGCCACCCTTCTTGATCACTTCCTCGACAGCACCGTCGAGCTTGGGCTTGAGCTGCTTGAGCATGTCACGGTCAGCGACGGCCTTGGCTTCATTCAGCTCCTTGGACTGGAACTGGAAGTCACGGGCCTTCTGCTTGAATTCGAGCTCCAAGCGCTCGCGCTCCTGCTGTTGCATCTTGTCGCCACCCTTGATCAGGCGGTCCTGGATGCCCTTGGCGCTGCTTTCCAGGTTCTTCAGCTTGGTCAGCTGCGGGCCGAACTTCTTCTCGGCATCGACAGCGTACTTCTTGGCCGCGTCGGACTCGAGCAACGCCATCTGATAGTTCAGCACGGCAATCTTCATTTCGGCGAAAGCCGGGGTGGCGACCAGCGCCGCGGCCATCACGGCCAGTTGAGTCAACTTACGCACGATGCACTCCTGGATAAACCGTTGTCGTTGAGCGAGGGCCGACCTTAGAAGGTCTGGCCCAGAGAGAATTGGAACACCTGGGTATCGGCGTCGTCCGGCTTCTTCACCGGCATCGCCAGGCTGAAGCTCAACGGGCCCAGCGCGGTGATCCAGGTGACGCCCAGGCCGACGGAGCTGGCCATGCCCGAGAAGCCGACCTTCTCGCAGTCAGGCTGGTTGCCGCAATTGGTGTCGAACACGTTACCCACGTCCCAGAACACGGACGTACGCAGGGAACGCTGGTCCTTGACGAACGGCAGCGGGAACAGCAGTTCTACACCACCCTGCACGAGGACGTTGCCACCGAACGGCAGTGGATCCTGGTCCGGGTCCTTGATGGTGCCCGGCTTGGTACCTTGGCTCGGGGTACTGCGCGGGCCCAGGCTGCTGTCCTTGAAGCCACGGACAGAGTTGAAGCCACCGGCGAAGTAGTTCTCGTAGAACGGCAAGCCATCGGTGGAGCCGAAACCATCACCATAGCCCAACTCGGTGTGCAGGCGCAGGGTGTAGTCGTTGTTGATCGGTTTGAACAGCTGGCCGCGGTAGTCGAGCTTGAAGAACGACAGGTCGCTGCCCGGCGTGGTCACCTCGGCACTCAGGCTCTGGGAGTGACCACGGGTCGCCAGTACGCCCTTGTTCAGGGTGGACTCGGACCAACCGGCCGATGCCTTGAAGTTCAGGAAGCTGTCGTCGCCCTCACGGTCCAGGAAGTCGAAGATCTCGTCGACGGTGTACTTACCGGTCTTGATCTTGTCCTGCTGCACGTTGAAGCCGAAGGTCAGGCGCGAGGTCTCGCTGATCGGGTAGCCGACGCTGACACCGGCACCCAGGCTGTCCACCGCATAGCTCGCTACGTCGACATCGAGATCATCGTAGTCGGTGCTGCGGTAGAAGGCGTTGTAGCCCAGGCTGACGCCATCGGCGGTCCAGTAGGGGTCGACGAAGCCGAAGTTGTAGCGGGTCTGGTATTCCGAACGGGTCAGGCCGACAGACACCTTGTTACCGGTACCCAGGAAGTTGCTCTGGCTGATCGAGCCGCCAAGGATCAGGCCCGCGCTCTGGGCGAAACCGACGCTGGCGGTGATGGAGCCGGAGGCCTGCTCCTCGACGCTGTAGTTGACATCGACCTGGTCGTCGGTGCCTGGCACCGGCGGGGTCTCGACGTTGACTTCCTTGAAGAAGCCCAGACGCTCGAGGCGAGTCTTGGACTGGTCGATCAGGTAGGTCGAAGCCCAGCCGCCTTCCATCTGGCGCATTTCGCGGCGCAGCACTTCGTCTTCGGTCTTGGTGTTGCCGCGGTAGTTGATGCGGTTGACGTAGGCACGCTTGCCCGGGTCGACGACGAACATGATATCGACGGTGTGGTCTTCATCGTTCGGCTGCGGCACGCCGTTGACGTTGGCGAAGGTGTAGCCTTCGTTGCCCAGGCGACGGGTGATCAGGTCGGAGGTGGTGGTCATCACCTTGCGCGAGAACACCTGGCCCGGCTGCACCAGCAGCAGCGACTTGACCTGGTCTTCAGGCACCTTCAGGTCGCCGGAGAGCTTCACGTCACGGACGGTGTACTTCTCGCCTTCGTTGATGTTGACGGTGATGTAGACGTGCTTCTTGTCAGGGGTGATGGAAACCTGGGTCGAAGCGATGTCCATGTTGATGTAGCCGCGGTCCAGGTAATAGGAGCGCAGGCGCTCCAGGTCACCGGAGAGCTTCTCGCGGGCGTACTTGTCGTCGTTCTTGAAGAAGGACAGCCAGTTGGTGGTCTTGAGCTCGAAGAGCTGGGCCAGCTCCTCGTCGTCGAAGACATTGTTGCCGACGATGTTGATGTGCTGGATCGCGGCGACGGTGCCTTCGTTGATCTTGATCTTCAGGCCGACGCGGTTGCGCGGCTGCGGCACCACCTCGGCGTCGACCTCGGCCGAGTAGCGGCCCTGGGCCACGTACTGGCGCTGCAGTTCGTTACGCACGCCTTCGAGGGTGGCACGCTGGAAGATCTCGCCTTCGGCCAGGCCCGATTGCTTCAGGCCCTTCATCAGGTCTTCGGTGCTGATCGCCTTGTTGCCTTCGATCTCGATGCTCGACACCGATGGGCGCTCGACCACGTTGATGATCAGGACATTGCCGTCGCGGCTCAGCTGGATGTCCTGGAAGAAGCCGGTCTTGAACAGCGAGCGGGTAGACTCCACCAGGCGCCGATCGTCGGCCTGGTCGCCCACGTTCAGGGGCAGGGCACCGAACACGCTGCCAGCGGAAACCCGCTGCAGGCCATTGACACGAATATCGGAGATGGTGAAGGACTCGGCGTGAACTTCAGCGATCATCAGTGCGGAGAGGACCGCAGTTAGCAGCAGACGTTTCATGAAGTCCTTTTATTCCAACTGGCAATAAACAACCTGCCGCGATGAGGCGGCAGGTTCGTTCGCAATTGAGCGAAGCTTTTTATAGTCGACCCAGATCGTTGATCAGGGCGAGCAACATCACCCCAATGACCAAACTGATACCGATCTGGACCCCCCAACCTTGCACCCGATCCGAAAGCGGACGACCGCGCGCCCACTCGATCAGGTAGAACAGCAAATGCCCCCCATCCAATACGGGGATGGGCAGCAGGTTAAGAACCCCCAGGCTTATGCTCAGGTAGGCCAGGAAATTCAGGAAATCCCCCACGCCCGACTGGGCTGAAGCGCCCGCCACTTTAGCAATGGTTATCGGTCCACTCAAGTTTTTTACCGAGAGCTCCCCGAACAGCATTTTCTTCAGCGATTCGAGGGTCAGGACACTCATGTTCCATGTTCTCGACAGGCTCTGGGCAACGGCATCCAGCGGCCCGTAGCTGACTTCGCGGACCATGTCGGCGGGCCATTCGGCACCCTTGACGCCTGCTCCCAGGTACCCGCCGGAAGCCTGCCCTTCGCCGCGTCGGGCCAAGGTCACCGGGACCTCGAGCTGGGCACCGTCGCGCTCCACGCGCAGCTGCACCTTGGCCTCGGGGCGGGCGCGAACGCTGTCGACCACCTGCTGCCAATCGTTCAGGGCAACGCCATCGAGGCTCAGCAACCGGTCACCGGTCTTGAGCCCGGCAGCGGCGGCCGGGCCTTTCGGGTCGATCTCGGCCAGCACCGGCGCAATGGCCGGGCGCCACGGGCGCAGCCCCAAGGACTGGATCGGGTCCGGTTCGTCCACGCCCTTGAGCCACTGACTGAGGGTGATTTCATGCTGGCGCTCCAGCGTACCGCCCTGCTCGATCACACCAACCTTGAGGGTGCCGCTTTCGCCAAGACGACGGACCAGTTGCAGGTTGACCGCAGACCAGCCATTGGTCGGTTCGCCGTCGATGGATACCACTTCCTGACCAGCGGCCAGGCCTGCGGAAGCCGCCAGGCTGCCCGCCTCGACGGCACCGATCACCGGGCGCACCTGCTGGGTACCGAGCATGGCCAGGACCCAGAAGAACAACAGGGCGAGGAGGAAGTTGGCCACAGGGCCGGCTGCGACGATGGCGATCCGCTGGCGCACCGGCTTGCGATTGAAAGACTGGTCGACCAACGCAGGCGGGACTTCGCCTTCGCGCTCGTCGAGCATCTTGACGTAGCCACCCAGGGGGATGGCTGCCACCACGAACTCGGTGCCGTGGCGGTCGTGCCAGCGCAGCAACGGCGTGCCAAACCCCACGGAGAAGCGCAGCACCTTGACGCCACAGCGCCTGGCCACCCAGAAATGGCCGAATTCGTGGAAGGTGACCAGCACACCCAGGGCGACCAGGGTGCCGACTATCATGTAGAGCGCTGTCATACCTGTCTCCGAATGACGTTCAGCCCATCCCTGGAACTAGCGGACATCAGTAACCGTGACGCCTCAACCATTCCCGGGACAGTTCCCGGGCCCGCTGGTCCGCGGCGAATACCGCCTCCAGCGAAGGCAACGGTACCACGGGTTCCTGGTCGAGCACCTGTTCGATCATACCCGCGATCTCCGGGAAGCGGATACGCCGCTGGAGAAATGCCTCCACGGCCACTTCGTTGGCCGCATTGAGCACGGCCGGTGCGCTGTTGCCCGCCTCAGCCGCCTGGCGCGCCAGGCGCAGGCAGGGGAAGCGCTGCTCGTCGGGGGCCTGGAAGTCCAGGCGGGCGATGGTGAACAGGTCCAGCGGCGCGACACCGGAGTCGATGCGCTCCGGCCAGGCCAGGGCATTGGCGATCGGCGTGCGCATGTCAGGGTTGCCCAGCTGTGCGAGCACCGAACCATCGACATAGTCCACCAGCGAATGGATGACGCTCTGCGGGTGGACCACCACCTCGACCTTGGCCGGCGCCGCGTCGAACAACCAACAGGCTTCGATGAGCTCCAAACCCTTGTTCATCATGCTCGCCGAGTCGACCGAGATCTTGCGCCCCATGGACCAGTTGGGGTGGGCACACGCCTGCTCCGGCGTGACATTGGCCAACGCCGCGGCCGGCGTCTCGCGGAACGGCCCGCCCGAGGCGGTCAGCAGGATGCGCCGCACGCCGACCTGAGCCAGCCCGCGGGCATGGTCGGCAGGCAGGCACTGGAAGATCGCGTTGTGCTCGCTGTCGATCGGCAGCAACACGGCGCCACTGCGCCGTACAGCGTCCATGAACAGCGCGCCGGACATCACCAGCGCTTCCTTGTTGGCGAGCAACACCTTCTTGCCCGCCTCCACGGCCGCCAGGGTCGGGCGCAGGCCCGCGGCACCGACGATGGCCGCCATCACCGCATCCACCTCCGGCGCCGAGGCGACCTGGCACAGCCCCGCCTCTCCTTCCAGCACCTCGGTGGTGCAACCGGCACTCGCCAGGCCGTCGCGCAAGCGCGCGGCAGCCTCGGCGCTGGGCACCACGGCATAGGCCGGGCGGTGCCGCTCGCACAGGGCCAGCAACTCATCGAGACGGGAATAGCCGCTCAGGGCGAACACCTGGTAGCGCTCCGGATGACGCGCGATAACGTCCAGGGTGCTCAGGCCGATGGAACCGGTGGCACCCAGCACCGTGATACGTTGCGGATGGCTCACATCACACCCCATTCAGCAGCCCAGAGCAGTACGGCGAACATCGGGATCGCCGCGGTCAGGCTGTCGATGCGGTCGAGCACGCCACCATGGCCGGGCAGCAGGTTGCTGCTGTCCTTGATGCCTTCGCGGCGCTTGAACATGCTCTCGGTCAAGTCACCGATCACCGAGGACATCACCACGATTACTGCGCCCAGCAGGCCGAGCAGCACATCGCCGATGCTCCAGTCGCGGGCCAGGCCCACGCCCAGGGTGGTCAGCAGGCTCACCGCCAAGCCACCATAGACACCCTCCCAGCTCTTGCCTGGGCTGACCTGCGGCGCCAGCTTGCGCTTGCCGAAGGCTCGACCGGAGAAGTACGCACCGATATCGGCGGCCCACACCAGCACCATGACCGCCAGGATCAGCCAGTTACCCAGCGGCCAGTGCTTGAGCAGCACCAGGCCCTGCCAGGCCGGCAGCAGTACCAGCAGCCCGATCAGCAGGCGACAGGCCGCGCTGTTCCACAGCTCGCTGCTGCGTGGGTAGGTGAGCACCAGCCAGGTGGCCAGCCCCCACCAGATCACCGAGGCGCCGAGCACCCAGGGCGCCAGGTCGGGCATCAGGTAAAGCAGCATCAGCGCCCCGGCGACCACCGCCGCATAGGCCAGGCGCAACGGCTGGGCGACGAGCCCGGCCAGGCGCGCCCATTCCCAGGCGCCGAGGGTGACGACCAGGCCGATGAACAGGGCGAAGTCCCCGCCGTTGAGCAGGAAGAAGCCACCCAGCGCGACCGGCAGCAGGATCAGCGCGGTAATGATGCGTTGTTTAAGCATTAAGCACGAGCTCCAGCCTCGACCTGCTCGCTGGTCTTACCGAAGCGGCGCTGGCGCGAAGCGAAATCGGCCAGGGCGGTACGCATGGCCTCGTGTTTGAAGTCCGGCCAGTACAGGTCGGAGAAGTACAGCTCGGCATAGGCCAGCTGCCACAGCAGGAAGTTGCTGATGCGATGTTCGCCCCCGGTGCGGATGCACAGGTCGGGCAACGGCAGGTCGCCTGTGGCCAGGCAGGTCTGCAACAGGCCCGGGGTGATGTCCTCGGGACGCAGGTGGCCGGCCTGGACTTCACGCGCCAGGCGTTGCGCCGCCTGGGCGATGTCCCACTGACCACCGTAGTTGGCGGCGATCTGCAGGATGAAGCGGTCGTTGCCGGCGGTTAGGGCCTCGGCTTCGCGCATGGCGGCCTGCAACTCGGGATGGAAGCGCGAGCGGTCGCCGATGATGCGCAGGCTGATCTTGTTCTCGTTCAGGCGCTTGGCCTCGCGGCGCAGGGCCGTGAAGAACAGCTCCATGAGCGCACCGACCTCATCGGCCGGCCGCTGCCAGTTCTCGCTGGAGAAGGCGAAGAGGGTCAGTACCTCGACCCCGGCCTCGGCGCAGACTTCGATCACCGCACGGACCGCATCGACGCCGGCCTTGTGCCCGGCGACGCCGGGCAGCAGGCGTCGCTTGGCCCAGCGGTTGTTGCCATCCATGATGATCGCGACGTGACGCGGCACCGAAGGCGATGCCGCTGGCTTGGTCTTTTCCATGAAAGAAACCCCGGCCTCAGACGGCCATCAGGTCCTTTTCCTTGGCCTTGAACGCAGCATCGATTTCAGCGACGAACTTGTCGGTCAGCTTCTGGATCTCGTCCGCGGCACGACGCTCTTCGTCTTCGCTGATTTCCTTGTCCTTGGTGAGCTTCTTGAGGTCAGCCAATGCATCGCGACGCACGTTGCGCACAGCCACCTTGGCGTCCTCGGCGACGCCGCTGGCCTGCTTGGTGTAGCCCTTGCGGGTTTCCTCGGTCAGGGCCGGCATCGGCACACGGATGGTGGTGCCTGCGCTGGACGGGTTCAGGCCCAGGTCGGAGGTCAGGATGGCCTTCTCGATGGCGGCACTGAGGTTCTTGTCGTGGGCGACGATCTTCAGGGTACGGGCGTCCTCGACGGTGATGGCAGCCACTTGGTTCAGCGGCATCTCGCTTCCCCAGGCCGGGACTTTGACGCTGTCCAGGATGCTTGGGTGGGCGCGACCGGTACGGATCGCTGCCAGGTTGCGAGCCAGGGCCTCGATGGACTTGCCCATGCGCTCCTGCGCGTCTTTCTTGATGTCGTTGATCATGCTTGGCCTTCCTCGATCAGAGTACCTTCAGCGCCACCCACCACGATGTTCAGCAGGGCGCCAGGCTTGTTCATGTTGAATACCCGCAATGGCATCTTGTGGTCGCGGCACAGGCAGATTGCGGTCAGGTCCATGACACCGAGCTTGCGATCCAGGACCTCGTCGTAGGTCAGGTGATCGAACTTCTCGGCGTGCGGGTCCTTGAATGGATCGGCAGTGTACACACCATCGACCTTGGTCGCTTTCAGCACCACGTCGGCATCGATCTCGATGGCGCGCAGGCAAGCTGCGGAGTCGGTGGTGAAGAACGGGTTGCCGGTACCGGCGGAGAAAATTACCACATCCCCGGAGTTGAGGTGACGAATAGCTTTGCGGCGGTCGTAATGGTCGGTAACGCCAACCATGGAAATGGCCGACATGACCAGCGCCGGGATGTTCGAACGCTCCAGGGCGTCACGCATGGCCAGGGCGTTCATCACGGTGGCCAGCATACCCATATGGTCGCCGGTGACGCGGTCCATGCCGGCGGCGCTGAGCGCTGCACCGCGGAACAGGTTGCCGCCGCCGATCACCAGGCCGACCTGGACGCCGATGCCGACCAGCTGGCCGACTTCCAGGGCCATGCGGTCCAGTACCTTCGGGTCGATCCCGAACTCTTCCGAGCCCATCAGGGCCTCGCCGCTAAGTTTGAGCAAAATGCGTTTATAGCGAGGTTGGCGACCACTCACCTGCTGGGCCATTGCGAGTTTCTCCTGGGGCGTGCATTTAGAAAATTCGTGCGGGCTGTTTGCAGCCTGCTAACTGTAGCGTGGCGCTGCTTCAGCGCCAGCGGATGCGCGAGGGGTAAACCCGCATCCGTTTTGACAAAGAGGCTGCGCGCGTGAGCGGGCAGCCTCTTTGGGGCGACAGACGGGGCTGTCTTACTGCTTGGCGGCAGCTACCTGGGCGGCAACTTCTTCAGCGAAGTTGTCGACCGGCTTCTCGATGCCTTCGCCGACCTTGAAGTAGGTGAAGGAAACGATTTCAGCACCGGCTTTCTTGGCCAGTTCGCCAACCTTGACTTCCGGGTTCATGACGAAGGCTTGCTCTTTCAGCGAAGCTTCGGCTTTGAACTTGGTGATACGACCGTTGATCATGTTCTCAACGATGTTTTCCGGCTTGCCAGCGATCTTGTCGGCGTTCAGCTGCAGGAAGACGTTCTTCTCACGCTCGATGGCCTCGGCGGAGATTTCCGACGAATCCAGGAACTCAGGGTTCGAAGCTGCAACGTGCATGGCGATGTTCTTGGCCAGCTCGACGTCGCCGCCCTTCAGGACGACAGCAGCGCCGATCTTGTTGCCGTGCAGGTAGGCGCCGACGACGTCGCCTTCAACGCGCACCAGGCGACGGATGTTGACGTTTTCGCCGCACTTGGCGACCAGGGCTTCACGAGCAGCTTCGCGCGAGGCGATCAGCGGAGCGGCATCGGTCAGCTTCTGGGCGAAGGCTTCTTCCAGGCTGTCGGCAACGAAGTTCTTGAAGTCGTCTTGCAGGGCCAGGAAGTCGGTCTGCGAGTTCACTTCCAGCAGGACAGCGGACTTGCCGTCGGTCTTGACCGCGATGGCGCCTTCGGCGGCAACGTTGCCAGCCTTCTTGGCGGCCTTGATGGCGCCGGAAGCGCGCATGTCATCAATGGCTTTTTCGATGTCGCCGCCGGCCTTTTCCAGGGCCTTCTTGCAGTCCATCATGCCTTCGCCGGTACGCTCGCGCAGTTCTTTGACCAGCGCTGCAGTAATTGCTGCCATTTCAAAATCCTCTTGGAAAGTTTTTCAACCATTCCACCCGCTCGTCACGGGCGTTCAATTCTGCGAATCCACTGCTGTCACTTCAGCAGCCCCATGATGCGCGGAGGTGCTGACAGCAGGATTTCAAGGTGGCAAAAAGGGGGCCTAGCCCCCTTTTTGCGTGCCAAGTAGACGCCGGGCGTCAATTACTCGGCAGCAGGTGCAGCCGCTTCTTCAGCGTAGACTTCGGTGCCGCCGGCAACGTTGTTGCGGCCGCGGATGACGGCGTCAGCCATCGAAGTCATGTACAGCTCGATGGCGCGGATGGCGTCGTCGTTGCCTGGGATGACGTAGTCAACGCCTTCCGGGCTGCTGTTGGTATCGACAACACCGATGACCGGGATGCCCAGCTTGTTGGCTTCGGTGATAGCGATGCGCTCGTGCTCGACGTCGATGACGAACAGTGCGTCAGGCAGGCCACCCATGTCCTTGATACCACCCAGGCTGCGATCCAGTTTTTCCAGGTCGCGAGTGCGCATCAGGGCTTCTTTCTTGGTCAGCTTGGCGAAGGTGCCATCTTCGGCCTGGGTTTCCAGGTCGCGCAGACGCTTGATCGAAGCACGGATGGTCTTGTAGTTGGTCAGCATGCCGCCCAACCAGCGGTGGTCAACGTATGGCGAACCGCAACGAGCAGCTTGCTCGGCGACGATCTTGCCAGCGGAACGCTTGGTGCCGACGAACAGGATCTTGTTCTTGCCCTGGGCCAGGCGCTCGACGAACGACAGAGCGTCGTTGAACATCGGCAGGGTTTTTTCCAGGTTGATGATGTGGATCTTGTTGCGCGCGCCGAAAATGAACTTGCCCATTTTCGGGTTCCAGTAACGGGTCTGGTGGCCGAAGTGCACACCGGCCTTCAGCATATCGCGCATGTTGACTTGGGACATGATAGTTCCTTGATAAGTCGGGTTGGGCCTCCACGTGTCCCAATGACCAACCCACAGGCTCGCGAGCTTGGGGCACCCAGGTCATCGTGTCGACACGTGTGTGGGTTAAGGCTTCCGGGGACCTCCCCCGAAAGCGGCGCATTTTATATCACAGACCGCGGGCGAACGGAACCCGGATGATACCTCGTCCGTCAGCGGCTTTTGCAGCCTGTGGGCAATCGCGCCAGAATTGCCTACTGACTAGACAGCAGAACCTGCGCCTTTATCCCCACAGATTGACGCCCCGCTCTGCTAGAATCCGGCCTTTCCCGTTTGTTCGCGCCCCCAGGGCGCCGTAGAGAGCCTGTATGACCGTCACCATCAAGACCGCAGAAGACATCGAGAAGATGCGCATCGCCGGCCGCCTGGCCGCCGAAGTCCTCGAGATGATCGAAGAACACGTCAAGCCCGGCGTCACCACCGAGGAGCTCGACCGCCTCTGCCACGACTACATCGTCAACGTCCAGCAGGCGATCCCGGCGCCGCTCAACTATAAAGGCTTCCCCAAGTCGATCTGCACCTCGATCAATCACGTGGTCTGCCATGGCATCCCCAACGAGAAGCCGCTCAAGGATGGCGACACCCTCAACATCGATGTCACCGTGATCAAGGACGGCTACCACGGCGATACCAGCCGTATGTTCCACGTCGGTACCGTCGCGCCCTGGGCCGAGCGCCTGTCCAAGGTCACCCAGGAATGCATGTACAAGGCCATCGAGCTGGTCAAGCCGGGCTGCCGCTTGGGCGATATCGGCGAGGTGATCCAGAAGCACGCGGAGAAGAACGGCTTCTCGGTGGTACGCGAATTCTGCGGCCATGGCATCGGCAAAGTGTTCCACGAAGAGCCGCAGGTACTGCACTACGGCCGCGCCGGCACCGGCATGGAACTCAAGGAAGGCATGACCTTCACCATCGAGCCGATGATCAACCAGGGCAAGGCCGACACAAAGGTGCTGGGCGACGGCTGGACCGCCATCACCAAGGACCGCAAGCTGTCCGCCCAGTGGGAGCACACTATCCTGGTGACCGCCACTGGCTACGAGATCTTCACCCTGCGCAAGGACGACACCCTGCCGCGCACCTCGGCCTGATCCGTCCCAGGGCCAACAACACAGGAACGCGACTCGATGCCCCAGGTGGATCCCGAGCTGTTCGACCGTGGCCAGTTCCAGGCGGAACTGGCGCTCAAGGCAAGCCCCATCGCTGCCTTCAAGAAAGCCATCCGCCAGGCCGGCGCGGTGCTCGACCGACGCTTTCGCGAAGGCGGCGAGATCCGCCCGCTCATCGAGGATCGCGCCTGGTTCGTCGACAATATCCTGCAACAGGCCTGGAACCAGTTCGACTGGCGCGACCAGGCCGGCATCGCCCTGGTCGCCGTCGGCGGCTACGGCCGCGGCGAACTGCACCCCTGGTCTGACATCGACCTGCTGATCCTGCTCGACAGCGCCGAGCACGAGCAGTACCGCGATGCCATCGAACGCTTCCTTACCCTGCTGTGGGACATCGGCCTGGAAGTGGGCCAGAGCGTGCGCACCGTGGAGGAATGCGCCGAACAGGCCAAGGCCGACCTGACGGTGATCACCAACCTGATGGAAAGCCGCACCATCGCCGGCCCCGAGGCCTTGCGCCAACGCATGCTGGATGTCACCAGCACCAAACATATGTGGCCGAGCAAGGAATTCTTCCTGGCCAAGCGCGCCGAACTCAAGGCACGCCACCACAAGTACAACGACACCGAATACAACCTCGAGCCCAACGTCAAGGGCTCCCCGGGCGGCCTGCGCGATATCCAGACCGTTCTGTGGGTGGCCCGCCGCCAGTACGGCACCCTCAACCTCCACGCCCTGGCGGACGAAGGCTTCCTGCTGGAGAGCGAGAACGAGCTGCTGGCCTCCTCCCAGGCGTTCCTGTGGCGGGTGCGCTATGCCCTGCACATGCTCGCCGGGCGCGCCGAGGACCGCCTGCTGTTCGACCACCAGCGCAGCATCGCCGCATTGCTCGGCTACGGCGACGAGAACCCCAAGCGCGCGATCGAGCAGTTCATGACCCAGTACTACCGGGTGGTGATGAGCATCAGCCAGCTGTGCGACTTGATCATCCAGCACTTCGAGGAGGTCATCCTCGCCGATGATGCCAGTAGCACTACCCAGCCGTTGAATGCACGCTTCCGGCTGCATGACGGCTACATCGAGACGGCCAACCCGGCCGTGTTCAAGCGCACCCCGTTCGCCATGCTGGAAATCTTCGTGCTGATGGCCCAGCACCCGGAGATCAAGGGCGTGCGAGCCGATACCGTGCGTCAGTTGCGCGAACATCGCCACCTGATCAACGACAAGTTCCGCAACGATATCCGCAACACCAGCCTGTTCATCGAACTGTTCAAGTGCGAGATCGGCATCCACCGCAACCTGCGGCGGATGAACCGCTACGGCATCCTCGGGCGCTACCTGCCAGAGTTCGGCCTGATCGTCGGGCAGATGCAGCACGACCTGTTCCACATCTATACGGTCGATGCCCATACCCTCAACCTGATCAAGCACCTGCGCAAGCTGCAGTACACCCCGGTCTCGGAGAAATTCCCGTTGGCCAGCAAGCTCATGGGGCGCCTGCCCAAACCCGAGCTGATCTACCTGGCCGGCCTCTACCATGACATCGGCAAAGGCCGCCAGGGCGACCACTCCGAGCTGGGTGCGGTGGATGCGCAGGCCTTCTGCGCGCGCCACCAGTTGCCGGCGTGGGACAGCCGGCTGATCGTCTGGCTGGTCCAGAACCACCTGGTGATGTCCACCACCGCCCAGCGAAAGGACCTCTCCGACCCGCAGGTGATCAACGACTTCGCCCTGCACGTGGGCGACGAGACCCGTCTGGACTACCTCTACGTGCTGACCGTGGCCGACATCAACGCCACCAACCCCAGCCTCTGGAACTCCTGGCGTGCCAGCCTGCTACGCCAGCTCTACACCGAGACCAAGCGCGCCCTGCGCCGCGGCCTGGAGAACCCGCTGGACCGCGAGGAGCAAATCCGCCAAACGCAGACCGCCGCGCTGGATATCCTGGTGCGCGAAGGCACCGATCCGGACGATGTGGAACAGCTGTGGGCCCAACTGGGCGACGACTACTTCCTCAAGCACACCGCTGCCGACGTAGCCTGGCACAGCGACGCGATCCTCCAGCAGCCGGCCGATGGCGGCCCGCTGGTACTGATCAAGGAAACCACCCAGCGCGAGTTCGAGGGCGGCACGCAGATCTTCATCTATGCCCCCGACCAGCACGACTTCTTCGCCGTGACCGTGGCCGCGATGTCCCAGCTCAACCTGAACATCCATGACGCGCGGATCATCACCTCCAGCAGCCAGTTCACCCTCGATACCTATATCGTCCTGGACAACGACGGCGGCTCGATCGGCGACAACCCGCAGCGGGTCAAGCAGATCCGCGACGGCCTGACCGAGGCCCTGCGTAACCCTGAAGACTACCCGACCATCATCCAGCGTCGGGTCCCGCGCCAGCTCAAACACTTCACCTTCGCCCCGCAGGTGACCATCCACAACGATGCCCAGCGGCCGGTGACCATCCTGGAAATCACCGCCCCCGACCGCCCCGGCCTGCTGGCGCGGATCGGGCGCATCTTCCTGGAGTTCGACCTGTCGCTGCAGAACGCCAAGATCGCCACCCTCGGCGAACGGGTGGAGGACGTGTTCTTCATCACCGACGCCGACAACCAGCCGCTCTCGGACCCCCAGCTGTGCCTGCGCCTGCAGGAAGCGATCATCAAGCAACTGCAGGCTGGCCAGGCCAGCGACACCAGCACCACCCGCGTGACCTTCTAACGATTGACGAGACCCTGCGCCGATGAACCATGCCCTGACCCAGCTTCAGCCCTACCCGTTCGAGAAACTGCGTGCCCTGCTGGGCAGCGTGAAGCCGGCGGACAAACGCGCCATCGCCCTGTCGATCGGCGAGCCGAAGCATGAATCACCGGCGTTCGTCGCCAAGGCCATGGCCGACAACCTCGACAAGCTGGCGGTGTACCCGAGCACCATCGGCCTGCCCGCGCTGCGCCAGGCCATCGGCCAATGGTGCGAACGCCGCTTCGGCGTGCCGGCCGGCTGGCTCGATGCCGACCGCCACATCCTGCCGGTCAACGGCACCCGCGAAGCGCTGTTCGCCTTCACCCAAGCCGTGGTCAACCGCGCCGATGACGGCCTGGTGGTCAGCCCCAATCCGTTCTACCAGATCTACGAAGGCGCGGCCCTGCTGGCCGGCGCCACCCCGCATTACCTGCCATGCCTGGAAAGCAACGGCTTCAACCCGGACTTCGATGCCGTACCGGCCGAGGTCTGGCAGCGTTGCCAGATCCTGTTCCTGTGCTCCCCGGGCAACCCCACCGGCGCCCTGGTGCCGATGGACACGCTGAAGAAGCTGATCGCCCTGGCCGACGAGCACGATTTCGTGATCGCCGCCGACGAATGCTACAGCGAGCTGTACTTCGACGAAGATGCCCCGCCACCGGGCCTGCTGAGTGCCTGTGCCGAGCTTGGCCGCAGCGACTTCAAGCGTTGCGTGGTGTTCCACAGCCTGTCCAAGCGCTCCAACCTGCCGGGCCTGCGCTCGGGCTTCGTCGCCGGCGACGCCTCGATCATCAAGCCGTTCCTGCTGTATCGCACCTATCACGGGTGCGCCATGCCGGTGCAAACCCAGCTGGCCAGCATCGCCGCCTGGCAGGACGAGGCCCATGTCCGTGACAACCGCGACCAGTACCGGGCCAAGTACGACGCGGTACTGGCGATTCTCCAGCCGGTGATGGACGTGCAGCGCCCGGACGGCAGTTTCTACCTGTGGGCCAAGGTGCCGGGCTGCGATGCCGATTTCACCCGTGACCTGTTCGAAGCCCAGCATGTGACCGTGGTACCAGGGTCGTACCTGTCGCGTGAGGTCGATGGCGTGAACCCTGGCGCCGGCCGGGTACGTATGGCGCTGGTTGCGCCGCTGGCCGAGTGCATCGAGGCCGCCGAGCGGATTCGCGCATTCCTGCAAAGCCGCTGATGGCATCAGGGGGCGCTTTGCGCCCCCATTTCGCGGGACAAGCCCGCTCCCACAGAGGCCTCGCTATCTTGAAGGCAGCGCGTACCCTGTGGGAGCGGGCTTGTCCCGCGAATGGGTCAGCGACGGTGCTACCTGACCTGCCCCAGGTTCGCCTCGCTCAGGTCCAGCTCCCCCAGCACCTGGCGCACCACCTCATCGCCCACCAAGTGCTTGCGATGCAGCTCGTACAACGCCAGCCGCTGCGCCCTCAGGGCCCGCACCCGCAATCGCCGCTCCAGCAAGTCCATTTGCTCGGCCAAGGCCCGGGCTTCGGCCGTGTCGTTGTAGCTGTCCAGCTCATCGCGGTACTCGGCCATCAAGCGCGCCTTGAGCTCCACCGCCAAGGTCGCCTGGGCTGCATCCTGAGGGGCATTGGCATCGACCACCTCCTCGGCCTCCAAGGCATGGATGGCCGCCTCCGCCGTGCGCCGCCAGGCGTCCTGTACCTCCTGGCGCAGGCGTTCGTCCGGGCTCCTGGTAACCCCACGCAGCAACAGCGGCAAGGCGACGCAGGCGCTGACCAACGACAGCAGGATCACGCCGGCGGCGATGAAGATCAGCAAGTCACGCTCGGGGAAGGCCTTGCCCGCCCCCATCAGCAATGGCACCGACATCACGCCTGCCAGGGTCACCGCCCCGCGTACGCCACCGAGCGTCAACAGCAGGCAGGACCGGGTGGTGGGCACCAGCACCAGCTCCGGCTTGCCGCGCCAACGGCGTACCACGCCGATCGCACGCCAGATGCTCTGCACCCAGACAAAGCGTAGCGCCACCAGCGCCACGAAGATCGCCACCACGTCCAGGCAGCGCCAGGCCAGGATTGGCCACACGGCGGCCTCATCGCTGACCACCGCCTTGATGATGTCCGGCAGTTGCAGGCCCAGCAGCAGGAAGATCAGGCCATTGAAGGCGAACTCCAGCAGCGACCACACACTGCGGTTGAGCAGGCGCGTGCTGGTCTGGCGCGGCAGCAGGTCGAGCCAGCTCTGCATCATGCCGGCCGCCACCGCAGAGAGGATGCCCGACACACCGAGGCGCTCGGCCAGCACATAGGCAGCGAACGGCAGCAGCAACATGAACACCACGTGGGTCGCCGGATCGTCCCAGCCGCGAGCGATCATCCAGGCCCGCAGCCGCCCGATCAGCCAACTCAGGGCCACGCCGACCGCCAGGCCGCCCAGGGCAACGATGACGAAGGTCACGCTCGCCTCGGTCAGCGAGAACACCCCAGTGATTGCCGCAGCCAGGGCGAACTTGAAGGTCACCAGGCCTGACGCATCGTTCATCAGCGCCTCGCCCTGGAGCATGTGCATCAACGGGGTAGGCAGGCGATCCTGGGCGATGGCCGACACCGCCACGGCGTCGGTGGGCGACAGTACCGCCGCCAGGGCGAAGGCCACCGGCAGAGGAATGCTCGGCAGGATCCAGTGGATGAAGTAGCCCGCCCCGACCACGGTGAACAGCACCAGCCCCACCGCCAAGGCCACCACTGGCCCACGCAGGCGCCACAGTTCGCGCTTGGGCATACGCCAACCGTCGGCGAACAGCAGCGGCGGCAGGAACAGGAACAGGAACAGCTCCGGATCCAGCGCCACGTGCAGGCCCAGGGTTGGCCAGGCCAGCAGCGCGCCGGCGGCGATCTGCACCAGCGGCAATGGCAGCGGGACCACCCGCCCGACCAGTTTCGACACGCTTACCAGCGTCAGCAGGATGAGGACGGTATAGGCTGACTGCATCAGCAAAGGCTTCCTGTGTAATCCGAATAAAGCGACAACGGGGCGAATCCTCGCCATTGAAACAATATGTTAGCGGCGGATGGGGAACCGGGGCCGCTGCACGATAGTCGCAGGGGGCGAGTGAATATGTAACATGATGATACGTGGTAGGGGCGAGGTGCAGGGCTTCAGGATTACGACTGCGCGCGATCGACCATGCACCGAACCCCCAAGCCACGCACACCCGTGGCGCTCCAGGGAGCGTTCCCGCATAATCCCGCGACTGACAATCGAACACGGAGAAATTGGGGCGGCCTTCGAACCCCAATGCACACGATGACCTACACGCTCTATGGCATAAAAGCCTGCGACACCATGAAAAAAGCACGTACCTGGCTCGAAGACCAGGCCATTGCCTACGAATTCCACGACTACAAGACCCAAGGCATCGACCGCGACAGCCTCAACCGCTGGTGCGACGAGCACGGCTGGGAAGTGGTCCTCAATCGCGCCGGTACCACCTTCCGCAAGCTGGATGACGCCAGCAAGGCCGGTCTCGACCAGGCCAAGGCCGTCGAGCTGATGCTGGCCCAGCCGTCGATGATCAAGCGCCCGGTACTCGACCTTGGCAGCCGCACCCTGGTTGGCTTCAAGCCCGACCTGTACGCCGCGGCACTGGCCTGAACCGCCTTCGCTTCAACCCCTTATTTGCATGAGGTAATCGCATGTCCACTACCCTGTTCAGCCTGGCCTTCGGTGTCGGCACCCAGAACCGCCAGGGTGCCTGGCTGGAAGTCTTCTACGCGCAGCCCTTGGTCGCCCCGAGCGCCGAGCTGGTCGCCGCCATCGCCCCGATCCTCGGTTATGAAGGTGGCAACCAGGCCATCGCCTTCAGCAACGCCCAGGCCGCCCAGCTGGCCGAAGCACTCAAGGCTGTGGATGCCGGCCAGGCCGCCCTGCTGACCCGCCTGGCCGAAAGCCACAAGCCGCTGGTCGCTACCCTGCTGGCCGAAGACGGCGCCCTGACCTCCACCCCGGAGGCCTATCTCAAGCTGCACCTGCTGTCCCACCGCCTGGTCAAGCCGCACGGCGTGAGCCTGGCCGGCATCTTCCCGCTGCTGCCGAACGTCGCCTGGACCAACCAGGGCGCGGTGGACCTGAGCGAGCTGGCTGAACTGCAGCTCGAGGCACGCCTGAAGGGCGAGCTGCTGGAAGTGTTCTCGGTGGACAAGTTCCCGAAGATGACCGACTACGTGGTCCCGGCCGGCGTGCGTATCGCCGACACCGCCCGTGTACGCCTGGGCGCCTACATCGGCGAAGGCACCACCATCATGCACGAAGGCTTCGTCAACTTTAACGCCGGCACCGAAGGCCCGGGCATGATCGAAGGCCGCGTCTCGGCGGGCGTGTTCGTCGGCAAGGGCTCGGACCTGGGTGGCGGCTGCTCGACCATGGGCACCCTGTCCGGCGGCGGCAACATCGTCATCAAGGTCGGCGAAGGCTGCCTGATCGGCGCCAATGCCGGCATCGGCATCCCACTGGGCGACCGCAACACCGTGGAAGCGGGCCTGTACATCACGGCCGGTACCAAGGTGAACCTGCTGGACGAGAACAACCAGCTGGTCAAGGTGGTCAAGGCCCGTGACCTGGCCGGCCAGACCGACCTGCTGTTCCGTCGCAACTCGCTGAACGGCGCAGTGGAATGCAAGACCCACAAGTCGGCCATCGAGCTGAACGAGGCGCTGCACGCCCACAACTGAGAACCATGACGGGTTCGAAGTGATAAGATCGGGTCTGGCCTAGCACCAGGCCCGATTTTCATTTCAGGTCCCGTGATCATGTTCCAGCCCTCCCCCTGGCGTGCCGATTTCCCCGCGATCGCCGCCCTGCAACGGCAGCACCAGACCTACCTGGACAGCGCCGCCACCACCCAGAAGCCCCAGGCCCTGCTCGACGCCCTGAACCATTACTACCGCCACGGCGCGGCCAATGTGCATCGCGCCCAGCACCTGCCCGGCGCCATGGCCACCCAGGCCTTCGAAACCAGCCGTGACAAGGTCGCCGCCTGGCTCAACGCCGGCGACGCGCGCCAGGTGGTCTTCACCCATGGCGCCACCTCGGCGCTGAACCTGCTGGCCTACGGCCTGGAATACCGCTTCGAGGCTGGCGACGAAATCGCCATCAGCGCCTTGGAGCACCATGCCAACCTGTTGCCCTGGCAGGAACTGGCCCGGCGCCGCAATCTGCGCCTGGTGGTACTGCCACTGGACGAACACGGCCACATCGACCTGAACCAGGCCTTGCAACTGATCGGCCCCCGTACGCGGTTGCTGGCGGTGAGCCAGCTGTCCAATGTGCTGGGCACCTGGCAACCCCTGCCTGCGTTGCTCGCCCACGCCCAGGCCCAGGGCGCACTGACCGTGGTCGACGGTGCCCAGGGCATCGTCCATGGTCGCCACGACGTGCAACAGCTGGGCTGCGATTTCTATGTGTTCTCCAGCCACAAGCTGTACGGCCCCGAAGGCGTCGGCGTGCTGTATGGACGCCCCGGAGCGCTGGAGCAACTGCGCCACTGGCAGTTCGGCGGCGAAATGGTGCAACTGGCCGACTACCACAGCGCCAGCTATCGCCCCGCGCCGCTGGGCTTCGAAGCCGGCACCCCACCGATCGCCGGCGTCATCGGCCTGGGCGCGACCCTTGGCTACCTTGCCAGCCTCGACGCCACCGCTGTCGCCCAGCATGAAGCCAACCTGCACCAGCATCTGCTGCGTGGCCTGGCCGACCGGGACGGCATCCGCATCCTGGGCATGCCGCAAGCGGCGCTGGCCAGTTTCGTGGTGGAAGGCGTGCACAATGCCGACCTTGCCCACGTGCTGACCGAGCAAGGCATCGCCGTGCGCGCCGGGCATCACTGCGCCATGCCGCTGCTCAAGGGCCTGGGGCTCGAAGGCGCGATTCGGGTGTCGCTGGCCTTGTACAACGACGGCGACGACCTGGTGCGCTTCTTCGACGCCCTCGACCAAGGCCTGGAGCTGTTGCGATGAGCCTGTCGGCAGAGGCCAGCCAGGCGCTGGAGAGCTTCGAACAGGCGCGCGGCTGGGAACAGCGGGCGCGATTGCTGATGCAGTGGGGCGATCGGCTGGAGCCATTGGACGATGCGCAGAAATGCGAAGCCAACCGCGTGCATGGCTGCGAAAGCCTGGTCTGGCTGGTGGCCGAGAACGACCAGGGGCAATGGTACTTCAAGGCCAGCAGCGATGCCCGCCTGTTGCGTGGGCTGCTGGCCCTGCTGCTGGTGCGGGTGCAAGGGTTGCCAAGCGCGGACCTGGCCCAGGTGGACCTGCGCGGCTGGTTTACCCAGCTGGGGCTGGAGCGCCAGCTGTCGCCGTCGCGCAGCAATGGCTTGCATGCAGTGCTCCAGCGCATGGCGGAATTGGCCCCCGATCGCTGACCAACGCCGCTCCTACAGGGCGCGAGCAGGGCGGTTATTCTGGCTTGATGCGCTCCGAAGGCCGCCGCGCCCCTGCCACCAGTTTCTCCACCGCCTTGCTCGCCGCGACCATGCCGAAGGTCGCGGTCACCATCATCACCGCGCCAAAGCCACCTGAGCAGTCCAGGCGCACGCCCTCGCCCACGAAGCTCTTCTGCAGGCAGACGCTGCCATCACCCTTGGGATAGCGCAGCTGCTCGCTGGAAAACACGCAGGGCACGCCATAGTTGCGCGACACGTTACGCGAGAAGTTGTAGTCGCGCCGCAGGGTCGAACGCACCCGCGAGGCCAGCGGGTCGTTGAAGGTCTTGTTGAGGTCACCGACCTGCACCTGGGTCGGGTCGATCTGCCCGCCTGCGCCACCGGTGGTGACGATGGCGATCTTGCGCCGGCGGCACCAGGCGATCAATGCGGCCTTGGCCATGACGCTGTCGATGCAGTCGATGACGCAGTCGAGCGCTTCGGTGATGTACTCGACCATGGTGTCGCGGGTGACGAAGTCGGCCACGGCATGCACCGTGCACGCCGGGTTGATCGCGCGCAGGCGCTCGGCCATCACCTCCACCTTCGGCCGCCCCACCTGGCCCTCCAGGGCATGGGCCTGGCGGTTGGTGTTGCTGACGCAGACATCGTCCAGGTCGAACAAGGTGATCTCGCCCACGCCGCTGCGGGCCATGGCCTCGGCCGCCCAGGAACCGACCCCGCCGATACCGACGATCGCCACATGGGCCTGGCGCAGGCGCTCCAGGCCCTGCTCGCCATACAGCCGGGCAACGCCGGCAAAGCGTGGATCTTCTGTGCTCATGCTCACCCCCTGAAAAAACGGCGCGCATTATATGCCAACAGGCCAGCCCTGGGGCCGCCATGCCGCCCTTGTTAGTAAAGACCCTACAAACCCTGCTTTAATACCCCATCAACCAAAGCGTCCTGAGCGATAGCCGAGCGGCATCAGAACTTCATCGTGCGCGGGCAATCCAAGCATTGCTTGCCCTGGCAAGGCCCGCCCCGCTCCCCCTTCGGAACCTGAAACACCTATGTCATCACGCAAATTCGGTCTCAACCTGGTGGTGGTCCTGGCCATCGCCGCGCTGTTCACTGGCTTCTGGGCGCTGATCAACCGCCCGGTGTCCGCCCCTGCCTGGCCGGAGCAGATCTCCGGCTTCTCCTATTCGCCGTTCCGCCTGGGCCAGAGCCCACAGAAAGGCCAATACCCCAGCGATGAAGAAATGCTCCAGGACCTGGAGCAGATGAGCAAGCTGACCGACAGCATCCGCATCTATACGGTCGAGGGTACCCAGGCGGACATCCCTCGCCTGGCCGAGGAACTGGGGTTGCGCGTCACCCTGGGCATCTGGATCAGCCCGGACCTGGAACGCAACGAGCGTGAGATCGCCAAGGCCATCGAACTGGCCAATACCTCGCGCAGCGTGGTGCGGGTCGTGGTGGGCAACGAAGCCCTGTTCCGCGAGGAGATCACCCCCGAAGCACTGATCAACTACCTGGACCGGGTGCGGGCAGCGGTGAAGGTCCCGGTCACGACCAGCGAACAATGGCACATCTGGAAGGAAAACCCGGAGCTGGCCAAGCATGTCGACCTGATCGCCGCGCATATCCTGCCCTACTGGGAGTTCGTGCCGATGAAGGACTCGCTGCAGTTCGTCCTCGACCGCGCCCGCGAGCTCAAACAGCAATTCCCACGCAAGCCGTTGCTGCTCTCGGAGGTCGGCTGGCCCAGCAACGGGCGCATGCGCGGCGGTGCCGACGCCACCCAGGCCGACCAGGCGATCTACCTGCGCACGCTGGTCAATACCCTCAACCGTCGCGGCTACAACTATTTCGTCATCGAGGCCTACGACCAACCCTGGAAGGCCAGCGACGAAGGCTCCGTGGGCGCCTACTGGGGCGTGTTCAACGCCGCACGCCAACAGAAATTCAATTTAGAGGGCCCCGTGGTCGCCATTCCGCAATGGCGCGCCCTGGCCGTGGCCTCGGTGGTGCTGGCGCTGATCGCCCTGGCGGTGCTGCTGATCGACGGCTCGGCCTTGCGCCAGCGTGGCCGCACCTTCCTCACCTTCATCACCTTCCTGTGCGGGTCGGTGCTGGTGTGGATCGCCTATGACTACAGCCAGCAGTACAGCACCTGGTTCAGCGTGACCGTGGGCGTCTTGCTGGCCCTGGGCGCCCTGGGCGTGTTCATCGTGCTGTTGACCGAGGCCCATGAGCTGGCCGAAGCGGTGTGGATCCACAAGCGGCGCAGGGAATTCCTGCCGGTGCAGGCGGACACGGCCTACCGGCCCAAGGTCTCGATCCACGTGCCCTGCTACAACGAGCCGCCCGAGATGGTGAAACAGACCCTCGACGCCCTGGCCGCCCTCGACTACCCGGACTATGAAGTGCTGGTGATCGACAACAACACCAAGGACCCGGCCGTATGGGAACCGCTCAAGGCCCATTGCGAGCTGCTGGGCGAGCGCTTCCGCTTCTTCCACGTAGCGCCCCTGGCCGGCTTCAAGGGTGGCGCGCTGAACTACCTGATCCCGCACACAGCCGCGGATGCCGAGGTGATCGCCGTGATCGACTCGGACTACTGCGTCGACCGCAACTGGCTCAAGCACATGGTCCCGCACTTCGCCGACCCGAAGATCGCCGTGGTGCAGTCGCCCCAGGACTACCGCGACCAGCATGAAAGTGCCTTCAAGAAGCTGTGCTACAGCGAGTACAAAGGCTTCTTCCACATCGGCATGGTCACCCGCAACGACCGTGACGCGATCATCCAGCACGGCACCATGACCATGACCCGCCGTTCGGTGCTGCAGGAGCTGGGTTGGGCCGAGTGGTGCATCTGCGAGGATGCCGAGCTGGGCCTGCGGGTGTTCGAGAAGGGGCTGTCGGCCGCCTACGCGCACAACAGCTACGGCAAAGGCCTGATGCCGGACACCTTCATCGACTTCAAGAAGCAACGCTTCCGCTGGGCCTACGGCGCCATCCAGATCATCAAGCACCACGCCGCTGCCCTGCTGCGGGGCAAGGGCAGCGAGCTGACCCGTGGCCAGCGCTACCACTTCCTGGCCGGCTGGCTGCCATGGATCGCCGATGGCATGAATATTTTCTTCACCGTCGGTGCGTTGTTGTGGTCGGCCGCGATGATCATCGTGCCGCAACGGGTCGACCCACCGCTGATGATCTTCGCCATCCCGCCGCTGGCGCTGTTCTTCTTCAAGGTCGGCAAGATCATCTTCCTGTACCGCCGCGCCGTGGGTGTCGACCTCAAGGATGCCTTCGCCGCCGCGCTGGCAGGGCTGGCACTGTCTCATACCATCGCCAAGGCGGTGCTGTACGGCTTCTTCACCAGCAGCATGCCGTTCTTCCGCACGCCCAAGAATGCCGACAGCCATGGCTTGCTGGTGGCGATTTCCGAGGCCCGGGAAGAGTTGTTCATCATGCTCATGCTGTGGGGCGCTGCGCTGGGCATCTACCTGGTGCAAGGCTTGCCTGGCGCGGACATGCGCTTCTGGGTGGCGATGTTGCTGGTGCAGTCGCTGCCTTATGTGGCGGCGTTGGTGATGGCGTTCCTGTCGTCGCTGCCCAAGCCGGTGGAAAAGGCGGCCGAGCCGCAACAGGCTTGAAACTATCAGGGCTGCTTTGCAGCCCATCGCCGGCAAGCCGGCTCCCACCGAGATTGCGCCGCTCTCAAGACTTGCGAAATCCGTGTGGGAGCCGGCTTGCCGGCGATTGGGCCGTGCCGCCTGGAACCATTTGATATAAGATAACGCCCCTGTTTCCCCGCCCGCCTTGCCCCCGGAGTCTTTCATGACGGCCCCAGCCGAGCTCTCGCCTACCCTTCAACTGGCCTGCGACTTGATCCGTCGCCCTTCGGTCACCCCTGTCGATGCCGATTGCCAGGCCCAGATGATGAATCGCCTGGGTGCTGTCGGCTTCCAGCTGGAGCCGATGCGCATCGAAGACGTCGACAACTTCTGGGCGACCCACGGCACCGAGGACGGCCCGGTGCTGTGCTTCGCCGGCCATACCGACGTGGTGCCCACCGGCCCCGTGCAGGCCTGGCAGCATGAGCCCTTCGAGGCATTGATCGATGCCGACGGCATGCTTTGTGGTCGTGGCGCCGCGGACATGAAAGGCAGCCTGGCATCCATGGTGGTGGCCAGCGAGCGCTTCGTGCGCGACTACCCGAACCACCGTGGCAAGGTGGCCTTCCTGATCACCAGCGACGAAGAGGGCCCGGCCCACCATGGTACCAAGGCCGTGGTCGAACGCCTGCGGGCGCGCAACGAGCGCCTGGACTGGTGCATCGTCGGCGAACCGTCCAGCACCACCCTGCTGGGCGATGTGGTCAAGAACGGCCGCCGTGGCTCGCTCGGCGCCAAGCTTACCGTGCGCGGCAAGCAGGGCCACGTGGCCTACCCGCACCTGGCGCGCAACCCCATCCACCTGGCCGCCCCGGCCTTGGCGGAACTGGCCGCCGAGCATTGGGACGAAGGCAACGCATTCTTCCCGCCGACCAGCTTCCAGATCTCCAACCTCAATTCCGGCACCGGCGCGACCAACGTGGTCCCGGGCGAGCTGGTCGCGGTGTTCAACTTCCGTTTCTCCACCGAATCCACGGTCGAGGGCCTGCAGGCCCGCGTGGCGGCGATCCTCGACAAGCACCAGTTGGACTGGACCATTGACTGGGCGTTGTCCGGCCTGCCGTTCCTGACCGAACCTGGCGAGTTGCTCGACGCCGTGTCCGCCGGTATCAAGGCCGTCACTGGCCGCGACACCCAACCGTCCACCAGCGGTGGTACCTCCGATGGCCGCTTCATCGCCACCCTGGGCACCCAGGTGGTGGAACTCGGCCCAGTCAACGCCACCATCCACCAGGTCGACGAACGTATCCTGGCCAGCGACCTGGAGTTACTGACCGAGATCTACTACCAGACCCTGGTACGGTTGCTCGCCTGATGCTCGCCTGCCCTCTCTGCCAGGCCGCCCTGACGCGCCTGGACAACGGCGTGGTATGCCCCGCCGGGCACCGCTTCGACCGGGCCCGCCAGGGCTACCTGAACCTGTTGCCGGTGCAGCACAAGAACAGCCGCGACCCCGGCGACAACCAGGCCATGGTCCAGGCGCGCCGTGATTTCCTCGACGCCGGCCACTACGCCCCGGTGGCTCGGCGCCTGGCCGAACTTGCCGCCGAGCGCCAGCCCGGCGCCTGGCTGGACATCGGCTGCGGCGAGGGCTATTACACCGCGCAGCTGGCCCAGGCCCTGCCCGCCGCCGATGGCTACGCCCTGGATATCTCCCGCGAGGCGGTCAAGCGCGCCTGTCGGCGCGCGCCCCAGGTAACCTGGATGGTCGCGAGCATGGCCCGGGTGCCCTTGCTCGACGCCAGCTGCCAGTTCATCGCCAGTGTGTTCAGCCCGCTGGACTGGCACGAGGCCAAGCGCCTGCTCAGCCCCGGTGGCGGCCTGATGCGGGTCGGGCCGACCAGCGGCCACCTGATGGAACTGCGCGAGGTGCTCTACGATGAAGTACGCCCCTACGCCGATGACAAGCACCTGGCCCTGGTCCCGGAGGGCATGTACCACGCCCATGGCGAAGTGCTGGAGTTTCGCCTGAGCCTGGCCGAGCCTCAGGCACGCGCCGACCTGCTGGCGATGACCCCGCATGGTTGGCGCGCCAGCGCCGAGAAGCGCGCGCGGGTGATCGACCAGCCCGAACCGTTCGAAGTCACGGTTTCCATGCGTTATGACTATTTCGTGCGCCAAGACTGAGCACACCGGAGCCCTTTATGCGCCAACCCGATATCGAGATCTACCTCAAGGACACCGACGTCGACCACAAGCAGGTGGCCGAGTGGCTCGGCCAGGCCCTGGGCCCTTGCAGCCAATGGCAGCAACGTGGCCAGACCTGGAAATGCACAGCCGGTAACATTCCGGTCACCTGGGTACCCAAGGCTGTGGGGAAATGGAACAGCCTGTTCCTGGAAAGCGACCAGACGCCGTGGGACGACGACATCGCCTGCGCCCGTGCAGCCTATGCCGCACTCGGGGTCGAAGTGCGCTGCGCACCGGGTGGCTGGGCCGAGGAAGATGGCGAAGAAGATGCCGACCGCTGGGTCCGCATCAGCGCCGACGGTGAACAGGAAATCACCTGGCGCACCAGCTGAAACGCTGGCGGGTAAGCGTCAGGCTGCAAGTTCCACGGTCAACTTGCAGCTTGAAGCTTCAAGCGTGTAGCCAGAGGCCTTAGAGGCCGATCACGTCCTCGGCCTGCAAGCCTTTCTGGCCTTGCACGAGGGCGTATTCAACCCGCTGTCCCTCGACCAGGGTACGATGCCCCTCACCGCGGATAGCCCGATAGTGGACGAACACATCCGCACCACCCTCGCGCTGAATGAAGCCATAACCCTTGGCATCGTTGAACCACTTTACATTCCCAGTCTCACGAGACGACATCTGAACTACTCCGGATTTTTATTTTGAAGATCGCCTTGCAAGCACGGGGTCACCTCCCCGTGCTGACGCAGCTCGCTGAAATATCTTGCAAGCTGCGGACCGAGTATATGACAGCGAACAAAAAAATTTCATGACTGGAACGAGTTTTGGCGAATTTTGCCGAACTTGCACAGATACGGCAGACTAACTGCCCGGATATTCTCAAAACATTTCACCCAGGGCACACACCCCATGACCCGTTCCCCCCTGCGCCGGCTGATTTTCGGCGCCCTGCGTCGCCTGTTGTACCTGTGGGTGCGCTCCGAAACCATCAACCAGTCATCCCTGACGCTCAAGCTCGACCGCAGCCGCCCAGTGTTCTACGCCCTGCCCTCGCCCTCGCTGACCGACCTGGCCGTGGTCGACCGCGAATGCACCAAGGCCGGGCTGCCGCGCCCGGTGCTGCCGGTTGCCGTGGGCCCGCTGCAGGAACCAGCTGCGTTCTTCTACCTGACGCCCGACCCGGACTGGCTCGGCCGCCATGACAAGCGCGGCGCGCCGCCCACCCTGGAGCGCCTGGTGGCCGCGGTCAGCCAGCATGCCGAGGAAGATGCGCAGATCATCCCGGTCAGCGTGTTCTGGGGCCAGTCGCCGGCCAGCGAGTCCAGCCCGTGGAAGCTGTTGTTCGCCGACAGCTGGGCCGTCACCGGTCGCCTGCGCCGGTTGCTGACGATCATGATCCTGGGCCGCAAGACCCGCGTGCAGTTCTCCGCGCCCATCCACCTGCGCGAGCTGGTGCAGCACAACAAAGGCCACGAGCGCACCGTGCGCATGGCCCAGCGCATCATGCGCGTGCACTTTCGCAACCTGAAGACCGCGGTCATCGGCCCGGACATCTCCCACCGGCGCAACCTGGTCAAGGGGCTGGTCCATGACCCGCTGGTGCGCCAGGCGATCAGCGACGAAGCCGAGCGCGAGAAGATCCCCTATGCCAAGGCCGAAGCCCAGGCGCTGCGCTACGGCAACGAGATCGCTTCGGACTACACCTACACGGCGATCCGCTTCCTCGAGGTGGTGCTGAGCTGGTTCTGGAACAAGATCTACGACGGTATCAAGGTCAACCATATCGAGCAGGTCCAAGGCATCGCGCCAGGCCACGAAGTGATCTACGTGCCTTGCCACCGCAGCCATATCGACTACCTGTTGTTGTCGTACCTGCTGTTCCGCAACGGCCTCACCCCACCTCACATCGCGGCGGGCATCAATCTCAACATGCCGGTCATCGGCGGCCTGCTGCGCCGTGGCGGTGCGTTCTTCATGCGCCGCACGTTCAAGGGCAACCCCCTGTACACGGCGGTGTTCAATGAATACCTGCATACCTTGTTCACCAAGGGCTTCCCTGTCGAGTACTTCGTCGAGGGCGGCCGTTCGCGCACCGGCCGCATGCTGCAGCCACGCACCGGCATGCTCGCCATCACCCTGCGCAGCTTCCTGCGTTCCTCGCGCACACCGATCGTCTTCGTGCCGGTGTATATCGGCTACGAACGCGTGCTGGAGGGCCGTACCTACCTGGGCGAGCTGCGCGGGGCGAGCAAAAAGAAGGAGTCGATCTTCGACATCTTCAAGGTGGTCGGCGCGCTGAAACAGCGCTTCGGGCAGGTCTACGTGAACTTCGGCGAGCCGATCCGCCTGGCCGGGTTCCTCGACGAGCAGCAGCCCGGCTGGCGCGAACAGGCGCTCGGCCCACAGTTCCGCCCGGCCTGGCTCAACGAGACCACTACACGCCTGGGCGAGACCGTGGCCCGTCACCTGAACGAAGCCGCGGCGATCAACCCGGTCAACCTGGTGGCCCTGGCGCTGCTCTCCACCAGCCGCCTGGCCCTGGACGACCGCGCCCTGACCCGGGTGCTCGACCTCTACCTGGCGCTGCTGCGCCAAGTGCCCTATTCCCTGCACACCACCCTGCCGGAGGGTGATGGCCCGGCGCTGATCGAGCACGTCAAGGGCATGGGCCTGCTGTCCGAACAGAAGGACGCCCTGGGGCGCATCCTGTACCTGGATGAAGCCAACGCGGTGCTGATGACCTACTATCGCAACAATGTCCTGCACATTTTCGCGCTGCCGGCCCTGTTGGCGAGCTTCTTCCAGAGCAGCTCGCGCATGAGCCGCGACCTGGTCGGACAATATGTCCAGGCGTTGTACCCCTACCTGCAGGCCGAGCTGTTCCTGCGCTGGACACCGGGGCAACTGGAGGGCGTGATCGACCAATGGCTGGCCGCCCTGGTGGAACAGGGCCTGCTGCGCTTCGAGAACGGCGTCTACCTGCGCCCGGCGCCCAGTTCGCGACAGTTCGTCCTGCTGACCCTGCTGGCCCGCGCCATCACCCAGACGCTGCAACGCTTCTACATGGCGACGTCCTTGTTGCTCAACAGCGGCCAGAACACCCTGACTGCCGAGGAGCTGGAGGACCTGTGCGTGATGATGGCCCAGCGCCTGTCGATCCTGCATGGGCTCAATGCCCCGGAATTCTTCGACAAGACGCTGTTCCGCCACTTCATCCAGACCCTGGTTGGCCAGGATGTGCTGCGGCCCGATGCCCAGGGCAAGCTGGGCTATCACGACAAGCTCGCCGAACTGGCCGAGGGCGTGGCCAAGCGGGTGCTGTCGGCCGAGCTGCGCCTGTCGATCCGTCAGGTGGCCTTGCACCGTGACGAACCGGAGGAAATCGTCGGGGTGTAGGATTTCAGCCTGCCAGAGGGCCCCGCAGAGGATTCAGGATGCCAAGGCTGCATCCATCGAATACTTATCGGAGCCCTCACATGACCGATACATCCATGAAGCACCTGGATATCGAAATCGTCTCTACCAGCACCCTGGACCTTCCACCCTCGGCACAGGTTTCGCTCAGCCTCCTGGATACCTCGCTCGCGGATGCGCCAGCCATCGCTGTCGCGCAGCTGCGCTTGCGTTGTGCTGGCGTGATGCCGATCCGCCTTATGCTGAACTACGACAGCCGAAGCCTGAAAGCTGGCCGGCGCTATGTCCTTGGCGCACGCATCGAGCAAGAAGACAAGCTTTGGTACATCAACACCGTGTCGCACCCTGTTGACCCTGACAGCGTTACCGGTCCGCTGCGCGTGTCTGTCGACAGGGTCGCGGAGCCGGCCTGCATGCGTGGCGAACACGGCAGTGGCTTCATCGACCAACAGCCTGACGGCATCCATGGCGGCAACCGTACCAAGTGATCCACCGGGCACACGGCCTCGCGGTTCGTGTGCCATTTCCCTCTGATCCGCAGCCTCGTCATTTCCTAGAGTCCGCCAGACATGCACACGGCACGTTCGCCATCACCCGGCGCATGGCAAGGAGCTCATATGGACCATCGCTTCACGGAAATCTTCGGCACTGTAACCAGCCCCTATCTACCGACACTGGCAGATGGTGCTGCCCGCCTGAGCGTCACACTCAAAACCGAGGCCCAGCCATACGGGGAGTTCATCGCGTCATGGAGCTGCCAGGCCAACGGCTCGCCCATGCCCTTCCAGCTACAAGTCGACAGCAGCTGCCTGGAGACCGAGCAGGCATTAGTACTGGAGGCCAGGTGCTCGACCGCGCCAGGGCAAGCGGGTACGGTGGCCTTCGCGTCGCAGCCCTTCGCAGGGGAGGCTAGCACGCAGGTCGGCCCTCTGGACCTGCTATTGGAACCGATCGACGGCATAGCGCAGGCCACCGCAGAAAAACTGCCGATTCCGCCCGCGATCATTCCGCTGTCCGGCGTTATCCAGATTCCCCCTGAACTCATGCTGGAAGAAGCCTATCTGGACACAACCTTGTTGCTCATCCAGGAAGATGGGTACAGCAACAGAGCGTCGAGCAACATCGCTGAGCATTCCAGGCTCATCCGACAGCCGAATGCACCCTTCACCCTGCTCCTGGATGCCTCCGTCATTCCCCCTGGGTATCGGGTAAAACTGCACATGGGTCTCTTCAGCCTCGATCGACAACAACTACTCGCGGGCAACGTCATCAAGAACCTGGACCTTTCCAATCCAATGGACCTGAGCGAAATCATCCTGCGTAAGCCGCGTCGCTGAATCCTCCGGAAAAATCCGCTAAAGTCCCTGGGGTTGGCCAAAAGCCGACCCCAAGGACATCGGAGATTCCATGAAAAAACTCTTCATGCTGTGTGGCGCATCCCTGCTCGCAGCCTGCTCCAGCAACACCCCCTCGCACCAGGCCAGCCTGGATGGCGAAGTCTTCTACCTGCAGCGCATCGCCCTGCCGCCTGCGGCCACCTTGAGCGTGAGCCTGCAGGATGTATCGCTGATGGACGCCCCGGCAGTGACCTTGGCCAACCAGGCCGGCCCGGTCAAGGGCAACGTCCCGCTGCCCTTCCACCTGAGCTACGACCCCGCCCAGGTCAAACCTGGCCACCGCTATGCCGTCAGCGCACGCATCGAACTGGACGGCAAGCTACTGTTCATCAATACCGAACACCATGGCGTCAAGCTCGACGGCAGCGACCCGCAGCCCGTGCGTATCAAAGTCGACCCGGTGCGCTGACCCGCCCATTTTGCCTATAAGGAAATACCCATGATCCGCACCTCCCTGCGCTTCACCACCCTTTGCGCCGGCCTGCTGCTGTCGGCCAGCGCCCTGGCCCTGTCACTGGGCGACCTCTCCCAGAAAGATGCCAGCGGCGGCCTGAAGGATGCCCTGACCCAGGGCGCCCAAATCGCCGTCAAGCAACTGAGCACGCCTGGCGGGTTCAGCAACAACCCGGATGTGCGCATCGAGTTGCCGGGCAACCTGGGCAAGGCCGCCAAGGCCATGAAGATGTTCGGCAAGGGTGAGCAAGTCGAAGCCCTGGAAGACAGCATGAACAAGGCCGCCGAAGCGGCTGTGCCGCAAGCCCAGGTCATCCTGGTGGACGCGGTGAAGAAGATGACCGTGACCGACGCCAAGGACATCCTCGCAGGCGGCCAGGATTCGGCCACCCAGTACCTGAACAAGAGCAGCCGCGAGGAGATCCGCGCCAAGTTCCTGCCGATCGTCAAGCAAGCCACCGACAAGGTCGGCCTGGCGCAGCAGTACAACAACTTCGCCGGCCAGGCTGTGGCATTGGGCGTGGTCGACGCCAAGAGCGCCAGCATCGAGAACTATGTCACCGAGAAAGCGCTGGACGGCCTGTTCGAGATGATTGCCAAGCAGGAACAGAGCATCCGCCAGAACCCGGCACAAGCGGCTACCAGCCTGGCCAAGAAGGTGTTCGGCGCGCTGTGATCAGCCGTCTACCGACATAAAACCGAGGGCTGCCCATCGCCGGCAAGCCGGCTCCCACAAGTAAAGCGTGAGCTTTGAGGACAGCACCATCCTGTCGGAGCCGGCTTGCCGGCGATGGGCCTGCAGTGCCCCTTCGGTTTTCAGCCTTTCTTCACTCTGAACCATGCCGCATACAACGCCGGCAGGAACAACAGGGTCAGCACCGTCGCCACGATCAACCCACCCATGATCGCCACCGCCATCGGCCCGTAGAACACGCTGCGCGACAGCGGGATCATCGCCAGCACCGCCGCCAGCGCGGTGAGCACGATGGGCCGGAAGCGTCGTACCGTGGCCTCGATGATCGCCTGCCAACGGTCCAGCCCGGCGGCGATATCCTGCTCGATCTGATCGACCAGGATCACCGAGTTGCGCATGATCATCCCCGCCAGGGCGATGGTGCCAAGCATGGCGACGAAGCCGAACGGCTGGCGGAACACCAGCAGGAACAGCGTCACGCCGATCAGCCCCAGGGGGGCGGTGAGGAACACCATCACCGTGCGCGAGAAACTGCGCAGCTGGATCATCAGCAACGTCAGTACCACCACGATGAACAGCGGCATGCCGGCATTCACCGACTTCTGCCCGCGCTCGGAATCCTCCACCGTGCCACCGACCTCCAGCAGGTAACCGTCCGGCAACTGGTCGCGCACCTGCTGCAGGGTCGGCAGGATCTGCTTGACCAGCGTCACCGGCTGCTCCTTGCCGTAGATATCGGCGCGCACGGTCACCGTCGGCAAGCGGTTGCGGTGCCAGATGACGCCTTCCTCGAAGCCGTATTCCAGCGTCGCCACCTGCGACAGGGCCACGCTCTGGCCGTTGTCGGTGGGCAATGCCAGGCTGCCCAGGTTGCCCAGCTCGCGGCGTTCCTGGTCGGTCCCGCGCAGCAGGATCTCGATCAGCTCGTTGTCCTCGCGGTACTGGCTGACAGTGGTGCCGGTGAGCGAGCTTTGCAGGAAGCTCGACAAGTGCGCGGTGCTCACGCCCAGGGCACGAGCGCGGTCCTGGTCGATTTTCAGGAACACGGCCTTGCTCGGCTCCTCCCAGTCCAGGTGCACGTTCACCACATGGGGGTTCTCGCGCACCTTGTCGGCGACTTCACGCGCCAGGGCGCGGACCTTCTCGATATGCTCGCCCGTCACCCGGAACTGCACCGGGTAGCCCACGGGCGGGCCGTTCTCCAGGCGTGTGACCCGCGAGCGCAGTTCGGGGAACTGTTCGTCCAACGTGGCGATCAGCCAACTGCGCAAGGCCTCGCGGTCCTCCAGGCTCTTGGCCAGCACCACGAACTGGGCAAAGCTGGCCGCCGGCAATTGCTGGTCCAGGGGCAGGTAGAAACGCGGCGAGCCGGTGCCGACGTAGGCGACGTAGTTCTCGATGCCGTCCTGCTGCTTGAGCAATGCCTCCAGGCGTTTGACCTGCTCGGCGGTATTGGCCAGCGACGCGCCTTCGGCGAGCTTGAGGTCGACCATCAATTCAGGCCGACCCGACGCCGGGAAGAACTGCTGGGGCACGAAGCGGAACAGCAGCAGGCTGCCGATGAACGCAGCGATGGTCAGCACGATCACCGTCTTGCGCCGTCGCACGCACCATCCCACCACCCGGCGCACCCGCTGGTAGAACGGCGTGCCGTACGGGTCATGGCCTCCCTCGCCATGGCGCGCCGCGTGGCGCTTGGCCAGGTCCGGCAGCAGCCGGTCGCCCAGGTAGGGCACGAATACTACCGCCGCGACCCAGGACGTCAGCAAGGCGATGGTCACCACCTGGAAGATCGAACGGGTGTATTCGCCGGTGCTCGAGGCGGCGGTGGCGATCGGCAGGAAGCCCGCTGCGGTGATCAGGGTACCGGTGAGCATCGGGAACGCCGTGCTCGACCAGGCATAGCTGGCCGCCTTGAGCCGGTCAAAGCCCTGCTCCATCTTGATCGCCATCATCTCGACGGCAATGATCGCATCGTCCACCAGCAACCCCAGGGCCAACACCAATGCGCCCAGGGAGATCTTGTGCAGGCCGATGCCGAAGTAGTGCATGGCGGCGAAGGTCATGGCCAGCACCAGCGGAATGGCCAGGGCCACCACCAAGCCGGTGCGCAGGCCCAGGGAGAAGAAGCTCACCAGCAACACGATCGCCAGGGCCTCGACCAACACCTGAACGAACTCGCCGACCCCGGCCTTCACCGCCGCCGGCTGGTCGGAGACCTTGCGCAGCTCCATGCCGGCGGGCAGGTTGCGGGCCAGGCGGGCGAACTCGCTTTCCAAGGCCTTGCCCAGGACCAGGATGTCGCCCCCCTCCTTCATCGACACCGCAAGACCGATGGCATCTTCCCCCATGAAACGCATGCGCGGCGCAGGCGGATCGTTGAAGCCACGGTGCACGTCGGCCACATCGCCGATGCGGAAGGTGCGCTCACCCACGCGAATCGGGAACTGGCGGATCTGCTCGACCGTATCGAAGCGCCCGCTCACCCGCAGTTGCAGGCGCTCGCTGGGGGTTTCGAAGAAGCCGGCGGTGCTCACCGCATTCTGCTCCTGCAACGCCTGCTGCACGGCCTGCAACGGCACGCCGAGGGTCGCCAGCTTGACGTTGGACAGCTCGATCCAGATTTTTTCGTCCTGCAGGCCGAGCAGTTCCACCTTGCCCACGTCCTTGACCCGCTGCAGCTGGATCTGGATGCGGTCTGCATAATCCTTGAGCACCGCGTAGTCGAAGCCGGCACCGGTCAGGGCATAGATGTTGCCGAAGGTGGTGCCGAATTCGTCGTTGAAGAACGGCCCTTGGATTTCCGGCGGCAGGGTATGGCGGATATCCGCGACCTTCTTGCGGATCTGGTACCAGAGCTCGGGGATGGCTTGCGAATGCATGGAGTCCCGGGCCATGAAGGTGACCTGGGACTCCCCCGGGCGCGAGAACGAAACGATGCGCTCGTACTCGCCGGTTTCCATCAGCTTCTTCTCGATGCGTTCGGTGACCTGCCGGGAGACTTCCTCGGCAGTGGCGCCCGGCCAGAGGGTGCGGATGACCATGGCCTTGAAGGTGAACGGTGGATCCTCGCTCTGCCCTAACTTGGTGTAGGACATGGCGCCAACCGCGGCCAGGAGAATCATCAGGAACAGCACGATCTGCCGGTTGCGCAGGGCCCAGGCGGAAAGATTGAAACCCATCGGGACTTACTCCTTGGCCGCCAGGTCCACATCACGGTTGGTTCGATCCACGGGCCGGACTTGCTGCCCTTCGCGCAATACATGGCCACCGGCGGCCACCACCCAGTCGTCGGCCCGCAGGCCTTCGAGCACCGGCACGCTATCGGCGCCATAGGGCCCCAGACGCACCACGGCGCGCTCCAGCCGGCTGTCCTTGTTGACACGCCAGACATAGGCCTGGCCCTGCTCGGCGGTGACGGCCGACAGCGGCACCGACAGCGGCGCCTGTTCGGCATGGGCGATGAACACCCGCGCGCTCTGGCCCAGCTCTGCCGGTGCGCTGGCCGAGGTGAAGGCAATCCGCGCGGCGAAGGTGCGTGAACGCGGATCGGCCGCCGGAGACAACTCGCGAATACGCCCTTCATAGCGCGCATTGGGGTGCGACCACAGCTCCACGCTGACCGTTTGCCCCACGGCAAAACGGGCGAACTGCTGCTCCGGCAGGCCGATGAGCACTTCACGCTCGCCATCGGCGGCCAAGGTGAAGACTGTTTGCCCGGCGGCCACCACCTGGCCTACCTCGACCTGGCGCTTGGCGATCACGCCAGCCTGGGGAGCGCGCAACACCGCGTATTCAGCCTGGTTGCCGGCCACGTCGAACTCGGCCTTGGCCTGTTTCAGTCGGGCCAGGCCGGCGCGGTAGAGGTTCTCGGCGTTGTCGAACTGGGAACGGCTGACCATCTGCTTCTCTAGCAGCTTCTGATAGCGGTCGCGCTCGGTCCGCACCAGGGCCAGGTTGGCCTGGGCGGCGGCAAGCTGGGCGCGGTTGGCCTCCAGTTGCAGGCGCACATCCTGAGGGTCGAGTTCTGCCAGGGGCTGGTCCGCCTTGACCCGCTGCCCTTCCTCCACCAGGCGCTTGGTGACCTTGCCGCCGATCCGGAAGGCCAGCTCCGGTTCGAAGCGGGCCCGCACCTCGCCTGGGTAGCTGTCGGCCGACGCACCGGCCGGCTGGGGCTGGACCACCAGCGCCGGACGAGGCGCCGCGGGTGCTGCGGTTTCCTGCCCGCAGGCGGACAGCAGCAGGGCCAAGGCGACAGGCAGAACGATGGGCAAGGCATGACGCAACATGATGGAAAATCCTTTCGGGGCAGCGCCTGGAATATTTATACTGGCGAGTATATTAAGTCAGCTGATCGGCCCGGGGAAGCGGGCAGATGCGAGAAAAACGTCCGCCCAGCACACGCCCATCGCCGTCATACCCGGTAAGATGGAGGCCTTTTTCAACCAGATTCGGATCCCCATGTCCCACGACGCACCCATAGGCCCGGGCCGGCCCAAGGACCTGGCCAAACGCGAGGCCATCCTCGAAGCCGCCAAGACGCTGTTCCTCAGCCTTGGCTATGCCAACACCAGCATGGATGCGGTCGCTGCGGCGGCAGGTGTTTCAAAGCTCACGGTCTACAGCCATTTCACCGACAAACAGACGCTGTTCGGCTCGGCGGTCATGGCGACTTGCCAGGCGCAACTGCCGGACCTGATCTTCGAACTCCCCGAGGGGGTACCGCTGGAGCAGGTGCTGCTGAACATCGCTCGCGGTTTCCATGCGTTGATCAGCAGTGACGAGTCGGTGAGATTGAGCCGGTTGATCATTGCCCTGGGGAACCAGGACCCAGGGTTCGGGGAGTACTTCTGGGAAGCAGGGCCGAAACGGGTGCTCGGGGGAATGGAGTCGCTGCTGCGGTGTGTTGCACAGCGAGGGCTTCTGGCGATCGACAACCCGTTGCGGGCGGCGGAGCATTTCTTCTGCCTGGTGAAGGGGGCGCCGGATTATCGGTTGCTGCTGGGGTGTGCACCGGCGTTGGTGGGGGATGAGGCCGAGGCGCATGTGCGAGAGGTGGTCGGGTTGTTCATGCGGGCGTATCGGGTTTAGGCGCTTTTTTGAATGTAGGTATCGAGTAAGTGACACCCTCCTCCCGCTCAGGCACCTTTCCGCCCACGCGACAAAACGCTGGCCCTGCATCCGGCCCCGGCATCGCGCTCGACGGTGTCGAAAAATCATATTGATTGGTTGGCTTTTCTGGCCTAATCGCGGGACAAGCCCGCTCCCACAGGGAGACCGCGCCCTCCTGTAGGAGCGGGCTTGTCCCGCGATTGGCCCAACAGCCCACCGCCAATCCCATTGAATAAACAACGCCAGCCCAGGCGCCACCCAGCACCAAAGCGACCACTCACCCGCCAGGCTTGAGCGCCTTCTTGGGGTAGATGTCATACCGACTCGACTTCCCCTCCAGACTGTGGCTCGGCTTGGGCCCCTCGATCATCGGTGCCTTGCGCGGCCGCTTGACCACCACCCGGTGCGAAGCCAACGTCAGGGCCGCCTCGAGCAATGCCGGCGCATCGAGGTCATCGCCCACCAAAGGCCGAAACACCCGCATTTCCTTCTTCACTAAGGCACTTTTGTCCCGATGCGGGAACATCGGATCGAGGTAGATCACCTGCGGCGCCTCACCCTCCCAGCTGCGCATGCGCTCGATCGCGTTGCCCGTCAGCAAGCGCATGCGCGCCACGATCGCGCCTACCTCCTCATCGCTGCGCGCCCGCGCCAGGCCATCCTCGAGCAAGGCGGCAATCAACGGCTGGCGTTCGATCAAGGTCATCTGGCAGCCCAGGCTGGCCAGGACGAACGCATCCTTGCCCAGCCCCGCCGTGGCATCGAGCACCTGCGGCCGCACGCCCTGGGCGATGCCCACCGCCTTAGCGATCATCTGACCATTGCCGCCGCCATAGAGCCGCCGATGGGCCGCCTGCCCCTCGACGAAATCCACCCGCACCGGCCCCGGTGCCTGTGGCCCCAATTGCTGGATCTGCAATCCCTCGGCCCCTACCTGCACGGTGAAGCCGGCAGCGTCGTCCACCAGCGGCAAGCCCAAGCGCTCGGCCCACGCCACCGCCTGGGCCTGAAATTCGGCCGACAACGCCTCGACCCTGATACCCGCGCCCTGCTCTAGCTCTACCATCCGTTCCCGCACTCGAAAAATTAATGAAATCCCGGCCACCGCCGATACACGCAGTATCCGCTATTCTGCCAGAGCACAACGCGCGCGACTGCCATGTCAGATACTCTTCCCATCGGCTTGACCTACCTGTCGCCTGTCGACCATTTCGGTCGGCAGAACACCCAGGCACTCGGGGGCGTCAGCCACCTGTGGCAGGACTTCTTCGCCCGCACATTGGCCGAACAACAGGCCCCGGAGCCCGACCCGGTCAGCCAGGCCATCGAGCAGCAGGTCGACCAACACAGCGGCGAGCCACTGGGCGGTGCGCATGCTCTGGCGCAGATTCGCCTGCAGCGCGCTTGCGACATCCATGACAGCGAGATCACCCCACCCGAGCCGCTGTTCCTGCCCAAGGCCGAGTTCGAGATGGAGCTGCTGGAAAATGCCCCCGAACCCTTCAGCGCCGCCGAACTCATCGAACAACAACGCCAGCTCGACCTGAACAACAGCTGGTTGCGCCCGGTGGTCATGAGCCAAGGCCAGCCGCTCCCCGAGCCAGGCCCGGCACCTTCGCCGCGCCCACTGTTCCTGCCGATCGCCGAGTTCGAGATGGACCTGCTGGACAACGCCCCCGAACCCTACGATGAGCCCACCCTGGCCCAGCAACAGAACGACCTGGAATTCGACCTCCACTGGGCCCGCCCGGTGGTGTTGAACAACGTGCGCGTACACGCCTGATCAGCGACAGACCTGCCAGAAGCCCATGTCCAGGTGAAAGTGGTTTCGATGGGCCGCGTTGTAGTCCGGCCCCAGCACGGTGCTGAAACTGGCGCACGCCGCCTCATGGACCTGCCGCAGGAACTCGGCTTCCCGCCCCTGCCCCTGCCAGTCCCGCGCCAGCACGATGCGCCGGCCATCCTGGAGGCGAAAGCCGCTGATATCCAGGGCATTGGCCGTGGCATGCTGGCTCAGCCGCCCCTGCTTGCGGTGATAGACATTGCGACAAGCAAAGCTGCCCAGGTGCTCGACCTGCGCCACCGGTTGGCCAAACACCCGCCGTGCCGCCGGTTGCACGCCATGGGTTTCGAACAATGCGTAGGCCACCGCCAGCGGGCACGACGCCAGGAAACTGCTGCCCAGCCGCGCCTGGCCACCTTCGATGCGCCAGACGTTCCGCAACGGGCATGCTGCCGTCGACGGGCTGTCGGCCTGCGCCCGGTAGCGCAGGGATGAGGTCTGCAAGGCCTGGCGGCACAGACCTGCGTCGGTGCGCAGGCGCGACAGCTTGTACGGCGTGAGCAGGTTCGGTGGCTGGCGTACATCCAGCACCGCCCAGGGGTTCCAGGCCGACGGCGGTCGCCAGCCCAGTTGCCAGGCAAAGCCCGCCAGCATCAGCAGGCCGACGGCCAGCACCGACAACAGGCGCATTCAGCGCCGGAACAGGTCGTTGAGGTCGGCGAACGGCATGGCCTGTTCGCCATAGCCGAACGTGCCCTCGTCACGGATCTCCAGCGCCGCTCGGCGGAACGCGCCCAATGCCGCCCGTGCCAGGGAAGAACCGACGCTGATGCGCTTCACACCCAAATCCTGCAACTGGTTGACGCTCAACGCCACGCCAGCCATCCCCATCAACACATTGACCGGCTTGGGCGCCACGGCCTGCACCACCGCACGGATCTCGTCGACGCTGCGCAAGCCCGGGGCATACAGCACATCGGCACCGGCCTCGGCATAGGCCTGCAGGCGGCGGATGGTGTCATCCAGATCCAGGCGGCCGTGCAGCAGGTTCTCGGCCCGGGCGCAGAGGGTGAAGGGAAATGGCAGTTCACGGGCAGCCTGCACCGCTGCACGGACACGCTCCACCGACAGGCCGAAGTCGTAGATCGGTGCATTTGCCTGGCCGCTGGCATCTTCGATCGAACCGCCCACCAACCCGACCCCGGCAGCCTGCCGGATCGTCTCGGCACAGTCCTGGGGCAAGTCGCCAAAACCGTTTTCCAGGTCGGCCGCTACCGGCAAAGGCGTGGCATCGACGATTGCCCGTGCATTACCGAGCGTCTGCTCGAGGTCCAAGGCCCCTTCTGCATCAGGCCGCCCCAGGCTGAAGGCAAGGCCGGCGCTGGTAGTCGCCAGCGCCTCGAACCCAAGGCTGGCCAGCAACTTCGCAGACCCGGCATCCCACGGGTTGGGAATGACGAACGCGCCATCGCGCTCGTGCAGGGCCTTGAAGGCTTCGGCTCGCAGGGTTTGCACATCCATGGTCATGACCTCCGGCAGCGTGTTGGGGATGGCTCAGAGTAGTCCTAGTTGTTCGACCTCGGGAGCGCGGGGCAATTCCGGCAGCGGGGCAAGCCCAGGCAGGCGTGCCATCAGACGCTGGTGAAAGCGCTGGGCCAGGGCAGCGGCCAGCCGGTTGTCGGCCGTGTGCAAGAAGACATAAGGGCTGCGGCCTTCCTCGATCCAGGTGGCCACCTTGTCTACCCAGGGCGTGAGGAAGGGTTCGTTGGCATCCAGGTGCGGATGCCCGATGAAACGCACCTGGGGATGCTGGCTGAAAGCAGCCGGACGTGGCGGCACCCGTGGTTTCTTGGCCTGGGCGTCCAACACGCTGGGGCCGCGCAGCGTGCAACTGAACAGGGCGCGCGGGTCCAGGCAGATACGCTCGACGCCACGCTCGCGCAGCAGCCGATTGAGCAGGCGCTCTTCCTCGCCACGGGCGAAGAATGCGTCGTTGCGCACCTCGACCGCCACCGGTACGCCGATCTCATCGAGAAAATGGCACAGCTCCCCCAGACGCGTTGGGCCGAACTGCGCAGGCAACTGCAGCCAATATGGCGAAACCCGTGGGCCCAGCGGCGCCAGCAGCCGCGTGAAATCATGCGCCGAGGCCAATTGTTCGCCCAGGTGGCTTGCGTGGCTGACATCGCCCGGAAACTTGGCAGTGAAACGGAAATGCGCCGGCATCACCTGCGCCCAGCGCTCCACCGTGGCGGGTGCGGGGCGGGCATAGAAGGTGGTGTTGCCCTCAACGGCGTTGAACACCTGGCTGTACAGGCCAAGGTATTCGGCAGGACGGGCATCGGCGGGATAGAGGTAGTCGCGCCAGGCGTTGTCACTCCAGGACGGGCAACCAAGAAAATAAGGAAGAGACGATGGATTCATCCATCAAATGTACAGGTCCAGCCCCAGCACTTCCATCTCCCAGTCGGTGAAGCCGGCTGTGGCCAGGTAGCTTGCCAGGGCCGTCGCGGTGCGCCGGTCGCGGGCACGCGGGAAGACCATGTCCTGCTGGCGGGCGGGGAACCCAGCGGCGCGGCGACGGGTTCCCGGGTCCTGCGGCACCTCGACCTCATCGACCAGCTCGGCGTCCTCGATCGCTTCGTCGCGCACCGGTGCCTTACGCGTGGGGCGCTTGATCGGATAGGACTGCGAGGAGAAACCGTCGATACGCATGGACAGGGCACTCAGGATCAATGATGGCAATTTAGCAGCACCAGAGATCCGTCGCTAATGCCCGATTTGTTAACTGGACCACAGTTTGGACAAAAGGTTCGGATTTGGCCTCATCGCCGGATGAACCCATTCGCTAGAACGCCGCATTTTCCGGTGAGCCATAACCCAGCCCTTCGGGCTATGCACACAGAACTGAATTCACCGCGATGGCAGGGTCGGCCGAATCAAGGGCGCCGCTTCTCCAAGGTCTGAACTGTTCAGCGCGCCTTGGGCGTGGCCACGTTGTCGCGCAGGTACACAGGTTGCGCCTGCTCGGCGGCAATGGCCTCACCGCGCCCCCAAGCGAAGGTGGCCAGGCTGAGGATGTCCAAAGCGTTGGGCAACGCCGAAGCGTCGCGCTCGCCCACCGGTACGGCCAGGCGCTCGGCATAGCCCCACCCGGTGCCGGCACCGAACCAGTCACCGCTGGCACCTTCGGGCAACTGCACCTGTTCCGGCGGCAGTACCGCTTCGTGCCCGAGCAGACGCATCTCGCCCTCGCTGGCCTGGTAGCAACCCCAGTACACCTCGTCCATGCGCGCGTCGATGGCCGCGGCCACCTGCTGCACGCCACGCTCGCGCAAGGCTCCCTGGGCCAGCGCCGCCAGGTTGGACACCGGCAGCACCGGGCGCTCCAAGGCAAAGGCCAGCCCCTGCACCACGCCAATGGCGATACGCACACCGGTGAACGCGCCCGGGCCACGGCCAAAGGCAATGGCGTCGATGGCATTGAGCGCCACACCGGAATCGGCCAGCAGTTGCTTGATCATCGGCAGCAACTTCTGCGCGTGCATGCGTGGGATGACCTCGTAGTGGCTGGTCACCTTGCCGTCATGCAGCAAGGCGACGGAACAGGCTTCGGTGGCGGTATCCAGGGCCAGCAACGTGGTCATCGAACGGTATTCCAGGGCAGAGGTAAAAGAGCGGCAGTATAAACGACAACGGCCCGCAAGCGGGCCGTCGTGACGCACGGTGTTGGATCAGCTCAGGGCTGCCAGCACCTTGGCGGTGATCGACTCGACCGAGCCGACACCTTCGATGTGGGCGTACTTCGGCTTGCCATTGTTTGCGGCCGACAGCTTCTGGTAGAAGTCCACCAGCGGCTTGGTCTGGCTGTGGTACACCGACAGGCGGTGGCGTACGGTCTCTTCCTTGTCGTCATCACGCTGGATCAGCGCTTCGCCGGTGACGTCGTCCTTGCCTTCCACTTTCGGCGGGTTGTGCTGGATGTGGTAGGTACGGCCCGACGCCAGGTGTACGCGGCGGCCGGCCATACGACCGACGATCTCTTCGTCGTCCACGGCGATCTCGACCACGGCGTCGATGTCGACACCGGCAGCGACCATGGCTTCAGCCTGGGGAATGGTGCGCGGGAAGCCGTCGAACAGGCAGCCGTTGGCGCAATCCGGCTGGGCGATGCGCTCCTTGACCAGGCTGATGATCAGCTCGTCGGAAACCAGCTGGCCGGCATCCATGACCTTCTTGAGTTCCAGGCCCAGCGGGGTGCCGGCCTTGACGGCAGCACGCAGCATGTCACCGGTGGAGATCTGTGGAATACCGAACTTCTCGGTGATGAACTTTGCCTGAGTACCTTTACCGGCCCCGGGAGCTCCCAGCAGAATTACGCGCATCTTGTGCTCCTCATATTTTTCTATGTAAATCAACGGATTCGGCACACATGGCCAATTCCGAAAAATCGGGTGAGACCGAAAATCGGTCAAAAGGCTGCTCAAGATACACAGCGCCCGGCAACCAGACAAGCGTCCCAAAGTTGCAGGAAATCGCCATGCAGGGGCCTTTGGCGAGCCGGTTGCGCCCAGCGCAACCGGCTTGGCCAGGCCCGACCGAACGGCACATGCCACCCGGCCAAGGCCCCTCCTCTGTCACCTCAGCCGGTGTTGCGAAGGCCTGCGGCGATGCCCGCCACGGTCACCAGCAGGGCCTGCTCCAACGGGCTGTCCAGAGCGGCTTCGCGACTGCGCGAACGGGCCAGCAGCTCGGCCTGCAGGCGGTGCAGCGGGTCCAGGTAGGTGTTGCGCAGGCTGATGAACTCCAGGGTCTCGGGGCTGTGAGCCAGTAGCACCGATTGCCCGGTCAGCCCCAGCACCACCTGGCACGACTGCGACAATAGGTCGCGCAGTTGCGCACCCAATGGCAGCAGTTCCGGTTGCACCAGACGTTCGTCGTAGGCCTTGGCGATTTCCGCATCGGCCTTGGCCAGGACCATCTCCAGCATGTCGATGCGCGTGCGGAAGAAGGGCCATTGCTCGCGCATCTGTGCCAGCAGCTCGCCCTGGCCACGGGCCAGGGCATTGCCCAGCGCCGTTTCCCAGCCCAGCCAGGCCGGCAGCATCAGGCGCGTCTGGGTCCAGCCGAAGATCCACGGAATCGCACGCAGGCTCTCGATGCCGCCGGCACGTCGCTTGGCCGGGCGGCTGCCCAGGGGCAGGCGGCCCAACTCCTGCTCGGGGGTGGATTGGCGGAAGTATTCGACGAAGTCAGGGTTCTCGCGCACCACGTCGCGGTACGCCTTGACACCATCGGCGGCCAGTTGATCCATCAATGCGCGCCACGCTGGCTGCGGGGGCGGCGGTGGCAGCAGGGTGGCCTCGAGCACAGCGGCGAGGTACAGGTTGAGGTTCTGCTCGGCGATACCCGGCAGGCCGAACTTGAAGCGGATCATCTCGCCCTGTTCGGTGGTGCGGAACCGCCCGCCCACCGAGCCGGGCGGCTGCGACAGGATCGCAGCGTGGGCCGGCCCACCCCCTCGGCCGACCGTACCGCCCCGGCCATGGAACAACAGCAGTTCGACCTGGTGCTCGCGGCAGATGCGCACCAGGTTTTCCTGGGCCCGGTACTGGGCCCAGGCGGCTGCCGTGGTACCGGCATCCTTGGCGGAGTCGGAGTAGCCGATCATCACTTCCTGCGGCCCGTGCAGCCCGGCACGGTAGCCCGGCAGGCCGAGCAGACGCTCCATCACCGGCCCGGCGTTGTCCAGGTCGGCCAGGGTCTCGAACAGCGGCACCACCCGCATCGGCCGGGTCAGGCCGGCTTCTTTGAGCAACAGCTGCACCGCCAGCACGTCCGAGGCAGCACCGGCCATGGAGATGACATACGAGCCCAGCGAGGCTGCGGGCGCGACGGCGATCTCGCGGCAGGTGGCGAGTACTTCGGCGGTATCGGCCCCGGGCTGGAAATGCGCAGGCAGCAAAGGTCGCCGATTCTTCAGTTCAGCCAGAAGGAACGCGATGCGCTGCTCTTCGTCCCAGTCGGCGTAGCGCCCCAGGCCCAGGTAATCGGTTATTTCGGTCAGCGCGTCCCGATGCCGGGCCGCGTCCTGGCGTACATCCAGGCGCACCAGGAACAGGCCGAAGGTCACCGCCCGGCGCAGGCAGTCGAGCAACGGGCCGTCGGCGATCACCCCCATGCCGCACTCATGCAGCGACTGGTAGCACAGCTCCAGGGGCTCGATCAGCTCACGGTTGCTGGCCAATACCTCGGCTCCAGGCGCCAGCGTGGTGGTAAGGGCGGCATGGGCCCAGGCGCGCGTGGCGCGCAGGCGATCACGCAATTGCTTGAGCAGCGCACGGTAGGGTTCGGCGCTGTCGCCAACCCGTTCGCGCAGGGTCGCGCTGGCCTGTTGCATGGACAGTTCGGCGGCCAGGTAGTCGATATCGCGCAGGAACAGGTCGGCGGCCATCCAACGCGCCAGCAGCAGTACTTCACGGGTCACCGCCGCGGTCACGTTGGGGTTGCCGTCGCGGTCGCCGCCCATCCAGGAGGCGAAGCGGACCGGTGCCGCCTCCAGCGGCAGGCGTAGGCCGGTAGCTTCGAACAGCGCCGTGTCGACCTTGCGCAGGTGGTTGGGGATCGCCTGCCACAGGGAATGCTCGATCACCGCGAAGCCCCACTTGGCTTCGTCCACAGGCGTCGGCCGGGTGCGGCGGATTTCCTCGGTGTGCCAGGCCTCGGCGATCAACCGGCGCAGGCGCTCGCGAACCTGCTGGCGTTCGGCGAGGGTCAGGTCACGATGGTCCTGCACCGCCAGTTGCCCGGCGATGGCGTCGTATTTCTGGATCAGGGTCCGGCGCGTCACCTCGGTGGGGTGGGCGGTGAGCACCAGCTGGATATCCAGCTTGGCCAACTGCCTGGCCAGGGCATCATCGCTGTGGCCGGCCTGTTTCAGGCGCGCCAGCAACTCCGGCAATACCCGCGCCTCGAAGGGCTCGGGTTGGCCAGCGTCGCGGCGGCGGATCAACTGGTACTGCTCGGCGATATTGGCCAGGTTGAGGAACTGGTTGAACGCCCGCGCCACCGGCAGCAGGTCATCGTCGGCCAGGTCGCCCAACGTCGAGCTCAGCTGCTCGGCGGCGCCACGGCGGTCGGCCTTGGCGCTGTGGCGAATGTCCTCGATCTTCTGCAGGAACGCCTCGCCATGCTGCTGGCGTATGGTCTCCCCCAGCAGCTCCCCCAACAGATGGACATCCTCACGCAAGCGTACATCGATATCGGTCATCGGCCCTCTCTCCGGCGCGGCTCGCCCGCGCTCCCGCTCAGGAAGGGAACAGTACTGGCACAGCCGGCCCGCCATGGCAAGCCGCAACCTGGCAAAGCGACTAAAGTGAAAGGAGTCATCCGTGGCCAGAGGTCGTCATGAAAATCCGCGAGCTTGTCCAACAATGGGAACAGAACGCCAAGGGGCATTTGAGCCCTACCGGCCATGTGCTGCACCTGGACTTGGAGTCCGAAGCGCGCCTGGCTGCCTTGATCGACATGTACCCCAAGCGCACCGCCGAAGAACTGCTCGGTGAGCTGGTCGGCGCAGCCCTCGAAGAGTTGGAGGCCAGCTTTCCCTATGTCCAGGGGCAGCAGGTGATCGCCACCGATGAAGAGGGCGACCCGCTGTACGAAGATATCGGCCCTACCCCGCGTTTCCTGGCGCTTTCCCGCCACCACCTGCATAGCCTCGGCAGCGCCGGCGACGACACCTCCAAGTGAGCCTGGGCGAGCGCCCCCAGGGCGCTCGCACTTGCCCCAGACACTCCCATCAGTGGCGAACAACGCTGACTGAACAGTCAGAAAAACTTGCCCATCGAAGGCAATTTTTTCTGAACTATCTGAAAAACGCCTCAGTCACAGCCAATAGCCATCACGCTAAAACCCTGCACACATGCCGTTGTGCACTGTTCAGCCGAAGTGCGCGCATCTGCCAGGGAAAAGCGATGGACTGCTACGGACATTGTCGTCAACAGGAGTGAACCAATGGAGCTGACCACCATGAAGACCCGCACATCGAATGACTCATCCAAGCCTGGGCGCGGGCTCAAGCTGGCCGCACTGGCCCTGGGCAGCAGCCTGATCCTGGCCGGTTGCGCTGGCAACCCGCCCACCGAGCAGTACGCCGTTACCCAATCCGCGGTCAACTCCGCGGTCAGTGCCGGCGGCACCGAATTCGCCGCAGTGGAAATGAAGGCCGCCCAGGACAAGTTCAAGCAGGCCGAAATCGCCATGCATGACAAGAAGTATGACGAAGCCAAGCGCCTGGCCGAACAGGCCGAGTGGGACGCGCGCGTGGCCGAGCGCAAGGCGCAGGCCGCCAAGGCGCAAAAGGCCGTGCAGGACGCTCGCCAGGGCGTCCAGGACCTGCGTGAGGAAGGCATGCGCAGCGCCGAATGAGCGCAGCCCAGCCTTTTCTTGAGCCTTCGCCACTTTTCAAAGGATGAACACTATGCGTAATCACGTCATGATCCCCGCCCTGCTGGCCCTGAGCGTAGGCCTGGCCGCCTGCTCCCACGACCCGAACCCGAACCTTGAGTCGGCGCGTACCAATTTCTCGGCCCTGCAGAGCGACCCGCAAGCCAGCAAGCTGGCGGCTCTCGAGACCAAGGATGCCCAGGACTGGCTGAACAAGGCCGACAAGGCATTCATGGACCGCGAGGACGACAAGAAGGTCGACCAGTTGGCCTACCTGACCAACCAGCGCGTCGAGGTGGCCAAGCAGACCATCGCCCTGCGCTCGGCCGAGAACGAACTGAAAAACGCCTCCGCCCAGCGCGCCCAGGCCCGCCTGGATGCCCGCGACGCACAGATCCGCAAGCTGCAGGAGAGCCTCAACGCCAAGCAGACCGACCGAGGCACGTTGGTGACCTTCGGCGACGTGCTGTTCGACTTCAACAAGTCCGAGCTCAAGAGCAGCGCCTTCCCCAACATCACCAAGCTCGCCCAGTTCCTCCAGGAGAACCCTGAGCGCAAGGTGATCGTCGAGGGCTATACCGACAGCGTAGGTTCGGCCACCTACAACCAGGCCTTGTCCGAACGCCGCGCCAACAGCGTGCGCATGGCCCTGGTGCGTGCCGGCGTCGACCCGACCCGCATCGTCGCCCAAGGCTACGGCAAGGAATACCCGGTGGCCGACAACAGCAGCAACTCCGGCCGCGCCCAGAACCGCCGCGTGGAGGTGACCATCTCCAACGACAACCAACCGGTGCAACCGCGTTCGGTGAGCCAGGCGCGCTAACGCCTGGGTCTTGAAACACAGGGCTGCTTTGCAGCCCATCGCGGGACAAGCCCGCTCCTACAGGGTTCTCTTGTGGGTGCGGGCTTGTTCTGCGATGGGGCTCGTGACAAGAATCACTGCACCTGCTGCGGCGTCTCCTGCCCCAGGCAGCGGATCGCCCGCTTGCGGTTGTCCACCAGCACGCCGGTCAGGCCCTTCTGCTGGGTATCGAACAGCACCAGCACACCATCGACGCATTGGGCCACCTGGGGCGCCGGGTCCAGGGAGACCTTGTAGTCTTCGCCGGGGATGGTCTTGAGCATGGTGAAGTCCTGCAGCAACAGGGCATCCTCGGGCTTGGCGAAATGCACGTAGCCGTAGTACCAGAGGGTGCCGACCGTCACGATGATGCTGCCGACGGCCGTCAGGATCAGCGGGATGGCGTTGCGTTCTTCACTCATTGCTCGTTGTTCTCGTCTGGGTAGTTGGGCACTTCGGCCAAGCGCCGAAGGCCATTGAAATGGCTGGGGTCGTCAAGAAAGCGCAGCATCACCTGGCGCCAGGTCGGGTCGGCGAAGGTCTGCACATGGCCACCCCGGGTCAGCTGCAGGACCCGCGGCGGCGGTGCGTGCTGGTACAGGCGGATCCCGCTGTCCATCGGCACCAGGTTGTCGTCGATGCTGTGGAAGAACAGCTTCGGTGGGCTGTCCAGCCGCTCGATGGAGCGGATCGCACTGTCGCCGTCCGGTACCAGCCATGACAGCGGCACCTGCAACGGCCAGGTCAGCCAGGACGTGCTCAAGGCGAAACGCCCCACTTCCCGGTAGCTGGCCGGCACGCCGTCGAACACCAGTGCCTTGAAGCGCTGGCGCTGGTCGGGATGAGCGGCCAGATAGTGGATGGCCATCGCACCGCCCAGGCTCTGCCCCAGCAGTACCAGGGGCTTGCCCTTGACTTGCGGGGCCTGGTCCAGCCAGGCCATGGCCGCGGCGATGTCCTGGTAGACCTCGGGCAAGCTGGGCTTGCCCCGGGACAGGCCATAGCCACGGTAGTCGATCAACAGCACCTGGTAGCCCTGCTCGGGCAGCCAGTAGCTGCCGCCCAGGTGCCAGGCCAGGTTGCCGCCGTTGCCGTGCAGGTGCAGCACCGTGCCCTTGACCTCGACACCAGGCTTGGCCGGCAGCCACCACCCGTGCAGGCGCGTGCCGTCGGCCGCCGTGAGGGTCAGGTCGCGATAGGCGAGCTTGGCCTTTTCCGGGGTGAACGCAAGGCCCGGCTCCGGGAAGAACAGCAAGCTGCTGCAGCCCCCGAGCCCCAGCAGGAGCAGGCCCAGGATCAGCAGGCGACAAGCGTCAGAGAATGTTCGCGTAGTCGGCTTCAATGCGATCCAGGCTCAGGTGGTTGAGGAAGTTGGAGAAGCACATCCAGGCCGACAGGGCGTTGAGGTCGCGGAACTGCTCCGGCAGGTACTTGGGCGGCTCCACCAGGCCCTCCTCGACCAGCTGGCGCAGGGTACGCATGTCTTCCAGGGTGGTCTTGCCGCAGAACAGCAGCGGGATCTGCTCGAGCTTGCCCTTCTTCACGGCCAACTGAATGTAGTTGTAAACCATGATGAAACCCTTGAGGTAGGACAAGTCCTTGGTGAATGGCAGGCCATTGGGCACCGAACCACGAAACACCCGGCTGGCGTTGCTGTAGCTCTGGGCCATCTCGAAGCCCTGGCCGCGGAAGAATTCATAGACCTGCATGAAGTCGGCGCCCTCCTCCACCATGTGGATCGCCCGGGTGCGGTTGGTGAGCTTGCGCAGGCGGCTGGGGTAGGAGGCGAAGGCGATCACCTCCATGAGGATGGCCAGGCCTTCCTGGGTCACGGTCGACGAGGGCGGCCCCTTGGCCAGGAAGGTGCAGATCGGCTGGTTGAGCCCATTGAGGGTGGTGCCCACGTGCACCAGCCCCTCGTGGACCTCCAGGGCGCGTACGTCGCGGCTGTTGAACATGGCGTCGGCACGCACCTTGATGTAGTCGGCACCGGCAGCAGCGTCGGCGACGATACCATCGGACTCGAACACGCGGATGGTCTCCTCGGCTTCGCCGAACACCTTGTTCAGGCGGCGCTGGAGAATCGCCACGGCTTCCTTGGCGGTGAGGTTCTTCGGCTCGTCCTTCAGGTCGCCCCGGCCATCGATGTTGTTCAGGTAGTCCGAGAGCATCAGACCCAGGTCGGCCAGGGTCGGGTCGCCGGCATGGAAGGCGTCCGAGGCCGCGCCATAGAGCTCCTGGGAAATCAGGCCGAAATCCTCGGTGCCACGGGCTTCGAGCATGCGTACCACCATGCGGTACTCCTTGCACATGCGCCGCATGATCTGGCCGACCGGGTTGAACTGGCCGAGCTGGCGGGTGATGTCGCGCTCGATGCTCTGGAACTCGGCCTTCACTGCGCTGGAATCGAACGACAAGGGCCGGCCCTGGTAGTAGGCGCGATCGACCGCAGGTGGCTCCTTGCCCTTGGCATTGAGAAAACCGTTACGGATGTTGTCGTCCCATTTCACCGCGTCGAGCACACGAATGGGGGTTTGCGCCGCGACGATGCGATCGGACAACGCGCGTATGGTTTGCTGGTACTCGTCCACCGGGGACTCCTTTCAGAACATACCTGTAACGGCCCTATCGCCGGCAAGCCGGCTCCCACCGGGTTGCGCCAGCTCACAGAAATCCGGCAAGACAGTTGCTCTCACCGATACACATGCGCAAGGGCAGTGATATACCCGTGGGAGCCGGCTTGCCGGCGATGAGGCCGCACGGTCATTTGCTGGAACGCTGGAAACGTGCCACTTCGACGAACAGGTCGGAATTGGCCGGGTCGTCCAGGTAGGCCAGAACCCGCTCCGCCGGGCTGTCGATCAACACACCCGGCCCGTTGTCCTCCACCCCCTCGGTGCTGCGCCCGTTGAGCTCTTTGTGCTCCAGCGCCTGCTGGACCTGGTCGACATCGAGGTTGTAGAGCACCAGCTCCTTGTCATCGACGATATCGAAGCCGCCGATCAGGAAGTTGCCGCCCAGTCGCTTGGGCACCCCCGCCGACAGGTACCAGCGGTTGCCATGGCGCGACACGGTAAAGACGTACTCCTCGGGTGCCTTGCCCTTGGCGGTGGCCACCGCCCGGTAGGCATCGCCGCCGACGCGGCTGATGGCGAGCTTGAGCGGCTCGCCCCAGGCGTCCTTGCTGCTCCATTTGCCAAGCAGCGCCTTGGGCGCGGCCTGGTTGCTGGGCAAAGGTTCATGGAAGGTCACCAGACAGCCACCGAGCATCAGGAATGACAGCGTCAACAACACCACACGCCAGGCTTTCATCAGGTTCTCCTTGAAAAAGTCGGTCGCCCCTGGGGTCGGTCCCAGCCTAGGCCGATGCCAGCACCAGGTGCAGGTACCGGGTAAGGATAGCGAGCATCTGCCCATCGGCTTGCGCATTCGCATCCTTGAGCAGGCCCTGATATTCCATCTGCTCGATTATCGCCGTCAACATCTGGGCGTCCTGCTCGGGCTGGCGCGAGCCGACCACCTGCAGCATCTGGCGTGCGCCATGCAGCAGAATCTGTTCGTGGGCGGTTACCAGTTCGGCCAGGCGCGGGCACAACAGCGCCTCCTGGCGGAAGGCCTGCTCGGCCATGATGAAGTCGCGCCGGGTATGCAACTGGCGGCTGACATAGTCTGCCATCATGCGTGCCACGTCGTCGGCCAGGCGCGCCCGGGACGCCGGGCTGCCGTCGCCCTGGGCGAGCAACTGGCGCAGCAGCACTTCGGAACTGGCCCAGAGCTTGGCCATGTAGGCGGCGCTGCGCTCGACATACTGGGCAAAAGTATCGGTGAGCAGGTCTTCGATGTCCTTGAAGTAGTAGGTGGTGGCCGACAAAGGCACACCGGCCTCGGCGGCCACCGCCCGGTGCCGCACGCCACGCACGCCATCGCGCACGACGATGCGCATGGCTGCGTCGAGGATCTGCTGGCGGCGCTGCTCGCTGCCCTGGCGGGCAGTCTTGCGCCCTTGGTATTGCACGCTTTCAGCGACGGCGCTGGCGACGCCGGCTGCACCTTGTTGAGCCATTGCGGGAGTCACGATGTTTACCTCGTTGAATCTCAGCGAGGGTCTTCCCCTCTTCTTCCAGTAAAGACGGTTTGTAGCCGGTGGCGGCGCCGGCCCGCGAACTGTGACCAACCAGTCACAAAAGGGTTGCAGGCAAAAAAAGGCCGCTCCGAAGGCACTTGGCATTCATTGGAGCGGCGCTTTGAAATTCTGGGGCTGCTGCGCAGCCCTTTCGCGGGCGAGCCCGCTCCTACAGGGCAGGGCGCGCAGCGGCCCCCTTTACCATGCTCAGGCCTGCGGACGCATGTGCGGGAACAGGATCACGTCGCGGATCGACGGCGAGTTGGTCAGCAGCATGACCAGACGGTCGATACCGATACCCTCACCGGCAGTCGGCGGCATGCCGTACTCCAGGGCTCGGACGAAGTCGGCGTCGTAGTGCATGGCCTCGTCGTCACCGGCATCCTTCTCGGCCACCTGGGCCAGGAAGCGCTCGGCCTGGTCTTCGGCATCGTTGAGCTCGGAATAGGCGTTGGCGATCTCGCGGCCACCGATGAACAGCTCGAAGCGGTCGGTGACGGCCGGGTTCTCGTCGTTACGGCGCGCCAGCGGCGAGACTTCGAACGGGTACTCGGTGATGAAGTGCGGCTGCTCCAGCTTGTGCTCGACCAGCTCCTCGAAAATCATCACCTGCAGCTTGCCCAGGCCTTCGTGGCCCAGCACCTTGGCGCCGGCCTTCTTGGCGATCTCGCGGGCACGGTCGACGTCCTGCAGGTCGGCGGCGGTGAGCTCAGGGTTGTACTTGAGGATCGAGTCGAACACCGACAGGCGCGCGAACGGCTCGCCGAAGTGGAACACCTTGTCGCCATACGGCACGTCGGTCGAACCCAGTACCAACTGCGCAAGCTCGCGGAACAGCTCCTCGGTGAGGTCCATGTTGTCGCGGTAGTCGGCGTAGGCCTGGTAGAACTCGAGCATGGTGAACTCGGGGTTGTGCCGGGTCGAGACGCCTTCGTTACGGAAGTTGCGGTTGATCTCGAAGACTTTTTCGAAACCGCCCACGACCAGGCGCTTCAAGTACAGCTCCGGCGCAATACGCAGGAACATGGCCATGTCCAGGGCGTTGTGGTGGGTTTCGAACGGCTTGGCCGCGGCGCCACCGGGAATGGTCTGCAGCATCGGCGTCTCGACTTCGAGGAAGTCGCGCTCGATGAGGAACTTGCGGATGTGCGAGATCACCTGCGAACGCACACGGAAGGTGTGGCGAGTTTCCTCGTTGACCATCAGGTCGACGTAACGCTGGCGGTAGCGCTGCTCGGTGTCGGTCAGGCCGTGGTGCTTGTCCGGCAGCGGGCGCAGCGACTTGGTCAGCAAGCGCACGTTGGTCATTTCGACGTACAGGTCACCCTTGCCGGAACGGGCCAGGGTGCCTTCGGCACTGATGATGTCGCCCAGGTCCCAGGTCTTGACCGCGGCCAGGGTTTCTTCCGGCAGAGTCTTGCGGTTGACGTAGACCTGGATGCGCCCGGTCATGTCCTGGATGACCATGAACGAGCCACGGTTGAGCATGATGCGGCCGGCAACCTTGACCGGAATCGCGGCTGCTTCCAGCTCTTCCTTGGTCTTGTCCGCGTACTGTTTCTGCAGGTCGTTGCAGTAGCTGTCGCGACGGAAGTCGTTGGGGAAGGCGTTGCCCTTGGCACGCTCGGCGGCAAGTTTTTCCTTGCGCAGGGCGATCAGGGCATTTTCTTCCTGTTGCAGGTCTTGCGATTCGGTCTTGAGGTCGCTCATGTCGTCATTGTTTCCATCAGGTGTTCGTTGCCCCTGTCGGGCAGGGCACGCGATACCGGCCCGGGGCCTGGTATCGCGGCGGTGGTGTGCGGTTTACAGCCCCTGCTTGAGGCTCGCTTCCAGGTACTGGTCTAGGTCGCCGTCCAGGACCTTCTGGCAGTCGCTGCGCTCGACGCCGGTACGCAGGTCCTTGATGCGCGAGTCATCGAGCACGTAGGAGCGGATCTGGTGGCCCCAGCCGATGTCCGACTTGCTGTCTTCCAGGGCTTGCGAGGCGGCATTGCGCTTCTGCATTTCCAGTTCGTACAACTTGGCCCGCAGCATCTTCATGGCGGTGTCCTTGTTGGCGTGCTGGGAACGTTCGTTCTGGCAGGCCACCACGGTGTTGGTCGGCACGTGGGTGATACGCACCGCCGAGTCGGTGGTGTTCACGTGCTGGCCACCGGCACCGGAGGAGCGGTAGGTGTCGATGCGAAGGTCGGCCGGGTTGATCTCGATCTCGACCTTGTCGTCGATCTCGGGCGAGACGAACACCGCCGAGAACGAGGTGTGGCGACGGGCGCCGGAGTCGAACGGGCTCTTGCGCACCAGGCGGTGCACACCGATCTCGGTGCGCAGCCAGCCGAAGGCGTACTCGCCCTTGATGTGCACGGTGGCGCCCTTGATGCCGGCGACCTCGCCTTCGGACAGCTCGATGATGGTGGCGTCGAAACCGCGCTTGTCGGCCCAGCGCAGGTACATGCGCAGCAGGATGTTGGCCCAGTCCTGGGCCTCGGTGCCGCCGGAGCCGGCCTGGATGTCCAGGTAGGCGTTGTTCATGTCCATCTCGCCGCTGAACATGCGACGGAACTCGAGCTGGGCCAGGACTTCTTCCAGCCCCTCCAGCTCGGTCACGACATCGCTGACGGCAGCTTCGTCATTCTCTTCGACGGCCATGTCGAGCAGGTCCTTGCAGTCGGACAGGCCATTGGACATTTTGTCCAGGGTTTCGACGACCTGTGCCAGCATGGCACGCTCGCGCCCCAGCCCCTGGGCATACTCGGGCTTGTTCCAGACGGCAGGGTCTTCCAGTTCGCGGTTGACTTCGATCAGGCGATCAGCTTTTTGATCGTAGTCAAAGATACCCCCGAATGGACTGGGAACGTTCGGTGAGGTCCTTGATGGTGTTCAGGATTGGTTGGATTTCCATGGGCTGGCTACTCGCGCGAATTCGGTGAAAAGCCCGCGAGTATAACGCAGTCCGTGCCAGGGCGGCAGACCCGCCGGGCGGTATCGGCAGGAGGCCGTCGCGCGCCCCTGCGCGGCACAAGGTACGCGCCGCACTTGCGCGCTGTGTACTGGTGCAAGCCGCAAGGGAGTCAGGCCACACCCACCTGGTTACGCCCGTTGTTCTTGGCCATGTACAGCCCCTTGTCGGCCGCCGAAATCAGCTGCCGGCTATGGCTGCCGATGCCAGGCGTGAGGGTCGCCAGGCCGATGCTCACGCTCAGGTGCGCATCGGCCTGGGGGGCGATGTGTGGAATGTTCAGCGCCAGCACGGTCTGGCGCAGCTTCTCGGCGATCAGCCGGGCCCCGCCGGGCGAGGTATTGGGCAGCACCAGGGCGAACTCCTCGCCGCCATAGCGTGCCGGCAGGTCGGTGGGCCGCGAGCAGGAACCACGGATGGCTTCGGCCACCTGACGCAGGGCCTCGTCGCCGGCCAAGTGGCCGAAGCTGTCGTTGTAGGCCTTGAAATAATCGACGTCGATCATCAACAGCGACAATTGCTGCTGTTCGCGCATGGCTCGCCGCCATTCGAGTTCCAGGTATTCGTCGAAGTGACGGCGGTTTGACAGCCCGGTCAAGCCATCGGAGTTCATCAGCCGCTGCAGCATCAGGTTGGTATCGAGCAGCTGCTGCTGGCTGACCCGCAGGGCGCGGTAGGCTTCGTCGCGCTGCAGCAGGGTCAGGTAGGAGCGCGAGTGATAGCGGATCCGCGCCACCAGCTCGATGTTGTCCGGCAGCTTGACCAGGTAGTCGTTGGCCCCGGCGGCGAAGGCTGCGCTCTTGACCAGTGGGTCTTCCTTGGTCGACAGGACGATGATCGGGATGTCCTGGGTGACCGGGTTGTTGCGGTATTCGCGCACCAGGGTCAGGCCATCGAGGCCTGGCATGATCAGGTCCTGGAGGATGACCGTGGGCTTGATGCGCATGGCCTGGGCCACCGCCTGGTGGGGGTCGGCGCAGAAATGGAAGTCGATGTTCTCCTCATGGGCCAGCCCACGGCGCACCGCTTCGCCGATCATCGCCTGGTCGTCGACCAGCAGGACCATCGCCGCGCTTTCGTTGATGGTCGTGAAACCTTCGATCGGTAGATCATTCATGCCTGTTCACCCGGTCACTGCCGGCCAGCCGGCGTGACTCAATACATAACTTCATTTTGGATAGATCTCCATCAGCCGCCCGGCGATACGCTCCAGCGGCCGGATCTCCACGGCGGCATCAATCGCCGCGGCGGCCTTTGGCATACCGTAGACGGCGGAGCTCTGCTGGTCCTGGGCGATGGTCAGGAACCCTCGCTGGCGCATCTGCTTGAGGCCCTGGGCGCCGTCGCGGCCCATGCCGGTGAGCAGCACGCCGACGGCATCGCCGGTCCAGTAGCGGGCCACGCTCTCGAAGAACACGTTGATCGAGGGGCGGTAGATCTCGTTGATCGGCTCGGCGGTATACGCCAGCTGGCCGCCTTGCATCAGGCGGATATGGTGGTTGGTGCCCGCCAGCAGGACCTGCCCCGGCTGTGGTGGCTCGCCTTCACAGGCCAGGCGTACCGGCAGGCCGGACACCCCGCTGAGCCATTCGGCCATGCCGGCGGCGAACACTTGGTCCACATGCTGGACCAGCACGATGGAGGCCGGGAACTCCCGCGGCAGCCCTTTGAGCAGCACTTCCAGTGCCGCCGGCCCACCCGCCGAGGAACCGATGGCTACCAGGCCACGACGTTGGGACGCTTCACGCAGCGGCGCCGACACAGTCCGGGTCGTGGCTGGCCGTTGCTGGCCGATCAACCAGCCGATATTGAGGATTTTGCGCAACAGTGGCGCGGCCGCTTCCCGGGCGTCGCCGGCCCCCAGCGAAGGCGTGTCGACCACGTCCAGGGCGCCATGGCCCATGGCCTCGAACACCCGGTGCACGTTCTGCTTGCGATCGACCGTGACGATGACGATGGCGCATGGGGTCTCGGCCATGATTCGGCGGGTGGCCTCGACGCCGTCCATCACCGGCATGATCAGGTCCATGAGAATCAGGTCCGGGGTTTGCTCGGCGCACAGCCTTACCGCCTCGGCGCCATTGGCCGCCACCCACAGCACCTGGTGCTCAGGCTCGAAGGCCAGCGCCCGGCGCAGGGCCTCCACGGCCATGGGCATGTCGTTGACGATGGCGATCTTCATCCCTGGGCCCCTCCGATCAGCTCCACCACGGCGTCCAGCAGCGCGTCGTCATGGAAGCTGGCCTTAGCCAAATAGTAGTCGGCGCCGGCGTCCAGTCCACGTCGCCGGTCTTCTTCACGATCCTTGTAGGACACCACCATCACCGGCAGCGATTGCAGGCGCTGGTCCCGGCGTACCAGGGTCACCAGTTCGATGCCGTCCATGCGCGGCATGTCGATATCGGTGATCAGCAGGTCGAAATCATCGCTGCGCAAGGCGTTCCAGCCGTCCATGCCGTCCACCGCCACGGCCACGTCGTAGCCGCGGTTGCCCAGTAGCTTGCGCTGCAGCTCACGTACGGTGAGCGAGTCGTCCACCACCAGGATGCGCTTGCGCACCAGGCCACGCCCACCCCGGGCACCACGTTCGATACGCTCCAGCCGCCCGGTGCTGAGCAGCTTCTCGACCGAGCGCAGCAGGTCTTCGACGTCGATGATCAGCACCACCGAGCCATCGTCGAGCAAGGCCCCGGCAGAAATGTCCTGGACCTTGCCCAGGCGCGTATCCAGCGGCATCACCACCAACACCCGCTCGCCGACCAGGCGCTCGACCGCCACACCGTAGAGCTGATCGCGCTCACGGATCACCACGACCCGCAGGCTGCGTTCGTCATCCTGCCCTGCCGGGCGGTTGAGCAACTGGCTCGCGGCCACCAGACCGATGTGCCGGCCCTCGTGCCAAAAGTGCTGGCGCCCTTCGATCTGCACGATCTGCTCGGCGGACACCTCCAGGGTGCGTTCGATGTGCGCCAATGGGAACGCATAGGCTTCACCGCCCACTTCCACCACCAGGCTGCGCACCACCGACAAGGTCAGCGGCACTTCCAGGTGGAAGGTGCACCCCTGGCCGGACACCTGGGTCAGCTCGATCGAGCCGCGCAGCTCGCGCACCATGTGCTGCACCGCATCCAGGCCAACGCCCCGCCCGGACACCTCGGTGACCTGGTCACGCAGGCTGAAGCCCGGCAGGAAGAGGAAGGTCAGCAGCTCCGCCTCGCTCATCTGCGCCACGGTCTCGGCAGGCGACAGCGCACGCTCGACGATGCTGCGACGCAGGCGCTCAAGGTCGATACCGGCGCCGTCATCGCTGAGTTCGAGAATCAGCAGCCCGGCCTGGTGGGACGCACGCAGGCGCAACGTGCCATCGACCGGCTTGCCCGCCAGCAGACGCCGCTCGGGCAGCTCGATGCCATGGTCGACGGCATTGCGCAGCAGATGGGTCAAGGGCGCTTCTAGCTTCTCCAGCACGTCGCGGTCGACCTGGGTCTTTTCGCCCTCGACCTGCAGTTGCACCTGCTTGCCCAGGGAGCGCCCCAGGTCGCGGACCATGCGGCTCTGCCCGGTCAGGACATCGGCGAAGGGGCGCATGCGGCAGGCCAGCGCCGTGTCGTAGAGGTGCTGCGCACGCTGGCTGGCCTGCCAGCCGAACTCGTCGATCTCTGCGGCCTGCTGCTGCAGGATCTGCTGGGTTTCGCCCAACAGACGTTGGGTCTGGGCCAGGGCTTCGAGCACCTCCTGGCTTTGGCCGCTGCCTTCGAGCTGCTGCTTGAGCCCATCGAGGGCGCGCATGCCCTGGCCATGCATGCGCTTGAGGCGCTGCAGGCTGGCCAGGTAGGGCTTCAGGCGCTGGGTTTCCACCAGCGACTTGCTCGACAGGTCCAGCAGGCTGTTGAGGCGGTCGGCCGTGACCCTGAGCACCCGCTCGGCCCCTTCCCCGCCGCGCTTGGTGGCCCTGCGCAGCGGGCCGGGCTCGGCCGGCTCGCTCACAGCCTCTGGCACCTCTGCCTCTGCTGCAGGAGGCAAGGCCGCAGCGGCGGGAGCACTGGGTTGGGCTGCAGCGGACGCACTCGGGTCTAGCAGGCCGGCCAGCTGTGCCAGGAAGGCCGGCACCGCCGCCTCGCTGCCCTGGTCGCCCGGCGTGGCGATGCGCATCAGCAGGTCGGTGCCCTGCAGCAGGGCATCGATATGCTCGGCACGCAGCAGCAGACGCCCTTCCTGGGCGGCCACCAGGCAATCCTCCATGACATGGGCCACGTTGACCCCGGCATCGATGCCGACGATGCGGGCGGCGCCCTTGAGGGAGTGGGCCGCACGCATGCAGGCTTCCAGCTGGTCGGCCTGGGTCGGGTTGCGTTCCAGCGCCATCAGGCCAGCACTGAGCACCTGGGTCTGGGCCTCGGCCTCCAGGCTGAACAGCTCGAGCAGCGATGCGTCGCGCATTTGCTCAGGGGTCATGACAGGCTCCGCTTCACGGCAGACAGTACGTGTCGTTCATCCAGCACCCGCACGCTGCGGCCGCGCCATTGCAGCACCGCCGCAGTGAAATGCGCGGCGTCCTGGCCATCGACCAAACGCGCAGGGTCCAGGCGGTGGATACCATCGATTTCGTCCACCGCGATAACCACCGGGCCACCTTCGGCTGCAAGGATCAACATACGTGGCATCACTCGGCCATTGCGTTCCTGGGCCGGCAGTATTTCCATGCCCAGCAGGTCGGCCAGCGACAGACAGGGCACCAGCGCGCCACGTACGTTGGCCACGCCCTGCAGTACCCGTGAACGCTGGTGCGGCAGTGAATGCACGGCCTGCAGCGGGGCGATTTCGGCAAGGCATGCGCAGGCCAGGGCCAACCACTCCTCGCCCAGGCGGAACAGCAGCATGGAGCGCCCAACGCTGTCTTCCTCCGGCGGCAACACCACGTCCTGCTCGTCCTGCAACAGGGCATAGCGGTCCAGCAGGCGGGTGGCCGCTGCGGCATAGACCTGGCAGTTGCGGCAGTGGACATGGCGTTCGAGCAACGGGCACTGCTTGTCGCCATGCACGCCGATGCGGTTCCAGCAGTCGTCGATGAGCTCATCGTCCCGTGCGATCAGGTGCACCCCCTGTACGTCACTCATCGTTCAGACTCCCGCCCCGCACGCGCAGCCCGCGCCTGCAGCCGACGGGCCCCGGCCTCATCGCCCTGGGAGGCGAGCAAGGCCGCCAGGTGCACCAACGCCTCTGGATGCTGGGGCTCCAGGTACAGTGCCTTGCGGTAATGGCTGAGTGCGGCTTGGATGTCGCCTTCGGTATCGCTGAGCAGGCCCAGCCAATAATAGACCTGCGCCTTGGGCGGGAACTGCTGCAGATACTGCTGGCAGCTGGCCCGCGCCTGTTCGCTGTCGCCGGCATTGGCCTGGCGAGCGATGCGCTCGAGCAACTGCCGCTCGCCTTCGCCATGGGACGGGGCATGGGAAACCGCCGGCACCGGGCGAGGCATCCGGGCGGGGCGAGTCACAGGCCGCGGCGACAAGGGCGGCATCGTCAGCGTGCGAACGGCCAGTACCGGGCGGGTGGCCGGGGGCGGTGGCTCTTCCTGGCGAACATAGGCGAACGACTGGGCGATGCCCAGCGGGCGCATGCCCAGGCGCGCCAGCAGGCTGCCCTCGGCCGGCCCGATGAACAGCACGCCCTGGGCATGGGTCAGGTGCTTGAGCACCTCGAAAACTCGCCGCTGGGTCGGCACGTCGAAATAGATCAACAGGTTGCGGCAGAACACGAAGTCGTAGAGCCCTTCGCGGCTCTTGAGCAGGGGGTCCAGCACATTGCCTACCTGCAGGTTGACCTGGTTGCGTACCCGCTCGGCCAGTTGGTGGCCTTCGTCGGTTTCACTGAAGTGCCGGTCACGGAAGGCCAGGTCGATACCACGGAAGGAGTTGCGCCCGTATACCGCCTGCTCGCCGCGGGCAATGGAACTGGGGCTGATGTCGATGCCATCGATCCGGAACGTCGCCGGGTCCATGCCCCCATCGAGCAATGCCATGGCGATCGAATAGGGTTCCTCGCCGGTCGAACAGGGCAGGCTGAGAATGCGCAGCGGGCGTGCGCCGGCCAGCTCGGCCAGGCGTTTATGGGCCAGCCCCACCAGGGCAGTGAACGACTCCGGGTAGCGGAAGAACCAGGTTTCCGGAACGATCACCGCCTCGATCAGCGCTTGTTGCTCGTCTACCGACTGCTGCAGGCGCAGCCAGTAGTCGTCCAGGTCGCTGGTCTGGCAAGCGGCGCAGCGCTGCTGCAAGGCCCGCTCGACCATGGGCGCGCCGACCGAGTCCACGTCCAGGCCGATACGCTCCTGCAGGAAGCGGAAGAAATGCTGCTGGTTCATGCCGTCACCTGCCCAGGCAGCTCGGGAAACAGCAACCGGCGCACATCGTCCGGCAGCAGGTCGTCCACCTCGATACGCTGCAACAACCCGCCTGCATCCTGGCGCACCGGCCCCAGGTACGGCGCATCGGTATTGTCCAGGCCATAGGGCTGGAACTCGTCGGGGCGGCAACGCAGGGTATCGGTGGCTTGCTCCAGGACCAGGCCCAGTTGCTGGTCGCCACGGTAATGCACCAGCACCAGTCGGGTACTGGTGCGCATGGGGGCCGGGCGACCGAAGCTCAGCGCCGAGAGGTCCACCACCGGCACCAGTGCGCCGCGGTGGGCCAGGATACCTGCCACCCACGCAGGGGCTTGAGCGATGGGCTTGAGCGTACGGCGCGGCAATACCTCGATCACCTCGTGCACATCCAGGGCAAAACGCTGGTCACCGATGCGAAACTGCAGGTACAGCGTGCCCTTGCCGTCGCCTGCCTGCTCCTGCTGGAGCTGCACGTCGTTCATCGCGATCAGACTTTGAAGCGCGACACGCCGCCGCGCAGTCCGGCAGCCACCTGGCTCAGTTCATCGATGGCGAAGCTGGCCTGGCGCAACGACTCCACAGTCTGGGTGCTGGCATCGCTGAGCTGGGCCAGGGCCTGGTTGATCTGTTCGGCACCGGTGGCCTGGGCCTGCATGCCTTCGTTGACCATCAGTACCCGCGGCGCCAGCGCCTGCACCTGGTGGATGATCTGGCTGAGCTGCTCGCCCACCTGCTGGACTTCGAACATGCCCCGGCGCACTTCCTCGGAGAACTTGTCCATGCCCATGACCCCGGCCGACACGGCGGACTGGATCTCGCGCACCATTTGCTCGATATCGTAGGTGGCCACGGCCGTCTGGTCGGCCAGGCGTCGCACCTCGGTGGCGACCACGGCGAAGCCACGCCCGTACTCGCCCGCCTTCTCCGCTTCGATGGCGGCATTGAGCGACAACAGGTTGGTCTGGTCAGCCACCTTGACGATGGTCACCACCATCTGGTTGATGTTGCTGGCCTTCTCGTTGAGGATCGCCAGCTTGGCGTTGACCAGGTCGGCTGCGCCCATCACCTGGTGCATGGTTTCCTCCATGCGCGCCAGGCCCTGCTGGCCGGAGCCGGCCAATACCGAGGCCTGGTCGGCGGCGGAGGTGACTTCGGTCATGGTCCGCACCAGGTCACGGGAGGTGGCGGCGATTTCCCGCGAGGTGGCACCGATTTCCGTGGTGGTGGCGGCGGTTTCGGTGGCGGTGGCCTGCTGCTGCTTGGACGTGGCGGCGATTTCGGTGACCGAGGTGGTCACCTGCACCGACGAGCGCTGGGCCTGGGCCACCAGGTTGGCCAAGGCCTCGGCCATTTCGTTGAAACCGGTCTCGATGCTGCCGAACTCGTCCTTGCGGTCCAGGCTCAGGCGCATGCTCAGGTCGCCGGAGCGCAGTTTGTCCAACGCATGCACGACGCGCTGCACGGGCGCGGTGATCGCGCGCAGCAGCAACAGGCCGCAGATGCCTGCGGCAACGATTGCCAGCAGCAACGAGACGACCATGCTGCCCTTGGCGGTGGCCACCGCACTGACGATATCGTTGGTCGCCGACTCGGCCGATTCCCGGTTGCGCTCGATGACACCATTGAGGTGTTGGCGGCCATTGACCCACGCCGGCGTCAGCACATCGTTCACCAACCGTTCGGCCTCGGCGTAGTCCTTTTGCCGGTAGGTAGCCAGCACTTGGTCGAGGATCTTGATGTATTCCGCTTCCAGGCGCCGGAAGGTATCGAGGGCGGCCTGGTCGTCCGACTCCTTGATCGTGCCCTGGTAGCTGGCCATGTATTGCTTGAGACGCTCGTCGAACGACTTGAAGTCGGCCAGGTCGGCCGCCGTCATCTCGCGGCGATTGGACAGGCCCACCAGCTGCTGGCTGGCCACGTAGCTGTCGACCCAGGCACTGCGCAGCATCGAGCTGTAGTAGAAGCCGGGAATGCTGTCGGACCCCACCGATTCTTCGCTGGCCTCGATCGCCACCAGCCGCGAGTAGGCGGCAACGATCATCAGCAGCATGATGGCGATGATCACGGCGAAACTTGCCAGGATCCGTTGGCGCAAGGTCCAGTTCTTCACATTCAGCCCTCAGGAATTCGATACGAGCGGGGAAAATCGCCAGAGTATAGCGTAGGCGCCCAGCGCAATCGCAGCTCAATCAAGGGGTGACGGGGCTTCCCTGCCCAGGTCGGGTCATTGCCCGGCGGCGAGCTTGACCTGTGCCTCCAATTCCTGGCGCAAGTTCGCGTCCAGACGCAGCTGGCGTGCCAGTTCATCCAGGTAGGCGCGCTCCATGAAGTTCTCCTGGTCGACCATCATCACGCTCGCCAGGTACATCTCGGCGGCCATTTCCGGTGTCTGCGCGGCGCTGGCAACTTCGGCGGGGTCCAGCGGCTTGTTCAGTTCGGCATGCAGCCAATGCTGCAGTTCGCGGTCGTTGTCGAGCCTGACGAACTCGCCTTCGATCAATGCCCGCTCACGCTCGTCGATATGGCCATCGGACTTCGCGGCCGCCACCAGGGCGCGCAGCACGGCCTGGCTGTGCTGCTCGGCCTGGGCAGCCGGCAGGCGGTCGAGGGTCTGCGGCTCCTGCGGCTGGGCCGTGCCCTGGCGCGCCTGCCAGTTGCCATAGGCTTTGTAGGCCAGCACGCCAAGAGCGGCCAGGCCACCATAGGTCAGCGCCTTGCCGCCATACTTGCGGGCCTTCTTGTTGCCCAGCAACAGGCCCATGGCCCCTGCCGCCAACGCGCCGCCACCGGCACCGGAGAGCAGGCTGCCAAGGCCGCCCTTGCCCGCCTGGCCACCCAGCAGGTCGCCAAGGCCGGGGGCCTTGCCGGCCTCGCTCTTGCCTTGCGAGTTCTGCAGCAATTGCTGGCCGGACTTGAGCAATTGATCGAGCAAGCCACGGGTGTTCATCTGGCATTACCTCTTCACTGGAAAGGAAAGCCCCAGATTAGGCCCGCACGCTGAACTCACGCTTAATGCATTTGCTTCCAGATGTTGCGCGGCCACCCGATAAAAACGGACTAGACTCGACTGCGGCCCATGCCAACCACAGATATCTTCTCGGCGCCTATTCCTTGCCCCGTGGCGGCGAAAGCGTTGCGGGCAGCGGCAAATGACCTAGGAGGACTCCCATGCACACCCGAATGCTGATCAATGGCCGCCTGGTGAACGGCGAAGGTCCGGCCTGGACCGTGCTGAACCCGGCCCTGGGCAGCGCCCTGGCGCAGATCAACGAGGCCAGCGAGGCCCAAGTGGACGCCGCGGTGCGCGCAGCCGACCAGGCCTTCGACACTTGGTCGCAGACCACCCCAAAGGACCGTGCACAGGCCTTGCTGGCGTTGGCCGACACGGTCGAACGCCACGGCGAGGAGCTGGCCCGGCTGGAATCGCAGAACTGCGGCAAGCCGTTCGCCGCCGCACTGGCTGACGAGATCCCGGCCATCGCCGACGTGTTCCGCTACTTCGCCGGTGCCGCCCGCTGCCTGGGCGGCTCGGCGGCCGGCGAATACCTGCCGGGCCATACCTCGATGATCCGTCGCGATCCATTGGGCGTAGTCGCCTCCATTGCCCCGTGGAACTACCCGTTGATGATGCTGGCGTGGAAGATCGCCCCAGCGCTGGCGGCAGGCAACACGGTGGTGCTCAAACCCTCGGAGATGACACCGCTGACCGCCCTGCGCCTGGCCGAGCTGGCCCAGGACCTGTTGCCCGCCGGGGTGCTGAACATCGTCTTCGGTCGTGGCCAGACGGTCGGCACGCCGCTGGTCACCCACCCCAAGGTGCGCATGGTCTCGCTGACCGGCTCCATCCCCACCGGTGCGCGCATCATCGGTGCCACCGCCGAAAGCGTGAAGCGCATGCACATGGAGCTGGGTGGCAAGGCGCCGGTGCTGGTGTTCGATGATGCCGACCTGGATGCCGCCATCGAGGGCATCCGCACGTTCGGGTTCTACAACGCAGGCCAGGACTGCACCGCCGCCTGCCGGCTCTACGTGCAGGATGGCATCTACGAACGCTTCGTCGAGCGCCTGAGCCAGGCCGTGGCCACGATCAAGCCTGGCCTGCAGGATGCCACCGATACCGAACTGGGCCCTTTGATCAGCGCCCAGCATCGCGACAAGGTCGCAGGCATGGTGCAGCGGGCCATCGCCCAGCCGCACATCCGTCTGGTCACCGGCGGCAAGGTACTGCCCGGCGACGGCTTCTTCTTCGAGCCCACGGTACTGGCCGACGCCCAGCAGGACGACGAGATCGTGCGCCACGAAGTGTTCGGCCCGGTGGTATCGGTGACGCGCTTCAGCGACGAGGCCCAGGCCCTGGCCTGGGCCAACGACTCCGACTACGGCCTGGCCTCGTCGGTGTGGACTCGCGACACCGGTCGCGCCCATCGCCTGGCGGCGCGCCTGCAGTATGGCTGCACCTGGGTCAATACCCACTTCATGCTGGTGAGCGAAATGCCCCATGGCGGGCAGAAACATTCGGGGTATGGCAAGGACATGTCGATGTATGGCCTGGAGGACTACACCTGCGTGCGGCATGTGATGATCAAGCATTGAGCTGACGGACGAGATGACGCCGCGTCTTTCACCGGAAGCGGTGTCGCGATTTCATTCAACAAGCGCTTCCCCTTCCTACTCGCAAGCGGTTGTGACACGCGCAATTGGTATCATAGCCTGATACCATGAACACACATCAGCGAACGACCTTGTCCTTAATCTTCAGCACGCCCCCTCCCAAGACCCTGGAATGGTCGCGGCTGGAGTCGCTTTTGGTATCGCTTGGCGCGAGGGTCATCGAGGGCAGAGGCTCTCGGGTGCGCTTCGAGTTAAAGGGGGTGGTGGCGACCTTTCATCGGCCACACCCAGACAGGCATGCAAAGCCATACCAGATATGCGACGCCCGTCAATTCCTCGAGCAGGTAGGAGTAACCCCATGAATGTCATGAGCTATCGCGGCTATAGCGCACGCATCGAGTACAGCGATGAAGACCAATTGCTGATCGGGCACGTTGCCGGCATACGCGATGTGATTGGTTTCCATGGCGAATCGATCAGTGAGTTGCGCAGCGCCTTCGAAGACGCCGTGGACGATTACCTGGAAACCTGCGAACGCTTGGGCCGGGCCCCGCAGAAAGCCTACTCCGGCAAGCTCAGCCTTCGCCTGGAACCGGCTCTCCACGCCAGCGTGGCAGCGAAGGCCGAACTGGCGCAGAAGAGCATCAACCAGTGGGTGAGCGACATCCTCGATCAAGCCGCCCGTAACTGAAATAGCGCGGTCACTCCCTCAAGTCCGACTCATGGATCGGGTTGGCCCGGCTGGTAGCCCGTTGGTACTGGGCCGGCCAGGTGGCCTTGTTGCCGCCCAGGTCGTCGTCGGCGTGCAGGGGCCAGTACGGGTCGCGCAGCAGCTCGCGGGCGAGGAAGATGATGTCGGCCTGCCCGGTGCGCAGGATGTGCTCGGCCTGGGCCGGTTCGGTGATCATGCCCACGGTGCCGGTGGCAATCTCCGACTCCTTGCGCACCCGTTCGGCAAATCGGGTCTGGTAGCCGGGGCCGGTGGGGATTTCGGCGTTGACCGAGGTGCCGCCGGAGGACACATCGATCAAGTCCACGCCAATGGCTCTCAGGCGCCGGGCCAGCTCGACGGTTTCGTCCGGGTTCCAGCCATCTTCGACCCAGTCGGTGGCCGAGACCCGTACGAACAGCGGCAGCTCCTGTGGCCACACCTTGCGCACCGCCTCGGTGACTTCCAGGGTCAGGCGGATACGGTTTTCGAAGCAGCTGCCATAGCGATCGCGCCGCTGGTTGCTCAGCGGCGACAGGAACTGGTGCAGCAGGTAGCCGTGGGCAGCATGCACCTCGACCACCTTGAAACCCGCCTCCAGGGCACGGCGCGCAGCATCGGCGAAGGCCTGGACGATGCCGGTGATTTCATCTTCGGACAACTCACGGGGCACGGTGTGCTCCGGGTCGAAGGCAATCTTCGACGGGCCTACCGGCTGCCAGCCGCCGTCTTCGACCTTGACACTGCCGTGCTTGCCCAGCCAGGGGCGATGGGTACTGGCCTTGCGCCCGGCATGGGCGAGCTGGATGCCGGGCACGGCGCCCTGGGCGGTGATGAAGCGGGTGATGCGCTGCAGGGGTGGGATCTGGGCGTCGTTCCACAGGCCCAGGTCCTCGGCACTGATGCGACCATCGGGGGTGACGGCGGTGGCTTCGGTGATCACCAGGCCAGCGCCGCCAACGGCACGGCTGCCCAGGTGCACCAGGTGCCAATCGTTGGCCAGCCCGTCAGCGGCGGAGTACTGGCACATGGGGGAGACGGCGATGCGGTTGGGTAGGGTCAGCTGACGCAGGGTGTAGGGCTCAAGCAGCAGGCTCATGAGGGGACCTCCCAGGGACTCCAATGGTTGGCCGGTCCGGGCACTTGTGTGAGGCCTTGGTCCGGTATCGGTAGTGTTCAGACTAGACCAGATAGGGAGTGCCTGCCTTCAGGGGGGCGGTGTCTGAAAGATCGAGCGCCGCCCAATCGAGGGAGGAGCGCGCGCCGATAAATCCGGCTACCGCGCCTCCATGTGTGCAATCATCAATTGCACGCTCTCCTGCCCGCGAAACTCGTTCACATCCAGCTTGTAGGCCAGCTCCACCCAACGCACCGTAGGGTTCGGCCAGACCTCCCGGTCGATCCCGAAGGCAATCCCGTCCAGCCTGACCGAACCGCACTCACTCTTGAGCACCACCTTCAGGTGCCGTTCCCCCACCACCCGCTGCTCGACCAACTGGAAAACCCCGTGGAACAATGGCTCGGGGAAGTGCTGCCCCCACGGCCCGGCATGGCGCAAGGCGCGTGCCAGGTCCAGGTGGAACTCCTCGACCGCCAGCGTCCCGTCGGACAGCAACCGCCCGGTCAGGTCCTCTTCCCCAAGGTGCCGGCGAACCTCCTCGTCGAAGGCTGCGGCAAACGCCGGGAAATGCTCCGCCGGCAACGACAGGCCGGCCGCCATGGCATGCCCGCCGAACTTGCTGATCAAGTGCGGATGCCGTGCAGCCACCGCATCCAGCGCATCGCGGATATGGAACCCAGGTACCGAGCGCGCCGACCCCTTGAGCATCCCCTCGCCGGCGTCGGCAAAGGCGATCGTCGGCCGGTGATAGCGCTCCTTCAGCCGCGACGCAAGGATGCCGATCACCCCCTGGTGCCAGTCGGGCTCGAACAGGCACAGGCCATAAGGCATGGACTCGACCGGCAGGTCCTTGAGCTGGGCCAGCGCCTCGCGCTGCATGCCCTGTTCGATGGACTTGCGGTCCTGGTTCAGCCCATCGAGCTGCTGGGCCATGTCCAGCGCCAAGGCTGCGTCATCGCAGAGCAGGCATTCGATCCCCAGGCTCATGTCGTCCAGGCGACCGGCCGCATTCAGGCGCGGGCCGAGAATGAAGCCAAGGTCGGTGGAGGTGATGCGCCGGTGATCGCGCCGGGCCACTTCGAGAATGGCCTTGAGCCCCGGCCGGGCCCGCCCGGCGCGGATACGCTCCAACCCCTGGTGCACCAGGATGCGGTTGTTGGCATCCAACGGCACCACGTCGGCGACGCTGCCCAGGGCCACCAGGTCGAGCAGCTCGCCGATATTCGGCTGCGCTTGGCTGTCATAGCGGCCCAGGCTGCGCAGGCGTGCACGCAGAGCCATCAATACATAGAAGATCACCCCCACGCCGGCCAGGGCCTTGCTGGGGAAATCGCAGCCGGGCTGGTTCGGATTGACGATCGCGTCGGCATCCGGCAGGTGCTCGCCCGGCAGGTGGTGGTCGGTGACCAGCACCTTCAGGCCGGCCGCCTTGGCGGCGGCGACGCCCTCGACGCTGGAGATGCCGTTGTCCACCGTGATCAGCAACTGCGGCTCGCGCTGCAGGGCCACCTGGACGATTTCGGGGGTCAGGCCATAGCCGTATTCGAAACGGTTCGGCACCAGGTAGTCGACATGGGCCGCGCCCAGCAGCCGCAGGCCAAGCACACCGACGGTACTGGCCGTGGCACCGTCGGCGTCGAAATCGCCGACGATGAGGATGCGCTGGCGCTGGTCGAGCGCCTCGACCAGCAGGTCCACCGCCGCGTCGATGCCCTTGAGCTGTTGGTAGGGCAGCAGCCGCGCCAGGCTCTTGTCCAGTTCGGCCTCCGACTGCACGCCACGGGCGGCATACAGGCGGGTCAGCAAGGGCGGGAGGTTACCGAGAAAGGGCAGGCTCGGTGGCAAGGGACGAGGTTCGATACGCATCGGGGGCTTCGGCAATCAGGTTGGGGACAGGTCAGCCACGCTCACCGAGCAGCCACTCCAGCTGCACTTCGTGCTGGCCACGGTCGTCGGTCACGAACAGGGTGCCCTCGCTGATCATCACGTCCCACTTGATCGAGCGGGGCATGTCGGTGGCCAGGGTCTCCAGCGCTTCCTGGGGCACCGCGGCGATGCTGAGGTTCTTCAGGCCCTTGACCGCATCGACCACCTTGTTCTGCCATACGCGCAGGCTGCCATAGGCCAGCAGGCTGGTACGTTCGGTACGGCGCGAGCACCAGGTCAGGCGCTCGGCATCCGGCTGGCCGACTTCGATCCAGTGCAGCACGCGGTCATCCAGGCTCTTTTCCCACAAAGCGGCCTCGTCCACGTCCGACAGGCCGCGGCCGAACGACAGGTTCTCGTTGTACCACAGGGCATAGGCCAGCAGGCGCACGGCCATGCGTTCCTCGGTTTCCGAAGGATGACGGGCGATGGTCTGGCGGACGTTCTCGTATACGCCGCGGTCGAGGTCGGTCAGATTCAGTTCGAACTTGTAGGTGGTGGACGGCTGGGCCATGGGCGGGGGCTTCTTGCGAAATAAAAGTCACACAGTCTAACCGATCCCGCCCTTCGTTGTGCCGTGACAGTACCTGCAGCCGACGACCTATGATAAAACCACGCATCAACCCAGCCGCCACGGATGCCCCATGCCCACGCCCAGCAAACCCCTCGCCGGCCTGAAAGTGATCGAGCTCGGTACCCTGATCGCCGGCCCCTTCGCCTCGCGCATCTGCGCCGAATTCGGCGCCGAGGTCATCAAGGTCGAATCCCCCGATGGCGGCGACCCGCTGCGCAAATGGCGCAAGCTGTACGAGGGCACTTCGTTGTGGTGGTTCGTCCAGGCGCGCAACAAGCAATCGCTGACGCTCAACCTCAAGCACCCTGAGGGCCGTGAGATTCTCAAGCGGCTGCTGGCCGATGCCGACATCCTGATCGAGAACTTCCGGCCCGGCGTGCTGGAGAAACTGGGCCTGGGCTGGGATGTGCTGCATGCGCTCAACCCGCGCCTGGTCATGGTGCGCCTGTCGGGCTTCGGCCAGACCGGCCCGATGAAGGACCAGCCCGGTTTCGGCGCCGTGGGCGAATCCATGGGCGGCCTGCGCTACATCACAGGTTTCGAGGACCGCCCGCCGGTGCGCACCGGGATCTCCATCGGCGATTCGATCGCCGCCCTGTGGGGCGTGATCGGCGCACTCATGGCCCTGCGTCACCGCGAGGTCAACGGTGGCCAGGGGCAGGTGGTGGATGTGGCCTTGTACGAAGCCATCTTCGCCATGATGGAAAGCATGGTGCCGGAGTTCGATGTGTTCGGCTTCATCCGCGAGCGCACCGGCAACATCATGCCGGGCATCACGCCCTCCTCCATCCACACCAGCGCCGATGGCAAGCACGTGCAGATCGGCGCCAATGGCGATGCCATCTTCAAGCGTTTCATGCAGGCCATCGGCCGCGACGACCTGGCCAGCGACCCGGCCCTGGCCACCAACGATGGCCGGGACCTGCGCCGCGACGAGCTCTACGGCGTCATCGACCGCTGGGTCAACAGCCTGCCGCTGGCGCAGGTGATGCAGGTGCTGACCGATGCCGAGGTACCGGCGAGCCGGATCTACTCGGCCGAGGACATGTTCAATGACCCGCAGTACCTGGCCCGCGAAATGTTCCTCCAGGCCAGGCTGCCCGATGGCAAGCCGTTCAAGATGCCGGGCATCGTCCCCAAGCTCTCGGACACCCCGGGCTCCACCGAATGGGTCGGCCCGGCCCTGGGCGAACATACCGAGGCGGTGCTCGCCGGCCTGGGCTACGACGCGCCAGCCATCAGCCGGTTGCGCGAAGCCGGTGCGGTCTGACCGCACGCCGATGCCCCTGGCCGTCCGGAAGGTACTGGGCCTGTTGGTGCTGTTGTGCGGGTTGCTGCCCGCCATGGCCAGCGCCAAGGAGCGCCTGATGTGGCTGATACGCGACTTGCCGCCGTTCACCATCTTCGATGGCGTGGCACAAGGCCAGGGCGTCATCGACCGCTTGCTGCCACAGTTGATCACACAAATGCCCGAATACGAGCACAGCATCATCCGGGTCAATCGTGCCCGGGGCATGCAGATGCTCCAAGAACCCAGCTTCACCTGCGATCCGACCTTGCTGTGGACGCCGGAGCGGGCCAGGTTCGTGCATTTCTCCACACCGTCCTTGGGCGTGCTGAGCAGCGGCGTGGTAGTGCGTAAGCGCGACCAGGGCATGCTGGCGCCCCTTCTGGACGGCCAGCAAGTCGACCTCAAACGCTTGCTCGCCGAGCCCCGTCTCAAGCTTGGCGTGGTCGCAGAACGCAGCTACAGCACCCAGGTCGACGCTATGCTGCGCCAACTGCCCGACACCGTCGTGAGCCGCCATTACGGCAACGAAGCCACCACCAACCTGTTGCAGATGCAGCAGCTGGGGCGCCTGCAACTGGTGCTGGGGTACTGGCCGGAAATCCGCTACCTGATCCAGGTACAGGGTTGGCCGCTGGAAAATTACGCGTTCCATCCCATTCAAGGCGTGAACCGCTACCAGTTCCTGCACGTCGGCTGCTCCGATACACCGCTGGGGCGCGAAGCCATCCGCCATATCGACCAACTGCTGCCGGCCCTGCGCCGGGACGTCCTGCCTGCACTGTATGCCCAATGGCTGGACCCGGAGCAACGACAGGACTACCTGGAGCACAGCAAGCACTTTTTCGAAGACCGCCAGGACTAGGTTTATTGCCTGAAAGCCAAAAAGAAACCCCGGACGCTGGGGAAGGATCGTCCGGGGCCAAGCGAAGTCCAAGGGACTTCCAGGGGCAGCCCGCAGCACCGGAGCAAAGCGCTGTCACACCACCCCTACGGTTTCTGATGAGCCGTTCAGGCGAAGGTTCCCTGAAATGTTCGCTGGTGCTGCAAGGCCGCAATCACGCAGGGTTGCAAGCGGCCTTCGGCGATCTGCAGGTCCCGATGCAGGCCATCGACCAGATCGACCAGCAGCCGCTGGTCCTGCAACTGACGTTGGCTCACGGTGCGTTGGAGGGTCACTTCCCCTTGCTTGTCGACCACGGTGAGTTGGCGGTTGCCGCTGGCGTCGGTTTCGCCAAGGTGGGCCTGGTAAGGGGTCAGGGCATGGTTGAGCAGTTTGCAGATTCTTTCCATCCGGCTTACTCGCTGTTCGTGGAACCTATCGGAACTGACCACCAGGCGCAGCGGAAAGTTCGTCACACGGCGCCGGTCACCTTGAGCATGCGCGGGGGAGATGACAGTTTGACAACGGGCCTAGACGGATAGGCCGGCCGGCAACGCCAGGCGCTCCAGTGCTTTTTGCAAGGTCGGCATCGACAAGGGCCAGGACAACTCACCGACGACCTTGAGGTCCTGCCGCCGGGCTTCGCGGGCCAGGCTCTCCCCCTGCCCCGCCGGCTCGCCGACGAACAACAACGCACAAGGACGCTGCGCGCGATCCACCTGCCGGAGCAGGACTCGCCCCTCTCGTACCGGCATGGCATTGTCCAGGATCAGCAGGTCGATCGTACCGCGTTGCGCCAGGCAGGACTTGGCCTCGAGCAGGTCCTGGGCGACCCGTACATTGAAGACGCCGTGGGCATTGCAGGCCTGATGCAGGGAAATGTCGTGGGAAGGTCGTGCGTGAATCAGCACGTTGAGCCATTGCATGAGCCGCTCCTGGAGTATCGCACCCGCGTGAATGGGCAAGTCACTCTAATGGCGTCACGCTGAAAGCTATGTCAGAAAAATCCGAATCTTTTGTAGAAATATCCGCGCCACGCGCTGCGGGAATGGCTTGCGCGCCACGGCGCATGGCACCGGCGTTGCCGGTGATCGCGGGACAAGTCGGACCGGCGGTCCAACCTGTCCCGCGATGGCGTCAGAGCGGCTTGCCGCGGTTGCCGTGCTGGCTGACGAAGGCCTGGACGGTCTTCAGGTCATTGGCCAGGACCGTGCAGCGCTCTTCGCGGCTGAACAGATCGCTCAGGTGCGCCGGCAGTTCCAGGGCCTTGCCCACGCCTGCCTTTTCCACCGCCTCGGGGAACTTGACCGGGTGCGCCGTGCCCAGCACTACCATTGGCGTGGCCAGGCTGCGGCGGCATTCGCGGGCGGCCTTGACGCCGATCGCCGTGTGCGGGTCCAGCACCTCACCGGTGCTGGCGAACACCTCGGCGATGGTCTCGCAGGTCTGCTCGTCGGTCACCGCCAGGGAATCGAACAGCTTGCGGGCCTCGGTCCAGCGGTCTTGCTCGACGCTGAAGCCGCCGCCCTGCTTGAAGCGCTCCATCAGCTCGGCGATGGCGGCGCCGTTGCGACCGTGCAGGTCGAACAGCAGGCGCTCGAAGTTCGACGACACCATGATGTCCATCGACGGCGACAGGGTCGGGTGCAGGGCATCCTTGACGTACTGGTTGCCGCTCATGAAGCGGTGCAGGATGTCATTGCGGTTGGTGGCCACGATCAATTGGCTGATCGGCAGGCCCATGTTGCGCGCCAGGTAGCCGGCGAAGATGTCGCCGAAGTTGCCGGTCGGCACCGAGAAGGCCACCGAGCGGGCCGGGCCACCCAGCTGCAGCGCTGCATGGAAGTAGTAGACGATCTGGGCCATGATCCGCGCCCAGTTGATCGAGTTCACCGCCACCAGGCGCGTGCCCTTGAGGAAGGACTGGTCGGCGAAGCTGGCCTTGACCATTTCCTGGCAGTCGTCGAAGTTGCCTTCGATGGCGATATTGTGGATGTTGTCACCGAAGATGGTGGTCATCTGGCGGCGCTGCACTTCCGACACGCGCTGGTGTGGGTGCAGGATGAAGATGTCGACGTTGTCGCAACGGCGGCAGCCTTCGATAGCTGCGGAGCCGGTGTCACCGCTGGTGGCGCCGACGATCACCACACGCTCTCCGCGCTTGGCCAGCACGTGGTCGAGCAGGCGGCCGAGCAGCTGCAGGGCGAAATCCTTGAAGGCCAGGGTCGGGCCGTGGAACAGTTCCATGACCCATTCGTTGCCTCCCAGCTGGCGCAGCGGCGCAACGGCGGCGTGGGCGAAGGCGCCGTAGGTTTCTTCCAGGATCTTCTTGAAGTCGGCATCGGCGATGCTGCCGTCGACGAACGGGCGCATCACCCGGAAGGCCAGTTCGTGGTACGGCAAGCCGGCCCAGGAGGCGATCTCCTCCTGGGTGAAGCGTGGCAGGTTTTCCGGCACGTACAGGCCGCCATCGCTGGCAAGGCCGGCCAGCAGGACATCTTCGAAATTCAGGGCCGGTGCCTGGCCGCGGGTACTGATATAGCGCATGGGTGCAAACCTTCGGTTCTGGGCGCGGGCCGCCGTCGCGGCCCGCCGCTGACATTAATTGAGCTGTTCGACGCGGATGCGCACGACCTTGCCGACCACGTCCTGCAAGGCTTCCAGGGCAACGATGGCGTCGTTGATGCGCTGCTCCACCACGCGGTGGGTCAGGAGGATCATCGGCACCAGGCCATCCTGCTCCTCGGCTTCCTTCTGCATGATCGACTCGATGTTGATACCGCGCTCGGAGAGGATGCTCGCCACCTGGGCCAGCACGCCCGGGTGATCCTTGGCCTGGATGCGCAGGTAGTAGGCGCTCTCGCAGGCCTCGATCGGCAGGATCGGGTGGGCCGACAGCGAGTCTGGCTGGAAGGCCAGGTGCGGCACGCGGTTCTCGGGGTCGGAGGTCATGGCGCGGACAACATCCACCAGGTCGGCGACGACCGAGGAGGCAGTCGGCTCCATGCCGGCACCAGCGCCGTAGTACAAGGTGGAACCAGCGGCGTCGCCATTGACCATCACGGCGTTCATCACGCCGTTGACGTTGGCGATCAGGCGGTCGTTGGGGATCAGCGTCGGGTGGACACGCAGCTCGATACCGGCGTCGGTGCTGCGGGCCACGCCCAGGTGCTTGATACGGTAACCCAGGGCCTCGGCGTAGTTGACGTCCGCAGTGGTCAGCTGGGTGATGCCTTCGGTGTAGGCTTTGTCGAACTGCAGCGGGATACCGAAGGCGATGGACGCCAGGATGGTCAGTTTGTGGGCGGCATCGATGCCTTCGACGTCGAAGGTCGGGTCGGCTTCGGCGTAGCCCAGGGCCTGGGCTTCGGCCAGCACTTCGGGGAAGGCACGGCCCTTGTCACGCATTTCGGTCAGGATGAAGTTGCCGGTGCCGTTGATGATGCCCGCCAGCCAGTTGATACGGTTGGCCGACAAGCCTTCGCGGATCGCCTTGATCACCGGGATGCCGCCGGCCACCGCAGCTTCGAAGGCGACGATGACGCCCTTCTCGCGGGCCTTGGCGAAGATCTCGTTGCCATGCACGGCGATCAGCGCCTTGTTGGCGGTGACCACGTGCTTGCCGTTCTCGATGGCCTTGAGCACCAGGTCACGGGCAATGGTGTAGCCACCGATCAGCTCGATGACGATATCGATCTCGGGGTTGCACGCGACCTCGAACACATCAGCGGTAATGGGGGTACCGGTAATCTGGCAGTTCGGGTTCTGCGAGCGCATGGCGATCTGTGCCACTTCAATACCGCGCCCGGCACGGCGGGCGATCTCCTCGGCGTTGCGCTGAAGTACATTGAAGGTTCCGCCACCGACGGTCCCCAACCCACAGATGCCTACTTTGACCGGTTTCACTGTGAACTCCCCATTGAACGGCCGGCACCTGCGCCGACCGTGAAACGTGCCGTCTCCCCATGAAGACGGCGTACTGTTTGAATTACTTGCCTTGCGCCAGCGCCAGCTTGGCCACCTGAGGGGCCGGCTGGTAGCCCGGAATCACCTGGCCACTTTCCAGGACGATCGCAGGCGTGCCATTGACGCCGATCGACTGGCCCAAGTGGAACTGCTTGCCGACCGGGTTGGCGCACTTGGCGGCCTTGATTTCCTTGCCATCGATCATCTTGTCCAGTGCCGCGCGACGGTCGCTGGAGCACCAGACCGCCTGCAGCTGTTCGTCACCCGGCGAGCCCAGGCCCTGGCGCGGGAAGGCGACATAGCGCACTTCGATACCGCGACGGTTGAGCTCGGGCACTTCGGCGTGCAGCTTGTGGCAATACGGGCAGGTGGTATCGGTGAAGACGGTGATATGCGATTTGGTCTGGCCCTTGGCAGGATAAACCACCATCTCGGCAGCCGGAATGCCGTTGATGAGCTTGGCGATGCCCTGGCGCTCGGTCTTCTCGGTGAGGTTGACCGGCTTGCCGTCCTGGATCTGGTACAGGTAGCCCTGCATCACGAACTGGCCGTCGGCGCTGGCATACAGCACGCGTCCGCCCTGCAGCTTGACTTCATAGAGGCCATTGACCGGGCTGCTGGCCACGCTCTCGATCGGTACTTCCAGCTCAAGCGTCTTGAGGGTGTTGCGGATCGCCTGCTCGGCGCCGGCACCGGCGTCGCTGGCCGCAGCCACGGCAAAGGTGCTGGCCAGCGCCAGGGCGGCGGCGGCGAAAAGATGGGTCACGCGCATGGGGTACTCCTGAAGGCGGACGGGGCCGGAGGGCGTCGACATGCGGCAAGCGGGCGTCGACCGTGCGGCCCTTGGAAACCGTCCAAGCCTACCACAACCGGCAGGCGCTAAATCAGCCCTCACACGCCACAGGTCGGAACATGAAAATCATTCATCCACGCGGATGGTGCTGGGCATGCAGCTGTTGCAGGCGCGCCTTGGCCACATGGGTGTAGATCTGCGTGGTGGACAGGTCGCTGTGCCCCAGCAGCATCTGCACCACACGCAGGTCCGCGCCGTGGTTGAGCAAGTGGGTGGCGAAGGCGTGGCGCAGGGTATGGGGCGACAGCGGCTTGTCGATCCCGGCCACCTTGGCCTGGTGCTTGATGCGGTGCCAGAAGGTCTGCCGGGTCATCTGCTCGCCCCGCTGGCTGGGGAACAGCACGTCGCTGGGGCGGCCGTTGAGCAGTTCGCCGCGCCCGTCGCGCAGGTAGCGCTCCAGCCACACCACAGCCTCCTCCCCCATCGGCACCAGGCGCTCCTTGCTGCCCTTGCCCATGACCCGCAACACGCCCTGGCGCAAATTGACCTGGTCCAATGTCAGGCTGACCAGTTCGGTAACGCGCAGCCCACAGGCATAAAGGACCTCAAGCATGGCCCGGTCGCGCTGGCCGATGGCCTCGCCCAGGTCCGGCGCCTTGAGCAATGCCTCGACGTCGGCCTCGGAGAGAGATTTGGGCAAAGGCCGGCCCAACTGCGGCATGTCGACCTGCAAAGTCGGGTCGACACTGACCAGCCGCTCGCGCAGCAGGTAGCGGAAAAAGCCGCGCAGCCCGGAAAGAAAGCGCGCCGTGGAACGCGGCTTGTAGCCCTGGTCGACGCGCCAGGCCAGGTGATCGAAGATCAGTTCGCGACCAACGTCCGGCAATGCCACGCCGCGCGCCTGCAGCCAGCCATTGAACAGGGCCAGGTCGCTTCGGTAGGAGGCGCGGGTGTTATCGGACAGGCCTTTTTCAAGCCACAGGGCATCGAGGAACTGGTCGATCAGGGGGTGGTCGAGGGCGGACATGAAAACTCGGTGGCAAACGACGAATTGGCGCTTAGTCTTTCATAACAACGTCGGCATAGGGAGCCCGCATGAGCGAACAGCAGATTCTCCTGAGTTTCGGTGGCATCGGTGCCGCCGCACTGGCTTGCCAATGGCTGGCCTGGCGCCTGAAGCTGCCTGCGATCCTGTTCCTGCTGCTGTGCGGGATCGTCGCCGGCCCCGTGCTCGGCTGGCTGTCGCCACAAGACCTGTTCGGCCCGCTGCTGATGCCGCTGGTATCCCTGGCCGTGGCCCTGATCCTGTTCGAAGGCAGCCTGACGCTGCACCTGTCCCAATGGCGTGAGATCGGCAGCGTGGTGCACCGGCTGGTGACCCTGGGCGCGCTGAGCACCTGGGTGGTGATCGCCCTGGCCACCCATTGGCTGCTGGGCTTCGACTGGCCGCTGGCGATCCTGTTCGGCACTCTGACCCTGGTGACCGGCCCGACGGTGATCGTGCCCATGCTCCGCGTGGTGCGGCCCAAGGCGGCGATCGCCAACATCCTGCGCTGGGAAGGCATCGTCATCGACCCGATCGGTGCCTTGCTGGCAGTGGTGGTCTACAGCTTCATCATCGCCCGCACCGATGGCGAAGGGCTCAGCCAGAGCCTGGTGACCTTCGGCGGGGTGATCTTCTGCGGCAGCGCCCTGGGCGCCGCCGGCGGCTGGCTGCTGGGCCAGGTGATGCGTGCCCAGTGGCTGCCGGAGTACCTGCACAACCTGGCCTCGTTGGCCGCGGTGCTGGGCATCTTCATCGCCGCCAACCAGATCGTCCATGAATCCGGCCTGCTGGCGGTGACGGTGATGGGCATGTGGCTGGCGAACATGCCGGGGGTGGATGTACGGCAGATCCTGCACTTCAAGGAAAACCTCAGCGTGCTGTTGATTTCCGGCCTGTTCATCCTCCTGGCCGCCCGCCTCGACCTGCATGCACTGCTGGCCCTGGGCCCGGCGGTACTGGCGTTGCTGCTGGTGATCCAACTGCTGGCACGCCCGCTCAATGTTCTGCTGTCCACCTGGGGCTCGACGTTGGCATGGCGCGAACGCCTGCTGCTGGCCTGGATCGCCCCACGGGGTATCGTCGCCGCGGCGGTCTCGGCCATCTTCGCCATCCGCCTGGACGAAGCGGGTCATGAGGGCGCCCTGCTGCTGGTACCTCTGACCTTCGCGGTGATCATCGGCACCGTGGTGCTGCAGAGCGCCACCGCCAGGCCCCTGGCCCGCCTGCTCAAGGTCGCCGAACCTGCGCCCAGCGGCTTTCTCATCGTCGGCGCCAACCCACCGGCACGCGCCGTCGCCAAAGCCTTGCAGCAACTGGGTAGCCGGGTCCTGCTGACCGACTCGAGCTGGGAAAACATCCGCGCTGCGCGCATGGATGGGCTGCCGACCTATTTCGGCAACCCTGCCTCCCAGCATGCCGATGCCCACCTGGACCTGGTCGGTCTTGGCCACCTGCTCGGCCTGTCGCCGGCAGGCGAGCTCAATGCCTTGGCCTGCGCGCGCTTTCGCCATGACTTCGGCCACAACCGCCTGTTCGTACTGGCCAGTGGCCTGGAGAAGCAGCGCAGCGACAAGCACCGGGCCAGCGAGGAACATCGCGGCCAACTGCTGGGGGCGAGCCCGATGACCTACGGGCAACTGGCCAACCGTCTGCACCAGGGCGCCGAGCTGTACAGCACCCACCTGACCGAGGGCTTTTCCTGGCAGGACTACCAGGACCTGCATGGCGATCGAGCCACCGTCCTGTTCGCCCGCGATGCCAATGGCTGGGTGCATGTGGCCAGCCCGGACGCACCGTTAAAACCCCAGCCAGGGTGGACGCTGGTGGCGCTGGTAGAGGCTGATCGGGAGGCGAAAACGGCTGTCGAGGCGGGCGTGGCCAATCGCTGAAGAATGGAAGGGGGGCGCTTTGCGCCCAATCGCGGGACAAGCCCGCTCCTACAGAGCCAGTGAACAATCCCTGCAGCAGAAAGCAAAAAAGCAGCCCGAAGGCTGCTTTTTCTCTCGCAAGGTGGCCTCGGCCACCGGTCAAACTGCACTCAGGACAGTTTTTCCTTGATGCGAGCGGCTTTGCCGGACAGGTCGCGCAGGTAGTACAGCTTGGCCTTACGCACGTCACCACGACGTTTCACGGACAGGCTGTCGATCTGCGGGCTGTAGGTCTGGAAGGTACGCTCTACGCCAACGCCGCTGGAGATCTTGCGCACGGTGAAGGCGCTGTTCAGGCCGCGGTTGCGCTTGGCGATAACGACACCTTCGAACGCCTGCAGACGGGAACGGTCGCCTTCCTTCACTTTGACCTGGACGACAATGGTGTCGCCTGGTGCGAAGGCAGGGATTTCCTTGTTCATCTGCTCGGCTTCGAGCTGCTGGATGATCTTGTTGGTCATGCTGTGCTCCTAAGGCGGATAACTCGATCCACCATCGATACGTTAACTATCGTCCCGCTCGCGGAGGTATTCCTCGAGCAGCTTCTTCTCTTCTCCAGAAAGCGAGCGACTTTCCAGAAGATCGGCGCGTCGTTCGAAGGTCCTACCAAGGGACTGCTTCAACCGCCAACGCCGGATGTGTGCATGGTTGCCGCTAAGCAACACGTCGGGAACGCGCTGATCCGCATACACCTCCGGTCGGGTGTAGTGCGGGCAATCGAGCAGACCATCGGTGAAGGAATCTTCCTGCGCCGAGTCCACATGCCCTAAAGCTCCGGGCAGCAATCGCGTAACCGCATCGATCAGTACCATGGCCGGCAGCTCGCCACCGGAAAGCACATAGTCGCCAATCGACCACTCTTCATCGACATGAGCCTCGATAAAACGCTCGTCGATGCCTTCATAACGGCCGGCAATCAGGATCAACGATTCCTGTTGTGCCAGACCTTCGACCGCCTGCTGGGTCAGCTTGCGGCCTTGTGGCGAGAGGTAGATCACCTTCGCCGATGCTCCGGTTGCCTGCCTGGCGCTGGCCAGGGCGTCTTCCAGAGGCTTGATCTTCATCACCATGCCAGGACCACCGCCAAAAGGCCGATCATCCACCGTGTGATGGCGATCCGTGGTGTAGTCCCGCGGGTTCCAGCAGGTCACCTGCAGCAACCCCTGTTTCACCGCGCGGCTGGTAATGCCGTACTCCGTGATGGCCGAGAACATCTCGGGGAACAGGGTGACGACTTCTACGCGAAGGTTGCCCATCGTTAGAAATCCGCGTCCCATTCGACTCGCATCACGCCTGCTTCCAGGTCGACTGCCAGCACACATTGCTCCGTATAGGGCAACAGACGCTCGCGATCATCCAGGCTGCCTGCGCAAGGCTTGACCACCATTACATCGTTCGCACCGGTCTCCAACAGGTGATCGATCTTGCCGAACAGCTGTTCGTCCTGATTGATGACCTTCAGGCCCACCAACTGGTACCAGTAGTACTCGTCGGCTGCCAGGTTGGGCAAAAGGCTCCGCGGGATGCAGATTTCGTAACCGCTCAGAAGACGCGCTTCATCACGATCATCGAGGCCTTTCAATTTCACGACCAGGCCCTTTTGGGAGCCACGACCGTTGACCAGCTCGACCTGCTTTACCTTGCCTTCGTGCCGAAGCGTCCAGCGCGGATAATCCAACAGGTTTTCAATCGGATCGGTAAAGGAGTACACCTTCACCTCGCCGCGAACGCCGTGAACCGAAAAAATCTTGCCGACGACGATGAGGGCGTCAGCGTTTTCTGGCGTCGCGTTCATACTGCTCAGGCAGCGGCCTTGGCAGCGTCCTTCAGCAGCTGAGCAACACGCTCAGACGGCTGCGCGCCCTGGCTCAGCCAGTAGTTGACGCGTTCCTGGTTGACCGACAGCTTGACTTCGGCGCCCGATGCGATCGGGTTGAAGAAGCCAACGCGCTCAACGAAACGGCCGTCACGGGCGTTACGCGAGTTGGTCACGGTCAGGTGGTAGAATGGGCGCTTTTTCGAGCCGCCACGGGCAAGACGGATGGTTACCATGTGAACATCGTTCCTATAGTCGGTGCTGCAAATCTGAATGCCCAAATGGGCACAGGGTGCCCAAAAGGCCGCATATTCTCGGGGAATACACGGACATTTGCAAATGCCTTTTTCGGCGAGGGCCTGCCGCGCCGTTCAGATCTGCCGGTTAAGCCGCGGATTTCGCGACATCGTTCCCGCCAAGGCGGGGGTTCCGGGTGGCTGCCCGATCAAAGGCAACCGCCCTGAATGACATTACAGCTTCGGCATGCCGCCACCCGGCAGCATCCCGCCCAGGCCACGCATCATCTTGGCCATGCCGCCCTTGGCGGAGAATTTCTTCATCATCTTCTGCATTTGCTTGTGCTGCTTGATCAGCCGGCCGACATCCTGCACCTGGGTGCCGGAGCCGAGGGCGATGCGGCGTTTGCGCGAGCCGCTGATGATTTCCGGGTCGCGGCGTTCGGCCGGCGTCATCGAGTCGATGATCGCCTCCATCTGCTTGAACTGCTTCTCGGCCGCGCCCTGGGCATTGCCCATCTGCGACAGGTTGACCCCGCCGATGCTCGGCAGCTTGTCCATCAGGCCGCCCAGGCCGCCCATGTTCTTCATCTGCTGCAGCTGGTCGCGGAAGTCCTCGAGGTCGAAGCCCTTGCCCTTCTTGAGCTTCTTGGCGAGCTTGTCAGCCTTGGCCTTGTCGATGTTCTGCTCGGCCTGCTCGATCAGGCTGAGCACGTCGCCCATGCCGAGGATTCGCGAGGCGATACGGTCCGGGTGGAACGGCTCCAGGGCCTCGGTCTTCTCGCCCATGCCGATGAACTTGATCGGCTTGCCGGTGATGGCGCGCACCGACAGCGCGGCACCGCCACGGGCGTCGCCGTCGACCTTGGTCAGCACCACGCCGGTCAATGGCAGCGCGTCGCCGAAGGCCTTGGCGGTGTTGGCGGCGTCCTGGCCGGTCATGGCGTCGACCACGAACAGGGTCTCGACCGGCTTGACCGCGGCGTGCAGGGCCTTGATCTCGTCCATCATGTCGGCGTCGATGTGCAGACGGCCGGCGGTATCGACGATCACCACGTCGATGTACTTGAGCTTGGCCTCGCGGATCGCCGCCTCGGCGATGGCCACGGGCTTCTGGCTGATGTCGGACGGGAAGAAGGTCACGCCGATGTCATTGGCCAGGGTTTCCAGCTGTTTGATCGCCGCCGGGCGGTAGACGTCGGCCGAGACCACCATCACGCTCTTTTTCTTGCGCTCTTTAAGGAAGCGCGCCAGCTTGCCGGCGGTGGTGGTCTTGCCCGCGCCCTGCAGGCCGGCCATCAGCACCACGGCGGGCGGAGCGGCATTGAGCGCCAGGTCTTCGTTGGCGGCGCCCATCAGGCCTTCGAGTTCGGCCTGGACGATCTTCACGAACGCCTGGCCCGGGGTCAGGCTGCGCGACACCTCGGTGCCGACCGCACGCTCCTTGACGCTGTTGACGAAATCCTTGACCACCGGCAGGGCGACGTCGGCCTCGAGCAGGGCCATGCGCACTTCGCGCAGCGTGTCCTTGATGTTGTCTTCGGTCAGCTTGGCCTTGCCGGTGACATGGCGCAGCGTCTGTGACAGGCGGTCGGTCAGGTTTTCGAACATGGTGATCCTTTCAGGCCCTAGTGAAGCCGAGGTTTTTCAGGCGCCCAGGTGAATATGTACACGCGCTGGGCACAGCAAGGCGGCGATTATAGCGAAGAGCGGCGACGGCGCACACCTTGGCACCACCGGATCTGGATGGTCGGTGCCCCCAGCGCCGGCAAGCCGGCTCCCACAGGTATGGCGGTGTCTCTGAAAGCAGCGCGGGACAGGTGGGAGCCGCCTTGCAGGCGATGGGGCCTGCCGGTCTTCCTTGGCAGCGGCGATCTATGCCACACTCCGTCTCTTTAAGGCTCGCCAACCAGGACTTATGGTCTCCTCTCCCAGCCTCATCCCCAACCTGATCGCCGCCGGCCTTTATATAGCCGCAGCCATCTACCAGGGTGCCTACCTCGCCCAGGGCCGCAAGGCCGACAAGCGCCTGCTCGGCCTGCTCGGTGCCCTTGCCGTGCTCGCCCAGGGCGGCGCCCTGTTCTTCCAGTTGATCACCCCGCTGGGCCTGAGCCTGGACTTCTTCAGCGCCGCCAGCCTGATCGCCGTGGCGGTGATCGGCCTGACCCTGTTGGCCTGCCTGCGCATCCCGGTGGAAAACCTGCTGATACTGCTGTTCCCGCTCGGCGCGATCACCGCCCTGCTGGCCCAGTTCGCACCGCCCGGCACCGTGCCGCTGGTCAACGAGGAGCCGGGGATCCTGGCGCACATCCTGCTGTCGATCCTGGCCTATGGCCTGTTCACCATCGCCGTGTTCCAGGCCCTGTTGCTGCTGCTGCAGGACCACCAGCTCAAGCACAAGCACCCCTCCGGGCTGATCCGCAACTTCCCGCCCCTGCAAACCATGGAAAGCCTGCTGTTCGGCTTCCTCTGGGCTGGCTGGGGCCTGCTTTCGCTTTCGCTGGTGTCCGGCTGGCTGTTCCTGGAGAACCTGTTCGCCCAGCACCTGGTGCACAAGACCTTGCTGTCCTGCATCGCCTGGGTGGTGTTCGGCTTGTTGCTGTGGGGCCGCACCCGCCTGGGCTGGCGTGGCCACAAGGCGATCCGCTGGACCCTCGCCGGTTTCTGCCTGCTGATGCTGGCCTATTTCGGCAGCAAGCTGGTACGTGAATTCATCCTGCATATCTGACGGCCGCCCATGAACACCTTGCCGTACGCACCGCTACTCGGCACCTTGGCACTGGCGCTGCTGTGGTCGGCGCTGTTCACCGCAGTCGACGCGGCCCGCCAACTGCTCAACGGCCACCAGCGCCCCGCTGAAAGCACCGAACCCGCCCTGCCGGCCCAGGCCGTGGTGCTGTGTGCGAGCCTGGGCAAGCTGCTGGTGCTCGGCCTGGCCTGCCTGGCCGGGCAGCGCTACAACGGTGAGCATGGCTTCTGGCTGGCCGGCTTGGCGGCCACCTTCACCTTGCTGGTCCTGGGCGAATACTTGCCACGACGCATGGCCCGGCGCAACCCGCAGGCCTTCGTCGCCCTCGGCGCCCTGTTGCGCTGGCCGCTGGTGCTATTGCAGCCGCTGGCCTGCCTGCTCGATGGCTGCGCCAAACTGCTCCTGCGGCCGTTTCGCACCCCGCCCACGGCGGTAGCCCTGCACCCGGAGGAGCACGGCGACTTCGACGACGCCGAACCCTTCGAGGCCCCTCGGGCGGGCCTGCTTGAAGGCCTGCAATCGCTGGACAAGATCACCGTCAACGACATCCTGGTGCCGCGCAACGAAGTGGACGGCATCAACCTGGACGAGCCGATCGAGCAGATCATCGAGCAGCTGATCGTCAGCCGCCATACCCGCCTGCCGGTCTATCACAGCGATATCAACCAGGTCGAAGCCATCCTCAACACCAAACAGATCAGCCACCTGCTACCCCACGCCGAACTGACCCGCGAGGCGTTGCGGGCCGCCTGCTACGAGCCCTATTTCGTTCCCGAAAGCACACCGCTGCAGATGCAGCTGCTGAACTTCCACAAGCAGCAGCGGCGCCTGGGCGTGGTGGTCGACGAATATGGCGAAGTGCTGGGGATCGTCACCCTGGAGGATATCCTCGAGGAGATCGTCGGCGAGTTCGAGGACGAACAGTCCCTCGACAACCCCCACGTCCACCCCCTGGCCGATGGCCGCTACGTGATCGAAGGCACCGCCTCGCTGCGCGAGATCAACCGCAGCCTCGGCTGGCATCTGCCCTGCGACGGCGGCCCGAAGACCCTCAACGGCCTGGTCACCGAAGCCCTGGAAAGCATCCCGGAAAGCGCCGTTTGCCTGAAGATCGGCCGCTATCGCCTGGAAATCCTCGAAACAGAGGACAATTGCGCCAGCAAGGTACTGGTGTGGACCGTGACCCGGTAGCTATACTCGGGTCACGCTTACCCAGCCCTGCCGTCCCGCCCGCTACCCGCACCCGGCGTCCTACGGCCAGTCCGCTCCACTGACACGCCCCGCGGTCCTGCTTCACCACCCAGAACAGCCCGCTCCCCTTCCCTACCCCCTGGGCTATCGTCAGTCGGGCGACTCACCACTATTCGCTCCGGCGCCCGTGCGCCCCTGCCTGCCCGGCAGGGCACGAACCGCCCACAAGGAGCAATCGACTGTCAGGGACCTACACGATGACAACCAGCAGTACCTATGCCGATACCCCGGCAACTCCGGTCAACTCGCCTGCGCAGGTGGCCACCGCCAGCTTCATCGGCACCGCCATCGAATTCTACGACTTCTACGTTTATGCCACGGCCGCGGCCCTGGTGATCGGCCCGGTGTTCTTCCCGTCGGGCTCGGGCACCGCGCAGATGCTCGCGGCCTTCATCACCTTCGGCATCGCCTTCCTCGCTCGCCCGCTGGGCTCGGCGCTGTTCGGCCATTTCGGCGACCGCATCGGGCGCAAGTCGACCCTGGTCGCCTCGCTGTTGCTGATGGGCGTGTCCACCACGCTGATCGGCGTGTTGCCGGGCTATGACAGCATCGGTATCTGGGCACCGGTACTGCTCTGCCTGTTGCGTTTCGGCCAAGGCCTGGGGCTGGGCGGCGAATGGGGCGGAGCGGCGCTACTGGCCACCGAGAACGCGCCCGAAGGCAAGCGGGCCTGGTTCGGCATGTTCCCGCAATTGGGCCCTTCGATCGGCTTCCTGGCCGCCAACGGCCTGTTCCTGGGCTTGGCCCTGGTGCTCAGCGACGAACAGTTCCGCGAGTGGGGCTGGCGCATTCCGTTCCTGCTCAGCGCCGCACTGGTGGTGGTGGGCCTGTATGTGCGCCTGAAGCTCGAGGAAAGCCCGGTGTTCGCCAAAGCCGTGGCGCGTCATGAGCGGGTGAAACTGCCGGTGGTCGACCTGTTCGCCAAGTACTGGCTGCCGACCCTGCTGGGCGCCCTGGCGATGGTGGTGTGCTATGCGCTGTTCTACATCTCCACGGTGTTTTCCCTGAGCTACGGGGTCTCGACCCTGGGCTACACTCGCCAGAGCTTCCTGGGCATGCTGTGCTTCGCCGTGGTCTTCATGGCCCTGGCCACGCCCTTGTCGGCCTGGTTGAGCGACCGCTACGGGCGCAAGCCGGTGCTGATCGTCGGCGCATTGCTGGCGGTGGCATCGGGGTTCACCATGGAGCCACTGCTGACCTCGGGCTCGACCACGGGCGTGGCGCTGTTCCTGGCCATCGAGCTGTTCCTGATGGGCGTGACCTTCGCCCCGATGGGCGCCTTGCTGCCTGAACTGTTCCCGACCCATGTGCGCTACACCGGCGCCTCGGCGGCCTACAACCTGGGGGGCATCGTCGGCGCCTCGGCGGCTCCGTTCTTCGCCCAGAAGCTGGTGAGCATGGGTGGGTTGAGCTGGGTGGGCGGCTACGTCTCGGCGGCGGCTGTGATCAGCCTGATCGCCGTGCTGTGCCTGAAAGAGACCCGCAACGCGGAACTTTGAACGGCTGGGGCCGCGTTGCGGCCCTTTCGCGGCACAAGGCCGCTCCTACAGGAATCGTGGGAGCGGCAGCTATCAGAACTCGACCTTGACCGCCTGCGACGCACGGGTCGCCTTGGCCCGCGCGGCCTCGATCGACTCGTCGCGGGCCAGGCATACGCCCATGCGCCGCTGGCCGTCGATTTCCGGCTTGCCGAACAGGCGGATCGCGGTATCCGGCTCGCTCAACGCTGCGCCCAGGTTGGCGAACGAGGTCTGCTGCGACTTGCCCTGCGGCAGGATCACGGCCGAGGCCGACGGGCCGAACTGGCGCACCACCGGGATCGGCAGGCCGAGGATCGCGCGGGCATGCAGGGCGAACTGCGACAGATCCTGGGAGATCAGCGTCACCAGGCCCGTGTCGTGCGGGCGCGGCGAGACCTCGCTGAACCATACCTGGTCACCCTTGACGAACAGCTCTACGCCGAACAGGCCACGCCCGCCCAGGGCATCGGTGACCGTCTGGGCGACCCGCTGGGACTCGGCCAGCGCCTTAGGGCTCATGGCCTGGGGCTGCCAGGACTCCTGGTAGTCACCCTTCTCCTGGCGATGCCCGACCGGTGCCAGGAAGGTGGTGCCGCCCACATGGCGCACGGTCAGCAAGGTGATCTCGTATTCGAAATCGATGAAGCCTTCGATGATCACCCGGCCCTTGCCGGCACGGCCACCTTCCTGGGCATAGTCCCAGGCCTTCTGCAGGTCGGCTTCGCTGCGCAGCAGGCTCTGGCCCTTGCCCGAGGAGCTCATCACCGGCTTGACCACGCACGGGTAGCCCAGGTCGACGACCGCCTTGGCGTAGTCTTCGAAGGTATCGGCAAAGTGATAGGGCGAGGTCGGCAGGTCCAGCTCCTCGGCCGCCAGGCGCCGGATACCCTCTCGGTTCATGGTCAGTTGCGTGGCACGGGCGGTGGGCACCACGTTGAAGCCTTCATTCTCCAGCTCCACCAAGGTGGCGGTGGCGATGGCCTCGATTTCCGGCACGATGTAGTGCGGCTTTTCAGCCTCGATCACCGCGCGCAGGGCAGCGCCATCGAGCATGTTGATGACATGGCTGCGATGCGCGACCTGCATGGCCGGTGCATTGGCGTAGCGGTCCACGGCGATCACCTCGACACCCAGGCGCTGCAGCTCGATCACCACTTCCTTGCCCAGCTCGCCGCAGCCACACAGCAGTACACGGGTCGCGGTGGGCGACAATGGGGTTCCGATACGGGTCATTTCAGGTCCTCGAAGGCGTCGGGGCCGCGCCACGCTGGCTGCCGCCCGCTGAAAAAGGACCGGTATTCTACACCTGGCAACGCCCGTTGGGGCTGTTGTGGAAGCGGCCTGGTGTCGCCAAAGAGCGTGCGCGCCTGCCTCAACCCACCACGGCCGTGCGGCGTGCGCGCCAAGCCATGGCCAGCCACACGGCGGTCACGCCGGCGAATTTCGAGGCCAGCGCCGTGCCGATCACCGCTGGGGTCAGGGCACCGATCATGCCGAAGAAAATGAAGGTGTCCACCGGGATGCTCAGCGCCGAACTCAGCCACAGGCGGTCGCGCAGCGGCCGACGGGTAACGCTGAACACCAGCCAGTCGATCAGCTCGGAGATGAAGAACGCGGTGGCGCTGGCCAGCGCGATGGCCGGCTCCGAAGTGACGTAGGACAGCACCAGGGCCGCCAGCATGGCCAACAGCGCGCCATGGCCATAGCGGGTCTGCACCATGTCACGCAGGATAAACACCAGCCCGCCCCAGGCGGACCAGATCACATCCAGGTGCGGCGCACTGGAGAAGGCGTAGTTGATCAGCACTACGCTGCTGATGTAGGCGATGAGATAGAACATGGAATCACGCGTTGGGCAAGCGGCACAGAATACTTGATTTCAAAGTCAACTGCAGCTTTTGACTCGGTAGTGGCCTTTCATGGCCCTATCGCCGGCAAGCCGGCTCCCACAGGGGGCGAGCTGGATTACCGCCCGATGACCAACCCAGCCGCCACCGCCCGCTCATGGCACAACACCAGCACCTGCCGGCGCTCCTGGTTGTCCATGCGCGACCAGCGGGTGATCTCGGCCACCGTACGCTGGCAGCCCACGCAGACATCCTGTTCATCCAGCGCGCAGACATTCACGCACGGCGAGGCGACCGGCCGCTCACGATCAGCCACGTCAGTCATCCTGCGGCACCAGGTCACGGGCATAGCGTTCGGCGTTCTGCACGTAATGGGCGGCGCTGGCTTCGAGCATGCGCTTCTGCGCCTCGGTCAGCTCGCGTACCACCTTGCCCGGTGAACCCATCACCAACGAGCCGTCGGGAATCTCCTTGCCTTCCGGGATCAATGCGTTGGCGCCGATGATGCAGTGCTTGCCGATACGCGCCCCGTTGAGGATCACCGCATTGATGCCGACCAGGCTGTGGTCGCCCACCGTGCAGCCATGGAGCATGGCGTTGTGGCCGACGGTGACGCCCTTGCCGAGGGTCAGCGGCGAGCCCATGTCGGTATGCATCACCGTGCCATCCTGGACATTGCTGCCTTCGCCGATGTCGATCAGCTCGTTGTCGCCACGCAGCACTGCACCGAACCAGACGCTGGCCCCGGCCTGCAGGCGCACCTTGCCGATCAGCGTGGCATTGGGCGCGGCCCAGCTGGTGGGATGGGTTTCGACCCGCAGGTCGCCCAGGCGGTATTTCATGTCTCGCTCCTCATGGTTCAAGGCCTTGGCGGGATGCCCGATCAGATCGGTATAAAGCGCTCGGGGGGATGGTGCAGGTCGATACCGGCATCGAACAGCACGTTGACCAGCTCGACGATCATGATCGCCGACAGCCCCCAGATCTTGTATTCGCCATAGCGGTAGGCAGGCACATACCAGCTGCGCCCCTGGTAATCGATACGATGGGTATGCTCGCGCGGGTCCTGGCGGAAGAATGCCAGCGGCACGGTGAACACGGCTGCGATCTCTGCGTCGTTGGCCCGGTACTCGACGAAATCCGGCACCACACCGACGAATGGCGTCACCTTCAGGCCATGCAGGGAGATCAGCGGGCTGAGTGGGCCAACCACCTCCACCAGGCCAGGCGGCAGGCCGATTTCCTCCTCGGCTTCACGCAGGGCGGTAAACACCAGGTCAGGATCTTCCGGGTCGCGCCGCCCACCGGGGAAGGCCACTTCGCCGCCGTGGGTGGAAAGGCCCTTGGCCCGCAGGGTCAGCACCAGCTCGGGCTCTTCGCTACGGGTGATGGGCAAGAGAACCGCCGCTTCGGGGAAACGACGGTCCGTTTCCAATGACGCGGGGGTATGGTTGCTCATACGGCGAAGGAGCTCATCCAGCATTACACACTCTCGATTGCAAGGCCTGCCCTGCATGATGCACCAAAGCCGCAACGCACCCAAGCCCCGCCGGATGGCAGCTTGCGGTCACGGTGGCGGGCACGCCAAGATAGCCGTACCTCAAAGGAAGAAAAGCATGAAATTCTGCAGCGCGTGCGGCCAGCCAGTGATACAGCGGATCCCCGAGGGCGACAGCCGCCCCCGCTATGTCTGCGACCATTGCCAGACCATCCATTACCAGAACCCCAATATCGTTGCTGGCGTATTGCCCACCCATGGCACCCAGGTCTTGCTGTGTCGCCGTGCGATCGAGCCGCGCCGTGGGTTCTGGACGCTGCCCGCCGGTTTCATGGAAAACGGCGAGACCCTCGAGCAAGCCGCCCGTCGCGAAACCGTGGAGGAAGCCTGCGCCCGGGTCGGGCACATGAGCCTGTACCAGTTGTTCGACCTGCCGCACATCGACCAGGTGCATGTGTTCTTCCGCGCCGAACTGGCCGACCTGGATTTCGCCGTCGGAATCGAGAGCCTGGAAGTGCGCTTGTTCGAGGAACATGAAATTCCATGGGACCAGCTGGCTTTCCGCACCGTGGCACGCACACTAGAATGCTATTATCGCGACCGCATCGGGCAGTCCTACCCGGTAGGCCATGAGTACCTGCCCCCGATGAATGTCTCGTCGTCCATCACCTAGTTTTCAGGGATACGGTTTCATGCGCTGGTTGCTCGCCCTTTTCTGCCTTTGCGTTACGTCGGTGTCCCAGGCTGCGTTCACCGAGACCATCATCCGCAAGCCACAGGACGCCACGCAGTCCTCGGTCACCCGTCAACCGTTGGTCGACAAGGTGCTGGTGCTCAAGTCCGAGCGCCGCCTGCAACTGATCAGCCGTGGCGAGCCGCTCAAGACCTACCGCATCTCCCTGGGCAAGCAACCCAAGGGCACCAAGGAGCGCGAGGGCGACAACCGCACCCCCGAAGGCCTCTACTGGCTGGACTGGCGCAAGGTCAGCGACCGCTTCAACCTGGCCATGCACATCTCCTACCCCAATATCAGCGATGCCGCCCGCGCCCGCCGTGAAGGCGTCAACCCTGGCGGCATGATCATGATCCACGGTACGCCCATCGACGAGGAATACCCGGAGTGGTACTTCCACACCCTGGACTGGACCGAAGGCTGCATCGCCATGCGCAACGCGGACATGCAGGAAGTCTGGAGCATGGTCAAGGACGGGACCTTGATCGAGATTCGTCCCTGATTCCTACATTTCATCGGTTCTGTCAGAAGCTTCTGCCAGGTGCTGCCGTCCGGGTAGCTGACCTGGGTCACCAGGGTGGTCAAGTGGTGATACTCGTAGGCGATCTTGCGGCCCAGCGGGTCGGTATCCTCGAGCAGGCGGGCGAACTCGTCGTACTTGAAGGCGAGTTTGTTGTCGTCCGGCAGGCCTAGCCCGACCATGTTGCCGTGTTCGTCCAGCTCGATGGCATAGCGCTCGCCACCATAGTCCCGGCTGGCAACCACGCGATGGTCAGCGTTGTACTGCACTTCCAGCTCGCGACCGAGCACGTCGGTGGTCCAACTGGTGCGGGCGCTCAGGTCGTAGCGGAAATGGTAGTGCTCACCGTTGCTGGTCCAGTGCTCGACCACCCGTGGTTTGCCACCCTGGGTTTCCCAGCGGTAGTGACAGCCTCGGTCAGGGTGCCGTCGGACACGCTACCAATAGGACTGAGACTTACGCCTCAGTCCATAAGTCTGAATTTTAAATATCGATTGGCTTGCAGGCTGGGAACGTGAATACAACCTACGTATGTCTGTGCGAGGCTAACTTGCCTCGCACATTTTGCCTTCTACCGATCAAAGCGCCGACTCATGTGAAGAGATTAAAAGTAAAAAATCACAAATCGATAAATTCATCATTATCTTGATAATAATTTAAGGACTTAACATAGTCATCATACGATGCATCAGGCTTTTGCTCCGCCAACAACGTTACAACATCAACAAATTGCTGCCCCGCATAGAGATAACTCAGCCCTGCTTTTTTTACGGACTCTGGATAGATCTCCTTATCGTCTTTAACGCTTGGATAATCCGCCACAAAATATTGCATCTTTAAATCTAGGTGATCTTGATCCTGACCATAAAGACAAAAGTCATCGTCTTGCTCTGCAAAAACCTTAACATGCTCGATTAGCTCTGAAAGAGCATAAAACTTATCCTTCAATAACATGACATTTCTCCAGTTGATCAACCACAGCAAATTTTTCCGGTTGCGCCGTCAAGCTTGCCTTTTCGCCCTTGAGCGCCACCACCCCATATATCTCTACCGCCTTTACCAGTCGGGTGGTATAAACTATGATTCGACTTATGATCCATACGATCCACTAGAGATAGCCTATTAACATCCTCGTGGTGGTGCCACGTCAAGCCAGGGGGCTGCCACTTTTACCACCTGTCTTAGCCCACTCCTCAAGTTTTGAGGTGCCCGCTGCCGTAGTACAGGTGGTTGACCTTGCGGCCATCTGGCAGGGTCAATGTGGTCAGGTTGCTGAGCGGGTCATATTCATAACTGAGCGTGCCAGCGGGCGTGATTTCTTTCGTCAGCCGGCCCAGCAGATCGTAGGCGTACTCCAGCTTCTCTTCCGTGACCCCAAGCTGCTTGCCGATCCCGGTCGGTTGCCGCTCGATGCTCACTAACCGGTCGCCGTCGTCGTACGCAAAGGTCTGGCTCGCATCGCGGTTGATCTTGGCGACCAACCGGCCAATGCTGTCACGCTCGAACAGCGTGTGCCGTTCCGGGCGTTCGGCGTTTTCGCCGTAGCCAATCTCATCCAGTCGGATGAGATGACCTCCGACGTTGTAGCTGAAACGTCGGGTCAGGTTATCCACCCGTACTTCTTCGACCAACCGGTCCGACGCATCGTAGGCAAAGCTGTAGGTCGCGTTGTTCTCGTTGACCAACGCGGTCAGGCGAATGGCTTTGTCGTACTCGTAGCGAATTCGCTGGCCCTTGGCGTCCTGGCGGCTGCTGGGCAGGCCTCTTGAATTGCGCTGCAGGCGGGTGGTTTGGCCCTTGCCGTCGGTGTGTGCGATTACCTGGCCGAGGGTGTTGTAGGTGAAGGTTTCCGAGGTGCCGTCCGGGTGGATGATTTTCAGCACCTCACCGTCTGGTTTGCGCTCCAGCGTGGTCGTCTGGTTCAGCGCATCGGTGACGGCGACCAGGTGTTGACGCTCGTCGTAGCGGTAATAGGTACTTTTGCCCGAGCAGTCCTGGTAACGCTCGACCTGGGCCTGGGTGTTCCACCACAGGTACTTGGATTTGTAGGTCGCGTCGGGGTTACCGTCGGGCAAGGTGAGGCCGACGATGTTGCCGAACGCGTCGAAATCGATCTTGTAGCGTTCGCCACCGAAATCCCGGCTGGCGATGACGCGGTTGTCCTCGTTGTACTGGATCTCCAGTTCGCGGCCCAACACGTCGGTCGCGCAACTGGTACGTTGGCCGAAGTCGTAGCGGAAATGATAATGCTCGCCGTCGCTGGTCCAGTGCTCGACCACGCGCGGTTTACCGTCCTGGGTTTGCCAACGGTATTCGCACATCAGGCCAAGCGCATTGCTGTGGCGTACCATCAGGCCGTCGGCGTAGTGGAAATGCCGGACGGAATCACGTTGCGGTTGATGACCTCGATCAGTTGGCCGTTATCGTCATAGCGATAGCGCACCAGGGTTTCCACAGCTTCCTGATCGACGATGCGCTTGACATCTGTCAAGCGCCCCAGGGGATACTCTATGTAAGTGAGAAAAAACTTGGCCTACCGTACTTTAGGTAGAGCCGAAACGCATATTTTTAAAGAGCCAGACAGGCTACCTAGAAATTATATCCACGCCGTTTTTTAAAACGCCTTACCTGGACCGTCTACCCAAATATCACCCCCTACAAAAACCCTATAAGCCCCGATAGACCAAAAAGTCGAAGCCGCATTAAACCAGGCGACCAATAAAGCAATTAAAGCAAGCCACAAAACGACAAAAATCAACAATAGGAAATCACATACTCTCTCTTCCGTCGACAAAACAGATTCCGACCACTAACTTGGATTTAATAAAATCAGCCACCTGATCCGAAACTATAATGCGCGACATGCTTTCAGAAGCACGAAAGACTGAATGAACAGGGGCTGCACTGCTTAAAACAATATTACTAAATCTCTTGGGACCATTCGGCATTGACTTTATTAGCGGTTTGAAAACACTTTTCTCCATATCAAACGCACTTTCAACCGCCATGTAATTTACTGCAAAGTAATCATCATACCAGTTCCCATTAATCATGACACTGGCTTGAACAAGTTGAATATCCTCCATAAGATTCATCTCTTGAAAAATATTCGCAAGACGAGAACTCACCACATCTGGACCATCACTAAATAGATAGTCATACTTACGAATGGAGTTCAAGCTCACCTTGTTTTTAAGGAGAAATTTCACCGAGAGTGGCTCAGCAACAATCCGCTGCCCTTCTTGGAATTTCAAATGATCTATGCAATCTTCATGATCATAAGAAAGCCAATACTTTTCAGGATAATTTTCTGCAGGCTCAAGCAATTTCATCCGCACGCTCCAGTTCTAATGGAATTTTTATTTAATTTAATCTGTCCTTTGCGAAGCCCTTGACGGTTTTCATTGATCATATCATCCACCGCTGCCTTGTATTGGGCCTGACTCCATTTTTCTTGCCGGCCAATTTTTTCTATTTCATTTAAACTAGCCTTGACATCACGACTATAACTTGGATGCGAGCCTTGATGGATCGTACGCGTAGGATGATATTCTTCATGCGTCGGGAGATAAATTACATTATTTAGCGCATGAATATTCATGCCCGATGCCTTTAGAGCCGGATGAGCTGCAAGTTGCTGGGGAATAATATGGTGCTTTTGGAACCCCTCAATACTTGGCATTGTGTTATATGTTGCCAACCCCATCGGGTCGAGCCATAGTATAGGGCTAGGAGCATAAAGGTATACATTAATCCCCCCCGATAGGCCGATAGGATCTTGCGTCACAAACCGTCCCACCTGCGAATCATAGTATCGGTAGGTGTTGTAATGCAGCTCTGTTTCATGATCGAAATACTGTCCTTGGAAACGCAGATTCTGCTCAATCTCATTGACGGCTAACTGCTCAATCGCCCCCCACGAACGATACGTCGCCTGCCAAACGATCTCACCGTCGCTATCCGTAAGCTCCAGCGGCGTACCGATCTGGTCCGTATGGAAGTAGTAGACCTTCTGCCCTTCCCCTTCGACCTGATCGACACGTGCCAAGGGCGCATAACTCCCCGGCTCATAGAAATACAGAATGCTCTGCCCTGGCGTCTCCTCACGCAGCATCCTCAGCCCTTGCCAGAGGAAGCGTTTCTGCTCGACCTCGCCGTTGATTTCCGACTGCTTCGCAACCCGCCGTCCCAAGCTGTCATAACGGTAGTGCCCGGTGCTTTCCAGCTTGCCATTGACCGTTGTTTCCGCCCGAACCAGTCTGTTTTCGCAATCATAGGCAAAGTGCTGCAGCTTGCTGTGCCCCGAGCGCTTCTCGATCAAATTGCCCCAGGGGTCGTAGCTGTACTCCTGGTCCCGCCACTGTTTGATCCGGTTGTCCTTGACCTTGTCGAACTGGCGCGCGTTGAAGTCCAACCGGTTGGCCGCTGGGTCGTAACGAAACTCTTCGCTCCCAATCAGCGAGCCGGTATCGCGGCTGCGCAATTGCCCGTTGGCTTCGTATTCGTATTTAACCTCGCCGCGTAGCTTGTCCAGCGTGCGCACCAGTTCACCCGACGGGTCGTACTGATAACGGCGGTGGATCGGGTTGTAGGCATGCTCCACTAGCAGCGAGGTATTGATGCCGGTGTTGTGCACTTGCGAGAGCTTGTCAGCCGGCAAGGTCGAGGCAAACTGCCAGGCCTTGCGCCCCATGGCGTCATAACCGAAGCAACTGGTGAGCTTGCCCTGGGTCCGATACACCTCGCGGTGCAGGTCATCACGCTCCATGTCGGTGATCACCTGGCCGTCCAGGTTCAGCTGGTGCAGGTGCCCGCTGCCGTAGTACAGGTGATTGACCTTGCGGCCATCTGGCAGGGTCAATGTGGTCAGGTTGCTGAGCGGGTCGTATTCGTAACCGAGCGTGCCATCGGAAGTGATTTCTTTCGTCAGCCGGCCGAGCAGATCGTAGGCGTACTCCAGCTTTTCTTCCGTGACCCCAAGCTGCTTGCCGATCCCGGTCGGTTGCCGTTCGATGCTCAGTAACCGGTCGGCGTCGTCGTACGCGAAGGTCTGGCTCGCATCGCGGTTGATCTTGGCGACCAACCGGCCAATGGTGTCACGCTCGAATAGCGTGTGCCGTTCCGGGCGTTCGGCATTTTCGCCGTAGCCAATCTCATCCAGTCGGGTGAGATGACCACCTTCGTTGTAGGTGAAGCGCCGCGTCAGGTTGTCCACCCGCACTTCTTCGACCAAGCGGTCCGACGCATCGTAGGCAAAGCTGTAGGTCGCGTTGTTCTCGTTGACCAACGCGGTCAGGCGAATGGCTTTGTCGTACTCGTAGCGAATTCGCTGGCCCTTGGCATCCTGGCGGCTGCTCGGCAAACCCCGGGCCGTGCGCAGCAGGCGGGTGGTCTGGCCCTTGCCGTCGGTATGGCTGAGCACCTGGCCATAGACGTTGTAGGTGAAGGTTTCCGAGGTGCCGTCCGGGTGGGTGATCTTCAGTACCTCACCGTCCGGTTTGCGCTCCAGCGTGGTGGTCTGGTTCAGCGCGTCGGTGACGGCGACCAGGTGCTGGCGCTCGTCGTAGCGGTAGTAGGTGCTCTTGCCCGAGCAGTCCTGGTAACGCTCGACCTGGGCCTGGGTGTTCCACCACAGGTACTTGGACTTGTAGGTCGCGTCGATGATGGTATGCGGCAGGCCATCGTCGCTGTTCAGGTACTCGGTCATCTGGCCGAGGGCATCAAATTCGGCGAGCAGGTTGCCCTTGTCGTCGTAGCGCGCTCGCCAGGTGCTGCCGTCCGGGTAGCTGACCTGGGTCACCAGGGTGGTCAGGTGGTGATACTCGTAGGTGGTCTTGCGCCCCAGCGGGTCAGTTTCCTCCAGCAGGCGGGCGAACTCGTCGTACTTGAAGGCGAGTTTGTTGCCGTCCGGCAGGCCCAGGCCGACCATGTTGCCCTGCTCGTCCAGCTCGATGGCATAGCGCTCGCCACCATAGTCCCGGCTGGCGACCACGCGATGGTCGGCGTTGTACTGCACTTCCAGCTCGCGGCCGAGCACGTCGGTGGCCCAACTGGTGCGGGCGCTCAGGTCGTAGCGGAAGTGATAGTGCTCACCGTCGCTGGTCCAGTGCTCGACCACGCGCGGCTTGTCGCCAATGGTTTCCCAGCGGTAGTGGCAGCCCAGGCCCAGCGCGTTGCTGTGGCTGGTCATCAGCCCTTCGGCGTAGGTGAAGCCGCGCACCGAATCGCCGTTGCGGTTGATCACTTCGCTCAGTTGGCCGTGTTCGTCGTAGCGGTACTGGGTGAGCGTTTCCACCGCTTCGTTGTTCACCACGCGCTTGATGTCGGTCAGGCGGCCCAGCGGGTTGTCATAGTGCAGGTGCACCCGCGTGCCGCCGGTGGCGCTGATGTCGGTCAGCCTGCCTTCGGGTGTACGGGTGAAATGCAGGAAGTGGCCGAGGGCGTTCTCGATGCGTTGCAGCGGCACTTCGGTGTTGGTGTCTGGCACTTCGCCGAAGTAGAAGAACAGGTTGTCCAGCGTTTGCAGGAGGTAGTGGCCGCCCTCGGTGCACACCAGGTACACCTGCTCGTGGGGGTTGTAGATGCGCTCGCCTGGTTGCAGGGTGACGAAGGGGACTTCGCGGCCCTGGTTGTCGGTCAGGTAGATGAAGCTACCGCTGCGGCGCAGGCTCTGCTCCCATGGCAGCACCCAGCCACGGCCGAGTACGCTGTCGACGGTCAGGTCGCTGGCGTAGAAGCGCGACCATTCGATCGGCATGAGGCCCGGGAGGTTGAAATCGACTTCGTCGTGAATGACCTTGCGCCCAGTCGTGAGGTCGACCGGGTTGCCCACCAGGCCGCCCACGGCACGCTCGATCGCGGGGCCGACCACATAACGGCTGGCCACCTCGCCGGCCACGAACCCGGCGGTGAACTTGGCCACGCACGGCATGATGGCCTTCATGCCGGCCTGGCTACCGGCCTTGATCAACTGTGCAATGCCGCCGGCAGCACCCGCGATGGCCATCAGCACATCGACGGTGGTGCGTAGCCATTCGGGTACTTCGTCGTCTACCGGCAGGTAACGGTAAGTGCCGCCGCCGATGATGACATTGCCCGAACCGCTGGTAATGGTCGCGCCGCAAGTCAGCTTGTCGCCATTGCGTGCGGCGGCCACGCTGTTGATGAAGACGTTGGTCGAGCCTTCGGCGATCTTCACCGGCCCGGGATGCTTGTTGCAGGCACCGATGCTTCTCTCGACGCGGGCAGCCTTGCGGCCGTTGATGAAGACGTTGGGGGAGGCCGTGGTTATCGTCCCTGTCGGGGACGAGAACATTTTGCCTATCGCCTCCCCTGCGGCAACCAGCAAGCTGCCTCCGATACCGGCTGCGAGGCCGGCCAACAAGGCCACGCCGAACCCGCATGTGAACGTGGCGATGGCCACCGTGGCCACCAGCGCGATCCCCAGGGCCGCTCCGATCAGGAAGCCCCCCAGCGCGCTGGTGTGTGAAATCTCGTCGCCGAACCTGGCCGCTTCGAACATGAGGGTTACTCCTGTTCGCCAGGAACGGGATCGCCTGCGACCGGGTCGCGTCGATCCATAAACATCAGCATCTCCATGAAATGCACGGTGAAGGTCCTCAATCCGATTGCCGTGTAATCATCCGTGAAAGGCGCTGAGTTAATAGGCTGGGGCGTTGCACTGTCAACCGAGTGAGGGCCTTGTCTGACGCGGGTTACAGGTGGACAAAAATGACATCAAAAAGCCACACACCAGAGAAACCGTTGCCTCCTGAGCCGAAGGTTGGCGGTTCAGTTCAATGGGCCTTTTTGTAATTTCAGAAGCGTCTGTAGGAAAAATCGCTACCACTGGAGCTCTTTTCGACCAGACAGCACTTGCGGCCCTAGCCATTGCATGCCCCGCAACACCGCAATCAGCCCGGCATCTGGCTGCAAATCGAGCGCGACCGTTGCCCGGTGCGCCAGCAGGTCGGCATCCAGCTTCAATTCATGTTGCCCCATCTGCGTCAGTTGCCCGCGCAAACGCCAGCCTGCATGACAGTCCATCTCAACCCAGCCCTGCCCCAACCCCAGCGACCAGGGCGCAGCCAGCGCCAAGTCTTCCACCGCAAGCCGGCCTTGGGCTTGCAGGCATCGCGACCCCTTGCCCTGCAGACGAACCACGCCTTGCCATTGCCCCGCCAACCGATAGACCGACGCAACGCTGGCGCGCGGTCCCAGCGCCTCGAGCTCAGCCTGCCACTGCCACGGCCAACCGCTCAGGCGGGCGCTCCAGCCTTGCCCTTGGTACGCCAGGTCTGCCTCGAGCTCGCGATGCCAGGGGCGCCACTGCCAGCGCACCGGGCCGGCTTCGCCTACCTGACGGGCTTCACCCTGCCATAGGCTCCCAGACACGCCGGCCACCGGCAGGGCCTGGCCACGCAGCACCCAGCCGGCAGGCAGCTCGACCACCAGGGTCAGGCAGAACACCACCATCAGCCATACCCAGCCACGCCGTGTCATGGTCGCAACCACAGCGCGAAGCGCAGGCCCTTGGCGTCCCGCTCCAGGCCCCATTGCAAGGGCTGGGCGCCATCGATCTGCACGGCCTGCAGCCACCCTTGCAGCACCTGCTCGTCGGCGACCAGACCATGCAGTTGCCAGGTTTGGTCGTCGGCTTGCACATCCTGCAGCTCGATCCCCCGTGCCTGGGCCGACTGACGCAGGCGCTCCAGGCTCAGCGTCGGCCCATTGCGCAGCCCTGCAGCCGTGGCGGCCAAGGCTTGCCACTGGTTCGTCTCGCGCCACAGGGCCAAGCCTTCACGCCCGGCCAGCAACGCCAGCAGCGATGCAATCAGGCTCCAGGCCAGGACCATGCGGTAGCGTCGCACGCCCTCCAAGTTCATGTTGCGTCCCCCAGGTCGAACACCACTTGCCATTGCCCTGCTTGCCCATCGCCCTGCACCTCGACGCGTACGCCCGCGCCCGAGGCCATCGCGTCCCAAGGCGGCGCGGCGCCATCACCCTCCATGCGAAGGTGCCAGCGCCGGCCATCGAAGCGCACGGCCTGCAGGCGCCAACGGGGTTGCTCACGCAGCCAGGCCTGCAAACGGGTTTGCAGGTCCTCGAGCTGGCGCAGGCGCAGTTGCCGTTCCGTCTCGGCCCCCTGCAGGCGCTTGAGGGCCTGTGCGGCCTGGCGTGACGACGCCTGTTGGCCTACCACCGCGTGTACCTGGGCTCGCCATAGTTGCGCCTGGCACCATTGCTGGTGCGTCCACAACCCGGCCCATAGCGTGCACAACAGCAGGCAAGCCAGCATCAGGCGCAGATGCACGCGCGGCAGTTGGGGCCTGCGCCAAGTTTGCGTACGCTGCTGGGCGAACAGCCCGGGCAGCGCGTCGAGGTTGGCCAGGTGCGTCGGCCAGGCGCCCTCCATGACCTCCATCGGCAGGCCCGCCCAAGGCGAACGCGGGGCCTCGCCCAGGGCCTGCGGCCAGGCCAGCCAATGCTCGCGGCCATCCTCGAGCACGCCTCTGAACAGCCTCATGTCCGTCGGCTTGCGCCATTGCCATGCCGTGCCCGTCGTCGGTGCCGGCAGCAGCTGGAACTCCGCCCAGCAGCGCTCGAGCGGCAATCCCCAGGTTGCACACTGGGCTTGCCAGGCTTCGAGCTGCTGGCGGGCCACGACTACCAGGCGTACCTTGCCCGCCAGCCGGGCAAGGTTGGCGCAGGCCAGGGTCTGGGGGTCCTGCAACAACTGGTCCTCCAGCAGCAATGGCCACTCCTCGCGCCTGAGCCCAGCAGGTGCAGGCACCTGAAAATGGCTGCACGCCTCCCCCGGCACCACCAGGGCTACACGGGCGTGCGGCTCGGCTGGCGGCTCGCCCTGGCCCTGGCGCAGCGGTGTGTCGCCGTCCACCAGCAACCAGCCCCAGGGGGCGTCGGCCTGGCCGGGGCGCAGCAGGAGCCAGGGCCGGCCCGACGCGGGTCGGCGCCACTCAAGTTTCATGAGCGCCCCCAGGGCAATACGAAGGTGCAGGCATACGGTGCTCCATCACGCTGCAGATGCAGGCGCACGCCACGACCAGGGTGCACCGGTTGGTCGGAAGGCCAGGCCAGCCAACGGCCCTCCTGGAAATAGAGAATGTGCATGGCGTCCACCCGCTGCAGTTGGTCACGCAGCACCCAGTGCGGCTCAGCCACGGCGTACAGGTCTGCCGAGCTTTCCAGCAGCAGGCGCTGGCCCTGGGCATCGAAGCGCAGGCGCTGGCGCTGCAGGCGCGACCCGCCCTCGGCCTGCGGCCAGCCGGTTGCAGCCACCCAGAACAAGGTGTTGCGCTGCGGCTGCCAGTCGAGCCAGCGCACCGCCAGGGGCAGGCGTTGTTCATACACCCGGCGCAGCACCGGGCTGTCGAAGCGACGCTCCAAGGCCAGGCAGAACTCCAGGACGCTGTCTGCGTCGGCAGACGTGCCGAGGCGTTCGCGCACCTTGAGCCAGCCGTTCACCAGCGCCGCGAGCATGACGCCGAGCACGGCGGTCAAGGCCAGCGCCACCATCAGTTCAATCAGGGTCATGCCTCCCTGGCGCGCGTTCATGGGCGCTCCAGGAAAAGGCTGTACTGCCCCAGCGGCAGACGTTGGTCGGCGTCGGCGAACAGCCGCAACTGGCCCCGGCGCAAGTCGCGCACACCTGTGCCACGCAGTTGCAACTGCCAGTGGCAGGCCTGCCCGCCCTGGTGCAGTACGCCGCTGTTCTGGTTGGACGGTGGCCAGTAGCGCTCCACGGTAAAACGCGCCTGCAGTTCGCGCGCGCAGAGCAGGCCCAGGCGATGCTGTTGCACGCTTTCCTGCACGGCCAGGCGCTGGCGCAGCACCTGGCTGGTGATCACCGCCAGCACTGCGGCGATCGCCAGGGCGACGCTCACTTCGAGCAAGGTGAACCCTCGCTGGCGCGCCTTCATGAGCCCTGGATCCTGCGCAGCTGGCCATCACGCCCCCACGCCCAACGCTCGCTGCCTTCGGCCCAGCGCCAGGTCAGGCTGCCCGGCTGGGCCCAGCCCTGCGGGGTGAACACCAGTTGCGGTGCCTGGCTCGCGGGCCAGTCCGGGCGCAGCGCCGTGGGCCAGTCGCCCAGGCGGGTCGGCTCGGCTACCCAACCTGCCGGCTCACGCCGAACGAACTCTGGGCGCTGGCCGTTCCAGCGCAGGCCACGCAACTGGCCCGCGTGCCGGGCCAGGGCAGACTGGCTGCGGATCTCGGCGGCCAGGCGCGCCAAGGCTTGATCGGCGCCAGCCTTGCCGCCGTCGAGCCAGGCCACGCCGAGCCCGGTCATCAGCCCGGCGATGGCCAGCACCACCAGCAACTCGAGCAGGCTGAAGCCGCGTTGGCCGGTCACAGGTCAGAGCGCCCAGTTGCCCAGGTCGGCATCCAGGCCCTCGCCGCCCGGCACGCCATCGGCCCCCAGGGAATAGACATCGACCCGGCCATGCTCACCAGGCAAGCGATATTGATAGGGCGTACCCCAAGGGTCTTCCGGCAAGCGACGGATATAGCCGTCGCTGCGCCAGGCCCGTGGCAGCGGCTCCTGGGTCGGCTTCTTCACCAGGGCCGCCAGGCCCTGTTCGCTGCTGGGAAAGCGCAGGTTGTCCAGGCGGTACATGTCCAACGCCTGTTCCAGGGTCGCCAGGTCGGCCATGACCTTCTGGCGCATGGCCTTGTCCTGGTTGCCCAGCACGCTGGGGGCGACCACGGCGATGAGCAGGCCGATGATGAAGATGACCACCATGATTTCCATGAGGGTGAAGCCACGCTGGCGGGGGCGTCGGTGCTGCATGTCGGTGCTCCTTTTCACATTGCGGGTTTTCACAGTTGCAGGCCCTGGTTGAGCTGCATGATCGGCAACAGCACCGCCAGCACGATGAACAGCACCACGCCGCCCATCACCAGGATCATCAGGGGTTCGAAGAGCGCCATGGCGGTGTCCACCTGGCGGGCGAAGCCGCGCTCCTGGTCATCGGCCACGCGCTCGAGCATGTCGGCCAAGGTACCGCTGGCCTCGCCGCTGCCGACCATGTTCACCAGCAGTGGCGGGAACTGGCCGCTGGCATCCAGGGCCCGGTGCAGGCTGGTACCGCCTTCGACCTGAGTACGCACCTGTTCCATGGCCTGGCGGATGCGTCGGTTGCCGACCGTCTCGGTGGCCACCTGCAAGGCTTCGAGCAGGGCCACGCCGCTGCCGCAGAGGATCGCCAGGCTGCGCGCGAGCCGCGCGCTCTCCAGTACCTGCAGCAGTGCGCCGACACGCGGCAGGCGCAGCAGCAGGTCGTCGCGGCGCAAGCCCCAATGGGGCTTGCGCAGCAGCCAGGCGCACAGCAACGTCGACAGGATCGCCAGGCCGAGCAACCAGGGGCCTGCCGTGACCAGGCCCTGGCTGAGCCCGATCAACAGCGAGGTGACCAGGGGCAGGCTCTGCCCGGAATGGGCGAACTGCTCGGTGAGCTTGGGAACCACGAAGGTCATCAGGCCGATCACCACCGCCAGCGACACCCCCATCAACACGCTGGGGTAGATCAGTGCCGTGCGGGCCTTGTGCTGCTGGCGCTGCACCTGCTCCAGATGATCGGCCAGGCGCGCCAGCACCTGGGCCAGGCGCCCGGAGCGCTCGCCGGCTTCGACCAGGGCACAGTACAGGCCGGTGAAGGGGGCGCCCTGGCGGGCCAGGCTGCGCGCCAGCCCCAGGCCTTCGGCCAGCGAGCCGCGCACGGCGACCAGTACCGTGTGCAACGCCGGCTGACGCAGTTGCCGCTCCAGGGTCGCCAGGGCATCGACCAGGGGAATGCCGGCACCGGTCAAGGTCGCCAACTGCCGGGTCAGCTCGCACAGTTGCGCCCGGCTCAGGCGTTGTCGGTGCGGCTTGCTTTCGCCCGGGTCCTGGCGCTGCAATTGACGGGCGAACAGGCCCTGCTCGCGCAACAGTTGCCGGGCATGGCGCTCGGTGTCGGCCTGCACGCTGGCCTTGTGGGTCCGCCCGGCCATGTCGACCGCCTGGTATCGGTAGGTCGGCATGCTCAGCCCTGCACCACGCGCAACACTTCGGCCAGGCTGGTCCGGCCGCGGGCCAGGCAGTCGCTGGCCATGCCCACCAGGCTCTGGCGCCGGTCGGCGAGGTAGCCTTGCATGGCCACCTCGCTGGCGCCGTCATACAGCAGCGCCACCAGGCCGGCATCCAGTTCGATGAATTCGTAGAGGCCCAGGCGCCCCACATAGCCAGTGCCCTGGCACTGCTCGCAACCGACCGGGTGGTAGGTCTCGTCCAGGTTCGCAAGCTCAGGCCACAGACGCCGCTCGGCCGCCTGCAGTGGGTGTGGCACGGCACATGGGCACAACCGCCTGACCAGGCGTTGGGCCAACACGCCACGCAGGCTGGAGGCGATGAGGAACGGCTCGACACCCATGTCGCGCAGACGCGTCACCGCGCCCACGGCACTGTTGGTGTGCAGGGTCGAAAGCACCAAGTGCCCGGTGAGGCTGGCCTGCACCGCGATCTGCGCGGTTTCCCGGTCACGGATCTCGCCGAGCATGATCACGTCCGGGTCCTGGCGCAGGATGGCACGCAGGCCACTGGCGAAGGTCAGCCCCGCGCGTGGGTTGATGGCGGTCTGGCCGATGCCGGCGATGGCGTATTCCACTGGGTCTTCGACAGTGAGAATGTTGCGGCTGCCGTCGTTGAGGCTGTTGAGGCAGGCATAGAGCGTGGTGGTCTTGCCCGAACCGGTGGGGCCAGTGGAAAGCACGATGCCATTGGGGCGGGCCAGGCAGCCACGCAAGCCGTGCAGCACCGCTTCGGTCATGCCCAGGTTGTCCAGTGCCAGCAGGCTGGCCTGTTTGTCCAGCACGCGCATCACCACCCGCTCGCCGTGGATACCCGGCAAGGTCGAGACCCGTACGTCCACTTCGCGCCCGGCGGCGCGCAGGGTGATGCGCCCGTCCTGGGGTTGGCGCTTCTCGGCGATGTCCAGGCGTGCCATGACCTTGATCCGCGACACCAGCATGGCCGACAGCGCCCGCGGCGGGCGCAGCACCTCGCGCAGGTGACCGTCGATGCGCAGGCGCACCACCAGGCTCTGCTCGAAGGTCTCGATATGGATATCCGAAGCGCGCTGGCGCAAGGCCTGGGCGAACAGGCCGTTGATCAGGCGAATCACCGGCGCTTCGTCATCGCTTTCGAGCAAGTCCTCGATGCGCGGCATCTCGCTCATCAGCCCGGCCAGGTCGACCTGGTCGCCGATGCCTTCGATCAAGGCCTCGGTGGCCGACTCCCCCGCTTGGTACAACAGGCCAAGACGCTCGTCGAAGGCAGCACGGTCCAGGTATTGGCAGGCGAGCGGCCGGCCATGCACGCGCAGCAGCTCGTGAAGCTGGTCGCTGTCGGCATCGTCGCGCAGCCACAGCTGCCAACCTTCGGCACTCGGGGCCATGGCCAGGCCGGCCTGGCGTGCCAGGCGATATGGGAGCATCACCAGTCCCCGCCTTCCAGGCGCGCACGGCTGGAGGGGAACACCTTCAGCAATTGCGAGCCCTCGGCCAGCTCCGGCAGGTGCAGCGGCGTGCCCTGCTGCAGGCTGCGGTATTTCTCCTGGCTCAGGCCCGCCAGGCTCTGGCCGTCGCGCAGGATGCGCGGGCGGATGAACACCATCAGGTTCTGCTTGGTGTTCTTGCTGGCGTCGGAGCGGAACAGCCGGCCCAGCCCCGGGATGTCGCCCAGCAACGGGACGCGCTGGTCGCTGGTGCTCAGCTCGTCGCTGATCAGGCCACCGAGGATCACCAGGCCATTGTCCTCGACCATCACCTTGGTCTTGATTTCGCGCTTGTTGGTGATGACGTCGCTGGCCGCGCTGGAATCAGCGATCGACGAGACCTCCTGGACGATGTCCAGGCGCACGCTGTTGTCGATGTTCACCTGCGGCTTGATACGTAGCTTGACCCCCACTTCCTTGCGCTCGATGGTCTGGTAGGGGTTGGCGTTGTTCTGGGTCACGGAGCCGGTGACGAAGGGCACCTCCTGGCCGACCAGGATCGACGCCTCGGCGTTGTCCAGGGTCAGCAGGGTCGGCGTCGACAGCAGGTTGAAGCCGCTCTTGCCCTTGAGCGCGTTGATCAGCATGGCGAAGTTGAAGCCGCCGCCGATATGGCCGATGCCGACGGTGGCACCGGTGGTGGCCGAAAGCAGCTTGCCGAGCTTTTCGTTGTCGCCGCTGGCGGCCGCCCCGGCGACGTTGGCGATGTTCACGCCGTTGCTGCCGAAGTTGACGATACCGGCGCCGAACTTCTCGTCGGCGAACAGCCATTGCACGCCCAGCTCCTGGGCCTGGCTGTCGCTGACCTCGGCGATGATCGCCTCGACCACCACCTGGGCACGGCGGATGTCCAACTGCTCGACGATGTTGCGGTAGGCGGCCAGCTCGCTGTCCGGGCCGACCATCACCACAGCGTTGGTGCCTTCTTCGTACTCCAGGCGAATACCCGAGTCGCTGGCCATCGCCACCGGCGCCTCCTTGCCCTGCCCTTCGCCTTCGGTCGGCACCGCGCCGCTCTGGCTGAGGCCGCGCAATACCTTGACCACCTCACTGGCGTTGGCGTGACGCAAGTAGATCACCTGGGTGTTGCTGCTGTGCAGGCTGTCGCTGGGCCGGTCGAGCTGGGCCAGCAGGGCGCGCACGCGCTCGCGGCTGTCCGCGCTGCCGCGTACCAGCAAAGCATTGCTGCGCGGGTCGGCCACCACTTGGGCGCTGTCGGCGCCCTGCTCACGGGCCAGCAAGCGGGTTACCAGCTGGGCTGTGTCGGCGGCACTGGCGTGGCGCAGCGGCATCATCTGCAGGGGCTCGTCGCTGACCTGGTCGAGCTGGCGCAGCAGGCTGTCGATACGCTCGAGGTTGCTGCGCCAGTCGGTCACCACCAGCAGGTTGGCCGCCGGATACGGGGTGATGACACCGACCCGGGGGTCGATCAGCGGCTTGAGGATGCCAAGCATCTGTTCGCTGGCAGCGTTGCGCACGTTGAACACCCGGGTGGCCACGCCATCGCTGCCCTCGCTCTGCCTGCCGGCGGCCTCCACAGGCACCGGCTCCAGGCGCGCGGCCTGGTCGGGGACGATCTTCACGCTGCCGTTGGGCAGGTCGACGGCGGCAAAGCCCTGGGCACGCAACTGGGCCAGGAAGATGTCGTAGATGGCCTCGGCGTCATGGCGATCGACGGTGCGCACGGTGACCTTGCCCTTGACCCGTGGGTCGACGATGAAGCTGGTGCCGGTGATGCGCGACACGCTGTCGATGAACTCGCCAAGGTCGGTGTCGACGAAGTTCATCTCGTACAACGGCGTGCCGTTCTCGTCGATCTCCTCGGGCTCCTCGGCCCAGGCCAGGGCAAGGCCCAGGCTCAACATTGCGGCCACACAGTATCTTGCAAACATCGCTCATCCTTGCCGCTTGAAGCCGGTCACGGCGGGCCGTGGCGGCCAGGGCAGGCGTTCGCGCCGCCCCTGGTTGTCGAAAATCAGGCCATCGGCGTCGATGGCCTGCAGCACGATGCCCGGCGCCAGCCGCTGGCCAAGGCCGAGGGTGCGTACCTGTTCGCCGAAACGCAGCACCACCACCGTGGCGGACAGCGGCTGCGCCTTGAGGCCTCCCAGGTAGCGCAGCGGCAAGCGGGTCAAGGGAATGACGCCATCGTCGAGCGCGGGCTGCCAGTGGCCGGCCATCAGACCGGGCAGGCCCGTATCGCGGCTGTCGGGAGCACGGGCGGGCTGCAAGGGTTGGCTGAGCTGCAGCACGCATTGGGCGGCGAGCCAGCCGGCCAGGGTCAGCAGCGATGCGCCGAACAGGCGGCCGCGCCAGGTCACGACGCCACCTGCCGAGGGTGCCAGCCGGGATGGCCCTGTACATAGCGCACATCCGGCCGTTGCAGCGTGTCCAGCTGCCAGTCGGGGCGCTGGCGCAGCAGCCAGGCCTCGACCTTCTGCCACAACGGCTCGCCGGCCTTGGCATCGAACTGCAGGCCAAAGGTGCGGCACAGCCCTTCGACCGGCTCGAGGCCCGCGACCCGCTTGCCCTGGGGGCTGTAGCTCAGGCGCCAGGCCTGGCCTTGCCAGCGGGGCAGGTCCTGGCTGTTGTCCAGCAGCAGCGGGTCGCCGAACAATTGCTCGGCGGCGTTCTCCAGCACCTGCTCGACCTGCCGCGCCGGCGCCTCGACCACCGGTGCCGGGTAGCCGCCAGACAACGCGATCAGGTGTTCGCGGGTGATGAATTCACCGCTGGCCAGCGGTGCGTCGTAGCGCAGCCCTGGCAGCAACACCGGGACGCTGCTGCCGTCGGCCAGTGCCTGGTGCAGCAAGCGGTCCCAGCTGCCGCCGAGGGTGTCGCGACGCCAAAGGGCTTCCGGCGCCCTGGCCAGGGGCTGGTCAAGCCAGGCGGCATGCCCGGCGCGTTGCAGGTGCAGCTGCGTACGCAACTGGCTGGCGCGGCCCTGGGCAACCGGGCCGAGCTGGTGCTCGAAGGCGGGGAAGAATTGCGCCGTGAACCGCCACTGCCCGGCCACCTGCTGGCAACGCAGGCGGAATGCGCCACTGACGCGGCAACCGGCAAACAGCACCGGCACGCGCCGCCCGCTGGCCTGGGTGACCTCTACCGGTGCGGGCCAGAAGTCCTGGCCGCGGGCGCAAAGCAGCACGTCGAGCTCAGGCACCCGCTCGGCCAGCCACAGGCCAGGGCCGGTGCCGACATCGGCCAGCGCCACGACCAGGTCGGCTTCACGGCGCGCCTGCTGAAAAGTGGGCAACAGTGATTGGTACCACTGTTTAAGGGAGGCTTTCTGGTCTTGGGCATAGGGGTCGGTCACCCCGACCACGGCAATGCGCGCCCCGCCCCGCTCGAACACCCGCATGCCATCGATGGCCAGTGCCTTGGCCTGGCTGACTGCGAGGCCGGCACCAACAGTGGTGGCCGGTGCCTGGCGATACAGGCCGGCGCAACGCTGCGGCCAGAGCACGCGTTCGTCACTGCTGACCCGCACCTCGCTGCCCAGCAGCTGGCTGCCCTGCACACCGCTGTCGCCGTGGGTCAGGTAGGCCAGGCCGCTGCCGTTCCAGCATTGGCCGTTCTCCAGGGTCAGACTGTTGTTCGCCCCCGCCTCGCCACGCAATTGCTCCAGCAACGCCGCCAGCACCGCATAGCCACCCAGGCGGGCATTGCCGGCCTGGGTGGCATCGAGCAAGGGGGCCAACGCGGGGTCGAACGCCAGGGCACTGGCGCCGGTCATCCAGGGTGCACGCCCCAGGTGGCTGACCGGCCCCAGCCGGGTCGCTGGCACCACGGGTGGGCCGGGCTGACGGGTGTCGAGGGTGTCGGCGAAGTAGAGCAGGTCCACCGCGGCGTTGTCGCGGCCCCGCCCCGGGAATGTGGAGCAGGCGCCAAGCAAGGGTGCCAGTGCTCCGACACCCATCCAGCTGATGACTTCCCGCCTGCCTACACTGCTTGCCATCGCCCCCGCCATCCTCGCCCGTCTCCTTGTTGGGTCCCGGATATTGCGGCGCCTGGATGACAGTTTGATGGCAGATATCCGACAATGATTCCAAAAAAATCTTTGTAACGCGATGCTAAGAACGGCCTGTTTTAAAAAGCCCTTAACATTTCTGCCAACCAATCATCATCTTTGCGCTCTACAGTCGCGGTTTTCTTCAACTCAGCCAACCTAAGGACACCCTGATGAGTCGAGATACCGGCGACAACCTGGACCGCAACCCAAGCGACAACCTGCCAATGGCCAGCGTCATGGACGCGTACCTGAGCCGTCGCAGCGTGATGCGCGGCAGCCTTGGCGCAGCGATCGCCATGATCGCCGGTACCGGTCTGACAGGCTGCTTCGACGGCGGCGGCTCCGACCACGACGATGCCCCCGCGCCCGAGCCGGAAAATCCGAAACTCAAACTGGGCTTCCAGTCCATCCCCGGCTCGCGCACCGATGCCTGCGTGGTCGCCGCGGGCTACAGCGCCTATGTCCTGGCGCCCTGGGGCACGCCGCTGAACCGCAACGCCAACCCATGGAAGGCCGACGGCAGCAACACCTCCACCGACCAGGCCAATGCCATGGGCATGCACCATGACGGCATGCACTTCTTCCCCATCGACGGCCGCTCCGACGATGGCCTGCTGGCGATCAACTTCGAGTACATCGACGCCGCTGCCCTGCACCCCAACGGACCGACCACCGACCTGGACGGCAAGCGCCCGGTCGAGGAGGTGCGCAAGGAGATCAATGCCCACGGTGCCGGTGTGGTGCGCCTGAGCAAGGTCAACGGCCGCTGGCAGGTGGTGGACAACGACCCGCTCAACCGCCGCTTCACCACCGCCTCGCTGATGGACATCGCCGGCCCGCTGCGCGGCACCGACCACGTCAAGACCAAGTTCTCGCCCACCGGCACCCAGTGCCGCGGCACCAACAACAACTGCGGCAACGGCTACACGCCGTGGGGCACCTACCTGACCTGCGAAGAGAACTGGCCCGGCATCTTCGTCAACAAGGCCACCCGGCCAGAGGACCAGGTGCGTATCGGCGTGGCCACCGCCAACGGCCAGTACAAGTGGGAGAGCGCAGCCGGTGACAGCACCGAGGTGAATGACGAATTCGCCCGCTTCGACATCACCCCGAGCGGCGCCAGCGCCACCGACGACTACCGCAACGAAGCCAGCACCTACGGCTACATCGTCGAGATCGACCCGTACAACAGCGCGACCCTCGCCACCAAGCGCACCGCCCTGGGGCGCTTCCGTCACGAAGGCTGCTGCCCGGGCCTGCCGGTGGCCGGCAAGCCCCTGGTCTGGTACATGGGCGACGACTCGAACAACGAGTACCTGTATAAGTTCGTCTCCGACGCCGTATGGAGCGAGGCCGATGCCAACCCGTCCGACCGCCTGGCGACCGGCGCCAAGTACATGGACAAAGGCAAGCTCTACGTAGCGCGCTTCAATGCCGACGGCACCGGCAAGTGGCTGCTGCTCGACGTGGCCACCCCGACCACCGGCGGCAGCACCCTGGGCGCGCTGTACGGCGACCTGCCCGGCATCATCCTCAACACCCGAGGTGCCGGCGACGCTGTGGGCGCCACGCCGATGGACCGCCCGGAGTGGACCACAGTCAACCCACTCAACGGCGACGTCTACCTGACCCTGACCAACAACAGTGCGCGCACGCCGGACAAGGTGGATGCCGCCAACCCTCGCGGGCCGAACCGCCACGGCCACATCATCCGTTGGCACGACAGCGACGATCACCTGAGCTTCACCTGGGACATCTTCGTGTTCGGCGCCAATGCCGATGGCACCGCGGACATCAACCGCTCCGGTCTTACCGAACTGAACCAGTTCGCCAGCCCCGACGGTATGAGCTTCGATAGCCGGGGCGTGCTGTGGTTCGAGACCGACAACGGTGAGAAGAGCGTGACCAGCTACACCAACGACCAGTTGCTGGCGGTCATCCCGACCGACCTGGTGGACGCCAACGGCAAGCAGGTGCCGGTCAATGCCAAGAACCAGGTGGACCTGCGCCGCTTCTTCGTCGGCCCGAACGGGTGCGAGGTGACCGGTATCGCCTTCACGCCGGACAATAAGACGTTGTTCGTCAACATCCAGCACCCGGACAACTGGCCGTCGACCGACAAGGCGACCGACGTGACCCCGGCAGGCACCACGGTGCGGCCACGGGCTTCGACGGTGGTGATCCAGCGTAACGATGGCGGGGAGATCGGGACGGTCTGACCCAACGGGGCCGCGTTGCGGCCCAATCGCCGGCAAGCCGGCTCCCACCTGCCCTGCGCTGTTTCAAAGACATCGCCATACCGGTGGAAGCTGGCTTACCAGCGATAGGACCAGGGCAAGCAACCAAGACAGTTGCACCCACTTGTCCTGCGCTGTTTTCAGAGACACCGCCGTACCTGTGGGAGCCGGCTTGCCGGCGATTGGTTCTCGCCTTTCACCAGAGAACTGGCGACCTACTGCTGACCCGCACCTGCTGCGCCGGCACCCTCGCATGCCATTGCACCACCCCCTGTGCCTGCACCTGGAACTCGCTGCGCAGGGTGCGCCCTTCTTGTTCGAATGACAGCTGCAACAGGAAGTAGCCACTGTTGAGCAGCAACCCCTCGCTCAGCCGTTGGAAGGTCTCGTCGTCCACCGCCCCCAAGGCCTGGCGCAGTGCCGCCGCATCCACGTAGCCAGACGCCGGCCTGCCGCTGACAATACGGCTGAGCAGCGAACGGGGAAAACGGCCTTCATAGACGGCATCGAGCAATGGCAGGTGCTCCAACCCCAGTGCGTTGGCATTCAAGCGCCAGCCACGGGTCTCGGGCAAGGCGCAGAGCATCGGGTAGCGCGCCTGGCGGCCGGGGTCAGGCTCGAGCAGCAGGTTCAGCTCGCTCATGTCCAGCATCGGCTGGTTGGCCGCCAGCCTTGGTGGCCGCTGACGCAGGTACTGGGCGCTTTCGGCCCCTTGCAAGCGAGCATCGCTGTCGGCATCGAGCCAGTCGGCCAGGGCCTGCACCAGCCGCTCGGCCGCCATGTCGTCGCCGAGCAGGTAGCGCAGCTGGCGCTCGGCACGTTCGCCATCCTCGCCGAGCAAGGCGTTGACGTTGAAGCAAGTGTGCTGGTCGCGCACCCGCAATCGGGCGGTGCCGGCGCCAAAGTCATAGTCTAGCGGTTGACCGCGCAAGGCCTGCCAGAACAACGGGCTGGCCCGCCATGCCGGGTCGCGCAGGGCCTGGCTGGCATAGGCCAGGCCGGCCTGCTCCATCGCCCGCACCTGCACCCGTTGCTGCAACAACCGCACGTCGTCCACCTGATGACGGCCATCCTCCACCAGCCAGGCCAGGCCACCGGCGAGCATCGCCAGCGCCACCAACACCATCAGCAATGCTGCCCCACGCTGTCGCCTACCGCCCATCCTGCCCATCCCTGCGCCTGCCAAAAGCGCCAGTCAACACGGCGCGTGTTTCAGGCAGATGGCAACGCCAGCGTTCATGTGCACGTCATCTAAGGCAGGCAGGATCGTCGTTCCTTTTCATGACCTTACAGGAGTGGTCGCAATGGGTGGCATCGGAATCTGGCAATTGGTGATCGTGCTGTTGATCGTCTTCCTGCTGTTCGGCACCAAGCGTCTGAAGGGCCTGGGTAGCGACGTGGGCGACGCGATCCAGGGCTTTCGCAAATCCATGGGCAGCGGCGCGGAAACAGAGCCGACCAACGCCCAGGTACAGCAACAGGCTCCGCTGACCGGCCAGGCCGCCCAGCAGCCGCAAGCGGACCGCCAGGCCTGATGTTCGAGGTAGGCTTCACCGAACTGTTGCTGGTGGGCATCGTCGCTCTGCTGGTACTGGGCCCCGAGCGTCTGCCCGTGGCGGCGCGTACCGTCGGTCGTGGGCTCGGCCAGGCACGGCGGGCCATGCAGGCACTACGGGCGCAGGTGGAACGGGAAATCGACCTGCCGCCACTGGACAGCCAGCCCCTGCAGCGCCTGGAACAGCAGATCCGCCAGGGCGTGAGCCTCGAGGCCCCGCCTGCGACCACCACCCCGGCCAAGGAGCACAGCGCATGAGCACTGCCATGGAACAGGAGGCGCGCATGCCCTTGACCGAGCATCTGCGCGATATGCGCAAGCGCCTGGTACGCAGCCTGCTGGTGGTCGCTGTGGTGTTCGCCGGGCTGTTTCCCTTCGCCCAGACGCTCTACACCTTGATCTCCGAACCCTTGCGGCGCTTCCTGCCGCAAGGCGCCAGCATGATCGCCACCAGCGTCACCTCGCCCTTCCTCACGCCGTTCAAGCTGGCGGCGATGTGCGCACTGTTCGTCGCCATGCCAATGCTGCTGCACCAGGCCTGGGGCTTCATCGCGCCGGGCCTGTACCGCCGGGAGCGGCGCATTGCCCTGCCCTTGCTGGTGTCGAGCATCCTGCTGTTCTATGCCGGCATGGCGTTCGCGTTCTTCCTGGTGTTTCCGATGATGTTCGGGTTCTTTGCCAGCGTCACCCCAGAAGGGGTGGCAATGATGACCGACATCAGCCAGTACCTGGATTTCATCATGGCGCTATTCCTGGCGTTCGGCCTGGCGTTCGAGATTCCCGTGGCGACCTTCATCGTGGTCTGGGCAGGGCTTGCCGATGTGGCCACACTACGACGCAGCCGGCCCTACGTGATCGTCGGGTGTTTTGTGGTGGGGATGATCCTGACGCCGCCGGACGTGTTTTCACAGACCCTGCTGGCGGTGCCGATGTGGCTGCTGTTCGAGGTGGGGTTGCTGGCCTGTGCGGGGTTGCGGCGGCCTGAGGGTGGGCACGATTCAGCAGTGCAAGACCTGCGTCTGTAGGGGCGGGCTCGGTGTGCGGCTGCTGCGCAGCCGATCGCGGGACAAGCCCGCTCCCACAGAGTCCGGTGTGGTCTAGAACTCGGCGAGGCGCCAGACCTCGTAGGCCGGCGTCTCGTACGGGTGGCTCGCCTTGAGCGCGGCGACGACCTGTGCGACCAGGTCGTCGGCCACCACCAGCTCCACCTTCCATTCCTGCACCTGCTCGACCTGGCCAGCCTGCCCGAGGAACGGCTGGCTACCGTCCAACGGGCGGAACTGGCCCTGGCCGAGGGTTTGCCAGGCGCAGTGGTCGTAGTCACCGATGCGCCCGCCCCCAGCGGCGAACACGGCCGCCTTGACCACATCCACGTGGCTCGGCGGCACGAAGAAGGCGAGCTTGTACACCCTTAGTTCACCCAGACACGCGCATTGCGGAACATACGCATCCAGGCACCGTCTTCCTGCCACTCATCCGGGCGCCAGGAGTTCTGCACGGCACGGAACACACGCTCGGGGTGCGGCATCATGATGGTCACGCGGCCGTCGCGGCTGGTCAGGCCGGTGATACCACGCGGCGAGCCGTTCGGGTTGGCCGGGTAGGCCTCGGTGACCTTGCCATGGTTGTCGACGAAACGCAGGGCCACGCAACCGGACAGGTCGGCTTCCAGCAGGGCCTCTTCGCTGGCGAACTCGGCATGGCCTTCACCATGGGCGATGGCGATCGGCATGTGCGAACCGGCCATGCCCTGCAGGAAGATCGAGTTGGACTTCTGCACCTCGACCATGGCCACGCGCGCCTCGAACTGCTCCGAGCGGTTGCGCACGAAGTGCGGCCAGTATTCGGTGCCCGGGATCAGCTCGTGCAGGTTGGACATCATCTGGCAACCGTTGCACACGCCCAGGGCGAAGCTGTCGTTGCGCGCGAAGAACGCCTGGAAGGTGTCACGGGCACGGCTGTTGAACAGCGCCGACTTGGCCCAGCCCTCGCCGGCCCCCAGCACGTCACCGTAGGAGAAGCCGCCACAGGCCACCAAGCCCTTGAAGGCTTCGAGGTCGACACGGCCAGCGAGGATATCGCTCATGTGCACGTCGATGGCCGCGAAGCCGGCGCGGTCGAAGGCTGCCGCCATCTCGACCTGGCCGTTGACGCCCTGCTCGCGCAGGATCGCCACTTGCGGACGCACGCCCTTCTTGATGTACGGCGCGGCGATGTCCTCGTTGACGTCGAAGCCCAGCTTGACCGACAGGCCAGGGTTGTCTTCTTCCAGCAGGACGTCGAATTCCTGGTCGGCGCAGTCGGCGTTGTCGCGCAGGCGCTGGATCTGGTAGCTGGTCTCGGCCCACTGGCGCTGCAGCAGACGACGGTCGTCGTCGAACAGCACTTCGCCGTTCAGGCTGATGGAGACTTCGCCATTGTTGACCGGCTTGCCGATCACCGCGACGCACCCTTCGCCCAGGCCGGCAGCGCTGAACTGCGCGAGCACGTCCGGGGTGGCATCCTGGCGAACCTGGATGACCGCACCCAGCTCTTCGTTGAAGAGGATGGCCGCCACGTCGCGCTTGCTGTCGGTCAGCGGATCGAGTTGCAGATCGAGACCGCAGTGGCCGGCGAAGGCCATTTCCAGCACGGTGGTCAGCAGGCCGCCGTCGGACCGGTCGTGGTAGGCCAGCAGGTGGCCGTCGGCGTTCAGGCCTTGGATCACGGCGAAGAAGGCCTTGAGATCCTCGGCGTCGTCGACGTCCGGCGCCTGGGCACCGATCTTGCCGTAGGTCTGGGCCAGGATCGAGGCACCCATGCGGTTCTTGCCACGGCCCAGGTCGACCAGGATCAAGTCGGTCTCGCCCTTGTCCATGCGCAGTTGCGGGGTCAGGGTGCCGCGAATGTCAACCACCGGGGCGAAGCCGCTGACGATCAGCGACATCGGCGCGGTGACGCTCTTCTGCACGCCATCCTCGTTCCACTGGGTCTTCATCGACATGGAGTCCTTGCCCACCGGAATGGTCAGGCCCAGTTCCGGGCACAGCTCCATGCCGACGGCCTTGACGGTGTCGTACAGGCGAGCGTCTTCACCCGGATGCCCGGCAGCGGACATCCAGTTGGCCGACAGCTTGATATCGGAAAGCTTCTCGATGCGGGCGCCGGCCAGGTTGGTGAGCACCTCACCGATGGCCATGCGGCCGGAGGCCGGAGCGTCGAGCAGGGCCAGCGGGGTGCGCTCGCCCATGGCCATGGCTTCGCCGGTGTAGACGTCGAAGCTGGTGGCGGTGACCGCGCAGTCGGCCACTGGCACCTGCCACGGGCCGACCATCTGGTCACGGGCGACCAGGCCGGTGATGGTGCGGTCGCCGATGGTGATCAGGAAGCTCTTGCTGGCCACGGCCGGGTGACGCAAAACGCGTTCGACAGCCTGGTCCAAGTCCAGCTCGCTCGGGTCGAAGTCATCACCCAGCTCGGCCTCGCGGGTGACCGAACGGTGCATGCGCGGCGGCTTGCCCAGCAGCACGTCCAGCGGCATGTCGACCGGGGTGTTGTCGAAGTGGCTGTCGGTGACGGTGAGGTGTTTTTCCTCGGTGGCTTCGCCGACCACGGCGAACGGGCAACGCTCGCGCTCGCAGATGGCCTTGAAGCGCTCGAAGTCCTCGGCGCTGACCGCCAGCACGTAGCGCTCCTGCGACTCGTTGCTCCAGATTTCGTGCGGGGCCATGCCCGGCTCGTCGTTGGGCACGTTGCGCAGCTCGAAGCGGCCGCCGCGGCCACCGTCGTTGACCAGCTCGGGGAAGGCGTTGGAGATACCGCCGGCACCGACGTCATGGATGAAGGCGATCGGGTTCTTGTCGCCCAGCTGCCAGCAACGGTCGATGACCTCCTGGCAACGGCGCTCCATTTCCGGGTTTTCGCGCTGTACCGAGGCGAAGTCCAGGTCGGCCGAGCTGGCGCCGGTGGCCACCGACGAGGCGGCGCCGCCGCCCAGGCCGATCAGCATGGCCGGGCCGCCGAGCACGATCAGCTTGGCGCCGACGGTGATCTCGCCCTTCTGTACATGGTCTTCACGGATGTTGCCCATGCCGCCGGCGAGCATGATCGGCTTGTGGTAGCCACGCACTTCTTCGCCGCGCGGGGTGTTGACCGCCTGTTCGAAGGTGCGGAAGTAGCCGGTCAGGGCCGGGCGGCCGAATTCGTTGTTGAACGCAGCGCCGCCCAGAGGGCCTTCGACCATGATGTCGAGGGCGTCGACGATGCGGCCCGGCTTGCCGTAGGCCTGCTCCCAGGGCTGCTCGAAGCCCGGGATGCGCAGGTTGGAGACGGTGAAGCCGGTGAGGCCGGCCTTGGGCTTGGCGCCACGGCCGGTGGCGCCTTCGTCGCGGATTTCGCCGCCGGAGCCGGTGGAGGCGCCGGAGAATGGGGCGATGGCGGTCGGGTGGTTGTGGGTCTCGACCTTCATCAGGATGTGCACCGGCTCCTGCACCGCGCCGTACTGGCGGGTTTCAGGGTTCGGGAAGAAGCGACCAGCGACGTTGCCGACGATGACCGAGGCGTTGTCCTTGTAGGCCGACAGCACGCCTTCGCTGTGCATCTGGTAGGTGTTCTTGATCATCCCGAACAGGCTTTTTTCCTGGGCCTGGCCGTCGATGTCCCAACTGGCGTTGAAGATCTTGTGGCGGCAGTGCTCGGAGTTGGCCTGGGCGAACATCATCAGCTCGATGTCGTTCGGGTTGCGCTTGAGGCCCTGGAAGGCATTGACCAGGTAGTCGATCTCGTCTTCGGCCAGGGCCAGGCCCAGGTCGATGTTGGCCTGGGCCAGGGCGGCGCGACCACCGCCGAGGATGTCCACGGAGGTCATCGGCTTGGGCTGGGCATGGCTGAACAAGTCGGCGGCATCTTCGAGGCGGCCCAGGACGCGCTGGGTCATGCGATCATGCAGCTCGGCGGCGACGGCGGCCGCGTCGGCATCGGACAGCTCGCCGGCGACGTAGTAGGCAATACCGCGCTCCAGGCGCTGGATACTCTGCAGGCCACAGTTATGGGCGATATCGCTGGCCTTGCTGGCCCAGGGCGAAATGGTGCCCAGGCGCGGCACGACCAGGAACAGGCGGCCGCTCGGCTCCTGGACCGGGACGCTCGGGCCGTACTTGAGCAGACGGCCCAGCACCTGCTGCTGGTCGGCGGTCAGCTCGCCATCGACATCGGCGAAGTGGGCGAATTCGGCATACAAACCAGTAACAGCGGGTACTTTCTGGCTCAGTTGCTCGAGTAACTTACCGTGGCGGAAGGCAGAAAGGGCAGGAGCGCCGCGCAGGATCAACATCGTCGGGACAGCCTCAGGAAGGGGTGTGCTTAGAGGCCGTGCATTCTAGCCTAATTCGTACGGTTTCGGCACCCGCTCTAAGCCACGGCTGCCGGGCGGCGGAACCGGACTTTGCGGTCAAAAAATTATCGCTTCCATGCCTTGCAACCGCTACCGGCCTTTCGCCGGCAAGCCGGCACAGGGTACGGCACACCCCTTGCGGGGCCGGCTTGCCGGCGATCGGGCCAGGGCGGACCTGGGGCACACCACAAGGCTCGCTACCAGACAGTCCGTATATTGTCGAGATATGGCGGGGCCAGTCCTTTGCGTATACTGCAACCTATGTTCGCCCACACTGCTTTGCGCCAGCGCTGCGCCAGATGGCTCTTCGCAACCGGACTCTTCCTGATGCTCGGTGCCTGTGTTGAAAAACCCAGCACCCTAGAACGCGTCAAGGAAGACGGCGTGCTGCGCGTAATTACCCGCAACAGCCCGGCCACCTACTTCCAGGACCGCAACGGCGAAACCGGCTTCGAGTACGAACTTGTCAAGCGTTTCGCCGACGATCTCGGCGTGAAACTGGAAATCGAGACGGCCGACAGCCTCGACGAACTGTTCGACCAGTTGGGCAAACCCTCAGGCCCGGTACTGGCCGCCGCAGGCCTTGTCAGCAGCGAAAAGCGCACTGCCCAGGCAAAGTTCTCCCATCCGTACCTCGAGGTGACCCCGCAGGTCATCTACCGCAACGGCCGCTCCCGGCCCACCAACGTCAAGGGGCTCATCGGCAAGAAAATCATGGTGCTCAAGGGCAGCAGCCATGCCGATCAGCTGGCTGAACTGAAAAAGCAAAATCCTACGTTGGAATACGAAGAGTCTGATGCGGTCGAGGTCGTCGATCTCCTGCGCATGGTCGATGAAGGGCAAATCGACCTGACCTTGGTGGATTCCAACGAGCTGGCCATGAACCAGGTCTACTTCCCCAACGTGCGCGTGGCATTCGACCTGGGCGACTCCCGTGACCAGCGCTGGGCGCTGGCGCCCGGCGAGGACAATAGCCTGCTCAACGAGGTCAACGAGTTCCTCGACAAGGCGCAGAAGAACGGCACCCTGCAACGCCTGAAGGAGCGCTATTACGGCCATGTCGACGTGCTCGGCTACGTTGGCGCCTATACCTTCGCCCAGCACCTGCAGCAACGCCTGCCCAAATATGAAAAGCACTTCCGCGCCTCCAGCAAGGTCGAGCAGGTGGACTGGCGCCTGCTGGCAGCGATCGGCTATCAAGAGTCCATGTGGCAACCGGAAGTCACGTCCAAGACCGGCGTGCGCGGCCTGATGATGCTCACCCAACGCACCGCCCAGGCCATGGGCGTGTCCAACCGCCTGGACCCCAAGCAGAGCATCCAGGGTGGCGCCAAGTACTTCGTGCTGGTCAAGAGCCAGCTCGACGACAGCATCAAGGAGCCTGACCGTACCTGGTTCGCCCTGGCCGCCTACAACGTCGGCAGCGGCCACCTGGAGGACGCGCGCATGCTGGCCAAGCGCGAGGGGCTGAACCCGAACAAATGGCTGGACGTGAAGAAGATGCTGCCGCGCCTGTCGCAGAAGCAGTGGTACCGCAAGACTCGCTACGGCTATGCCCGCGGCGGCGAGCCGGTGCACTTCGTGGCCAACATCCGCCGCTACTACGACATCCTCACCTGGGTGACCCAGCCACAGCTCGAAGGCCAGGTGGCCGAAGGCAGCCTGCATGTGCCGGGGGTCAACAAGGACAAGCCGGCGGAACAGTCGCCGCCGATGTAGGCCGCTCCTACAGGGGCGCGCTAGCCCTTGGCGCGCCTGGCCTTGAAGAACTCGCTGAGTATCTGCCCGCACTCCTCGGCCAACACCCCTCCCTCGAACATCACCCGATGGTTCAGAAAGCCTTGGCTGAAGAACTGCCCCTGGCTCTGCACGATCCCTGCCTTGGGCTCCAGCGCTCCATACACCACCCGGGCGATGCGCGAATGCACGATCAAACCGGCGCACATGCTGCACGGCTCCAGGGTCACGTAGAGGGTGCTGCCTGGCAGCCGGTAGTTGCTGGCGGCCTTGGCCGCCGCGCGGATGGCCACCATCTCGGCATGGGCACTGGGGTCGCTGTCGTTGATCGGACGGTTGAAACCCTGGCCGATCACCTGGCCATGCTGCACCAGCACCGCACCCACCGGCACTTCACCCATGGCGGCGCCCTGGGCGGCCAGGTCCAGGGCCAGGCGCATGAATTCCTGGTCGCGGCTGCGATCGATGATCTGCGGGCGCATCAGACCACCGCGATCGCGGCCATCAGGCCGGTTTCCATGTGGTCGATCACGTGGCAGTGGAACATCCAGGTGCCAGGGTTATCCGCCACCAAGGCGACTTGGGCCCGTTCGTTCTTGCCCAGCAAGTAGGTGTCGGTGAACCACGGTTCGACGATCTTGCGTCGATTGGAGGCGATCACCTTGAAGCTCATGCCATGCAGGTGGATGGGGTGCTGGTACTGGGTCATGTTCTTCAGTTCCAGGATGTAGCTCTTGCCCTTGGTCAAGGTGGCGATAGGACGCTCGGCACAGGTCTTGTCGGTGATGTCCCAGGCCTGGCCGTTGATCTGCCAGAGGCTCGGCGGCCGGCCGTTCTCGGTACCCACTGAAACCTTGCCGGCCCACTCGAAATTGAAGTTGAGTTTCTCGGCGTTCTCCAGGTCCGGCTCGGCGATTGGGTTGGCAGGCAACGCTTCGGGCCAATCACCCGGTGCCTCGTGGCTTGCCACCGAGCGCAGGGTGCCCAGGCGCACGAAGCCGTCGCGCAGGGAAATTTCCTCGCCCGCTTCAGGGATGCGAATGGCCAGGCAGATCCGCATGCCCGGGCCGAGCCAGTAGTCGTCGTCCAGCGGCCGTGGGGTGATCGGGTTGCCGTCGAGTGCGTAGATCCTGGCCTCGCAGTTGCCCTTGAGGTTGATGCGGTAGGTCCAGGTGTTGTCCAGGTTCAGCAACCGCACCCGCACCACCTGCCCGGCCGGCAACTCGGTGACCGACCCTGCCTGGCCATTGATGGTGATCAGGCGCCCGGCGGTACCGTTGCGCGCCGCCTCCCGGGGGATGCTGAAGGGCAGCCAGGCGCCCTGCTCATCCACGTGCCAGTTCTTCAGGCTCAAGGTGCGCTCATGCCTGAACCCGGTAGGCTCGCGCTCCTCGACGATCAACGGCCCGACCAGGCCGCGCCCCAGTTCCTCGGAGCTGCTGACATGGGGGTGATACCAGTAGCTGCCGGCATCCGGCACGCGGAACTTGTAGTCGAAGAACTCGCCAGGCTTCACCGGCAGCTGCGACACGTAGGGCACGCCGTCCATTTCCAGCGGCAGGCGGATGCCGTGCCAATGGATGGTGGTTTCCACCGGCAGGTGGTTGATGAAGCGCACCCGCAACCAGGTCCCCTGGCGCACACGCAGCTCGGTGCCCGGAGCCGAGGGGCCAAAGGCCCAGGCCTCGGTCTTGAAGCCCGGTACCAGTTCGACGTCCAGGGGCGCGGCGATCAGTTCATAGTCATGCCCGGCATTCTCGTCCTCGACCTTGCCCAGCCAGTACCGCGCGACGCCTCCCGCGCCCAGGCCAACCACCACCAGGCCGGTCAGGCCCTTGAGCATTTGTCGACGGGTAAAGGACATCGGTGCGGGTACCTCGTTTCTGCGCAATCAGTCTGCCAGTGGGCTGGCAATGAAGGGCGAATACGATACACCTGCAATTGAGAAAGATTAAGTGAAGAGTGCCTTTTATGGGCGCGGCCTTGTGTCGCGACGCCAGATACGACAAGGGCGCCTTGCGGCGCCCTTGTGGCTCAACTCATTCCCACTCGATGGTGGCCGGCGGCTTGCTCGACACGTCATAGGTGACGCGCGAGATACCGTCGATTTCGTTGATGATGCGGCCGCTGACGGTCTCCAGCAGCTCGTACGGCAGGTGTGCCCAGCGAGCGGTCATGAAGTCCACGGTCTCGACGGCGCGCAGGGCCACGACCCAGGCGTAGCGACGGCCATCGCCGACGACGCCGACAGATTTCACCGGCTGGAACACCACGAACGCCTGGCTGGTCTTGTGGTACCAGTCGGCCTTGCGCAGTTCTTCGATGAAGATGTGGTCAGCGCGACGCAGGATGTCGGCGTATTCCTTCTTCACTTCACCGAGGATACGCACGCCCAGGCCCGGGCCCGGGAATGGGTGGCGGTAGACCATGTCGTACGGCAGGCCCAGCTCCAGGCCGATCTTGCGGACTTCGTCCTTGAACAGCTCGCGCAGCGGCTCGACCAGCTTGAGGTTCATTTCCTCCGGCAGGCCGCCGACGTTGTGGTGCGACTTGATCACGTGGGCCTTGCCGCTCTTGGCGCCGGCCGACTCGATCACGTCCGGGTAGATGGTGCCCTGGGCGAGGAACTGGATGTTCTCCAGCTTGCTGGCCTCGGCGTCGAACACGTCGATGAAGGTGCGGCCGATGATCTTGCGCTTCTTCTCTGGGTCGGTCTCGCCGGCCAGGTTGTCGAGGAACTGCTTTTCAGCGTCGGCGCGGATCACCTTGACGCCCATGTTCTCCTTGAACATGGCCATCACCTGGTCACCCTCGTGCAGGCGCAGCAGGCCGTTGTCGACGAAGACGCAGGTCAGCTGGTCGCCAATGGCACGGTGCAGCAGCGCGGCAACCACCGAGGAGTCGACACCGCCGGACAGGCCCAGCAGGACGTTGGCCGAACCGACCTGCTCGCGCACCTGGGCAATGGCGTCTTCGACGATGTTGGATGGGGTCCACAGGGCCTCGCAGCCGCAGATGTCCTGCACGAAGCGGGACAGGATGCGACCGCCCTGCTTGGTGTGGGTCACTTCCGGGTGGAACTGCACGCCGTAGTAGCCACGGGCATCGTCGAACATGCCGGCGATCGGGCAGCTCGGGGTGCTGGCCAGGATATTGAAGCTGCCCGGCATCTGGGTGACCTTGTCGCCGTGGCTCATCCACACGTCCAGGCCCAGTACGCCGTCATCGTCGACATGGTCTTCGATGCCGTCGAGCAGGCGGCTCTTGCCGACCACGTCGACGCGGGCATAGCCGAACTCGCGCAGGTCGGAACCTTCGACCTTGCCGCCCAGCTGCTCGGCCATGGTCTGCATGCCGTAGCAGATACCCAGCAGCGGTACGTTCAGGTCGAAGACGGCCTGCGGCGCGCGCGGGCTGTTGGCTTCGTGAACGGACTCCGGGCCGCCGGCGAGGATGATGCCGCGCGGGTTGAAGGCACGGATCGCTTCATCGTCCATGTCGAACGGGTGCAGTTCGCAGTAGACGCCGATCTCGCGCACGCGGCGGGCGATCAGCTGAGTGTACTGGGAACCGAAATCGAGGATCAGGATGCGGTGAGCGTGAATGTCGAGGGCCATGACTCAATCTCGTCAGTGGAAATCGGAAACGACGCGGGGCTGTCATGACAGCCCCGCTAACAGGTGTTGCTGGAAGCCTCAGCCTACGCGGTAGTTTGGCGCTTCCTTGGTGATCTGCACGTCATGCACGTGGGACTCGGCCATGCCGGCACCAGTGATGCGCACGAATTCCGGCTTGGTGCGCATCTCGTCGATGGTTGCGCTGCCGGTGTAGCCCATGGAGGACCGCAGGCCGCCCATCAGCTGGTGGATGATCGCCGCCAGGGCGCCTTTGTAGGGCACGCGGCCTTCGATGCCTTCCGGAACCAGCTTCTCGGCACCGGCCGAAGAGTCCTGGAAGTAACGGTCCGAGGAGCCTTGGGCCTGCGCCATGGCGCCCAGCGAGCCCATGCCGCGATAGGCCTTGTAGGAGCGGCCTTGGAACAGCTCGACCTCACCCGGGGCCTCTTCGGTACCGGCGAACATCGAACCCATCATGACGCACGAGGCGCCCGCCACGATGGCCTTGGACAGGTCACCGGAGAAGCGGATGCCACCGTCGGCGATCAGCGGCACACCCGTGCCTTCCAATGCGGCGGCGACGTTGGCGATGGCGCTGATCTGCGGCACGCCGACACCAGCGACGATGCGGGTGGTGCAGATCGAGCCTGGGCCGATACCGACCTTGACCGCGTCGGCACCGGCCTCGGCCAGAGCCTTGGCAGCAGCGCCGGTGGCGATGTTGCCGCCGATCACCTGCACGTGCGGGTAGGTCTGCTTGACCCAGCGAACGCGGTCGATCACGCCCTTGGAGTGGCCGTGAGCGGTGTCGACCACCACCACGTCGACGCCGGCGGCAACCAGGGCGGCAACACGCTCGCCGGTGTCCTTGCCGGTGCCGACCGCGGCGCCGACGCGCAGGCGACCCTGGTCGTCCTTGCTGGCCAGCGGGTAGGCCTTGGCTTTTTCGATGTCCTTGACGGTCATCATGCCCTTGAGGTTGAACTTGTCGTCGACGATCAGGACTTTTTCCAGGCGGTGCTTGTGCAGCAGCTCGCGGACTTCGTTCTTGTCGGCGCCTTCGCGCACGGTGACCAGGCGTTCCTTGGGCGTCATCACCTCGCGCACCTTGGCGTCCAGGCGGCTTTCGAAGCGCACGTCACGGGAGGTGACGATACCGACCAGGTCGCCGTTCTCCAGCACCGGAACACCCGAGATGTTGTTCAGGCGGGTCAGGTCGAACAGGTCGCGCACGGTGGCGTCGGCGTCGATGGTGATCGGGTCTTTGACCACGCCGGCCTCGAACTTCTTGACCTTGCGGACTTCGGCAGCCTGCTGCTCGATGGTCATGTTCTTGTGGATGATGCCGATGCCGCCTTCCTGGGCCATGGCGATGGCCAGGCGCGCTTCGGTCACGGTATCCATGGCGGCGGAGACCAGCGGGATGTTCAGCTCGATGCCGCGGGTCAAACGGGTCTTGAGACTGACTTCATTGGGCAGTACCTCGGAATAGCCAGGTACAAGGAGGATATCGTCGAAGGTCAGGGCTTCTTGGCTGATACGCAGCATCGCGGGGGCTCCCGGGCGGGAAAAATGGAAGCGCGCCATTATACTCATCCACGGCGCGCCGCTCAATGCAAAATAAGGGCCTTCGGTCAGCCTTGCGGCAGTTTCACCTGCACCACCGCCACTGGCTGGTCCAGCCAGTCGGCGAAGCTGTCGAGAAAGGCCTGGGTGAACCCGGCCTCGCCCCAGTTGTTGAAGATGAAGCCCAGGTTGGAAAAGGCACATGGCTGCAGGAAAAGAAAGCCGTTGATGTCGTCCTCGAAGCCGCACAGCGGGCAGGTGAAGTTGTCCGTCACCCCGGGCATCCACTCTTCCAGGCTTTCGAACAGCGGCTCGCCGATTTCACGCCGGCATTCGGGGCAACCGGCCTCTTCGAGAAAGCCCTCGGTGGGTGTATAGATGCAGCGCTTGAGCATCACCTCCAGGCCGTTGACCTGCTCGCCGAAGGGTAGCCGCTCGGGGTGCAGCGCCACCTTGCGTGCACCTTCGGCCAGGGCATGCCCCATGCGGTTGCCGGTGCGGCCACAGGTGCTGAGCGGCTCCTCGACGATCTTCTCGCGCACCAGCCAGCGCAGGATCGCCCGGGCGCGGGCTTCGTGGACCGGGACAGTGGAGAGTTTGGGAACGATGATGCTCTGGGTGTTCATGAACGAAACGGGCCTGCGGACTGCGGTAATGATGAGATTCTACCGCTCAGCCACCGAGGTAGCGACCGATCAGCGCCAGCCCGCTGGCCAGCACCAGCCAGGTGACCACGCGCACGAAGGCCTCACGGGACAGCTTCGAGGTCAAGTGCCGGCCTAGCCAGAGCCCGACAGCCATCACCGGCAGCAGGCAGGCCGCGAGCCACAACAGGTGGGCATCGGCATACGCCCCGGCGATGACAAACAGCGACAGGCGCACCACCGTGCTGCAACTGATCAGCGCGCTCTGGGTCGCCCGCGCCTGCTCCGTGGAGTCCAGCCGGGCATTGAGGTAGATCGCATAAAGAAAGCCCCCGCTGCCGAACAAGGCGCCGAACAACCCACCCACCGTGCCCATCGGCACTGCCCAGGCGCCTGCCAGCCGCGCGGGCCGCACCTTTATCGCCAGGCCGTACACCGCATACCCCGTCACGAACAGCCCCATCAGCAACAAGAGAAGGTCCGACTTCAAGTGCAGCAGGAAGACCACGCCCAGGGTGCAGCCCACCGCCATGCACGGCAACAACTTCAACAGCTCGCTGCGCGCCACCGCCCTGCGCGAGGGTAGCCAGTTGCCGAAAGCTGCCACGAAGTCCAGCAGCACAAGCAGCGGGATGATCTGCGACAACGGCATGAAATGAATCAGTATCGGCCCCGCCACCAAGGCGGTGCCGAAGCCGGCGATGCCAAACACAATGTAGGCGATGCCAACACCCAGCAGGATGGGCAACCAATCAAGACCGGAAAAGGGCAGTTGGACGAGCATGGACACGATTCCTGACAAGACGCAGATAGGTTAGCCAGCCATGAGCCATGCCGACTAATATGCTTTTTCACTCTTAGCCATCTCGAAAAGGCATGCCATGACCTCCATCCGCCAACTGCGCTACTTCGTGGAAATTGCCGAGAACGGCAGCTTCAGCGCGGCTGCCGAGCGGCTGTACGTTGCCCAATCGGCCTTGAGCCGGCAGATCAAGGAGCTGGAGCAGGAGCTTGGCACGCCGCTGTTCGAACGCACCGCCCGCCAGCCACGCCTGACCGAGGCCGGGCTGGCGTTTCTCGACCGCGTCCGGCACCTGCTGGCGGACCTGGACAAGGCCGAACGCCTGGCCCAGGAGATTGGCCAAGGCTTGCGCGGTAGCCTGCGCCTGAATCACTCCAGCACCGTACCCTTGACCGGACGGCTGCTCGAGCGTCTGGGCGGTTATCTGGAAGCCAACCCAGGGGTTTCCCTGGAGATCGCCCAGCAATCGTCGGAAGCGCAGTTGGACGATATCGCCAAAGGACGTCTGGAGGTCGGCCTGCTTCGCCTGCCCGTATTGCGCCAGCACCAGGACGTGGAAACCCATACCCTGTTCAGCGAGCCATTGCTGCTGGCCGTGGCGGCAGGCCATCCACTGGCAAACGCCACGCAGGTCGGCCTGGACCGATTGCGGGACGAGCGCTTTATCTCCATTCCCCACCGGCAGCGAGGGGGGCTGAGCTATCTGTCCGCTTCGTTGTGCATGGCGGCGGGGTTCTTTCCACGCGCCGCACAGGTCGTGTCGCGCAAGACCACCCAACTGCAACTGATCCAGGCCGGCTTCGGGGTGGCGCTGTTGCCGTCCTGCATGCGCGACATTGCGCCAGCCTCGGTGCACTTCGTACCGCTGGATGAGCCTTGCCAGAGCACCGTGGCCCTGGCATGTCGACGAGGTGCAGGAGACCTGGTGCGACAATTCATCTCGGCGATGCAAGGCGCGAGCGCCAACACAGACAACCAGGCGTGATGTCCTTTATGATGCCCGCCATGATCAGAGATCCCTTCGAACGACTCGGCCTGGACCGCGAGGTCCTCACCGTCAGCCAGCTCAACGGCCGCGCCCGCGTGCTGCTCGAGGATGTGTTCCGCAGTGTCTGGGTGGAAGGCGAGATTTCCAACCTCGCCCGCCCGGCCTCCGGGCACATGTATTTCACCCTCAAGGACAGCGGCGCCCAGGTGCGCTGCGCACTGTTCCGGCAGAATGCCGCGCGTGTGCGCCAGGCCATGCGCGACGGCCTGGCCGTGCGCGTGCGTGGCAAGATCTCGCTGTTCGAGGGGCGTGGCGACTACCAGCTGATCCTCGACACCGTCGAGCCGGCCGGCGATGGCGCCTTGCGCCTGGCCTTCGAGGCGCTGAAGGAAAAGCTCGGTGCCGAGGGCCTGTTCAGTGCCGAACGCAAGAAACCGCTGCCGGCCCACCCGCAACGCATCGGCATCGTCACCTCGCCCACAGGCGCGGTGATCCGCGACATCATCAGTGTGTTCCGCCGCCGCGCGCCGCAGGTCGAACTGAACCTGATCCCCACCGCCGTTCAGGGGCGCGAGGCCATCGGCCAGATCGTCCGTGCCCTGCGCCTGGCCGACAGCCAAGGCTACGACGCCGTGATCCTGGCCCGCGGCGGTGGTTCGCTGGAGGACCTCTGGTGCTTCAACGAAGAAGATGTGGCCCGCGCCGTGGCTGCCTGCGTGACGCCCATCGTCAGTGCCGTGGGCCATGAGACCGACGTATCGATCAGCGACTTCGTCGCCGATGTGCGCGCGCCGACGCCCTCGGCCGCCGCCGAGCTGCTGGCACCTGACAGCAGCGGCCTGCAGCAACGCCTCGACAGCCTGCAGCGGCGCCTGCTGCTGCGCATGAAGAACCGCCTGGCCCACGACCAACTGCGCCTGGACGGCCTGGCCCGGCGCCTGCGCCACCCCGGCGAGCGTCTACGCCAACAGGCCCAGCGCCTGGATGACCTGGACATGCGCCTGCGGCGTGCCTTCATGCTCACCCTGAACCAGCGCCACGAACGCCTGGGCCGCCTCGACACGCGCCTGGCAGCCCAACATCCAGGCCGGGCGCTGAAGCTGCTCGGCCAGCGCCTGGACGCCCTCGCCAAACGCCTGCCACGGGCCATGCGCGAGGTGCTCAAGGACCGCCGCCAACGCTTCCAGGCCCAGCTGCAGACCTTGCAGGTGGTCAGCCCCCTGGCCACCCTCGCGCGCGGTTACAGCATCCTGCTCGACGAGCGCGGCCAGGCCATCCGCAGCGCCGCCCAGACCCACAACGGCCAACGCCTGACCGCACGCCTGAACGAAGGCGAGCTCAAGGTGAGGGTCGAGGACAACCACCAGACCCCGGTCACCCTTTCGCTACTGGACTGATACATGCCCCGCCTGCTCGCGCCCCTGCTCGCTCTTTCCCTGCTGCTGCTCGGCACCCATGCCCAAGCCAGCTACATCACCCGCCAGCTGAACAAGCCGGTACCCGGCGGCGTGGCAGTGGTCGACCTCGGCCCCGCCGCCACCGCGCCCAGCGCACGTTTCGACGGCAAGCCGGTGTTGGTGGTTCAGGAACAGGGCAACTGGCTGGCCATTGTCGGCATTCCGCTGACCCAGAAACCCGGCCCGGCCGTCGTCACCCAAGGCTCGCGCACCCTGCCCTTCACCGTCGGCAGCAAGAAGTACCCCGAGCAGCACATCACCTTGAAGAACAAGCGCCAGGTCAACCCCAACCCTGCCGACCTCAAGCGCATCGACCGGGAACTGGCCGAACAGATCAAGGCCTATCGCAGCTTCAGCCCCACCCTGCCGAGCAACCTGATCCTCGACAAGCCGGTCACCGGCCCTTTGTCGAGCAAGTTCGGCGTGCGCCGCTTCTTCAACGGCGAGGAACGCAACCCCCACGCCGGCCTGGACTTCGCCGTGCCGGCCGGCACGCCGATCAAGACCCCAGCCAACGGCAAGGTGATCCTGGTGGGCGACTACTTCTTCAATGGCCGCACCGTGTTCGTCGACCACGGCCAGGGGTTCATCAGCATGTTCTGCCATATGTCGAAGATCGACGTGAAGCCGGGGCAGGTACTGCGCCGCGGCGAGGTGGTCGGCCGCGTGGGCGCCACCGGGCGGGCGACCGGGCCGCACATGCACTGGAACGTCAGTCTCAACGACGCACGGGTCGACCCGGCGATCTTCATCGGCGCCTTCCAGCCCTGAATACAGCCCAGGCTCCGCTTGCTTCGTGGGAGCAGCGGTCCGACTTGCCCCGCGATTCAGGCGGCCCAACGAACGCCGTTAGCGCGCCTTTGCAAAGACCGCGCAAGCAACGCCGGACTTTCCAGAAAAGCGAGCGATAAAATCTCGAAACAACGAGTTTTTTGAGCATTTCTATCAATTTTTCCTGAAGGCTTGCCATCCCTCACCCCACTGGTTAGGGTTGAGGCATGAAAACCTCCAGCACCCTCATTCTGCTCCGCCAACACCGCAGCCTCTGCCTGGTCAGTGCACGACTACCAGGGTGAATCGCGTCGCCTCGCCTTTTCATCTCGTTACGTTCGGCAGGCCCGATCACGGCCGCACACTAAAGGATTGCTTCCATGACCATGCTCAAAGACCCTTCGAAGAAATACCGCGCGTTCCCGACCATCGACCTGCCTGACCGCACCTGGCCGTCGAAGACCATCACCCAGGCGCCGATCTGGTGCAGTTCCGACCTGCGTGATGGCAACCAGTCGCTGATCGAGCCAATGGACTCGGAGAAGAAGCTGCGTTTCTGGAAGACCCTGGTGCAGGTGGGCGTGAAGGAAATCGAAGCCGCGTTCCCGTCCGCCTCGCAGACCGACTTCGACTTCGTGCGCACCTTGATCGAAGATGGCCACATCCCGGACGACACCACCATCCAGGTGCTCACCCAGGCCCGTGAAGACCTCATTGCCCGTACCTTCGAGTCCCTGCGCGGGGCCAAGAAGGCCATCGTGCACCTGTACAACGCCACCTGCCCGTCGTTCCGCCGCATCGTCTTCAACCAGGACAAGCAAGGCGTGAAGGACATCGCGGTCAACGCGGCCAAGCTGTTCGTCAAGTACGCCGCCCAGCAGCCAGACACCCAGTGGACCTTCCAGTACTCGCCGGAAACCTTCAGCGCCACCGAGATGGAATTCGCCAAGGAAGTCTGCGATGCCGTGATCGAGGTATGGAACCCGACGCCTGAACACAAGATCATCCTCAACCTGCCGGCCACCGTCGAAGTGTCGACGCCGAACGTCTACGCCGACCAGATCGAGTGGTTCTGCCGCAACGTCAACCGCCGCGACAGCGTGATCATCAGCCTGCACACCCATAACGACCGTGGCACCGGCATCGCCGCCACCGAGCTGGGCCTGATGGCCGGCGCCGACCGCGCCGAAGGCTGCCTGTTCGGCAACGGCGAGCGCACCGGCAACGTCGACCTGGTGACCTTGGCGCTGAACCTCTACACCCAGGGCATCGACCCACAACTGGACTTCTCCGACATCGACGGCGTGCGCAAGGTGGTCGAGGAATGCAACCAGCTGCCGGTACACCCGCGCCACCCGTACGTCGGTGACCTGGTCCATACCGCGTTCTCCGGCTCGCACCAGGACGCCATCCGCAAGGGCTTCGCCAAGCAGAAGGACGGCGAGCTGTGGGAAGTGCCGTACCTGCCGATCGACCCGGCCGACATCGGCCGCAGCTACGAGGCGGTGATCCGCGTCAACAGCCAGTCGGGCAAGGGCGGCATCACCTACCTGCTCGAGCAGGAATATGGCATCAGCCTGCCGCGCCGCATGCAGATCGAGTTCAGCCAAGTGGTACAGGGCGAGACCGACCGCCTGGGCCTGGAAATGACCGCCCAGCAGATCTACAGCCTGTTGCACAAGGAATACCTCCAGGCCAACACGCCGTACGCACTGGTCAGCCATCGCCTGCAGGAGGAAAACGGCCACAGCGCCGTGGAGGTGGAAGTCGCCGGTGAAGGCGAGACCACCCTGCACTGGCGCGGCAAGGGCAACGGTGCGCTGGAGGCATTGGTCGCCGGCCTGCCGATCGCGGTCGAGATCATGGACTACAACGAGCATGCCATCGGCGCCGGTACCAACGCCAAGGCCGCGGCCTACATCGAACTGCGCGTGGCCGGTGGTCGCCCGGTACACGGCGTGGGCATCGATGAGAACATCACCACCGCCAGCTTCAAGGCACTGTTCAGCGCCCTGAACCGCTCGCTGAGCCAGCAGGCTGCCAAGGCGGCGTAAGCTGTCACGCAGTGATCGAGGCCCGCATCGTTCGATGCGGGCTTTTTTATTGGCCGGTACAGGCACTGCAAGAATTCCAGGCAAAAAAAGGGGCGCCGACCAAGCGCCCCACAAGCCGTAAAGCACACAACAAATTCAGTTGGCGTCCAACAATGCCATTGCCTCCGCACTGCACGCTTCGATCCGCGCCCAATCGCCATTCTTCACCCAGCTGCTGTCGAGCATCCAGGTGCCGCCTACGCACATCACGTTCGGCAGGGCCATGTAATTGCGTACATTGGCCGGGTTGACACCACCGGTGGGGCAGAAACGGATATCGCCGAACGGGCCGCCAAAGGCCTTGATCGCCGCCACGCCGCCGCTGATCTCCGCGGGGAACAGCTTGAAGCGACGGTAGCCCAGGGCATAGCCCATCATGATTTCCGAGGGTGTGCTGATGCCCGGCAGCAGCGGGATATCGCTTTGCACGCCGGCCTCGAGGATGTCCGGAGTGATGCCTGGGGTGACGACGAACTGTGCACCGGCGGCCTCCACCGCAGCGAACATCTCGCGGTCGAGCACCGTGCCGGCACCGACGCACAGCTCCGGGCGCTGCTCACGCAGCACACGGATGGCCTTGAGGCCATGCTTGGAGCGCAAGGTCACTTCCAGGGTGCGGATGCCGCCGGCGGCCAGGGCGTCGGCCAGAGGCAGGATGTCCTCTTCACGGGCGATGGTGATCACCGGCAGGATGCGCGCCTGTTCGCAGATCGCGTCGATCCTCGCGGCTTTTTCAGCCATCGAGAGCAAAGGCTGTGGTCGTTCAAGGGTGGTCATGACAGTGGGTCCTTGGCTCATGGGCACCAGTAGATGTCCAGGGGGTCGTGAAGAAAGGCGCGAATCGGCATTTCAGTAATGTTTTCGCCCGCCGAGGCGGCGCGCAGGGTATCGAGTTTGCCCTGGCCCTGCACCGCCAGCACGGTGAAGGCGGCCTTGGCCAGCAAGGCGCGGGTCATGCTCAGGCGCTGGCGCGGCACGCTCGGGGCCAGCATCGGCAGGCAGCGACGCTCGCTGGCCAGGTCCAGGCCTTCGTGCAGGTTGGGGCTGGCCGGGAACAGCGAGGCCGTATGGCCATCGTCGCCCATGCCCAGGACCAGCACATCGATCGGAGGGAGCTCGGCCAGTGCCTGGTCGGCCTGCTCGGCTGCGGCCTCCAGGTTTTCCGCGTTGCGGTACAGCCCGATGAAGCGGGCCTTGGCCGCTGCGCCCTTGAACAGGTGACGCCTGAGCAGGCCGGCATTGCTGTCGGCATGCTCGACCGGTACCCAGCGCTCGTCGGCCAGGCTGACCGTGACTTTTGCCCAATCCAGCGCCTCGGTGGCCAGCTTCTCGAGAAACGGTACCGGGCTACGCCCGCCCGACAGCACCACACAGGCCTGGCCCTTGCTGGCGATGGCCTGACGCAGCCGCTCGGCCACGTCCCGGGCCAGCGAGGCCGCCAATGTATTGGAGTCCGCCAGCTGATGCACCTTCACGGTCGCCGGCAATTGCAGGTCAGATATCGCCATACCAAGCCCTCCCATCGCGAGTGATCAGGGCGATCGAACTCATCGGCCCCCAGGAACCGGCCGCGTAGGGCTTGGGGGCGTCCCCGGCGTTCTTCCAGCCGGCGATCAGTTGGTCGCACCATGTCCAGGCGTATTCGATTTCGTCTTTGCGCACGAACAGGTTCTGGTTGCCGCGCATCACTTCCAGCAACAGACGCTCGTAGGCATCCGGGATGCGTGCGCTGCGCCAGGTGTCGGAAAAATTCAGCTGCAAGGGCCCGCTGCGCAATTGCATGCCCTTGTCCAGGCCTTGCTCCTTGGTCATCACCCGCAAGGAAATACCTTCGTCCGGCTGCAGGCGGATGATCAGCTTGTTACCGATCTGCAAACGCTGTTCAGGGGCGAAGATGTAGTGCGGCGTCTCCTTGAAGTGGATGACGATCTGCGACAACTTCTGCGGCATGCGCTTGCCGGTACGCAGGTAGAACGGCACGCCGGACCAGCGCCAGTTGCGAATGTCGGCGCGCAGGGCGACGAAGGTCTCGGTGTCGCTCTGGGCGTTGGCGTTGTCTTCTTCCAGGTAGCCCGGCACCGGCTTGCCGTCGCTGTAGCCGGCGATGTACTGGCCACGCACCACACGGGAGGCCAGCGCCTCGCCAGTGATCGGCGCCAGCGCCTTGAGCACCTTGACCTTCTCGTCGCGGATGCTGTCGGCGGACAGGTCGCTGGGCGGGTCCATGGCGATCAGGCACAGCAGCTGCAACAGGTGGTTCTGGATCATGTCGCGCAGTTGCCCGGCCTTGTCGAAGTAGCCCCAGCGGCCTTCGATGCCTACCTTCTCGGCCACGGTGATTTCCACGTGGGAGATGGAGTTCTGGTTCCACTGGGTTTCGAACAGGCTGTTGGCAAAACGCAGGGCGATCAGGTTCTGTACCGTCTCCTTGCCCAGGTAATGGTCGATGCGGTAGACGCGGTTCTCGGGGAAGAAACGCGCCACGGCATCGTTGACCCGGCGCGAGGACTCCAGATCATGGCCTATGGGCTTTTCCAGCACCACGCGGGTGCGTTCGGCAAGGCCGGCCTTGTCCAGGTTTTCGCAGATCGCGCCATACACGGCCGCAGGCGTTGCGAAATAGGCGATCAGCGGCAGGTCCACCGCCACCTGCCCGGCCAGGTCCTGATAGCCCTCGGCCTGGAGGAAGTCCAGACGCAGGTAGCTCAGCCGGCCAAGGAAGCGCCCCAGTACGCCGGGCTCGATATCGGTATCGGGCACGAAGCGGCGCAGGTGGGCCTCGATGGTGGCCAGGTGTTGCTGGCCCTCGCCCGCTTCGCGAGCCAATGCCAGCAGGCGGGAATCGGGGTGCAGCAAGCCAGCCCGGTCGAGCTGGTAGAGCGCGGGAAACAGCTTGCGCAATGCCAGGTCGCCCAAGGCGCCAAACAGGGCAAAGGTGCAAGGTTCTACACTGATCGCAGCCATGATGTTGGTTCTTTCCTAAAGTTGACCTAGGAATATCGCTTTCAAACGCAGTTTTCAAGGGTTAATGTAGTAAAAACTACAACATTACCGACAAATACCACAGACAAGTGGTGCGACACTGGCACCGACAGTACGATAGACACCGTGCAAACGGCCCGCTGCTCCATCAGCCGGCTGTCTTCCCGACCCAAGGACATACCATGGACCGCGTGCGAAACCTCCTGGAACAGATCCAGGGACGCCTCGACGAGCTGAACAAGGCCGAACGCAAAGTCGCCGAAGTCATCCTGCTCAACCCGCAACAAGCCACCCGCTTCAGCATCGCCGCCCTGGCCCAGGCCGCCAAGGTCAGCGAGCCGACGGTCAACCGCTTCTGTCGCTCCTTCGGCGTCAGCGGCTATCCCGAGCTCAAGCTGCAGCTGGCCCAGAGCCTGGCCAGCGGCGCCGCCTACGTCAGCCGCGCGGTGGAGCCCGACGACGACCCGGCCGCCTACACCCAGAAGATCTTCGGCAGCGCCATCGCCTCGCTGGACAGCGCCTGCCAACAGCTCGACCCGCAACAGGTCAGCCGTGCCGTGGACATGATGATCCAGGCCCGGCAGATCCACTTCTTCGGCCTGGGCGCCTCGGCCCCGGTGGCCCTCGACGCCCAGCACAAGTTCTTCCGCTTCAACCTGGCCGTGTCGGCCCACGCCGACGTGCTGATGCAACGTATGCTGGCCTCGGTGGCCCATACGGGCGACCTGTTCGTGATCATTTCCTACACCGGGCGCACCCGCGAACTGGTCGAGGTGGCCCGCGTCGCACGCGAGAACGGCGCCTCGGTGCTCGGCCTGACCGCCGCCGGCTCGCCCCTGGCCAAGGCCTGCAGCTTGAGCCTGCACATTCCGCTGCCCGAAGACACCGACATCTACATGCCGATGACCTCGCGGATCATCCAGCTCACCGTGCTCGACGTACTGGCCACCGGCATGACCTTGCGCCGGGGCGTGGACTTCCAGCCACACCTGCGCAAGATCAAGGAAAGCCTCAACGCCAGCCGCTACCCCGTCGAGGACGACGAACTCAGCTGAGGCGATGCGCCTGCAGGCTCAGGTGGGCCTGCTGCCCGGGCGCCAGGCTCAGCCCCTCACCACTGCCGCTGGCCGCTTCGACACAGACGAAACGCTGGCACTCGCGCCCGCTGACACCCACCAACGGCCGACGCCCCGGGTGCCAGACCACGGTATCGTCGCTGTCACCGGTATCGATGCACAGCTCGCGCTGCCAAGCCGGGTCCTGCAATTGCACTCGAGGCGTGCCCGGGTAGACCTTCTGGCACCCGCCCTTGAGCTTCAGCGCGCCATCCTCGCGGCAGGCCTGGCGATTCAAGCGGTCATAACCTTCGATATCCTCGAGCCCGGACAGCGCTATCTGCGCAACGTCGCTGATACGCCAATAGGCCAGCAGCGCATGGCTCAGCTGGCACGGCTCACTGTCCTGGTGCTCGGTGGTCAGGCTCAGCTCCATGCGCTGGCCCAACCGGGCATGCAGGTCGACCTGCCAGTCGCACAGCTGCAGGCGCCACGTGAGGGTCACGCCCTCCTCGTCCTCATGGCTGTCCATGAGCTTCCAGTCGAGCAACCGCGCCCAGCCATGGGCCGGCCACAGGTCTTCGCTCGGGTGACGCCCATACCAAGGCCAGCACACCGGCACGCCACCCCGAATCGCCCCCACCTGCGGCCACTGCTCGGCGCACCACAACCAGGGCCGTTCGCCCGTTGGCTGAAAGTGCAGGAGCTGCGCGCCCTGGCGGCTGAAAACCGCCTGGCAGCGGGGGTGGTCGATGATCAGTACATCGCGCTGCTGGTAACGCTCCCACTCGAACGTCGGCCGAGGCCTCTGCGCGCAAAAGAAGCGATGTAGCGGATGTTCGGGCATGGTTCCAAGCTCTTGTTGTTTGAGATAGCGCTATCTCGGCTCAGGCCTCGTTTCCACTGCGGACCAGTGGAAACGAGGAAGCCGGGAATGGATGGCGTAAATTTACAACAATTTTTCTCAGAATGACGACTGAATCTTCAAGCCTGCGACCAGCGCGTTATCCACATCGTCCACGCCGCCCGGGCTCTTGATGTATTGCAAGTTGGGCCGCACGGTCAGCCAGTTGGTGACGTGGAAGCCGTAGTAGAGCTCGGCGTTGTACTCGGTGCGCTGCAGCGGCACGAAGCCTGGGTTGTCGTAGTCATCGATGCCACTGGCTGCGTTGAGCTGCTCGGCACGTTTCTTCACGTCGTCGTTGACGTGGATGCGGGCGATGCCCAAGCCGATGTCATCCTTGGGCCGGGCGTCGAAGGGCCCCTTGTAGACCATGCCGACCTGCTGGTAGTTGTCGATGACGTTGGTGGCCTTGTCATGCACCGTGAAGTTGGCGAACAGGCTCAGGCCCCGATTGACGTCGCCGCCGTGGGCGGTCACCTGCTGTTGGGCCACCACCCACCAGCCATGCTTGCTGGAGTGGGACTTGAAGTCGTTGCCGGTGATGCCCTGGGGCTGGCCGTTGACGTCCTCGTAGACATCGTCGGCATTGGCGGTGCTGTAGTAGTAGCCCAGGCGGTACTCGCCCGGCAGGCCGTTGACCTTGGGCGACCAGACCATCTCCACCGGCAGGATGGCGCCCTTGGTGCCACTGCCGCTGAGCTTGAAGCCATTGCCGGTCTCCAGGTTCGAGGGGTTCTGTTCGAAGGCGCCCACCTGCACGAAGAATTCCGGGTTGATGTTGTACTTGACCCGCAGCGCCCACTGACTGACCGGCCAGTTGTACCAGATGCCGCCCACCCAGTTGCCCACCTGGGAGCCGCAGAACGCCAGGTTCTGGAAGTCGCAGGGGAAGCTGTTGAAGTCCTCGCCTTCGCCGAAGCGGCCGAATTTCACATCCAGGGCGCCGTCGAAGTACTTCTGCTTGATCCACATCTGGGTCAGGCGCCAGGTCTGGCCACGGCCCCAGACCTCCTGCACCGAGCTGAGATGGCCGGCCCGCGGGTCGCCGATGCGGTCGTTGGACAGGTTGCGACCGCTGCGCTCGGTGATCGCCAGCTTGAATTCGGCGTCATGCCAGCCAAGGATCTTCTGCAAGTCCAGGTGCGCGCCGAGGGCGAACTGGTCGCTGTAGCGAGCCGTCTTGTCGTCGTTGTAGCCGCCGTGCAGGTTGCCGGCCGCTTCGCCGACATAGTCAAGGGTGAAGTCGTAGCCTTTTTCCAGCAGTTCGGTGCGAACACCGCCCCAGTCGCCGGTCATCCATTTGGAGTCCGCCGAAAAGGCCTCGGCCGCCTGTGCCCCATTGCTGCCGACGATGGCCAGCATGGCCAGCGACCCCAGTGCCCTGATGCGTATGCGATGATCCATCCCTTGTTCCTCACTGTTCTTGTTATTGATGGTGTAGACGATTCAGCGCCCTTTGAAACGGGCGACATTACCGGTGGCCTGGCACACCGGCCCGGCACGTCCCAGACGCTCGCCGCTTTGTGCGTCGAACAGCAGCACCCGCGCCGGGTCGAACTGCAGGTTCAGGGTGTCACCGACCCGGCAGGCGACATCCGGCGCCAGCCGGCAGCAGACCTTGACCTGATTGAGGGTGACGAAAACCAGCAGGTCCGGCCCAGTGGGCTCGGTCACCTGCACCTGGGCGCGGATACCAGGCAAGCCGGTGCCCTCCCCCACGCCGATCTGCTCCGGGCGTATGCCCAGGACCACATCGCGCCCTTCCCATTCGCCCTCCACTCGCCCCAATGGCAGCTCGCAACGCGCCTGGCCGCTGTCGAGCAGCGCCAACAGGCGCCCTTCTTGTTTCGTCAGGCGAGCAGGGATGAAGTTCATCGGCGGTGAGCCGATGAAGCTGGCGACGAACTGGTTGGCCGGATCGTTGTAGATCTGTTGGGGCGTACCGAACTGCTGGATCACGCCATCCTTCATCACCGCGACCTTGTCGCCCAGGGTCATGGCCTCGATCTGGTCGTGGGTGACGTACACGGTGGTGGTCTTCAGGCGCTGGTGCATCAGCTTGATCTCGGTGCGCATCTCCACCCGCAGCTTGGCGTCCAGGTTCGACAGCGGTTCATCGAACAGGTAGATCTTCGGCCGCCGTGCCAGGGCACGGCCCATGGCCACCCGCTGCTGCTGGCCGCCAGAGAGCTGCCCGGGCTTGCGGCCGAGCAGGTGTTCGATCTGCAGCAGCTTGGCGACCCGCGCCACCTCTTCGTCGATGGCTGCCTGGGGCATCTTGCGGATCTTCAGGCCGAAGGCGATGTTGTCGCGCACGTTCATGGTCGGGTACAGCGCATAGGACTGGAACACCATGGCGATGTCCCGGTCCTTGGGGCTCATGGCGCTGATATCGGTGCCGTCGACCAGGATCTGCCCACCACTGATGTCCTCGAGCCCGGCGATGCAGTTCATCAGGGTCGACTTGCCGCAGCCGGAAGGCCCCACCAGGATCAGGAACTCACCCGATTCGATACCCAGGTCGATGGCCTTGAGGGTATCGGCCAGGCCACTGCCGTAGCGCTTGTTGACGTTGCGAAGTTCGAGCCGTGCCATGTGTCACCCCTTGACCGCGCCGGCAGTCAGGCCGCGCAGGAAATATTTGCCGGCCAGCACATAGACCAGCAGGGTCGGAAGCCCCGCGATCATCGCCGCCGCCATGTCGACGTTGTATTCCTTGACCCCGGTGCTGGTGTTGACCAGGTTGTTCAGGGCCACCGTGATGGGCTGGGCGTCGCCGCTGGCGAACACCACGCCGAAGAGGAAGTCGTTCCAGATCTGGGTGAACTGCCAGATCAGGCAGACCATGATGATCGGCACCGACATCGGCAGCAGGATGCGCCCGAAGATCGTGAAGAACCCCGCCCCATCCAGCCGCGCCGCCTGCACCAGGGCCTCGGGCACGCTGCAGTAGTAGTTGCGAAAGAACAGCGTGGTGAAGGCCAGGCCATAGACGATATGCATCAGCACCAGGCCCGTGGTGGTACTGGCCAGGCCCAGCTTGCCCAGGGTGAACGAGGCCGGCAGCAGGACGGTCTGGAACGGCAGGAAGCAACCGAACAGCAACAGGCCGAAGAACAGCTGCGAACCCCTGAAGCGCCACATCGACAGCACATAGCCGTTGAGCGCGCCGATCAGCGTGGACAACACCACCGCCGGCACGGTGATCTTCACCGAGTTCCAGAAGTAGCCGCCCACGGTGTCCCAGGCCTTGATCCAGCCGATGCCGGTGACCACCTCCGGCCAGCTGAGCAGGTTGCCGGCACGAATATCCTCGGGTGTCTTGAAGCTGGTGAGCAGCATCACCACCAGCGGGATCAGGTACAGCGCGCAGGCGGCCAGCAAGGTGGCATGGATGGCCAGGCGGCTGGGGGCGAACCAACGTGGGCTAGTCATGGCGCTTGTTCCTCAGTTCCGAATACAGGTAGGGCACCAGGATCGCCAGGATGGCGCCGAGCATGAGGATCGCGCTGGCCGACCCCATGCCCATCTGCCCACGGCTGAAGGTGAAGTTGTACATGAACATCGCCGGCAGGTCGGAGGCATAGCCAGGGCCACCTGCGGTCATGGCGGCGACCAGGTCGAAGCTCTTGATGGCGATGTGGGCAAGGATCATGAGGGCGCTGAAGAACACCGGCCGCAGGCTGGGCAGGACGATGCGCAGGTAGATCCTCGGCAGGCTGGCGCCGTCGACCTGGGCCGCCCGCACGATGGACGAGTCGACCCCGCGCAGCCCCGCCAGGAACAGTGCCATGACGAAGCCGGACGCCTGCCATACCGCGGCGATCACCAGGCAGTACACGACCCGCTCGGGGTCTACCAGCCAGTCGAAGCGAAAGCCCTCCCAGCCCCAGTCGCGTAGGAGCTTGTCCAAGCCCAGGCCGGGGTTGAGCAGCCATTTCCAGGCCGTGCCGGTAACGATCATCGACAGCGCCATTGGGTAGAGGTAGATGGTGCGGATGACCCCTTCGCGGCGGATGCGCTGGTCCAGCAACACCGCCAGCAAGACACCGACCACCAGGCTGATGGCGATGAACAGCCCGCCGAATACCAGCAGGTTCTTGCTGGCGACCCACCAGCGGTCGTTGGCCAGCAGCTTGAGGTACTGGGTCAACCCGGCCCACTTGTAGTTGGGCATGAAGCTGGAGTGGGTGAAGGACAGCACGAAGGTCCAGAGGATGTAGCCGTAGAAGCCCACCAGGACGATCAGCATGCTCGGCGCCAGCACCAGTTTCGGGAGCCAGCGTTGCAGGGCGTCCAGGGGGGAGGCCCGCAGGGTTGCGGTTGCTGTGTTCATGAGTGATACCGAGTCAATGGCGGCGCTGCGCACCGCATCGCGGGGCAAGCCCGCTCCCACAAAGTGAGCGCTGCCCACAGGTCATGCGGCACCTGTGGGCGCAGGCCCGTTACTGGGCCGCCTTGATCGCCGCGCCCAACTGCTTGGCCGCCTTGGCCGGGTCGGCCTTGGGGTCGTTGAGGAAGTTGGTGACCACGTCGAAGATGGCCCCCTGCACCGCCAGCGACGAGGCCATGTTGTGCGCCATGCTCGGCTGCAGGCCATCACCCTGCTCGGCTTGCTGGAAGTCCTTCTGCGACTGCTGGGTGCAGGCATCGAACTGGCTCATGTCCATGCCCTGACGCACCGGCAGCGAGCCCTTGGCCTGGTTGAAGGCAGTCTGGAAGGTCGGCTCCAGCGCGACCTTGGCCAGGTCGTTCTGGGCCTTGATGTCGTTTTCATCCTTGAGCTTGAACATTGCCAGGGAGTCGATGTTGTAGGTGAAGCTGCCCTGTGTGCCGGGGAACGGCACGCATTGGTAGTCCTTGCCGGCCACCTTGTGCGCGGCGGTCCATTCGCTCTTGGCCCAGTCGCCCATGATCTGCATACCGGCCTTGCCGTTGATGACGTCGGCGGCAGCGATGTTCCAGTCACGCCCGGCACGGTTGGCGTCCATGTAGGTGCCCAGGCGTTGCAGAGCCTTGAAGGCCTCGACCATCTGGGCGCCGGCCAGGGTGTCCTGATCCAGCTCGACGAAGGCCTTGTGATAGCCCTGAGGCCCCAGGGTCGCCAGTACCAGGTTCTCGAACACAGTGCTGTCCTGCCAGGGCTGGCCACCATGGGCCAAGGGCTGGAAGCCTGCCGCCTTGAGCGTGTCGGCAGCGGCGAACAGTTCGTCCAGGGTGGTGGGCACCTTGGCCCCGGCCTTCTCGAACACCTGCGGGTTGACCCACAGCCAGTTGACCCGGTGGATGTTCACCGGTACGGCTACGTAATGGTCGTCGTATTTCCAGATGGGGGTGAGCTTGGCCGGCAGCAGTTGGTCCCACAGGTTGGCCTGGGCCACGTCGTCGAGCTCGGTGAGCAGACCCAAGGCGCCCCACTCCTGGATATCCGGGCCCTTGATCTGCGCGGCGGCGGGTGGGTTGCCGGCGACGGCGCGGCTCTTGAGTACGGTCATGGCCGCGGCACCACCGCCACCGGCCACGGCGTTGTCCTTCCAGGTGAAACCGTCTTTTTCGACCTGCTGCTTGAGGGTATTGACGGCGGCAGCCTCACCGCCGGAGGTCCACCAATGCAGGACTTCGACAGCGCCCTTTTCTTCGACAGCCAGGGCGGTCAGTGGCATGAATGAGGCGAGGGAAACGACAGCGGCGAGACGAGTGATCGCATTCATCGTGGGGGAACCTTTCTTGTTGTTATGCATAGGCAAGTCATGGTGCTTGCGCTTGCATTGGAGTCTAACCAGACGCCCACGGCGAGCAGGTAACGAAGGGATGCACGAATGTCACTGACTGGTGACATTCGGCGGGTCACTCGGCGCTGCGCGGCAGGCTCAAGGTCACCCGCAAGCCACCCTGGCGCAGGTTCAGCAGGCTCACCTCGCCACCGTGGCTGTGGGCGATGTTGCGCGCGATACCGAGCCCCAGGCCGTAGCCTTGCTGCTGCCCGGCCAAGCGGAAATGCGGCTCGAACACCTGCTCCAGACGCTGTTCGGGAACACCAGGCCCCTGGTCGTCCACCTGCAGGACAAAGCCGGTGGCGCTATCGAGAATGCGCAGGTGCGCCCTTTCCCCATACTTGATGGCATTGTCGATCAGGTTGCCGATGCAGCGGCGCAGGGCCAGGGGCTTGCCCGGATACGGCGCCAGGGCACGGCCCTCGAGGGTGATGCGCCCATCACCCAGGTAGGGCTCGGCGAGGATCTCAAGCACCTGGTTGAGGTCGATGGGCTCGATGTTCTCGTGGATATCGGTGTCCTTCACACATTGCAGGGCCCCCTTGACCAGCAGCTCCAGCTCGTCGAGGTCACGGCTGAACTTGGCCTGCATCCGCTCGTCCTCTAGCAACTCGACGCGCAGGCGCAGGCGTGTGATGGGCGTACGCAGATCATGGGACACGGCGCTGAACAGCTGCGCACGCTCGGTCAGGTAGCGGCTGATGCGCTCACGCATGCTGTTGAACGCCCGCCCTACCTCGGCCACTTCGCTGCCGCCCCCCTCGACGACCGGTGCCACGTCGGCCCCCAGGGACATCTCCCGCGCAGCCCGGGCCAGGCGTTTGAGCGGACGGCTCTGCCAATGCACCAGCAAACCGATGAACAGCAGCAGCAATGCGGTGGTCAGGGCGATGAAGCCGATCTGCTGGCGCGGCAACCGCTCGGCCTCCAGGCTGGTGTAAGGCTCAGGCAGCAACGAGGCGATGTACAGCCACTCGCCTTCGCCCAGGCGGATCTGCGTCACCAGCACCGGCGGGTTCAGCGGCTCCAGGGTCAGCGAGTAGTGCGCCCAGGAGCGCGGCAGCTCGTCGAGTTTCAAGCCGCTGTTGAAGATGCGCAGCTCCTGGGGGCTGACGAATTCCACCGAGATCTCCATCCGCTGGCCCAGACGCTCGTGCAGCACCTGCTCGAACACCTCGATCACCGCCCGCTTGCGCGGGGTGATCGGCAGCACCGGCATGTCCAGCGGCTTGTCGTTGAGCGAGACGAAGAACCGCGTGCCACCCATGCTGCGCAACTGGTCCAGCACCATGGGCCGATAGGCGACTGGCAATGAGCGGAAGTAGCTGACGCTGGCGCTCATCGAATGGGCCAGGCTACGGGCACTGGCCTGCAGGCCCTGGAGCTGGCTGGCACGCAGCTGAGAGACCCAGATCAGGCTCGACAGCCCCTGGGCCAACAGCACCACCAGCAGCGTGAGCAGCAGCATGCGCCCGAGCAACGAGCGCGGCAGCAAGCGCAAGCGCCGCTCAGCAGGCCGGGCAGACATGGGCCGCCAGCAGGTAGCCGCTGCCACGCACGGTGCGTATCAGCCGAGGCGGTTTTTCGGTGTCGCGCAGGCGCTGGCGCAGACGGCTGACCGCCATGTCGACGATGCGGTCCAGCGGCATCGGCTCGCGTCCACGGGTGGCATTGCCGATGGTGTCGCGGTCGAGGATTTGCTGCGGGTGGTCGAGAAACAGCTTGAGCAAGGCGAAGTCGGCCCCGGAGAGGATCACCTCCTCGCCGTCGCGGTGGAACAGCCGATGGCTGATGGTATCCAGGCGCCAGTCATCGAACATCAGCACGGCCTGGCTGGGCGCCGCCTGGCCGAATTCGGCGCGGCGCAGCAAGGCCTTGATTCGCGCCTGCAGCTCGCGCGGGCTGAACGGTTTGCCCAGGTAGTCGTCGGCCCCCAGCTCCAGGCCAATGACCCGGTCGGCTTCGTCGGAGCTGGCGGTGAGCATGATGATCGGCACCCGCGCCAGACGAGGATGCTGGCGCACCCAACGGCACAGGCTGAAACCGTCTTCGTCGGGCAGCATCACGTCGAGGATCACCAGGTCGCAGGGCTCGCGCTCCAGCGCCTGGCGAAAACCCTGGCCATCAGCCTCGGCATGCACCTGGAAACCGGAGCGGCTCAGGTAGGTCTGCAACAGTTCGCGGATTTCCTGGTCGTCGTCGACCATCAGGATCGATTTGCCGGTGGAGCTCACGTTGGCCGTTCCTTTGCTATCGATAGGGGTTGCCTTGCAGCCCATCGCGGTCCGACGTGTCCCGCGATGAAGCCTACGCTTGGTTCAATGATCCAACGCCTGCTGCAGTGCCACCCCGGCTCCCAGCAACCCGGAAAACTCCGCCGTCACCAGCCACACCGGCACCCCGTCGAAATACCCGCTCATGCAGCCCTTGTCGGCGAAGCTCGCAGCAAAGCCGCTGCGCAGGAACAGCTCGGCAAAACGTGGAATCACGCCGCCGACAATATAGACGCCGCCCCGCGCACCCAGGGTCAGGACATTGTTACCAGCGACTCGCCCGAGGAAGCGGCAGAACTGCTCGACCACCGCCAAGGCCCGGGGCTCACCGCCCAGGGCGGCATCGGTGATCTGCGCCGGGGTTTTGTGTCTGGGTGTGTCGCCATCGAGCGCGCACATCGCCTGGTACAGGCGCAACAGGCCTCCGCCACTGAGCACCGTTTCGGCGCTCACATGGCCGATCTGCCCATGGATCTGCTGGTGGATCGCCGCCTCCCGTGCGTTGCCCACCGGCAGGTCGACATGCCCACCCTCCCCCGGCAAGGCCAGCCAGTGCTGGTTGTCCAGGCGCAACAGGCTGCCCACGCCCAACCCGGTTCCAGGGCCGATGACCAGGGCCGGCCGGGCAGGGTTGGCCGTACCTGCGCAGACCTGGCGGTATTCACCGTCCTGCAGGCGCGTCATGCCCAGGGCCATGGCGCTGAAGTCGTTGATCAACAGCAGGCGCTCGACCTGCAGGGCCTGGCAAAAGGCCCTGCGGCTCAGGCGCCAGTGGTTGTTGGTGAAGCGGAACTCATCGCCGCTGACCGGCCCTGCCACCGCCAGGCACACCGCCGCCAGGCCGCCGCGCGGGATGCCTTGCCCGGCGAGATAGGCCTCGATGGCCTGCTCGGGGTTGGTGTAGTCGGCGGTCGCCAGGACCTGTACCGCCTGCAGCTGGTTGTCGTGCCACAGGCCGAAGCGCGCATTGGTGCCTCCGATGTCGCCAACCAGCAAGGCCTTCATTTGAGCTGCTCCAATGCCGAGGTGAAGGCGCTGGCGCCCTGCTCGGCCGAGCTGAACGCCACGCGCATGAAGCCGAACAGCTCGCGCCCCATGCCCAGGTCGTTGCCCTGGGGAGCCGTGGGCAGGTCACGGGTTGCCAGCTCTTCGGCCGACACCATGACCTGCAGCGTGCCTTCGACACCGTCGACCCGCACGATATCACCATCGCGCACCCGCGCCAGCGGGCCGCCATCGTAGGCCTCCGGGCATACATGGATCGCCGCCGGGATCTTGCCCGAAGCGCCAGACATCCGCCCGTCGGTCACCAGTGCGACCTTGTAGCCGCGGTCCTGCAGCACGCCGAGGAACGGGGTCAGCTTGTGCAGCTCGGGCATGCCGTTGCAACGCGGGCCCTGGAAGCGCACCACCGCGACGAAGTCACGCTCCAGTTCACCGGCCTTGAAGGCATCGGCCAACGATTGCTGGTCATGGAACACCCGCGCCGGCGCTTCCACCACCTGATGCTCGGGCGCCACGGCCGAGACCTTCATGACGCCCCGCCCGAGGTTGCCGTTCATCACCCGCAGGCCGCCTTCGGCCGAGAACGGCCGGGCCACCGGGCGCAGGATGCTTTCGTCCAGGCTCTGGCGTGGGCCTTCACGCCAGACCAGCTTGCCCTCCTCCAGGAAGGGCTCCCGGGTGTAGCGGCGCAAGCCGTGGCCGGCCACGGTATTGACGTCCTCGTGCAGCAGCCCGGCGTCGAGCAGTTCGCGAATGAGGAAGGCCATGCCACCGGCGGCCTGGAAGTGGTTGATGTCGGCCTTGCCATTGGGATAGACGTGGGACAGGGTCGGCACCACTTCGGACAGGTCCGCCATGTCCTGCCAGGTCAGCTGGATGCCCGCAGCCTGGGCGATGGCCGGGATGTGCAGGGTATGGTTGGTGGAGCCCCCTGTGGAATGCAGGGCGACGATGGCGTTGACCAGGGCCTTTTCGTCGACGATCTCGCCCAGCGGCATGAAGCTGCCGCTGGCCTTGGTCATACGCGTGACCTGCTGCGCCGCCTCGGCGGTCAGGGCGTCGCGCAGCGGGGTGTAGGGGTTGACGAAGGAGGCCCCCGGCAAGTGCAGGCCCATCACTTCCATCACCAGCTGGTTGGTGTTGGCCGTGCCGTAGAAAGTACAGGTGCCCGGGCTGTGGTAGGACTTCATCTCCGATTCCAACAGCTCCTCGCGGCTGGCCTTGCCTTCGGCGTAGCGCTGGCGCACGTCAGCCTTTTCCTTGTTGGAGATGCCCGACGGCATCGGCCCACCCGGTACGAAGATAGTCGGCAGGTGACCGAAGCGCAGGGCGCCCATCATCAGGCCGGGGACGATCTTGTCGCAGATACCTAGCATCAGCGCCGCATCGAACATGTTGTGCGACAGCGCGATGGCCGTGGACAGGGCGATCACCTCGCGGCTGGCGATGGCCAGCTCCATGCCCGGCTCGCCTTGGGTGACGCCGTCGCACATGGCCGGCACGCCACCGGCGAACTGCCCGACCGAGCCGATCTCGCGCAGGGCCTGCTTGATCTGTTCCGGGAAGTGCTGGTACGGCTGGTGGGCCGAGAGCATGTCGTTGTAGGCCGAGACGATGGCCACGTTGGCGGCGTTCATCATGCGCAGGCTTTGCTTGTCCTGGGCGCCACAGCCGGCCACGCCATGGGCGAAGTTCGCACATTGCAGGCTGGCGCGCATGGGGCCGTCGCTGGCCGCGCCGCGAATCAGCTCCAGGTAGCGTTCACGGGTGGCACGGCTGCGTTCGACCAACCGTTCGGTGACCTCAAGGATGCGCGGATGCATGTACTGGACTCCAGGCTAACTGTGGGGTGGTGTCTTCGGGCATTTCCCCTCCAAACGATTGCGGCCTAGGCTCAAGGTGAGGGTGCCTGACGCGAGCAAGGGGTGGTCTGCCCGACCACTCGTTGTAGGTTTAACAAAATACTGCCATCAAAAAGGCTTGTTTTCTATCCTGCGAGGAATAATCTTGTAATTCCAATAACAAAACCGTTTCAGTGAAGTCACCTTTTTGCCACAGGCTTCACCCGGACCGCCAGAGGTAATGCCATGACCCTTCGCATCGCCATCAATGGATTTGGCCGCATCGGACGCAACGTCCTGCGCGCACTCTATACCCAAGGCTACCGCCAGGACCTGCAGGTCGTCGCCATCAACGACCTGGGCGACAGTGCGATGAACGCCCACCTGCTCAAGTACGACAGCGTGCATGGCACGTTCGAGGCCAGCGTCGAAGCCGACCAGGAGAGCCTGACGGTCAACGGTGACCGCATCTCGGTCAGTGCCATCCGCAACCCGGCAGAGCTGCCGTGGAAGGCCGAGGGCGTGGATGTAGTGTTCGAATGCACCGGCCTGTTCACCGACCGGGCCAAGGCCGCCGCGCACCTGGCCGCCGGGGCACGCAAGGTGATCGTCTCGGCACCTGCCAAGGGCGCCGACGCCACGGTGGTCTACGGGGTCAACCATGACAGCTTGCGAGCCTCGCACCAGATCATCTCCAACGCCTCCTGCACCACCAACTGCCTGGCACCGATCGCCCAGGTCCTGCACCGCGAGTTCGGCATCGAGCAAGGGTTGATGACCACCATCCACGCCTATACCAATGACCAGGTGCTCACCGACGTCTACCACAGCGACCCTTACCGGGCGCGCTCGGCCACCCAGTCGATGATCCCGAGCAAGACCGGCGCCGCCGAGGCCGTGGGCCTGGTGCTGCCGGAACTGGCCGGCAAGCTCACCGGCATGGCCGTGCGGGTGCCGGTGATCAACGTATCGCTGGTGGACCTGACCGTGAACCTCAGGCGCGAAGCCACCGCCGAGCAGGTCAACCAACTGTTCCTCGAGGCCAGCCGGCACTCCCGGGTATTGGGCTACAACGCGTTGCCGCTGGTGTCGTGCGACTTCAACCACAACCCGTTGTCGTCGATCTTCGATGCCAACCATACCCGGGCCAGCGGAAGGATGCTCAAGGTGCTGGCCTGGTACGACAACGAGTGGGGCTTCTCCAACCGCATGCTGGATAACTGTCTGGCGTTGTGCAACGCCCGCTGATCGCGGGCAGGCCCTTGTGGGAGTGGGCTTGTCCCGCGATTAGGCGGCACTGCCAATACAGTTCATGGCAAGAGCTTCGCCCTTGATCGCGGGACAAGCCCGCTCCTACAGGCATCGCCAGCAGATTCGCGCCGATAGCATGTTGGACTTGACCAATAGGGCAGATGATAAGCATTATCATTCGCCTCTCGTTGGTCAGGTTTTCCCGTGAGTCAGTCCCGCTTCGATACCGTCTTCCTCACCCAGCGCCTTACCTTGCTGCGCACACTGCAGCGCATGGTCGGCAACCCCAGCACGGCCGAGGACCTACTGCAGGAAACCTACCTGCGGGTCACCCGTGCCCTGGGCGAGCGGCCGATCGAGCACCTCGAGCCCTTCGTGTTCCAGACGGCGCGCAACCTCGCCCTGGACCACCTCCGTGCACGCAAGGTGCAGGCACGTACATTGGTCGACGATGTGCCCGACGACATCCTGTACAACGTCGCTGCCCCCACCACCAGCAACGAAGATGCCGCCCACGCCGAGCAGTTGCTCGAGCGCTTGAGCATCAGCCTCGGTCAGTTGACCCCGCGCCAACAACGTATCTTCATCCTCAGCCGCCTGCATGGCGCCAGCTACCTGGAAATCGCCGACCAGCTGAAGGTTTCGGCCAGCACCGTGCAGAAGGAGCTCAAGCTGATTATGGCGATCTGCATGGGCGTGGCCGAGCGCCTCGAATAACCGCCACTCGCCGGTCGGCCCCGGCAAGGCGCTTGCCATGGCTTCGCGCAGCCGTGATCATTTGCGAAAAGACCTACAGCAAGGATTCTTCGTGACAGACAGCCCTGCCTCTCGCCCATCACCTGCAGGGCCTGACGCCCGTGCCATGGACGAGGCGATGGACTGGCTCGTGCGCCTGCAGTGCGCCAGCGACGAGGACATCCGGGCCTTCGAAGCCTGGCTGGGTGCGACTGAGGAAAACGCCGCAGCCTATGTACGTGCCGAGGCCCTGTGGAACGGCGCTCCCTTACGCCAGGCCGCCGCGCAACTGCACCAGGCCCAGCGCCGATCCCTGGTCGCACGTCTGCACCCCCATCGCAAGCCCCTGGCTACCGCCGCTGTATTGCTGGTCGGGCTGCTCACCTTCGGCAACCTGCCGATGCGCCTACAGGCCGACCACCTGACAGTGGTCGGCGAACGCCAGCGCCTGCAACTGGACGATGGCGCCAAGGTGCTGCTCAATACCGACTCGGCCTTCGCAAGTGACCTGCGCAACGGCCAGCAGGTCGCGCGCCTGCTCAAGGGCGAGGCCTATTTCCAGGTGCCTGGCAATACCACATCGCCCCTGCAAATCCAAGCCGGCCCTTTGCGCGCGCAGGCGAGCGACACCGATTTCGCCGTGCGCTACCTCGATGGCCAGGCCCAGGTCAGGGTGCAACGCGGCGATGTGGACGTGCAGGCGCCGAGCGATCAACGCATTCGCCTCAGCGCCGGCGACAGCATCAGCGTCGGGCCCCAGGGCTTCGGCGAACGCGAGCGCGCGGACCTGCGCAAGGACCTGGCCTGGGTCGACGGGCGCCTGGTGTTCGAGAATTGCCCGCTGAGCCAGGTGCTCGCTGAAGTGCGGCGCTATTACCCAGGCTGGATCATCAACCGCAACGCACGCCTCGATCAGGTCGCGGTGACCGGCAACTACCGCCTCGACCAACCGCTGGAAACCTTGCGCGCCCTCGCCCACATCACGTCGGCACAACTGCATGAATACCCGGCGCTGGTGATCATCAACTGATCCACTGATTATTTTTACGCGATCAGCACCCTGCATCCGTCTCGTTATGGCCAATGCAACTGATTCTTGTTTGAAAACAAGAACAGTCATCACCTATAACAGTTCGCGCGTCAGGGAGCGCCTTCGATGTCCACAGGTCCAACTCGCCCGTCCAACCCGCCCCGCCGTATGGGGCAATTGTCCCTGCTGACCTTGGCCCTGCTCGCCAGCGGCGCCTGCAGCCTGCCAGCGCTGGCTGCGGAACCGGCCCAAGCCAGCAGCCCACGCATGGGCGACTACCGCTTCGCCATCGACCAGCAGCCTTTGGTTGCAGCGATCAATGCGTTCAGCCAGGTCACCGGCTGGCAGGTCGGCTTCAGCGCAGAGGTGGCCGAAGGTGTTTCCTCGCCAGGCGTGCAGGGCTCGCTGACGCCGCAAACAGCGCTGCGCCGCCTGCTGCAAGGTACCGGGCTCCAATTCCGCACCATCAGCAACGGCAACGTAGTGCTGGAGCGCCAGGCGATCGGCAACACCATTGCCCTGCAACAACTGACAGTCAGCGCCACCCGCAGCGCCCAGGACGTCAGCCAGGTGCCGAGCACGGTGACCGTGCAGACCCGCGAACAGCTCGACCGGCAGAACGTCAATACCATCCAGGACATGGTGCGCTACGAGCCCGGGGTATCGGTCGCCGGCACCGGCCAGCGCAGTGGCTTGAACGGCTTCAACATTCGCGGCATCGACCGCGAACGCATCCTGACCCAGGTCGACGGCGTCTCGATCCCCGACAGCTTCTTCTACGGCCCCTACGCGCAAACCCAACGCAACTATGTCGACCCCGAGATCGTCAAGCGCGTGGAAATCCTGCGCGGCCCGGCGTCGGTGCTGTACGGCAGCAACGCCATCGGCGGTGCGGTGAGCTACTTCACCCTCGACCCGGACGACATCATCAAGCCCGGCCAGGACCTCGGTGCCCGCCTGAAGACCGGCTACAGCTCCGCCGATGAAAGCTGGTTGAACTCCGCCACCGTCGCCGGCCGCCAGGGCGCCTTCGACGGCCTGCTGCACCTGAGCCAGCGCAACGGCCACGAGACCGAGAGCTACGGCAGGCATGGCGGCACCGGCCTGGACCGCACCGAAGCCAACCCGGTGGACGCGCGCACCACCAACGTGCTGGCCAAGCTGGGCTGGAACTACGCCGATGACTCACGCCTGGGCTTGACCTACGAGCGCTACAAGGATGACCGCGACCAGAACATGCTCAGTGCGGTAGGCGGCCCCTTCATCCCAGGCATGGGTGCCATGAACATGTACCGCGCCCGTACCGGTAACGACACCATCACCCGCGAGCGCTTCGGCATCCAACATGAGTTCGGGCTCGACAGCCTGCTGGCCGACCACGTGAAGTGGAGCCTGAACTACCAGATCGCCAAGACCGACCAAAGCACCGAGGAGATCTACGCCCCGAGAGTGCGTGAGGTACTGCGCACCCGCAGCACCACCTACAAGGATCGTCAATGGGTCTTCGATGCGCAGCTGGACAAGGCGTTCAGCCTGGGCGAAACCGAACACCTGCTGACCTACGGCACGACCTTCAAGCATGACAAGGTGACCGGTTCACGCAGCGGTACCGGTACCTGCCTGTCGGTTGGCAGGGGCTGCCCGGCCCCAGGCGCGGACAGCCCGGCAGATGGCCAGGCACTGGTCAGTGATTTCCCGGACCCGACGGTCGATACCTACAGCCTGTTCGCCCAGGATGAAATCCGCTGGAACAACTGGACCTTCCTGCCCGGCGCCCGCTACGACTACACCCGCATGAAACCGAAAATGACCGACGCGTTCCTGCGCGGCCTGGAGAACGGTGACGGCAGCGCACAGAACGTCGACGACTCGACCAAGCACTGGCATCGCCTGTCGCCCAAGCTGGGCGTCACCTATGCCTTCAACGACCATTACACCTGGTACGGCCAGTACGCCGAAGGCTTCCGCACGCCGACCGCCAAGGCCATGTACGGTCGTTTCGAAAACGCGGAGCTGGGCTACAGCGTCCAAGGCAACCCGAACCTGGAGCCCGAAAAGAGCAAGAGCTATGAAACCGGCCTGCGTGGCCACTTCGACGCGGGCAGCTTCGATGTCGCGGTGTTCTACAACAAGTACCGTGACTTCATCGACGAGGATGCGGTCAAGAGCCTGGACCTGCTGCCCACCTACCAGGCCAACAACATCAGGCATGCCACCATCAAGGGCGCCGAGGTCAAGGGCCACCTTGACCTCGGCCACTTCGGCGCGCCGCAGGGTCTGTACACCCAAGGCTCGATCGCCTATGCCTATGGCCGCAACGACGACACCGGCCAGCCATTGAACGCCGTCAACCCGCTGACCGGCGTGTTCGGGCTGGGCTACGAGCAACCGGGCTACGGCGCGCAGGTCAGCTGGACGCTGGTCAAGCGCAAGACCCGCGTCGACGACGACACCTTCTTCGCTCCGGATGGCCAGAGCACCAAGTTCCGTACACCTGGCTACGGGGTACTGGATCTGACCGGTTTCTACAAGGTGACCGACGACCTCACGGTCAACGCCGGTCTGTACAACCTCACCGACAAGAAGTATTGGCAGTGGGACTCGGTACGCCGCTACGACGGCCAGGGCGAGGCCGCCGTGACCCAGCCGGCCAACCTCGACCGCCTGACGGCGCCAGGGCGTAACTTCGCCATCAACTTGGTGTGGGATATCTGAGCCGTTCGCCGCAGCGGCCTGGGTGTCTGTGAAATCGAGCGCCGCGCGGGCGGCGCTCGATCTCACAAACAATACCTACCCAAGAGGTACGCCTCCTAAACCAAACAGAATTTTTACGTCCAGCCACCACCTCGTTCGTCTTGTCACTAGAGCCCAATTTCCCAAGGACCCACCCATGACCGCCACTTCCCTGCGCTCCCAGCGCCTGAACCAGGTCACCCACGGCCCCCACAGCGAACTCGATGCCCTGGTCAAATCCCACACACCATTCGACAGTCGCGAAAGCTTCGCCCGCTTCGTGGTTGCCCAGTACCTGTTCCAGTCCGAGCTCAAGGCCCTGTACAACGACCCGAAACTGATCGCCCTCTTCCCCGACCTGGCCGCCCGCTGCCGTGCCGAGCATGCCCGCCTGGATTTGGCCGACCTGGATACAGAAGTGCCTGCCCCGGTGCCCGGTGCCCTGCACAACCCGAGCCTCGGCCAGGCCTTGGGCTGGATCTTCGTCTCCGAAGGCTCCAAACTGGGCGCCGCGTTCCTGATCAAGCGTGCCGTGGCCTTGGAGCTGTCCGAGCGTTTCGGTGCCCGTCACCTGGGTGAGCCGGAAGGTGGCCGCGCCGAAGGCTGGAAGCAGTTCACCCGGATCCTTGACAGCCTGGCACTGTCGCCCGAAGAGGATGCCGCCGCCGAGCGTGGCGCGGTCGAGGCCTTCGAGCGTTTCACCGAGTTGCTCAAGCACGCCTATGCCGCGGATGCCGCACTGGCCTGACACGCTTCACCCGGCCATCCGCTTCGATGGCCGGGCCGTTCATTGCAGTGAGACCATGACCCGACCTGCCCGCTCGAAACTGTCCCGCCTGTTGTTCGCGCTCCTGGCCTACATCAGCCTGGGCATCGGCCTCGTGGCCATCGTCATCCCCGGCCTGCCGACCACCGAGTTCATCCTGCTCGCCGCCTGGGCCGCCACCCGCAGCTCCCCGCGCCTGAGCGCCTGGCTGGAGAGCCATCGCCTGTTCGGCCCAATCCTGTACAACTGGCGCCATGGCAAGGTGATCCAGCGCCGGGCCAAGGTCAGCGCCACCGCCAGCATGCTGCTGTGTGCCGGGTTGATGTTGGTATTTCTGGAAGCGCGCTGGCCGGTGTTCCTGGCCATCGGCGGCATGACCCTGGGCAATCTGTGGATATGGTCGCGCCCGGAACGTCCCACTCCGCCCACCTCGGGCGAAGGTTCACAAGCTCAGCACTCCTGAATAGAGCGCATAGGCGGCCAGGCCGGCCCCGGCCAGCACCGCTGCGAAGATCAGCTTCTCCCATCGGGTGAACAGCGCCTGCCCCTGCTCATGCTTGGCCCGGGCGAACAGGATCACCCCGGGCGCATACAGCAGCGCCGACAGCAGCAGGTACTTGAGCCCCCCGGCGTACAACAGCCAGACGGCATAGAGCAACGCGACCACGGCCACCAGCAGGTCCTTGCGTCGCAGCCCCTCCTGCCCGGCATAGCCCTCTGCGCGCAGCGCCAGCAGCACCGCATAGGCCGCCGACCAGAAGTACGGCACCAGGATCATCGAGGAGGCCAGGTAGATGAGGCTGGTGTAGGTGCCTGCCGAAAACAGGGTGATCAGCAGGAAGCCCTGGATCATGCAGTTGGTCAACCACAGGGCATTGGCCGGTACATGATTGGCGTTCTCCCGCGCCAGAAAGCGCGGCATGGTCTTGTCCCTGGCGGTGGCGAAGAGGATCTCGGCGCACAGCAATGCCCACGACAGCAGTGCCCCGAGCAACGACACCGCCAGCCCGACGCTGATCAGCAACGCGCCCCAGGGGCCGACGATATGCTCGAGCACCGATGCCAATGACGGGTTCTGCAAGTTGGCCAGCTCCGGCTGGGTCATCACGCCCAGCGACAGCACGTTGACCAGCACCAGCAAGGCCAAAACGCCGAGGAAACCGATCACCGTGGCCTTGCCCACGTCCGAACGATGCAGGGCCCGGCCGGAATAGACGCTCGCGCCCTCGATGCCGATGAACACGAACACGGTCACCAGCATCATGTTGCGCACCTGCTCCAGCACGCCGCCGAACTTCGGGTTGCCCAGGCCCCAGATGTCGCGGGTGAAGATATCGGCACGGAATGCGAAGGCTGCGATGACGATGAACATCAGCAGCGGCACCACCTTGGCGATGGTGGTCACCTGGTTGATGAACGCTGCCTCCTTGATGCCGCGCAACACCAGGAAATGCACCGCCCACAGCAGGATGGAGGCGCAGCCGATGGCCACGGGCGTATTGCCCTCGCCGAACACCGGGTAATAGAAGCCTAGGGTGCTGAACAGCAGCACGAAGTAGCCGACGTTGCCCAGCCAGGCGCTGATCCAGTAGCCCCAGGCCGAGGAGAAGCCCATGTAGTCGCCGAAACCGGCCTTGGCATAGGCATACACCCCGGAGTCGAGTTCAGGCTTGCGGTTGGCCAGGGTCTGGAACACGAAGGCCAGCGCCAGCATGCCCACCGCGGTGATGCCCCAACCGATCAGCACCGCCCCGACATCGGCCCGCGCCGCCATGTTCTGCGGCAACGAAAAGATACCGCCGCCGATCATCGAGCCGACCACCAGTGCGATCAACGCCCCCAGGCGCAGCTTTTGTCCCGGTTCGCTCATAGGCCTCCCCTCGGTGCGCTGTAATACGCATGAAACAACCGTCCCGCTCATATAAAAACCACAGCGCTTTTATAGTAGCCCAAGCGATCAAGACTAAAAGCTTCATAACAAGGGCGTCTATGCACTTGGTATTAATCCCGCGTTTTCCATGCGCCAAATCATTACCTGAAACTTTTAATACCGAATGTTTAGCGGAACTTGCTTCTCGGCTAAAAGCGACTAGCGTCAAAGGTCGCAGGCTACACAGAGTGTTTACTCTAGATGGACATGGAGGTGCCAGTGCGCAAGGTCTGCAGCCGGGTAGTCGGCACGCTCCAGGAGGTTGTGAGAAGGAATTTTCCTACTTCACATCGCCATAAACTGACCCAGGTCAGCGAATGGCGAAGACGTCGGATTTACGCTGAGGTCAACGTTCTCCTGGCATGGAGTTGTTAAATGTCTGATTCTCCCGGAAAACTCAAACTGGGTGCACTCGTTGCACTTGTCGTCGGCTCGATGATTGGCGGCGGCATCTTTTCATTACCGCAAAACATGGCGGCCAGCGCCGGCGTCGGCGCCGTGCTGATCGGCTGGGCCATCACCGCCGTGGGTATGTTGACCCTGGCATTCGTGTTCCAGACCCTGGCCAACCGCAAGCCCGACCTCGACGGTGGGGTATATGCCTATGCCAAAGCCGGTTTCGGCGATTACATGGGCTTCTCCTCGGCCTGGGGCTACTGGATCAGCGCCTGGCTGGGCAACGTCGGCTACTTCGTGCTGTTGTTCAGCACGCTGGGCTATTTCTTCCCGATCTTCGGCGAAGGCAATACCCCGGCCGCCGTGATCGGCGCCTCCATCCTGCTGTGGGCAGTGCATTTCCTGGTGCTGCGCGGCATCAAGGAAGCGGCGTTCATCAACCTGGTCACCACGGTGGCCAAGGTCGTGCCGCTGGCGCTGTTCGCCCTGATCTGCCTGTTCGCCTTCAAGCTCGACATCTTCACCGCCGACATCTGGGGCCAAGGCTCTCCCGACCTTGGCAGTGTGATGGACCAGGTGCGCAACATGATGCTGGTCACGGTGTGGGTGTTCATCGGCATCGAGGGCGCGAGCATCTTCTCCTCGCGGGCGGAAAAACGCGCCGACGTGGGCAAGGCCACGGTCATCGGCTTCATCACCGTGCTGCTGTTCCTGGTACTGGTCAACGTGTTGTCGCTGGGCGTGATGACCCAACCGGAGCTGGCCAAGCTGCAGAACCCGTCGATGGCCGCCGTGCTCGAGCATGTGGTCGGTCACTGGGGTGCGGTGCTGATCAGCGTCGGCCTGATCATCTCGTTGCTCGGTGCCCTGCTGTCGTGGGTACTGCTGTGCGCCGAGATCATGTTCGCCGCGGCCAAGGACCACACCATGCCGGAGTTCCTGCGTCGCGAGAACGCCAACCATGTGCCGGCCAACGCCCTGTGGCTGACCAACGCCATGGTGCAGATCTTCCTGGTCATCACCTTGTTCTCCAACAGCACCTACCTGTCGCTGATCTACCTCGCCACCTCGATGATCCTGGTGCCCTACCTGTGGTCAGCGGCCTACGCGGTACTGCTGGCAGTGCGCAGCGAGACCTACGAACAGGCCCTGGCCGAACGCAAGAAGGACCTGGTCATCGGTGGTATCGCCCTGCTGTACGCCATCTGGCTGTTGTATGCCGGCGGCGTGAAGTACCTGCTGCTCTCGGCCCTGCTCTATGCCCCCGGCGCGATCCTGTTCGCCAAGGCCAAGCGCGAGGTGGGCCAACCTATCTTCACCAGCGTGGAAAAACTGATCTTCGCAGCCGTCGTGGTTGGCGCCCTGGTGGCGGCCTACGGCCTGTACGACGGCTTCCTGACCCTTTGAACCACGTTTTCGCATTCTTGGAGGAATGAACCATGTCCACGGAAAAACAGAAGTACGGTGTCCACTCCGAAGCAGGCAAGCTGCGCAAGGTAATGGTCTGCGCCCCGGGACTGGCGCACAAGCGCCTGACCCCGAGCAACTGCGACGAGCTGCTGTTCGACGATGTGATCTGGGTCGACCAGGCCAAGCGCGACCACTTCGACTTCGTCACCAAGATGCGCGAGCGCGGCGTGGATGTGCTGGAAATGCATAACCTGCTCACCGACATCGTGCAGAACCCCGAGGCCCTGAAGTGGATCCTCGACCGCAAGATCACCCCCGATACCGTCGGGGTGGGCCTGACCAACGAAGTGCGCAGCTGGCTGGAGGGCCAGGAGCCACGCCACCTGGCCGAGTTCCTGATCGGCGGCGTGGCCGGCCAGGACCTGCCGGAGAGCGAAGGTGCCAGCGTGGTCAAGATGTACAACGACTACCTGGGCCACTCCAGCTTCATCCTGCCGCCGCTGCCCAACACCCAGTTCACCCGCGACACCACCTGCTGGATCTATGGCGGCGTGACCCTCAACCCGATGTACTGGCCGGCGCGACGCCAGGAAACCCTGCTGACCACCGCCATCTACAAGTTCCACCCCGAGTTCACCAAGGCCGACTTCCAGGTCTGGTACGGCGACCCGGACCAAGAGCACGGCCAGGCCACCCTCGAAGGCGGCGACGTCATGCCGATCGGCAAGGGCATCGTGCTGATCGGCATGGGTGAGCGCACCTCGCGCCAGGCCATCGGCCAACTGGCACAGAACCTCTTCGCCAAGGGCGCAGTGGAGCAAGTGATCGTCGCCGGGCTGCCGAAGTCCCGTGCGGCCATGCACCTGGACACCGTGTTCAGCTTCTGCGACCGCGACCTGGTCACGGTTTTCCCGGAAGTGGTGCGCGAGATCGTGCCGTTCATCATCCGCCCGGACGAAAGCAAGCCCTACGGCATGGACGTACGCCGCGAGAACAAGTCGTTCATCGAGGTGGTCGGCGAGCAGCTGGGCGTCAAGCTGCGTGTGGTCGAGACCGGCGGCAACAGCTTCGCCGCCGAGCGCGAGCAGTGGGATGACGGCAACAACGTGGTGGCGCTGGAGCCAGGTGTGGTCATCGGCTACGACCGCAACACCTACACCAATACTTTGCTGCGCAAGGCCGGAATCGAGGTCATCACCATCAGTGCCGGCGAACTGGGCCGGGGCCGTGGCGGCGGCCACTGCATGACCTGCCCGATCGTGCGCGACCCTATCGACTACTAAGCCATCCCCCCGGCTGCCCCCACAAGGTGGCAGCCGGGCCGACCCCGAATCCAAGGAGAACCGTCATGGCGTTCAATATCCACAACCGCAACCTGCTCAGCCTCGAACACCACACCACCCGCGAGCTGAAGTACCTGCTGGACCTGTCCCGCGATCTCAAGCGCGCCAAGTACACCGGCACCGAGCAGCAGCACCTCAAGGGCAACAACATCGCCCTGATCTTCGAGAAGACCTCGACCCGCACCCGTTGCGCCTTCGAAGTTGCCGCCTATGACCAGGGCGCCAACGTCACCTACATCGACCCCAACTCCTCGCAGATCGGCCACAAGGAAAGCATGAAGGACACCGCCCGGGTGCTCGGGCGCATGTACGATGCCATCGAATACCGTGGTTTCAAGCAAGAGATCGTCGAGGAATTGGCCAAGTTCGCCGGCGTTCCGGTGTTCAACGGCCTGACCGACGAGTACCACCCGACCCAGATGATCGCCGACGTGTTGACCATGCGCGAGCACAGCGACAAGCCGCTGCACGACATCAGCTACGCCTACCTGGGCGATGCCCGCAACAACATGGGCAACTCCCTGTTGCTGATCGGCGCCAAGCTCGGCATGGATGTGCGCATTGCCGCACCCCGGGAGCTGTGGCCCCATGACGACCTGGTACAACGCTGCAAGCAATACGCCGAGGAAAGCGGCGCACGCATCACCCTCACCGAAGACCCGAAAGCCGCGGTCGCGGGCGTGGACTTCGTCCATACCGACGTGTGGGTCTCGATGGGCGAGCCGGTCGAGGCCTGGGGCGAGCGCATCAAACTGCTGCTGCCCTACCAGGTGAATAAAGAACTGATGAAGGCCACCGGCAACCCGCGCACCAAGTTCATGCACTGCCTGCCGGCGTTCCATAACTCCGAGACCAAGGTCGGCAAGCAGATCGCCGAACAATACCCGCACCTGGCCAACGGCATCGAAGTCACCGATGACGTGTTCGAGTCGCCGGCATGCATCGCCTTCGAGCAGGCGGAGAACCGCATGCACACCATCAAGGCGATCCTGGTGTCGACCCTGGCTGACCTCTGACGGCCATCTCCATACTGTGGGAGCCGGCTTGCCAGCGATGCAGGCAATACGGTGCATGGCACCGGCTCCGCCGGTGATCGCCGGCAAGCCGGCTCCCACAAGGAACGAGATACGCCCCCTATCTCCAAAAGGACATTCACCATGCGTATCGTTGTTGCATTGGGCGGCAACGCCCTGCTGCGTCGCGGCGAGCCCATGACCGCCGACAACCAGCGCGCCAATATCCGTACCGCCACCGAGCAGATCGCCAAGATCCACCCAGGCAACGAACTGGTCATCGCCCACGGCAACGGCCCACAGGTCGGCCTGCTGTCGCTCCAGGGCCTGGCCTATAAACCCGACGAGGCCTACCCGCTGGATGTGCTCGGCGCCGAGACCGAAGGCATGATCGGCTACATGATCGAACAGGAGCTGGGCAACCTGCTCGACTTCGAAGTGCCCTTCGCCACGCTGTTGACCCAGGTCGAAGTCGACGCCAACGACCCGGCTTTCAAGGACCCGACCAAGTTCATCGGCCCGGTCTACAGCAAAGAGGAGGCCGAGCGCCTGGCCAAGGAAAAGGGCTGGGTGGTCAAGGCCGATGGCGACAAGTACCGCCGTGTGGTCGCAAGCCCCAAGCCCAAGCGCATCTTCGAAATCCGCCCGATCAAATGGCTGCTGGAAAAGAGCAGCATCGTGATCTGTGCCGGCGGCGGCGGCATTCCCACGATGTACGATGAAAACCGCAAGCTCAAGGGCATCGAGGCGGTGATCGACAAGGACCTGTGCTCGGCCCTGCTGGCCGAACAGCTGGAGGCGGACCTGCTGATCATCGCCACCGACGTCGACGCGGCCTATATCGACTGGGGCAAGCCCACACAGAAGGCCATTGCCCAGGCCCACCCCGACGCGCTGGAAAAGCTTGGCTTCGCAGCCGGTTCCATGGGGCCGAAGGTGCAGGCCGCCTGCGACTTCGCGCGCCACACCGGCAAGGTGGCGGTGATCAGCTCGCTGGAAAACATCGAGGACATCGTCAAAGGCACCGCCGGCACCCGCGTGAGCACCGAAAAGCCGGGTATCAGCTACCGTTGAATGCAATTGGCGGGCGCATCGCCCGCCGTTTTCAACCTTCCGGAGGACTCCGCCATGGCCCAGTACAAGCCCGGGCACGTACATATCGAGCGCACCGCGCTCAACCCGAATGACCACAGCTACGACCTGAACATCGAATACGAAGCGGCGCAGGACCCCAAGGAAGGCAGAGGCATCCAGTTCCACATGCATGGCAGCATCGAGGGCAAGGCGGTCGACGAGAAGTTCTTCCTGGCCAAGGACCAGGTCCTGCCGAGTTTTCTCATGCAGCTCAGCCGCAAGGCCCAGTCGCACCTACCGCCGCCGAAGAAGTTCGAGAACCTCGGCTCGCCGCACAAGCTCTACGACTATATGTTCGAGGACATTCGCCAGAAGCTGGACGTGAAGTCAGGCGACCCGATCAAGCCTGAGCATCTGGAGTGATGTGAGAAACCTGGGGCCGCGCAGCGGCCCCGACAATGTTGAGGCATACTACCGCCCTCCCCCGGCTACAGCCTCATCAACCCCATGCGCATCCACGTCAGCTTCATCGACCGCGTCGGCATCACCCAGGAAGTCCTGGCCCTGCTCGGTGCCCGCAACCTCAACCTGGACGCCGTGGAGATGGTTCCGCCCAACGTCTACATCGACGCGCCGACCCTGAGCCCCGCCGTGCTGGAGGAGCTTCACGACGCGCTGTTCGAAGTCCAGGGCGTGCAATCGGTCGAAGTGGTCGACATCCTTCCCGGCCAGCGCCGCCACCTGCAGCTCGACGCGCTGCTGGCCGCGATGAGCGACCCTGTGCTAGCAGTGGACAGCGCAGGCCTGGTGCTGCTGGCCAATCCCGCACTGATCGCCCTGTGCGGGCGCGAGTCCGCCGGCCGCTCGGTGGGCGACCTGTTCAACGACCCCGGGCTGCTCGAAGCCCTGCTGGAAAACAACTTCCACCTGCCGATGCGCGAGATGCAGCTCAACGGCCAGAGCCTGCTGCTCGATGCCACCCCGATCACCAACGCCGGCGGCCTGCTGACGCTCTACCCGCCGACGCGCATGGGCGAACGCCTCTCGGCGCTGCGCCACGACCACGCCGAAGGCTTCGACGCCCTGCTTGGCGACTCGCCGGCGATCCGCACCCTCAAGGCCCGCGCCCTGCGGGTGGCAGCCCTGGACGCGCCGCTGCTGGTGCATGGCGAGACCGGCACCGGCAAGGAGCTGGTGGCCCGTGCCTGCCATGCCATCAGCAGCCGCCATGCCGCCCCGTTCCTCGCCCTGAACTGCGCGGCCCTGCCCGAGAGCCTGGCCGAAAGCGAACTGTTCGGCTATGCCCCAGGCGCCTTCACCGGCGCGCAGCGCGGCGGCAAGCCAGGGCTGATGGAGCTGGCCAACCAGGGCACGGTCTTCCTCGACGAGATCGGCGAGATGTCGCCCTACCTGCAGGCCAAGCTGCTGCGTTTTCTCAGCGACGGCAGCTTCCGCCGGGTCGGCGGCGACCGTGAGGTCAAGGTCGATGTACGCATCATCAGCGCCACCCACCGCGACCTGGAGCGCATGGTCGCCGAAGGTACCTTCCGCGAAGACCTGTTCTACCGCCTCAACGTGCTCAACCTGCAAGTTCCTCCCCTGCGCGAGCGGGGCCAGGACATCCTCCTGCTGGCGCATTTCTTCATGCAGCAGGCCTGCACGCAGATCCAGCGCCCACCCTGCCGCCTGGCCCCGGCCACCCATTCGGCGCTGCTCGCCAACCCCTGGCCGGGCAATGTGCGCCAGCTGCAGAACGTGATCTTCCGCGCCGCGGCCATCTGCGAAGGCAGCCTGGTGGACATCGGCGACCTGGACATCGCCGGCACGTCCGTGGCGCGTGGCCAGGACGGCGAAGTGGCGAGCCTGGAGCAAGCGGTGCAGGCATTCGAACGCGATCTGCTGCAGCGCTTGTACCTGAGCTACCCCTCGACCCGGCAATTGGCCGGGCGCCTGCAGACCTCGCACACCGCCATTGCCCAACGGCTGCGCAAATACGGTATTCCGAGCAAGAATTGAATAGTGACGAGTGAAGTTTAACTACGATGCGGCCAAGCTGTACCTTGCCCTGCCTGTCTTCGCCGCCCCTCATCGCCGCGCGTGCTGCCAAGCTGACAAAAATGTAACCATTGCCTCAGGCAGCTGACAGCCGTCGCTGCCTAGGCTAGGACCATGAGCGAGCTGTGGCGCAAAGCCCAGCCCGACAGCCTGACCGCGCCGATGGATCGCGCAGGCTCCATTGACTCATGGGACATACACGGCATGCATTGCAAAACCTCGAGGCGAACCTTCGTCAAGGGCCTGGCCGCAGGTGGCATCCTGGGCGGCCTGGGCCTGTGGCGCAGCCCGGTATGGGCACTCACCAGCCCTGGGCAGCCCACGGTGCTGAGCGGTACCGAATTCGACCTGTTCATTGGCCAGACGCCGGTGAACATCACCGGCGCCCCGTGCACGGCCATGACCATCAACGGCACCCTGCCCGGCCCGCTCCTGCGCTGGCGTGAGGGCGACACGATCACCCTGCGCGTGCGCAACCGCCTGCAGGAAGACACCTCGATCCATTGGCACGGCATCATCCTGCCGGCCAACATGGACGGCGTGCCGGGCCTGAGCTTCCACGGCATCGCGCCGGACGGCATGTATGAGTACCGGTTCCAGGTCAGGCAGAGCGGCACCTACTGGTACCACAGCCATTCCGGGCTTCAGGAACAGGTGGGGGTATACGGCCCCCTGGTGATCGACCCGAAGGAACCCGAGCCCTTCCAGTACGACCGCGACTACGTGGTGATGCTCAGCGACTGGACCGACGAGAACCCGGCCCGGGTCATGGCCAAGCTGAAGAAACAGTCCGACTACTACAACTTCCACAAGCGCACCGTGGGCGACTTCATCAACGACGTGGGCGAGAAAGGCTGGTCGGCCACCCTGGCCGACCGCAAGATGTGGGCCGAGATGAAGATGAGCCCCACGGACCTCGCCGACGTCAGTGGGTATACCTATACCTACCTGATGAACGGCCAGGCACCGGACAGTAACTGGACAGCCATCTTCAAGCCGGGCGAGAAGATCCGCCTGCGCTTTATCAACGGCTCTGCCATGAGCTACTTCGATGTCCGCATTCCAGGCCTGAAGATGACCGTGGTCGCCGCCGACGGGCAGCCCGTCGAGCCGGTGAGCATCGACGAGTTTCGCATCGCCGTCGCGGAAACCTACGATGTGCTCGTGGAGCCTACCGCTGAGCAGGCCTACACGATCTTCGCCCAGTCCATGGACCGCACCGGTTATGCCCGCGGCACCCTGGCCGTGCAGCATGGCCTGAGCGCGGCGGTACCGGTGCTCGACCCACGCCCCCTGATCAGCATGGCCGACATGGGCATGGATCACAGCGCCATGGGCGGCATGGATCATGACATGCAAGGCGACATGGCCGGCATGGACCACAGCCAGATGGCGGGCATGAACCATGGCGCCGCCGGTGGCCAGATGCAGCAGCACCCGGCCTCGGAAAACAACAGCCCGCTGGTCGACATGCAGACCATGACCCCTACGCCCAAGCTGGACGACCCGGGCATCGGCCTGCGCGACAACGGCCGCAAGGTCCTGACCTACGCCGACCTGCGCAGCACCTTCATCGACCCGGACGGCCGCGAGCCCGGCCGCACGGTCGAGCTGCACCTGACCGGCCACATGGAGAAGTTCTCCTGGTCGTTCGATGGCATCAAGTTTTCCGACGCCGAGCCGTTGCGCCTGAAGTACGGCGAACGCCTGCGCATCACCCTGGTCAACGACACCATGATGACCCACCCCATCCACCTCCATGGCATGTGGAGCGACCTCGAGGATGAGCACGGCAACTTCATGGTGCGCAAGCACACCATCGACATGCCCCCGGGCTCCAGGCGCAGCTATCGCGTCACTGCCGACGCGCTGGGCCGCTGGGCCTACCACTGCCATCTGCTGTTCCACATGGAAATGGGCATGTTCCGTGAAGTCCGTGTGGACGAATGAGGAGAGCCGCGATGAACGAATCCAACCTGCGCAAGACCCTGTTCGGCAGCCTGCTGGCCTTCGGCCTGGCCGTGTTGTCGACGCCTGCGGCCCTGGCCGCTGATGAGCATGACGCACACCAGAAAGGCTCGGCGGGCATGATGGAGAAAATGGACCATGGGCAGATGGACCACAGCAAGATGCCCATGGACCACGGCAAGATGCCTATGGACCATGGAAAAATGATGGATCACGGCTCGATGAAGCCTGAGCCGAAAACGGACAAGGCACAAGCGGGCAAGGACAATGATCAGTAGAACCACGGCGTCATCGGCACTGGCAGCGCTTGTCTCGCTCGTGGCCCTGGGCCCGGCAAGCGCAGCCGAAGGCATGGACCACAGCCAGATGGACCATGGCCAGATGCAGGGCATGGATCACAGCCAGATGAATCACGGCCAGATGCAGGGCATGGATCACAGCCAGATGAACCATCGCCAGATGCAGGGCATGGATCACAGTCAGATGAACCATGCCTCGCCAGGCACTTTGCCAACGACCGAAAGCCGCACCCCCATCCCGGTGCTGACGGACGCCGACCGCAAAGCGGCCTTTCCCCCGCTCCCAGGGCATGGCGTTCACGACAGCGCGATCAACACCTTCTTCCTGCTCGACCAACTGGAATATCAGGACGCCGATGACGGCAGCACCGTGAGCTGGGATGCGTCGGGCTGGATTGGCGGTGATGTCGATCGCCTCTGGCTGCGCTCCGAAGGCGAACGTACCAATGGCGTGACCGAGGAAGCCGAGGTCCAGGCGCTCTGGGGCCATGCCATCGGGCCCTGGTGGGACGTGGTCACCGGTATTCGCCAGGACTTCAAGCCTGGCACCCCGCAAACCTGGGCCGCGTTCGGGCTGCAAGGCATGGCGCTCTATGCCTTCGAGGCCGAAGCGACGGCGTTCATTGGCGAAAACGGCCAGAGCGCACTGCGCCTGGAAGGTGACTACGACATCCTGCTCACCAATCGGCTGATCCTCCAACCGACGGCAGAAGTGAACGTCTATGGCAAGAACGATGAAGCACGAGGCGTAGGCTCCGGCCTGGCCAACACCGAAGTCGGCCTGCGCCTGCGTTATGAAATACGGCGCGAGTTCGCGCCCTACATCGGCGTCACGTGGAGCCGCGCATACGGCAATACCGCCGACATACTGCGCGACGAGGGCGAGGATGTGCAAGAAGCCCGCTTCGTGGCCGGTATCCGTATGTGGTTCTGAGACCCTGACATGAAAAGAACAATAAAGACGCTGAGCCTTGCAAGTGCCGCAGGTGGCGCGGCCATCCTGGGGGTGGCCTATTTCGGCCTGGTCAACGTGGGGGCCGACGACCCGCATTTCGCCCCGGTCCATGCCTTCCTGGCCATGGCCCGCGACCGCTCCATCGAGGTACGTGCGCGCAATCTCGAGGTCCCCGACCTCAAAGATCGAGCCTTGATCCGTGCAGGCGCCGGCAACTACAACGCCATGTGCGTCGGCTGCCACCTGGCGCCAGGGGTGGAAAAGACCGAACTGAGCCAAGGCCTGTACCCCGCTCCGCCGAACCTGGCCAAGCCAGGGCTGGATGCAAGCCCTGCCCTGGCGTTCTGGACCATCAAGCACGGCATCAAGGCAACGGGCATGCCGGCCTGGGGCAAGAGCATGGCAGACCCGTACATCTGGGGCCTCGTCGCGTTCCTCCAGCAATTGCCCTCTTTGGACGCCGAGCAATACCAAGCGTTGGTCGCCAGCAGCTCGGGGCACCAGCATGGCGGCGGCGAAACCCGGATGCACGATGCGCCCGGAGGCCACGGCGCCCATCATGGCACCACCCCGGTGCAGGAAGCGACCGCCCCCAACACCCACCACCATGCGGACGGCAAGAAACACGTCCACCATTGAAGGCCGGACAGGGTCTTTCGTATCGATTTCGCTACAGTGTAGCGAAATCACTCCAACGTCTTTCGGCCACCGATACGCAAGGGTTTGATCCACCATGGCTTTTCAATCGCCACCGATCTGTAGCGATTTCATTACAAACCGCTAGGGCAAACCGCCGCGTAAATCGCTGCCCGCCTTGATTTCCGGGGCCTCGCGCTGATTGGCCGCATTATTGCTAAGGGAATCGCGACCAAGAGCGCGGAACCACCGCGCCTACCTCCCCTGCTTCGAGGATTCCCCATGAGCGAGTTGCGTTTCACCGAAGATCACGAATGGCTGCGCGTCGAGGCTGACGGCAGTGTCACCGTGGGCATCACCGCCTATGCCCAGAACGCCCTCGGCGATGTGGTCTACGTGCAACTGCCAGAACTGCAGCAGTACGAAAAAGGCGCTGAAGCCTCCACCGTGGAGTCGGTGAAAGCCGCCAGCGGCGTGTACATGCCCCTGACCGGTGAAGTGATCGCGGTCAATGAAAACCTCAACGACAGCCCTGAATTGGTCAACGAAGACCCACTGGGCGAAGGCTGGTTCTTCCGCTTCGTCCCCGCCGATGCCAACGCTGTCGGCAAGTTGCTCGACCAGGCCGCCTACGACCGCCTGATCAACGAAAACGCCTGAGGAACCGCCAATGACCCTCAACCTCGGCACTGCCAACGAATTCATCGCCCGCCACATCGGCCCACGTAGCGCGGATGAGCAGGCCATGCTCGCCACCCTGGGCTTCGAGTCGCTCGATGCCATGACCGCCGCAGTCATCCCCGACACCATCAAGGGCACCAGCGTGCTCGGCAACGCCGACGGCCAGAGCGAGGCCGATGCCCTCGCCGACCTCAAGGCCATCGCCAGCAAGAACCAGCTGTTCAAGAACTACATCGGCCAGGGCTACTACAACACCCACACGCCAGCTCCGATCCTGCGCAACCTGCTGGAAAACCCGGCCTGGTACACCGCGTACACGCCCTATCAGCCGGAAATCTCCCAAGGCCGCCTGGAAGCGCTGCTCAACTTCCAGACCCTGATCAGCGACCTGACCGGTCTGCCGATCGCCAACGCCTCGCTGCTCGACGAAGCCACCGCCGCCGCCGAGGCCATGACCTTCTGCAAGCGCCTGTCGAAGAACAAGGCCGGCCACGCGTTCTTCGCCTCCATCCATTGCCACCCGCAGACCCTCGACGTGCTGCGCACCCGTGCCGAACCCCTGGGCATCGAAGTGGTAGTGGGCGACGAGCGTGAGCTGGGCGGTGTCGGCAACTTCTTCGGCGCCCTGCTGCAATACCCGGCCAGCAACGGCGACGTATTCGACTACAGCGAGCTGGTACAGCGCTTCCACGCCAGCAACGCCCTGGTGGCGGTGGCCGCCGACCTGCTGGCCCTGACCCTGCTCACCCCGCCGGGCGAATTCGGCGCCGACGTGGCCATCGGCAGCGCCCAGCGCTTCGGTGTACCGCTGGGCTTCGGCGGCCCGCACGCGGCCTATTTCGCCACCCGCGATGCGTTCAAGCGCGACATGCCCGGCCGTCTGGTCGGCGTGTCCATCGATCGCTTCGGCAAGACTGCCCTGCGCCTGGCCATGCAGACCCGCGAGCAGCACATCCGCCGCGAGAAGGCCACCAGCAATATCTGCACCGCGCAGGTGTTGCTGGCCAACATCGCCAGCATGTTCGCCGTGTACCACGGCCCGGCCGGCCTCAAGCGCATCGCCGAACGCACCCACGCCCTGACCGCCATCCTCGCCACCGGCCTGGAGCAGTTGGGCGTCAAGGTCGTTACCCGCGCGTACTTCGACACCCTGACCCTGGCCACTGGTGACGCCACCGCCCGCCTGCACGAGCAGGCCCGGGCCCAGGGCATGAACCTGCGCCAGGTCGACGCCACCCACTTGGGCCTGTCCCTGGACGAAACCTGCACCCAGGCCGATGTCGAGGCCCTGTGGCAGCTGTTCGCCGAAGGCAAGGCCCTGCCGGCCTTCGCCAGCCTGGCCGCCAGCAGCGACTCGCGCCTGCCGGCTACCCTGCTGCGCCAGTCGGCGATCCTCGAACACCCGGTGTTCAACCGCTACCACAGCGAAACCGAGCTGATGCGCTACCTGCGTCGCCTGGCCGACAAGGACCTGGCCCTGGACCGCAGCATGATCCCGCTGGGTTCGTGCACCATGAAGCTCAACGCCGCCAGCGAGATGATCCCGGTGACCTGGGCCGAGTTCGGCAACCTGCACCCCTTCGCCCCGGCCGAGCAGAGCCAGGGCTACCTGCAGATGACCCGCGAACTGGAAGCCATGCTCTGCGCCGCCACCGGCTACGACGCCGTGTCGCTGCAGCCCAACGCCGGCTCCCAGGGCGAGTACGCAGGCCTGCTGGCCATCCGCGCCTACCACCGCAGCCGCGGCGAAGGCCACCGCGACATCTGCCTGATCCCGTCCTCGGCCCACGGCACCAACCCTGCCACTGCACACATGGCTGGCATGCGTGTGGTGGTCACCGCCTGCGACGCACGTGGCAACGTCGATGTCGAAGACCTGCGCGCCAAGGCCGTCGAGCATCGTGATCGCCTGGCCGCGATCATGATCACCTACCCGTCGACCCACGGTGTGTTCGAGGAGGCGATCGGCGAGATCTGCGCGATCATCCACGACAATGGCGGCCAGGTGTACATCGACGGCGCCAACATGAACGCCATGGTCGGCCTGTGTGCCCCGGGCAAGTTCGGCGGCGATGTTTCGCACCTGAACCTGCACAAGACCTTCTGCATCCCCCACGGCGGCGGTGGCCCAGGCGTCGGCCCGATCGGCGTCAAGTCGCACCTGGCGCCGTTCCTGCCGGGCCATGCGGCCCTGGAGAACACCCAGGGCGCGGTCTGCGCCGCGCCATTCGGCAGCGCCAGCATCCTGCCGATCACCTGGATGTACATCCGCATGATGGGCGGCGTGGGCCTCAAGCGCGCTTCGCAGATGGCCATCCTCAACGCCAATTACATCGCCCGCCGCCTGGAAGAGCACTATCCTGTCCTGTATACCGGCGGCAATGGCCTGGTGGCCCACGAGTGCATCCTCGACCTGCGCCCGCTCAAGGACAGCAGCGGCATCAGCGTCGACGACGTGGCCAAGCGCCTGATCGACTTCGGCTTCCACGCCCCGACCATGTCCTTCCCGGTGGCCGGTACTTTGATGATCGAACCGACCGAAAGCGAGTCCAAGGAGGAGCTGGACCGTTTCTGCGACGCGATGATCCAGATCCGCGAGGAAATCCGCGCGGTCGAGAACGGCACCCTGGACAAGGACGACAACCCGCTGAAGAACGCCCCGCACACCGCGGCGGAGCTGGTCGGCGAATGGGCCCACGGCTATAGCCGCGAGCAGGCGGTGTACCCGCTGCCGAGCCTGGTGGAGGCCAAGTACTGGCCGCCAGTGGGCCGGGTCGACAACGTGTACGGCGACCGCAACCTGGTCTGTGCCTGCCCGTCGATCGAGAGCTACCAGGACGCCTGATGGCTTTCGTGCCCGCCACCTGACCTGTGGGAGCGGGCTTGCCCCGCGATAGCGTCAGCCGCCGTGACATGGTTGGCTGTTCCGGCGCCATCGCGGGGCAAGCCCGCTCCCACAAGGCCGCGCAACCCACGCAGGAGGTAGCAGCATGTCACTGAGCGTCTTCGACCTGTTCAAGATCGGCATCGGCCCCTCCAGCTCGCACACGGTCGGCCCCATGCGGGCGGCCGCACGCTTTGCCGAAGGGCTTCGCCGCGATGGTCTGCTCACCCGCACCGTAAGCGTCAAGGCCGAGCTGTATGGCTCGCTCGGCGCCACCGGCAAGGGCCATGGCAGCGACAAGGCCGTGCTGCTGGGCCTTGAAGGCGAGCACCCGGATACCGTCGACACCGAGGCCATCCCCGCCCGCCTGCAAGCGATCCGCGACAGCGGCCGCCTGCGCCTTTTGGGCGAACATGAAATCGCCTTCGTCGAGAAACAGCACCTGGCGATGATCCGCAAGCCCCTGGCCTACCACCCCAACGGCATGATCTTTCGCGCCTTCGACGAAGCCGGGCTGCAAATCCGCAGCCGGGAGTACTACTCGGTGGGGGGTGGTTTCGTGGTCGACGAGGACGCTGCCGGTCACGACCGGATCGTCGAGGACAGCACCGTGCTGGCCTACCCGTTTCGCACCGCCAAGGAACTGCTCGCCCACTGCAGCGAGCAGCACCTGTCGATCAGCCAGGTGATGCTGGCCAACGAAGCGGCCTGGCGGCCCGAAGCCGAGACCCGCTCGGGGCTGCTGCGCATCTGGCAGGTCATGCAGGACTGCGTCGAAGCCGGTTGCCGCCACGAAGGCATCCTGCCCGGCGGGCTCAAGGTCAAGCGGCGGGCGCCGGCGCTGTATCGCCAGCTCAGTCGTCACCCTGAAGCCAGCCTGCGCGATGCATTGTCGGTGCTCGACTGGGTCAACCTCTACGCCCTGGCGGTGAACGAGGAAAACGCCTACGGCGGGCGGGTGGTCACCGCACCGACCAACGGCGCGGCAGGCATCGTCCCGGCGGTACTGCACTACTACATGCGCTTTGTCCCTGGCGCCAGCGAGGACGGGGTGGTGCGCTTTCTGCTCACGGCGGCTGCCATCGGCATCCTGTACAAGGAAAACGCTTCGATCTCCGGTGCCGAAGTCGGCTGCCAGGGCGAGGTGGGCGTGGCCTGCTCCATGGCGGCCGGCGCGTTGTGCGAAGTCATGGGCGGCAGCCCGCAACAAGTGGAGAACGCCGCCGAGATCGGCATGGAACACAACCTGGGCCTGACCTGCGACCCCATCGGCGGGTTGGTCCAGGTGCCTTGCATCGAGCGCAACGCCATGGGCTCGGTCAAGGCGATCAACGCGGTGCGCATGGCCCTGCGTGGCGACGGGCAACACTATGTCTCGCTCGACAAGGTCATCCGCACCATGCGCCAGACCGGCGCAGACATGAAAAGCAAATACAAGGAGACTGCCCGCGGCGGTCTGGCCGTCAACATCATCGAGTGTTGACCCGAATAACAACGAGGAACCATCGATGTCCGAAACACTGCAAAAGACCCCGCTGCACGCCCTGCACCTGGAACTGGGCGCCCGCATGGTGCCGTTCGCCGGCTATGACATGCCGGTGCAGTATCCGCTGGGCGTACTCAAGGAGCACCTGCACACCCGCGAGCAGGCGGGCCTGTTCGACGTCTCGCACATGGGCCAGATCCGCCTGCGCGGCAGCGATGCCGCCAAGGCCCTGGAAACCCTGGTGCCGGTGGACATCATCGACCTGCCGGTGGGCATGCAGCGCTACGCCATGTTCACCAACGAGCAAGGCGGCATCCTTGACGACCTGATGGTCGCCAACCTGGGCGACGACGAGCTGTTCCTGGTGGTCAACGCCGCCTGCAAGGACCAGGACCTGGCCCACCTGCAAAAGCACATCGGCTCCCGCTGCGAGATCGAGCCGCTGTTCGAGGCGCGCGCCCTGCTCGCCCTGCAAGGCCCGGCGGCGGTCAAGGTGCTCGAGCGCCTGGCGCCGGAAGTCGCCAGCATGACGTTCATGCAGTTCCGCCCTGTCACCCTGCTCGGCGCCGACTGCTATGTCAGCCGCTCGGGCTACACCGGTGAAGACGGTTACGAGATCTCGGTCCCGGTAGCCAATGCCGAAGCCTTGGCCCGTCGACTGCTGGCTGAGCCCGAGGTACAGCCGATCGGCCTGGGCGCACGCGACTCGCTGCGCCTGGAGGCCGGCCTGTGCCTGTATGGCCACGACATGAACACCAGCACCACGCCGGTGGAAGCCAGCCTGCTGTGGGCTATCTCCAAAGTACGCCGCGCCGACGGCGAACGTGCCGGTGGTTTCCCTGGCGCCCATGCCATCTTCGAGCAGCAACGGCAAAGTGTTGCTCGCAAGCGCGTTGGCCTGCTGCCACTGGAACGCACTCCGGTTCGCGAAGGCGCACAGATCGTCGACGCGGACGGGCGCACGGTCGGTGAAGTCTGCAGCGGTGGTTTCGGTCCGACCCTCGGCGCACCGGTCGCCATGGGATATGTCGAGAGCGAACATGCCGCGCTCGATACCGCATTGTTTGCTGTAGTGCGTGGCAAGCAGGTGGCCTTGAAGGTCAGCAAAATGCCTTTCGTTGCGCAACGTTACTATCGTGGTTGATTGACTGTGGGCGGGTTCGTCATATTCGTTTTCGAACCTGCCCAATAACTTTTGAACATAGCGCCAGCCCAGGCGCCACGCCGTTTCCGACAATTTTGTCGGTTATCGGCAAAAGCCCGGAATCCGGTGGTCCGCAGGGCTTGTTTTTGTCGACGGAGTTAGCGTAGAGTCACTGCACTGTGTTTGCATGGGTCGCAACAGTTCGTGACCTGGGCCAGTAGCTGAATCTGCTACAACCCGTTCGACGTCTCTTACTTTCCTGCAACCCAGCCCGGTACTCTTTCCTATCCGTTGATACGAAAGAAACTGTCATCAAAATTTAAGCTTCATAGGAAACAAGACAATGGCTGAGCGTCAGAACGGTACCGTCAAGTGGTTCAATGACGAGAAAGGTTACGGCTTCATCACCCCAGAAAGCGGTCCGGATCTGTTCGTGCACTTCCGTGCCATCGAAGGTAACGGCTTCAAGAGCCTGAAAGAAGGCCAGAAAGTCTCCTTCGAGGCCGTTCAAGGCCAGAAAGGCATGCAAGCCGACAAGGTTCAGGTCATCGCCTAAGCGAGATCCAGACTTCAAAAAGCCCCTGCCAAGTGCAGGGGCTTTTTTTTATCCGTAGAATACCGGCTTCGCCATCTGGAGCCGCCCTGCATGTCCAAGCCTTTGCTCACCCCCCAGGGTGACTTCCCTCCGGTCGGCCTGGGCCGACGCCTGGCCGCGATGTTCTATGACTTTCTCTTGTGCACCGCGCTGCTGATCGTCACCGCCGGCCTCTACAAGCTGGTGCAGATGGCGATCATCGGCGAGGCGCGCATGCGCGAGCTGACCGATGCCGGTGCCCTGGATGGCGACCCGCTGCTGTCGACGATCCTGCTGTTCGCCCTGTTCGGCTTCTTCGCCAAGTTCTGGACCCACGGCGGCCAGACCCTGGGCATGCAGGTGTGGGGCGTACGGGTGCAGAACGCCGACGGCAGCGCCATCAGCCTGTGGCAGGCGTTGTTGCGCTTCGTGGTGGCCATTGCGTCGTGGCTGTGCCTGGGCCTAGGGTTTCTCTGGGCGCTGGTCGACAAGCGCAAGCGCGGCTGGCATGACATCTATTCTGAAACCCAGCTGGTGCGGGTACCCAAGCGCAAGTGAAGCCTACCCACCTGTAGGTGCGACACAAAAAAGCCGACCCTGAGGTCGGCTTCTTGTTTCAAATCAGGCACTACCCTGCCCGGCGCAGCAACCATACGCCCGCCAGGGCGCAGATCCCGGCGGGTATCACCACCGCCAGCAGCGGCGGGAAGCCGAACACCTGGCTCGATGGCCCCAAAAGGTCCTGGCCGATACGGAACACGAAGCCCACCAGCACACCGGTGAACACCCGCTGGCCGAGGGTCACCGAACGCAGTGGGCCGAAGATGAAGGAAATCGCCATCAGCACCAGGGCCGCAGTGACCACCGGCTGCAACACCTTGGTCCAGAACGCCAGCCAGTAACGTGCATTGTTCAGGCCTTGCTCGGACAGGTAGTGGATGTAGTCCCACAGGCCGGTGATCGACAGCGACTCGGGCGCCAGGATCACAGTGTTGAGCAATTGCGGCGTCACCGAGACGTCCCAGCGCTCCTGGGACGTCTTCACTACCTCGGTGTGGTCGCCACGGAAGTGGGTGGTGGCGACGTCGCTGAGGATCCAGTGGTCCTGGTTGTACTGCGCCCGGCGCGCGAAGCTCGAGGTCACGATGTGACGCTCGGCGTCAAAGCGGTAGCGGGTCACGCCCAGCAGCAGGCCATTGGGCTGCACCGAGTTGATGTGCACGAACTCCTCGCCCTGGCGGTGCCACATGCCGCGCTTGGAGCTCTGCGCATCGCCACCGCCCTGGGCCAGGGACCGGTCAGCCTGGGCCTTGTTCTCGGTGACCGGGGCCACGTATTCACCGATCAGCAGGCCGACCAGCATGAGCACCAGCATCGGCTTCATCACCGCCCAGACGATGCGCCCGATGGACACGCCAGCAGCGCGCATGATGGTCAGCTCGCTGCTGCTGGCCAGGCTGCCCAGGCCGATCAGGCAGCCGATCAGCGCGGCCATCGGCAGCATCTCGTACAACCGGCGTGGCGCGGTCAGCAGCACGAAGCGGCCGGCGTCCATCACCGTATAGGTGTTGCTCAGGTCGCCCATCTCGTCGATGAAGGCGAACAGCGAGGCCAGGCCGAGGATGATCCCCAGTACCGCCAGGATGGCCAGCAGCACGCTCTGGCCGATGTAGCGATCCAGCTTAGCCATGGGCCACCTCCGAACGACGGGCGGCGAGCTTCAGGCGCAGCGGCTCCCAGTACATCAGGCCCAGGCCTATCAGCAGGAACAGCCCATGTACCCACCACATGCCCAGGGCGATCGGGATCTTGCCCTTTTCCAGGGCGCCGCGTACGGAAATCAACATCGTCAGGTAGGCCATGTACAAAAGAATCGCCGGCAGCAGCTTGAGGAAACGACCTTGGCGCGGGTTGACGCGCGACAGCGGCACGGCCAGCAGGGTCACCACGAAGACCAGCAGCGGCAGCGACAGGCGCCACTGCAGCTCGGCCTGCTCGCGCAGCGCCTTCTTGCCGAACAGTTCGGAGGTGGGGATGGCCTCGCGGTCGGTCACCTCCTCGCTGACTTCAGGCTTGGGCAACAGCACGCCATAGGTGTCGTACTTGATCGCGCGGTAATCGGCCTGGCCCGGGTTGCCGTCGTAGCGGTAGCCGTTTTCCAGGATCAGGTAGCGATTGCCGTCGGCCTGCACTTCCTGGTGGCCTTTTTCGGCGACCAGCACCGACGGCGCGCGGTCCTTGGTCTTGTCCTGGTTGAAGCGCTTCTCGGAGATGAACACACCGCTCAGGTTGATGCGATCGTCGGTCAGCTCCTCGGTGTAGGTCACCCGCGAGCCGTCGCGAAGGGTCTGGAAGCGCCCGGGCACCAGGGTATCGAACTCGGTCAGGGCGTCCTGCTGGTTGATGATCTGCTGCACCTGAGCCACGCCTTGGGGCGCCAGGCTCAGGCTCAGCCAGGCCACCAGCAGGGCGACCAGCCCGGCCGGGGCCAGGGTCAGCAGCAGCAGGCGTTGCTGGCTCATGCCCGTGGCCGAGAGCACGGTCATCTCGCTTTCCAGGTAGAGCCGGCCGTAGGCCAGGAGAATGCCGAGGAACAGGCCCAGCGGCAGGATCAGCTGCAGGAAGCCCGGCAGGCGGAAGCCCATGATCAGGAACAGCACACTCGGGTCGAGCACGCCCTGGGCGGCCTGGGCCAGGTACTTGATGAAGCGCCCGCTCATGATGATCACCAGCAGCACGGCGCTGACGGCGCTCAAGGTCACCAGGACCTCGCGGGACAGATAACGGAAGACGATCAAACCAGACACTCCTGGGTTGTCAGGGGCGCAAAGCCGTTCAAGGGCTTCGGACAGCCAAGACCTATGCCGGTTCGCCGAAGGCGAACCTCCATGTAAAGTGCGCGCATTATCCTGTGATTGGCAGTGCCTGTCACTTGGCCGCGCATGACGGCGCATATCGGGGTTGTCATCGAGGTTGCCGCAGGCTCAAACTGGCAGCTTTTCCACTGGCACGCGAGCACGCGGCCAGGCCCGTTTCGAGCGTGTGCACGAGACCGCGCCAACTGACTGATCATTCGGGGACCCTGACATGGAACTGGTTGTAAAAAGTGTAGCCGCCGCCTCCTTGAAAACCGCCACCTTGGTATTGGCTGTCGGTGAAGGGCGCAAGCTCGGCGATATCGCCAAGGCCGTCGACCAGGCCAGCAACGGTGCCATCAGCACCGTGCTCAAGCGTGGTGACCTCGCCGGCAAGCCCGGCCAGACCCTGCTGCTGCACAGCCTGCCAGGCCTCAAGGCCGAGCGTGTGCTGTTGGTCGGCAGCGGCAAGGAGGCCCTGGGCGATCGCGCCTGGCGCAAGCTGGTCGCCAGCGTCGCCGGCGTGCTCAAGGGCCTGAACGGCAGCGACGCGGTGCTGGCCCTGGACGAGGTCGGCGTCACCGGCCGTGATGCCCACTATGGCAAGTACCGCCTGCTGGCCGAGACCCTGCTCGACGGCGAATACGTGTTCGACCGCTTCAAGAGCCAGAAGCCCGACCCTCGCGCGCTGAAGAAGATCACCCTGCTGACCGACAAGGCCGGCCAGGGCGAGGTCGAACGCGCCGTGAAACACGCCAGCGCCATCGCCGCAGGTATGGCCTTCACCCGCGACCTGGGCAACCTGCCGCCGAACCTGTGCCACCCAAGCTTCCTGGCCGAGCAGGCCAAGGAACTGGGCAAGGCGCACAAGAACCTCAAGGTCGAGGTCCTGGACGAAAAGAAGATCAAGGACCTGGGCATGGGTGCCTTCTATGCCGTGGGCCAGGGCAGCGACCAGCCGCCACGCCTGATCGTGCTCAACTACCAGGGCGGCAAGAAGAGCGATAAGCCCTTCGTGCTGGTCGGCAAGGGCATCACCTTCGACACCGGCGGCATCAGCCTCAAGCCCGGTGCCGGCATGGATGAAATGAAGTACGACATGTGCGGCGCCGCCAGCGTGTTCGGTACCCTGCGCGCGGTCCTGCAGCTGCAGCTGCCGATCAACCTGGTGTGCCTGCTGGCCTGTGCCGAGAACATGCCAAGCGGCGGTGCCACCCGCCCGGGTGACATCGTCACCACCATGAGCGGCCAGACCGTGGAAATCCTCAACACCGACGCCGAAGGCCGCCTGGTGCTGTGCGACACCCTGACCTACGCCGAGCGCTTCAAGCCCCAGGCAGTGGTCGACATCGCCACCCTGACCGGCGCCTGCATTGTCGCCCTGGGCAGCCACACCTCGGGCCTGATGGGCAACAACGACGACCTGGTCGGCCAGCTGCTCGACGCCGGCAAGCGCGCCGACGACCGCGCCTGGCAGCTGCCGCTGTTCGACGAATACCAGGAGCAGCTGGACAGCCCGTTCGCCGACATCGCCAACATCGGCGGGCCAAAGGCCGGCACCATCACCGCCGGCTGCTTCCTGTCGCGCTTCGCCAAGGCCTATGACTGGGCACACTTGGACGTTGCCGGCACCGCATGGATCAGCGGCGGCAAGGAAAAGGGCGCCTCGGGCCGCCCGGTCCCGCTGCTGACCCAATACCTGCTCGACCGCGCCAACGCCTGATGCCACCAGGCCGGTGGTGCTCGTGCGCCACCGGTTGGCAGACCTGACCATGAGCAAAGTCGACTTCTACATCCTGCCCACCGACGACCTGGCGGCGCGCCTGGATTTCGCCTGCAAGCTGTGCGAGAAGGCCTGGCGCCTCGGCCACCGGGTCTACCTGCACTGCCAGGACGCCGAGCAGCGCGCCGCGCTGGACGAGCGCCTGTGGCGCTTCAAGGGCGAAGCCTTCGTGCCCCACGACCTGGCCGAGGCCCATGCCGACGCCGTGGTGGCCCTGGGGCTGGGCGACGATGCCGGCCCCCACCGTGACCTGCTGATCAACCTGGGGGCCGACGTGCCCGGGTTCGTCGGCCAGTTCGAACGGGTGGCCGAAATCGTCGTCGAGGCACCGGCCATCCGCCTGGCTGCCCGGGAGCGATTCCGTTTCTACCGTGAACGGGGCTATGCTCTGCAAGACCACCGCTTACAGCGACTTTGACGACGATGGACAAGCATTCCCCCCTACCTGATTCCGCGCACCTGCTCGACGATCTCGAGTCGATCCGCCAGTTGCTGGGCGACGCCGACCTGCAGCCGCCGCTGCTGACCGAAACGGTCGAGCAGATTCCCCTGCTGCTCGACGAACCCGCCGGCAACCCGGCGCCGCCCGTCCAACCCGCCCCGGTGGCGCAAGAGGACGACCCGCAGACACGCCGCCAGGACACCCTGCTGCACCTGGAAGCCGACCTGCGCGCTGCCGCCCAACAGATCATGCAAGACGTGATCAACGACTTCACTCCGCACATCGAGAACGAGATCAAGCGCCGCCTGGATGCACGCATGGAACGGCTGATCAAACGCTCGGAGTAAGATCCCGGGGCCGCCTGGCGGCCCTTTCGCGGCACAAGGCCGCTCCTACAGACGCCAGGGTCCCTGTAAGAGCGGCCTTGTGCCGCGAAAGGGCTGCAAAGCAGCCCCTGCCCCTGTCGCCTCAACCCCCCAGCTTGGTTATACTTCCCGGCTTTCCCGAATTAATGCCATAGGGTCCCGCCGCGCATGGATAAGACCTACCAGCCGCACACCATCGAAACTTCCTGGTACAACACCTGGGAGTCCGAGAACTATTTCGCTCCACAAGGTGCAGGCGAGTCCTACACCATCATGATCCCGCCGCCGAACGTGACCGGCAGCCTGCACATGGGCCACGGCTTCAACAACGCGATCATGGATGCCCTGATCCGTTTCCGCCGCATGCAAGGCCGCGACACCCTGTGGCAACCCGGCACCGACCACGCGGGCATCGCCACCCAGATGCTGGTGGAACGCCAGCTCGAGGCCAAGGGCCAGAACCGTCATGACTTGGGCCGCGAAAAGTTCCTGGAGAAGGTCTGGGAGTGGAAGGAGCAGTCCGGTGGCAACATCAGCCGCCAGATCCGCCGCCTGGGCTCGTCGGTAGACTGGAGCCGCGAACGCTTCACCATGGACGACGGCCTCTCCGAGGCGGTCAAGGAAGCCTTCGTGCGCCTGCATGAAGACGGCCTGATCTACCGCGGCAAGCGCCTGGTCAACTGGGACACCAAGCTGCACACCGCCATCTCCGACCTCGAAGTGGAAAACCACGACGAGAAGGGCCACCTGTGGAACCTGCGCTACCCGCTGGCCGATGGCGCCAAGACCGCCGAAGGCAAGGACCATCTGGTGGTCGCCACCACCCGTCCGGAAACCCTGCTCGGTGACGCGGCCGTTGCCGTGAACCCGAACGACGAGCGCTACCAGGCCCTGATCGGCAAGTTCGTCGAGCTGCCCCTGGTGGGCCGCCGCATCCCGATCATCGCCGACGACTACTGCGACCCGGAGTTCGGCACCGGCTGCGTGAAGATCACCCCGGCCCACGACTTCAATGACTATGAAGTCGGCAAGCGCCACAACCTGCCGCTGCTCAACATCTTCGACAAGAACGCCCTGGTGCTGGCAAGCGCCCAGGCCTTCAACCTCGACGGCAGTGTCAACGAAAGCATCGACACCACCCTGCCCGCCCAATACGCCGGCCTCGACCGTTTCGTCGCGCGCAAGCAGATCGTCGCCGACCTGGATGCCCAGGGCCTGCTGGTCAGCATCGACGACCACGCCCTGAAGGTGCCGAAGGGCGACCGCTCCGGCACTGTCATCGAGCCGTGGCTGACCGACCAATGGTACGTCTCCACCAAGCCACTGGCCGAGCCAGCCATCGCCGCCGTGGAAGATGGCCGCATCCAGTTCGTGCCCAAGCAGTACGAGAACATGTACTTCTCCTGGATGCGTGACATCCAGGACTGGTGCATCAGCCGCCAGCTGTGGTGGGGCCATCGCATCCCGGCCTGGTACGACGAGGCCGGCCAGGTCTATGTCGGTCGCAACGAGGCCGAGGTGCGCGCCAAGCACAACCTGGGCGCCGACGTGGCCCTGCGCCAGGACGACGACGTGCTCGACACCTGGTTCAGCTCGGGCCTGTGGACCTTCTCCACCCTGGGCTGGCCGGAGCAGACCGAATTCCTGAAAAAGTTCCACTCCACCGACGTGTTGGTCACCGGCTTCGACATCATCTTCTTCTGGGTCGCCCGGATGATCATGCTGACGATGCACCTGATCAAGAACGAGGATGGCACCCCGCAGGTACCGTTCAAGACCGTCTATGTCCATGGCCTGGTGCGTGACGGCCAAGGCCAGAAGATGTCCAAGTCCAAGGGCAACGTGCTCGACCCACTGGACATCGTCGACGGCATCACCCTCGAGGCCCTGCTGGAAAAACGCACCAGCGGCATGATGCAGCCAAAGCTTGCCGAGAAGATCGCCAAGCAGACCAAGGCCGAGTTCCCGGAGGGCATCGCCAGCTACGGCACCGACGCCCTGCGCTTCACCTTCTGCTCGCTGGCCTCCACCGGCCGCGACATCAAGTTCGACATGGGCCGCGTCGAAGGCTACCGCAACTTCTGCAACAAGATCTGGAACGCCGCCCGCTACGTGCTGGACAAGGGCGAGGACTGCGGCCAGAACGGCGAGGCCTACGAGCTGTCGCTGGCCGACCGCTGGATCATCTCGCAGTTGCAGCGCACCGAGGCCGAGGTCACCCGCCAGCTCGAGCAGTTCCGCTTCGACCTGGCCAGCCAGGCCCTGTACGAGTTCATCTGGAACCAGTACTGCGACTGGTACCTGGAGCTGTCCAAGCCGGTGCTGTGGGATGAGAACGCCCCGGTCGAGCGCGCCCGCGGCACCCGTCGCACCCTGGTACGCGTGCTGGAAGTGGCCCTGCGCCTGGCCCATCCGTTCATGCCGTTCATCACCGAAGAGATCTGGCAGCGCATCGCGCCGCTGGCCGGCATCGACGGCAAGACCATCATGCTGCAACCGTGGCCGGTGGCCAACGAGAGCCGTATCGACACTGCTGCCGAAGGCGACATCGAGTGGCTGCAGCAGCTGATGGTCGGCCTGCGCAACATCCGCGCCGAGATGAACATCGGCCCTGGCAAGCCGCTGCCGCTGTTCCTCAAGAACGCCAATGCCGACGACCAGCGTCGTCTGCAGGAAAACGAGGCACTGCTCAAGAAGCTGGCCAAGGTCGAATCGTTCACCGTACTGGGCGAGCAGGACGAAGCGCCGCTGTCGGCCACCGCGCTGGTGGGCGACCTGCAGGTCCTGGTGCCGATGGCCGGCCTGATCGACAAGGATGCCGAGCTTGCGCGCCTGAACAAGGAAATCCAGCGCCTGCAAGGCGAAGTCCAGCGCGTGGGCGGCAAGCTGTCCAACGCCGCGTTCGTCGACAAGGCCCCGCCTGCCGTGATCGAGAAAGAGCGCGCCAAGCTGGCCGAGTCCGAACAGGCCCTGGCCAACCTGACCGAGCAGCATGCGCGGATCGCGGCGCTGTAACATCGAGTGAAGCCATAGCGGGCTGCCCTGCAGCCCATCGCCGGCAAGCCGGCTCTCACAGGTAAAGTGCAAACCCTGAACCTTGCACCTGACCTGTGGGAGCCGGCTTGCCGGCGATGCTTTTTCAGGACCCTACCATGACCCAGAAACCCACCCTGCACCCGCGCAACCGTCACAAGGGCCACTACGACTTCCCCAGCTTGATCAAGGCCCACCCGGACCTGGCCCGCTTCACCCTCACCAACCCCTACGGCAAGCCCAGCATCGACTTCGCCAACCCCGAGGCCGTGCGGGTGTTCAACCGCGCCCTGCTCAAGGCCCAGTACGGTATCCAGCACTGGGACATCCCGGCCGACTACCTGTGCCCGCCGATCCCAGGTCGGGCCGACTATATCCACGTGCTGGCCGACCTGCTGGCCGAAGACTGCGGCGGCGCCATCCCCCGCGGGGCCCAGGTACACGCGCTGGACATCGGCGTTGGCGCCAACTGTATCTATCCGTTGCTCGGTCATAGCGACTATCGCTGGCGCTTCCTCGGTTCGGACATCGACCCGGTCGCCCTGGCCTCGGCCAAGGCGATCGTGCAGGCCAATGGCTTGGCCAAGACGATCACCCTACGCCAGCAAGGCAACCCACGACATATCCTCGACGGGCTGCTGCAAGGCGATGAGCGTTTCGATGTGACCCTGTGCAACCCACCCTTCCATGCCTCCCGGGACGAAGCCACCCGCGGCAGCCAGCGCAAGTGGAAGAACCTGGGCAAGCAGGACCCCAAGCGCAAGCTACCGGTGTTGAATTTCGGCGGGCAGAACAACGAGCTGTGGTGCGAAGGCGGCGAGATCCGCTTCGTTAGCCAGCTGGTGGCCGAAAGTGCGCAATACGGGGAGCAGGTGCTGTGGTTCAGCAGCCTGGTATCGAAGGCCAGCAACCTGCCAGGTATCGAGGCCGCTCTGAAGAAGGCGGGCGCGAAGGCGCAACGTGTGGTCGCCATGGGCCAGGGCCAGAAGCAGAGCCGCATGGTCGCCTGGAGCTTCCAGGACGATGCCGCCCGCCAGGCCTGGCATGCCCGGCGCGAAGGCAAATCGCGGGCATGAAAAAACCGCGCCCGGGCAAGCCGGGCGCGGTTCGTTCAACGCATCAACGCATTACTTGTTGACGGCGTCGTTCAGGACCTTGGCAGGTACGAACTTGACGACTTTCTTGGCAGCGATTTCGATGGCAGCGCCGGTCGAAGGGTTGCGGCCGGTACGGGCAGGACGCTCGGAGACTTTCAGCTTGCCGATGCCTGGCAGGGTGATTTCAGCGCCGTTTTCCAGTTGGTCGGCGACGATCTGGCCCAGTTGCTCCAGGGCGTTGCGCGCGGTGGTCTTCGGCGCGTCGATGGCTTCGGCGATATCGGCAATCAGTTGGTCTTTGGTCAATGCCATGGTGGTGTTCCTTCCCTATCAAATTCAGTGATTATGCAGTGTGCCAGGTCGTAATCGGGCCAGCCCTGGGCGGCCAGGCGGGCCGCGCCAATCGCGTATGTAGATACGAAAATCAGCGTTTGGTTCGACACGGCCAGGCGATCTGCCGGCAATGCGCCACCCAAGGGGCGCAAGACCGCGCAAAGCTACCACAGGAATGGATAAATATCCGCTGCCGGCTTCGATTTTATGCAGGTTTTTCGGGGGCTTTAGCGGAAAACGCAAAAAATTGAACAAAAAACGAACAACAGGCATTTCCGCCAACATCTGGCCACTGCATCACCCCTGCCCTGGGTTAAACTGGGCGACTTTGCAGCGCGGTCCGCTACCGCCCGAGACCTATTCGAGAGATCCATGCCAATCCGTCATTGCATCGTTCACCTGATCGACAAGAAGCCCGATGGCAGCCCGGCAGTACTGCATGCGCGCGACTCCGAACTCGCCGCCTCCGACGCCATCGAAAACCTGCTGGCCGACCTCAACGACAGCTACAACGCCAAACAGGGCAAGGCCTGGGGCTTCTTCCACGGCGAGTCCGGCGCCTACCCGCTCAGCGGGTGGCTGAAACAATACCTGGACGGAGAAAAGGACTTCACCGCCTTCAGCCGTGTCGCCGTCGAGCATCTGCAAAAGCTGATGGAGGAATCCAACCTGTCCACCGGCGGCCACATCCTCTTCGCCCATTACCAGCAAGGCATGACCGAGTACCTGGCCATCGCCTTGCTGCACCACAGCGAAGGCGTGGCGGTGAACGCCGAGCTCGACGTCACCCCGTCGCGCCACCTGGACCTCGGCCAACTGCACCTGGCGGCGCGTATCAACCTGTCGGAGTGGAAGAACAACCAGAACTCCAAACAGTACATCTCGTTCATCAAGGGCAAGAACGGCAAGAAGGTCTCGGACTACTTCCGCGACTTCATCGGTTGCCAGGAGGGCGTGGACGGCCCCGGTGAAACCCGCACGCTGCTCAAGGCCTTCAGCGACTTCGTCGAAAGCGAGGACCTGCCCGAGGAAGCGGCCCGGGAAAAAACCCAGACCCTGGTCGACTACGCCACCACCCAGACCAAGCTGGGCGAGCCGGTGACCCTGGAGGAGCTGTCGAGCCTCATCGATGAGGACCGCCCGAAGGCGTTCTACGACCACATCCGCAACAAGGACTATGGCCTGTCGCCGGAGATCCCGGCGGACAAGCGCACCCTCAACCAGTTCCGCCGTTTCACCGGCCGGGCTGAAGGCCTGTCGATCAGCTTCGAGGCGCACCTGCTCGGCTCCAAGGTGGAGTACGACGAGGAAGCCGGCACCCTGATCATCAAGGGCCTGCCGACCCAGCTGGTCGACCAGCTCAAGCGCCGCAAGGATTGAGGCTGCGCCCTATCGCCGGCAAGCCGGCGATAGCTGACGCCCCCTACCCTTCTGCCCCTTTGGCATAAGCCACCACCAGCGCCTCCTTGGCCGACTTGCGCAGCTTCTTCACCAAGCGCTCCTGGCGCAATGCCTCGGCCTTGTCCGGCCATTGCTCGACATACACCAGCGCCTGGGCCGGGCTGGTCTTGAAATAGCGCGCCCCCTGCCCCTTCTGATGCTTCAGGAAACGCCGCTGGGGGTCATCGCTGATACCGCAATACAACGAACCATTCGCCGCGCGAACCAAGTAGACATACCAGGGCTTTGCTCCCTGGACCGGCATTTCTTCACTCAAGACCTGTGCTCTTTGCGTCATTAGTTTGGTGAGCCCATCCACGAAAGGGCTGCACCATGTTCAAAACCCTACCCATCGCGACCCTCGTCGCAACAACCCTCCTTACCGCCCACGCATCGCCCGGCAAAACGTCGGCACACACATCGCTCGGCCAGCGCACCGCCGCCCAGATGCAACAAAACTACGATGCCACGCCGGCGCGCTGCGAAGGCAATGCAGTTCCGGCCCATGCATGCTCCGGCGTACTGCTCAGGGCCACCAAGCCAGGGCCGGGCTACCACACCTGGCATCATAGCCCCAACACCAAGGCCAAGGGCGGTCTGTCGTTTTCCTACATTCGGGCCGATATACCGACGTCCCGGCTTGCCGCCGACGGCCGCAGCGGCTTCACGCTGTATCCACAGCTGCATCGCCCGCGAGGCTCGTCGTACTACGAAGTGCTATGCGCATGGCCAACCGATGGCGATACCTGGACGCGCAACAGCAATGGCTGTGGCGACAATTCCCAGACCCCTCAGGTGGAGCAGGCCTGCCACCAAAAAGGGATCGACACCGCCGAGCAGTGGATCGCCGAGTTCAGGCGCAGCGGCGACTACAAGCAGCAGTGCGCCTTCGATGTACGTTATGCCCGCATCCCGGGCAGGGCCGATGCGTTCCATCAGAGCCTGCGTGCCAAGCAACTGTTCGGCAAGGAACTGCCTTTCCAGTGGAACGAGCTGATCCTGCGGGCCTGGGATGAATCCACTTCAGCCAGGCTGCCGATCCAGTCGTTCTTCCACATCGAAGGGATGCCCGGGGCCTTGCAACAGGCCCAGACCGATCAGCGCGACTGGTACAAGACCAATGGCACATTCATCCCGGTGATCCGGATACGCCTGCCAAGCGAAGGGAGCAAGCAGGCCAGGTTTACCTACCATGAGCATGAGCAGGCCGTTGCGCGCTGATCTCAGGCCTGCTGGAACCCCCGCAGCCCTTTGAAGGCTTGCCGGCGCACCTTGTCCTGCAGCCATGGCGACCAGCCCAGTACCAGCCCCGGCAAACCCAGGGCCTGGCGAGACCAGCGCCAGAAATCGAAACTGTCGTCATGCTGCAGGATCAGGCCATCGCGGATCACGAAGCGCGCCTGGATGTCGTTGACCACCGTGCGGCCGGTCTGGCTGAACAGGTAGCGCGCCACCCAATGGGCGCTGGCGCTGTCCTGACTGGCTTGGACGTGGTCGAAGGTCAGGGAGAAGTCCTTGGCCCGTGTGGTCAGCATCCGCCACATGTCGCCGACGTCCTGGCCTCGTAGAGTGCCGAACACCGGATCGCTGAAGGTGATGTCTTCGCTGTAGCAAGCCACCATGGCCTCGGCGTCCAAGCGCTGGAAAGCCTGATAGAAACGGGTGATCAATGCTTGGTTGGCGTCGCTCATGGCGCAATCCGTCGAGAAGTGGAAGCCTGAACGATAATCCGTGATGCGCACTGGCGCCATGCCCGTTCGAGCCTTCGGCTAAACCCGCTCGCTGTTCACCTGCACATGCAATGCCCGCCCAGCCCCCAGGCCGAACACGATGGCCCCAATGCCCAACGCCGCAAAGATCCACCCCACGGCAGCCCAACCGCCGGTCAGGTCATGCACCAGCCCCACCGCGAACGGCCCCATGGACGCCAAGGTGTAGCCCACCCCCTGCGCCATGCTCGACAGGTTGGCCGCGACATGGGCATCCCTGGAGCGCAGCACGATCAAGGTCAGGGCCAAGGCGAAGGTACCGCCCTGCCCCAACCCGAGCACCACCGCCCAACCCCAGAGGCCGGACAGCGGCGCATACAGGCAACCGAACAACCCCGCCAGGGTGATCAGCATGACGATGACGATCGCCAGACGTTGATCCTTGCCCCGGGTTGCCAACCAAGGCGCGCTGAGCGAACTGACCAGCTGCACGATCACCGAGCCGGACAGCACCAGGCCCGCTTCCGTCGGGCTCAGGCCACGGCCGATCAGGATCGAAGGCAGCCAGCCGAACACGATATAGGCCAACGACGATTGCAGGCCCATGTACAGGGTGACCTGCCAGGCCAGTGGATCGCGCCACAACCCGCGCACCCGGTAGGCCACCTTGTGCAGGCCATGCCCCTGGCGCGCCTGGGGCAGCCATACCAGCATCGCCAGCAGCGCGGGAAGCAGCCAGAAGCCAAGCCCCACAGGCCAGCTGTCGGCGAAATGGCGGGTCAATGGCACGGTCGCACCGGCGGCCAGCGCAGCTCCCAGGCACAAGGCCATGGTGTAGACGCCGGTCAGGGTGCCGGCATGCTGGGGGAAGTCGCGCTTGACGATGCCTGGCAACAGCACGCCGATGATGCCGATACTCGCGCCGGCCATGACGCTGCCCAGAAATACCCCGGTCACGCCCAGGGCACTGCGCACGAGAATGCCCAACGCCAGGGTCAGCAAGATGCCGAGGATCACGCGCTCGCTGCCAAAGCGCCTGGCCAGCGCCGGCGCCAGCGGCGCGAACAGGCCCAGGCACAGTACCGGCAAGGTGGTCAGCAAACCAGCCTGGGCGGCATTGAGCCCCAGGCTGTCGGAGACTTGCCCCAACAGCGGAGCCAGGCTCGACAATGCCGGGCGCAGGTTCAGCGCCACCAGCACCAGCCCTAGCAGCAACAGCCATGGGCGGCGCAGGGCCACAGGCTGCTGCACCTGTTCGTCGTCGGCCTCGGCGTCGATCAACAGTTCGTCGAGTTCCGTCTCGTGGGGCGGGCTGCGGTGGGTCGTGCGTTCGTCCATGGTTCTCTCGTGGTCAGGGTTCGTTGACGGCGGCGGTGATAGGGGCAGGCTAGAGGGTGAAGATACAACGCAACCCAAGCGCCGCTGCACGAACCTACGCCTGACCCGCCCGCTTATCCAAGCGCATCGAGCAACGCCTGGTTCATCTCCGGCGTGCCGATGGTAATCCGCAGGAACTGCGCAATCCGTTCCTGCTTGAAGTGCCGGACAATCACCCCCTGCTCACGCAACCGCGCCGCGATCCCAGCGGCATCCTGCTGTGGATGCCGGGCGAAGATGAAGTTGGCTGCCGAAGGCAGTACTTCGAATCCACGGGCGCACAATTCACCGACCAACGCCTCGCGGCTGTCGATGACCTTGCGGCACGTCTCGTCGAAGTAGGCTCGGTCCTCGAACGCCGCTGCCGCCCCCACGATCGCCATACGATCGAGCGGGTAGGAGTTGAAGCTGTTCTTGATCCGTTCCAGCGCCTCGATCAGGTCCGGGTGCCCCACCGCCAGGCCAACCCGCAGGCCAGCCAGGGAACGCGACTTGGACAGCGTCTGGGTCACCAGCAGGTTGTCGTAGCGGCCCACCAGGCTGATGGCCGTTTCGCCACCAAAATCGATGTAGGCCTCATCCACCACCACCACCGAATCGCGGTTGGCCTGCAGCAATTGCTCTACCGCCTGCAACGGCAGCAGGCAGCCGGTCGGCGCGTTGGGGTTGGGGAAGATGATCCCGGCGTTGGGCTTGTTGTAGTCCGCGATGCGGATCTGGAACTGCTCGTCCAGCGCCACCGGCTCGAACGGGATGCCGTACAGGCCGCAGTACACCGGGTAGAAGCTGTAGCTGATGTCCGGGAACAGCAGCGGGCCACGGTCGTGCTGGAACAGGCCGTGGAAGATGTGCGCCAGCACCTCGTCCGAGCCGTTGCCGACGAACACCTGCTGCGCCGTCACACCGTAGTACTCGGCTACCGCCTGCTTGAGGCGATCGCCGTTGGGGTCCGGGTACAGGCGCAGGTTGTCGTTCAGTTCCCCTTGCATGGCCGCCAGCGCCTTGGGCGATGGGCCATAGGGGTTCTCGTTGGTGTTGAGCTTGACCAGGCGGGCCAGCTTGGGCTGCTCGCCCGGCACGTAGGGCACCAGGTCCTTGACGAAGGGGCTCCAGAATCGGCTCATGTTCAGTTCCCCTTGTTTTCGGTGAGGATTCGGTATTCGGCGCTGCGCGCGTGGGCGGTCAGCGATTCGCCACGGGCCAGGACCGACGCGGTGCGCCCCAGCTCGGAAGCGGCCTGTTCGGAGCAGAAGATGATCGACGAACGCTTCTGGAAGTCATACACCCCCAGTGGCGAAGAGAACCGCGCAGTGCCGGAAGTGGGCAGCACGTGGTTGGGGCCGGCGCAGTAATCGCCCAGGGCTTCGCTGGTGTGGCGGCCCATGAAGATCGCGCCGGCATGGCGGATGTGCGGCAGCCAGGCCTGCGGGTCGGCCACCGACAGCTCCAGGTGCTCTGGGGCGATGCGGTTGGCGACGTCCATCGCCTGCTGCATGTCGCTTACCTGGATCAACGCACCACGGCCGTTGATCGACTTTTCGATGATCTCGGCACGTTCCATGGTCGGCAACAGCTTGCCGATGCTGGCGGCGACGCGGTCCAGGAACGCCGCGTCCGGGCTGACCAGGATCGCCTGGGCGTCTTCGTCGTGCTCGGCCTGGGAGAACAAGTCCATGGCGATCCAGTCCGGGTCGGTCTGGCCGTCGCACACCACCAGGATCTCCGAGGGCCCGGCGATCATGTCGATGCCGACCTGGCCGAAGACGTGGCGCTTGGCGGTGGCCACGTAGATGTTGCCCGGGCCGACGATCTTGTCTACCTGAGGCACGCTCTGGGTGCCATAGGCCAGGGCCGCGACCGCCTGGGCGCCACCGATGGTGAAGACGCGGTCGACCCCGGCGATGCAGGCCGCGGCCAGCACCAGTTCGTTGACTTCGCCACGTGGGGTCGGCACCACCATCACCACCTCGGACACGCCGGCGACCTTCGCCGGGATGGCATTCATCAGTACCGACGAAGGGTACGATGCCTTGCCGCCCGGGACATACAGCCCAGCACGGTCCAGCGGTGTGACCTTTTGGCCGAGCACGGTGCCGTCGGCCTCGGTGTACTGCCAGGAATCCTGCTTCTGCCGCTCGTGGTAGCTGCGCACACGGTTGGCGGCGGTCTCCAGGGCTTGGCGCTGGGCCTCGGTGATGCGGGTCAGCGCCAGTTCCAGGCGCTCGCGGTCGAGGATAAGGTCTTCGATGCCCTTGGCATCGACCCCATCGAAGCGCTGGGTGAATTCCACAAGAGCGGCGTCGCCGCGCTCGCGCACGGCCTTGATGATGTCGAGCACGCGTTGGTTGACCGCGTCATCGGACACGCTTTCCCAGCTCAGCAGATGATCCAGATGTCGGGCGAAATCCGGATCAGCAGCGTTGAGACGGGCAATTGCAGTGGACACGGTCATGGCGAGGGCCTCGTTTTATTGGCGAATGCTCAGGCGCCCTAGGCTACCAGTCCATCCGCGCGGGCACCCGAGAAAGTTGGCTATGACGCGGATAGACGGGCGCGACGAGAAGTCGCGCGCAAAGGTCAGCCGCGGTGTCGGGACTCGACGGCCTGGCGCAGGGTGTCGATCAGGCTCTGGATGCGGGCGTGCTGCATTTTCATGGAGGCCTTGTTGACCACCAGGCGCGAGCTGATCGTGGCGATCAGTTCCTGGGGCTCCAGGCCGTTGGCACGCAGGGTGTTGCCGGTGTCGACCACGTCGATGATCTTGTCGGCCAGGCCGATCAGCGGCGCCAGCTCCATCGAGCCGTACAGCTTGATGATATCGACCTGACGGCCCTGCTCGGCGTAGTAGCGCTTGGCTACGTTGACGAACTTGGTGGCCACGCGCAGCCGGCCCTTGGGCTCCGGTGCGCCCACGGCACCTGCGGTCATCAGCTTGCAACGGGCGATCTGCAGGTCCAGGGGCTCGTACAGGCCCTGGCCGCCGTACTCCATCAGCACGTCCTTGCCGGCCACCCCGAGGTCGGCCGCGCCATGCTCGACATAGGTCGGCACGTCGGTGGCACGCACGATCAGCAGGCGCACGTCGTCCTGGGTCGTGGGGATGATCAGCTTGCGGCTCTTGTCCGGATTCTCGGTCGGCACGATACCAGCCTCAGCCAGCAATGGCAGGGTATCGTCGAGGATTCGGCCCTTCGATAGCGCGATGGTCAACATGGGAAACGTCGGTCCTTAAGCGGCTACTGCCGGCCAGGTCCTGGACCTGGCCGCATTTGATTCGTGTGTGGGAGCGAGCCTGGCCCGCTTCCACACCCAGCGCCAGTCAGATGACTAGCCCGGTACGCGGCGAATTTTCGCGCCCAGCATCTGCAGTTTTTCCTCGATGCACTCGTAACCACGGTCGATGTGGTAGATGCGATCGATCAGGGTATCGCCATCAGCGACCAGGGCCGACAGGACCAGGCTGGCCGAAGCCCGCAGGTCGGTGGCCATGACCGGTGCGCCCTTGAGTGCCTTGACCCCGGTGACGATGGCAGTGTTGCCCTCGACCTGGATCTGTGCGCCCATGCGGTGCATTTCGTAGACGTGCATGAAGCGGTTCTCGAAGATCGTCTCGATCACCGCACCTGTGCCTTCGGCGATGGCGTTGAGCGAGATGAACTGCGCCTGCATGTCGGTCGGGAAGGCCGGGTACGGAGCGGTACGCAGGTTGACGGCCTTGGGCCGCTTGCCATGCATGTCCAGCTCGATCCAGTCTTCGCCGGCAGTGACTTCGGCACCGGCTTCCTTGAGCTTCTCCAACACCGCCTCGAGGATGGTCGGATCGGTGTCCTTGACCTTCACACGGCCACCGGTCACGGCAGCAGCGACCAGGTAGGTACCGGTCTCGATACGGTCGGGCATCACGCGGTAGGTGGCCGAGTGCAGGCGCTCGACACCATCGATGACGATGGTGTCGGTACCGGCGCCCTGGATCTTGCCGCCCATGGCGTTGATGAAGTTGGCCAGGTCGACCACTTCCGGCTCGCGCGCAGCGTTCTGCAGGACGCTGCGGCCCTTGGCCAGGGCAGCGGCCATCATGATGTTCTCGGTACCGGTCACGCTGACGGTGTCGAAGAAGAAGTGCGCACCACGCAGGCCGCCTTCAGGGGCCTCGGCCTTGATATAGCCGCCTTCGACTTCGATCTTCGCTCCCATGGCCTCCAGGCCACGGATGTGCAGGTCGACTGGGCGCGAACCGATCGCGCACCCACCGGGCAGGGCGACCTCGGCCTTGCCGAAACGGGCGACCATCGGGCCGAGCACCAGGATCGAGGCGCGCATGGTCTTGACCAACTCGTAGGGTGCGACCAGGGTCTTGATGGTGCGCGGGTCGATTTCCACCGAGAGCTTCTCGTCGATCACAGGCTCGATGCCCATGCGACCGAACAGCTCGATCATGGTGGTGATGTCGTGCAGATGCGGCAGGTTGCCCACGGTGACCGGGCCGTCAGCCAGCAGGGTCGCCGAGAGAATCGGCAGGGCGGCGTTCTTCGCCCCGGAAATGCGGATCTCGCCATCGAGACGCGCGCCGCCAGTGATAATCAGTTTGTCCATTGCAATCTCGCCGCCAACGTTGGCTCAGGTGCGCTCAGCCCAGGCTGCGCTGCTGAAAAATTTCATGGTTACCGCATGGATGCTGCCATCGGCGATCCACGGATTCAGGTGAGCATAGATCGCCTGCTGGCGCTTGACCGGGCTCTGGCCGGCCAGCTCGTCGCTGATCACGTTCAACTGGAAGTTGCAGCCTTCGCCTTCAACTTCGACCCGGGTTCCCGGCAATTTCTCTTCAAGGAAGCTTTTAACTTCTACGGCCTGCATGCTCAACCTCAATCGGCGCCCAGTGCGCGCGGGTCGGCCATCATACAAAAAAGCCCCCCGCCTGCGAAGCCCATGGTGGGGCCTGCTGACCGAGGGGCCATCCCTTAACGGCGAGCCATCAGCCCGCCAGCACTTCATCGAGGTCGTAGACCTCGGCAATATCGCGCATGTCGTCGGGCATGCCGCGCAGCTCCCAGCCCTTGCCGGCGGCCTGGGCGTCACGGATGAAGCCCAGCAGCAGCGAGAGGCCGACGCTGGTTGAGCGGGCCACGGACGAACAGTCGAGTACCACCTTCGATTCGCGACAGGCGGCGATCAATGCCTTGCCTTCCTTGCGCAGGGTCGGGCCGCTGCGGTAGTCCAGTACACCGGCCAGACGCAGGACGCCCGGCTCGGTCATGGTCACGCCGGTGTCGCTCATTTCACTTCCTTGTCGGGCGATTTGTCGGCAGCTTCCTTGGCCTTGGCCACTTCGCCGGCCCAGCCGTCGATGGTCTTGTCCAGGTCGTTGCCGTTGCGCTGCATGGCATCGGCGAACTGGTCGCGGAACAGCTTGCCGATGTTGATGCCGTTGACGATCACGTTGCGCACCTTCCACTCGCCACCGAGCTTGACCAGGGTGTACTGCACCGGATAGACAGCGCCGTTGTTGCCGGTGACCTTCATGCCGACGCTGGTACGATCGCCTTCTTCACCCTTGGCCGGGTCGACAGTGATGCCTTGGTTGTTGTACTCGAGCAGCGCATTGCCATAGAACTGTATCAGGCTGCGCTTGAAGTTCTCCTGGAAGCGCTGCATCTGCTCAGGGGTGGCCTTGCGCGAGTACTTGACGGTCATGATGCTCTTGGAGACGCCATCGGCATCGACCACAGGGCCCAGGATGCGGTTGAGGGCGTCGTAGAACGCCTGAGGGTTGCTCTTGTACTGCTCCTTGTTGGCCTTCAGGTCCGATAACAGCTCGGTGGTGGTGCCCTGTACCACGTCACGGGCAGACTGGCCCGGCGCGGCCATGGCCAGCAGGGGGAAGGCCGCCAGGAGAACCAGCAGGCCGCGTCGCAGGATCGAAATCATGGAAACTCCTTAATTAGCGGGTTGGGCTTCTTTGGGTTCCTTGCCCACGGTATTGAGCAGGAACTTGCCAATCAGATCCTCCAGCACCAGCGCCGACTGGGTGTCATGGATGGTGGAACCATCCTTGAGCACGTCCTCTTCACCGCCCACGCTGATACCGATGTACTTCTCGCCGAGCAGCCCTGCGGTCAGGATCGAGGCAGTGGAGTCGGTCGGCAGGTTGTCGACGTTCTTGTCCAGCTGCAAGGTCACCCGACCGGTATAGGAGTCGCGGTCCAGATCGATGGCCGTGACCTTGCCGATGGTCACACCGGCCATGGTCACTTTAGCTCTGACCGTCAAACCGGCGATATTGTCGAAGTACGCATAAACTTTGTATGTGTCGCTGCTCGGGCTGGCGGACAGCCCGCTGACGCGCAGGGCCAGCAGCAGCAACGCCAGGATCCCGGCCAGGAGGAACAGGCCGACACCGATTTCCAGGGTGCGGTTTTGCATCAGAAATCTCCAAACATCAAGGCGGTCAGAATAAAGTCCAGACCCAGGACTGCCAACGAGGCGTAGACCACGGTCTTGGTGGTGGCACGGCTGATCCCTTCTGAGGTGGGCTCGCAGTCATACCCCTGGAATACGGCGATCCAGGTCACGACGAAGGCGAACACCAGGCTCTTGACCAGCCCGTTGAGCACGTCGTCGGTAAAGGAAACACTGTTCTGCATGTTGGCCCAGAACGAGCCTTCGTAGACCCCCAGCCAGTCCACCGCCACCCAGGACCCGCCCCAGATGCCGACCACGCTGAAGATCAGCGCCAGCAGCGGCAGTGAGATGAACCCGGCCCACAGACGCGGGGCAACGATGTACTTGAGCGGGTCGACGCCGATCATCTCCAGGCTCGAGAGCTGCTCGGTGGACTTCATGTTGCCGATCTCGGCGGTCAACGCCGAACCCGCGCGGCCGGCGAAGAGCAAGGCGGTGACCACCGGCCCCAGCTCGCGCAGCAGGGTCAGGGCGATCATCTGCCCCACGGCCTGTTCGGAGCCGTACTTGGTGAGGATGCTGTAGCCCTGCAGCGACAGCACCATGCCGATGAAGATGCCGGAGACAACGATGATCGCCAGCGACAGCACCCCCACCGCATAGAGCTGCTTGACCAACAGCTGGAAGCTGCCGCCGATGCCGCCACGCCCACCCAGGGCATGGACCAGGAACAGGCAGGAGCGACCGAGCACGGCCAGGACATCGATGGCCGCGCGGCCGAACAAGCGGATACGTTCGAGTACGGATTTTCTGCGCATCACCGCGCTCCCAGCAGGTCGGCGCGATAGTCAGGCGCAGGGAAGTGGAAAGGCACCGGGCCGTCCGGGTCGCCCTTCATGAACTGGCGGATGCGCGGGTTGTCCGAGCCCATCAGCTCGTCGGGCGTGCCCTGCCCCAGCACCTGGCCATCCCCCACCACATAGATATAGTCGGCGATGCTCGCGGTCTCGGCCAGGTCGTGGGACACCACGATGCTGGTGATGCCCAGGGCATCGTTGAGCAGGCGGATCAGGCGCACGAGCACGCCCATGGCGATCGGGTCCTGGCCGACGAACGGTTCGTCGTACATGAGAATCTGCGGGTCCAGCGCGATGGCACGGGCCAACGCCACGCGGCGCTTCATGCCGCCGGAGAGTTCGTCCGGCATCAGGTCGATGGCCCCGCGCAGGCCCACGGCCTGCAGCTTCATCAGGACGATGTCGCGGATCATCTCGTCCGACAGCTGGGTATGGACCCGCAACGGGAAGGCGACGTTCTCGAACACATCGAGATCGGTGAACAGGGCGCCGCTCTGGAACAGCACGCCCATCTGCTTGCGCGCATCGAACAGGTCGCCCCGCGACAGGCTCGGCAGGTTCTGCCCTGCGACCCAGACTTCGCCGGCCGAAGGGCGCAACTGTGCGCCCATCAGGCGCAGCAGCGTGGTCTTACCGCACCCGGAAGGCCCCATGATGCCAGTGACCTTGCCACGGGGGATGCGTATGTCCACATTGCTGAAAATGCTGCGCGAACCGCGCTTGAAGGTGACACCCTTCAACTCGACCGCGTAGGCGCTATCCACACTCATCTAGACTCCTTGCGATGCAGCCTCGTCTCAATGGACGCCTGCCCTCTTCGTGAAGGCACACGCGCCACCGGCGGGCCGAATAGCGGCGAACTATAGCACCGCTGCAACGCGCGCCCCAAGGCCATCACGCAGGCTGTTCAGGTCAACGACAGCCAGTACGACAATCGATGGATGAGCCTTTCGCACATTGCAGCTATAATCGGCGCCTTTTTATCAGACATTGCTTTTCGACATGAGCCAATCCAGCGAGCTGATCCAATCCGCCCAGCGCACCCTGCGCCTGGAACTCGAAGCCGTAGAGGGCCTGCTGCCGCGCATCGACGACAACTTCGTCAAGGCCTGCGAGCTGATCCTGGCCAGCACGGGCCGGGTCGTCGTGCTCGGCATGGGCAAGTCGGGCCACATCGGCAACAAGATCGCCGCGACCCTGGCCAGCACCGGCACGCCGGCCTTCTTCGTGCACCCGGCCGAAGCCAGCCACGGCGACATGGGCATGATCACCCGCGATGACGTCATCCTGGCCCTGTCCAACTCCGGCAGCACTGCCGAGATCGTCACCCTGTTGCCGCTGATCAAGCGCCTGGGCATCCAGATGATCAGCCTCACCGGCAATCCTGACTCGCCCCTGGCCCAGGCCGCCGAGGTCAACCTCGACGCCAGTGTCGCCCAGGAAGCCTGCCCGCTGAACCTGGCGCCCACGTCCTCCACCACCGCGGCCTTGGTCCTGGGCGACGCCCTGGCCATCGCACTGCTCGAGGCACGCGGCTTCACCGCCGAGGACTTCGCCTTCTCCCACCCGGGCGGCGCCCTGGGCCGTCGCCTGCTGCTGAAGGTGGAAAACGTCATGCATACCGGCGAGGCGCTGCCCATCGTGCAGCGTGGCACCCTGCTCAAGGACGCCCTGGTGGAGATGTCACGCAAGAGCCTGGTCGGCATGACCGTGGTGCTGGAAGCCGACGGCCGCCTGGCCGGCGTGTTCACCGACGGCGACCTGCGCCGCGCCCTGGAGCGCAACATCGATGTGCACAAGACCATCATCGACCAGGTGATGACCGTGCACGGCAAGACCGCCCGTGCCGAGATGCTCGCCGCCGAGGCCCTGCGCATCATGGAAGACAACAAGATCAACGCACTGGTGGTGGTCGACCAGAACGACCGCCCGACCGGCGCCCTGAACATGCACGACCTGCTGCGCGCAGGCGTGATGTGATGGAGGACAACACGATGAATCCGGATCTGCTGCAACGCGGCAAGGCCATCAAGCTGGCGGTCTTCGACGTCGACGGCGTGCTCACCGACGGGCGCCTGTACTTCCTCGAGGACGGCAGCGAGTTCAAGACCTTCAACACCCTCGACGGCCACGGCATCAAGATGCTCATGGCCTCGGGCGTGACCACCGCTATCATCAGCGGGCGCAAGACCCCGGTGGTCGAACGCCGGGCGCGCAACCTCGGTATCCCGCACCTGTTCCAGGGCCGCGAGGACAAACTCGTGGTGCTCGACGGCCTGCTGGCCGAACTGGGCCTAAGCTATGAACAGGTCGCCTACCTGGGCGACGACCTGCCCGACCTGCCGGTGATCCGCCGCGTGGGCCTGGGCATGGCAGTGGCCAGCGCCGCACCGTTCGTTCGTCAGCACGCCCATGGCGTGACCCAGGCGCGTGGCGGCGAAGGCGCAGCCCGCGAATTCTGTGAATTGATCATGCAGGCCCAGGGCAACCTGGACGCTGCCAACACCAACTACCTCTAAGGCCGCACATGTTCAGCAAGAAAGCCCGAAATATCGTGCTGCTCGGTGCGATCGCCGCACTGCTGGTGGCGGTCGGCTACTGGAACATCAGCCCCGAGAGCTTCCTCGACAAGCCCGTGGCCCAGGTCGACGAAAGCGCCATCGACTACTACGCGATCAACGCCCACAGCGTGCAGTTCATGCCAGACGGCAAGATGCAGTACGAGATGACTGCCGACAAGGTCGAGCACCTCAAGGCCAGCGAAGTCTCCCTGCTGACCAAGCCCGACCTGCACCTGTACCGCGGTACCCAGTACCCGTGGCACGTGCAGAGCGAGCGCGCCGAGGTCAACCCGGACGGCACCGAGGTCGAGCTCATCGAGAAGGTCCGCGTGGCCCGTACCGATGAAAAGCAGCGCGAAATGATCGTCACCACGTCCCGCATGACCGTGTTCCCGCAGAAGCAATATGCGCAGACCGAGCAAGCCGTTAGAATCGACGGCGCCGGTGGGACCACTACGGGCAAAGGAATGAAAGCGTATTTGAAAGACGGCAGGATGGACCTGCTGTCCAACGTAAGAGGACAGTATGAGGCTCGTTAAAACCCTCCCCTTTTTGCTCAGCCTGAGCGCGGCACTGGGAAGCGCGAGCGCCTTGGCCCTGCCCAACGATCGTGACCAGCCTATCCGCATCCAGGCCGACAACGCTCACCTGGACGACAAGCAAGGCGTAGCCACCTATACCGGCGACGTGATCATCACCCAGGGCTCGATGATGATCAAAGGCAACACCGTGACCATCACGCGCGCCGCCTCCGGCGATATCGACGTGGTCACCTCGGTGGGCAACCTGGCGTACTTCGAGCAGCAGCAGAGCGCCGCCAAGCCCGACAAGATGAAAGGCTGGGCCGTGACCATCCAGTACCAGGCGCAGAAGGACCTGGTGATCCTCACCGACCGCGCCAAGGTCGAGAACGAAGGCAACACCACCGAAGGCGAGAAGATCGTCTACAACACCAAGACCCAGGTGGCTACCGCCGGTCGTGGTGGCAATGTGACTTCACCCCGTCAGCGCATCGACATGGTGATTCAGCCGAAGAAGAAGGCCGAGTAAATGGCAACCCTCAAAGCCCAGCACCTGGCCAAGAGCTACAAGGGCCGCCAGGTCGTCCGCGACGTCAGCCTGTCGATCGACAGCGGCCAGATCGTTGGCCTGCTCGGCCCCAACGGCGCCGGCAAGACCACCTGCTTCTACATGATCGTCGGCCTGGTCCGCGCCGACCAGGGCCGCGTGCTGATCGACAACCTGGACGTCAGCCACCAGCCCATGCACGGCCGCGCCCGCGCCGGCATCGGCTACCTGCCCCAGGAAGCGTCGATCTTCCGCAAACTGTCGGTGGCCGACAACATCATGGCCATCCTCGAGACCCGCAAGGACCTCGACCGCGACGGCCGCCGCAAGGAGCTGGAAAGCCTGCTGCAGGAGTTCCACATCAGCCACATCCGTGACAATCTCGGCATGAGCCTCTCCGGTGGCGAACGCCGCCGCGTCGAGATCGCACGAGCATTGGCCACCGCGCCGAAGTTCATCCTGCTGGACGAACCCTTCGCCGGCGTCGACCCGATTTCCGTGGGCGATATCAAGCAAATCATCCATCATCTCAAGGCCAAGGGCATCGGTGTGCTGATCACCGACCACAACGTCCGCGAGACGCTCGATATCTGCGAGACCGCCTACATCGTCAACGATGGACAACTGATCGCCGAAGGCGATGCCGAGACCATCCTGGCCAATGACTTGGTCAAGGAGGTCTACCTGGGCCACGAGTTCCGACTCTGAGCCCGGAGTCTGCCTGGAGCACTGCCGCAAAGGTTGCAGTGCTCTAGGCAAACGCTACAATTTCAGGCATATAACTTGCTTAAAATTGGCGCCCCGGCGCCCTTCGTGTAGTGGATGGCGCATGCGCGCCGGCGAACAAGGTATTAAGCCCCAGCCATGAAACCATCGCTCGTCCTAAAAATGGGCCAGCAACTGACGATGACACCGCAGTTGCAACAGGCCATCCGTCTGCTCCAGCTCTCCACCCTGGACCTTCAACAGGAAATTCAGGAAGCGCTGGAATCCAATCCGATGCTCGAACGTCAGGAAGACGGCGACGACTTCGACAACAGCGACCCCATGGCCGACAACGCCGAGAGCAAGCCGGTCGCCGAAGCCCAGGACAACAGCTTCCAGGAAAGCACGGCCAACGCCGAAACCCTGGAAGAAGGCGAATGGAACGAACGCATCCCCAACGAACTGCCCGTCGACACGGCCTGGGAGGACATCTACCAGACCAGCGCCAGCAGCCTGCCGGCCAGCGATGACGACGAGTGGGACTTCACCACCCGCACCTCCACCGGCGAGAGCCTGCAAAGCCACCTGCTGTGGCAGTTGAACCTGGCACCGATGTCCGACACCGACCGGCTCATCGCCGTGACCCTGATCGACAGCATCAACGGCCAGGGCTACCTGGAGGACAGCCTCGAGGAAATCTGCGCAGGCTTCGACCCGGAGCTGGATATCGAGCTGGATGAAGTGGAAGCCGTACTGCACCGCATCCAGCAGTTCGAGCCTGCCGGCATCGGCGCACGCAACCTCGGCGAATGCCTGCTGCTGCAACTGCGCCAGCTGCCGGCCGACACCCCATGGATGGCCGAAGCCCAGCGCCTGGTCACCGACTTCATCGACCTGCTCGGCAGCCGCGACTACAGCCAGCTGATGCGCCGCATGAAGCTCAAGGAAGATGAACTGCGCCAGGTCATCGAGCTGGTACAGAGCCTCAACCCACGCCCGGGCTCGCAGATCGAGTCCAGCGAGCCGGAATACGTGGTACCCGACGTCATCGTGCGCAAGGACAACGACCGCTGGCTGGTGGAGCTCAACCAGGAAGCGATCCCGCGCCTGCGAGTCAACCCGCAGTACGCAGGTTTCGTCCGCCGCGCCGACACCAGCGCCGACAATACCTTCATGCGCAACCAGTTGCAGGAGGCACGCTGGTTCATCAAGAGTCTGCAGAGCCGCAACGAGACGCTGATGAAGGTCGCCACCCAGATCGTCGAGCACCAACGCGGCTTCCTCGACCAGGGCGACGAAGCGATGAAGCCATTGGTACTGCACGACATCGCCGAGGCGGTGGGCATGCACGAATCGACCATTTCCCGGGTCACCACGCAGAAATACATGCATACCCCGCGTGGTATCTATGAATTGAAATACTTTTTCTCGAGCCATGTGAGTACCGCCGAAGGCGGTGAATGCTCGTCTACGGCGATCCGCGCGATCATCAAGAAACTGGTTGCGGCGGAAAATCAGAAAAAGCCATTGAGTGACAGCAAGATCGCTGGTTTACTGGAGGCACAAGGCATCCAGGTAGCCCGTCGCACCGTCGCCAAGTACCGCGAGTCCCTCGGCATCGCACCGTCGAGCGAGCGCAAGCGACTGATGTAGCCCCTGGCTGTGCCATAGCGTTTCAGTGGCAGGTGCAATACCTGCCCTTTATGCACGGGCAACAAAGGAGAAGCTGTATGCAAGTCAACATCAGTGGACAGCATGTAGAAGTCACCCAACCACTGCGTGAGTACGTACTCGAGAAGCTCGCCCGGGTGGAAGGACATTTCGACAAGATCACCAACGTAACGGTGATCATGAAAGTCGAGAAACTGCAGCAGAAGGTCGAGGCCACGCTCCAGATTCCCGGCGGAGAAGTGGTTGCCAACGCCGAACACCAAGACATGTATGCAGCGATCGATGCCCTGGCTGACAAGCTCGACCGCCAACTGAAAAAACACAAGGAAAAACAGCAAAGCCTGCTGCAAGGTGCAGCCGCCCGCTGATCCCTCTCATCCATGATCCGACTTGAAACCATCCTGACCCCCGGCCGTTCCCTCGTGAACGTGCCGGGCGGCAGTAAGAAGCGCGCCCTGGAAAAGGTCGCCAACCTGATCGCCGAGCAAATTCCCGAACTGGAGATGCAAGACGTCTTCGAAAAGCTGGTTGCCCGCGAGAAACTGGGCTCCACCGGCTTCGGCAATGGCATCGCCATCCCTCACTGCCGGCTCGAAGGCTGCACGGCGCCCGTCAGCGCCCTGCTGCACCTGGATGCTCCCATCGACTACGACGCCATCGATGGCGCGCCCGTGGACCTGCTGTTCGTCCTGTTGGTGCCCGAGGCTGCCACCGATGCCCACCTTGAACTGCTGCGCCAGATCGCCAGCATGCTCGATCGCAAGGAGGTCCGCGATCGCCTGCGTGCCGCCGACAGCAGCGAGGCCCTGTACCAGGTAGTCCTGGACGCACAGAACGAGCACTAACATGCGCCTGATCATCGTCAGCGGCCGGTCCGGCTCCGGCAAAAGTACCGCCCTCGATGTCCTGGAAGACAACGGCTATTACTGCATCGACAACCTGCCCGCCGGGTTGTTGCCGCAACTGGCCGAAAACGCACTGATCAATACCGAGCTGTTGCAACCGAAGGTGGCCGTCTCCATCGACGCGCGCAACCTGCCCAGCCACCTGACCCGCTTTCCCGACCTGCTCGAAGAGGCCCGAAGCCGGCATATCCAATGTGATGTGCTGTACCTGGACGCCGACGAGGAGACGCTGCTCAAGCGCTTCTCCGAGACCCGCCGGCGCCACCCGCTGACCAACGCCAATCGCTCCCTGGCAGAGGCGATCCGGGTCGAAAGCGAGCTGCTCGGCCCGATCTCCGACCTGGCCGACCTGAAGATCGACACCACCAACCTGAACCTCTATCAGCTGAGGGACTCGATCAAGCTGCGCCTGCTCAACCAGCCCGAGCCCGGCACCGCGTTCCTGGTCGAGTCCTTCGGTTTCAAGCGCGGCATGCCCGTGGACGCCGATCTGGTGTTCGACGTACGCTGCCTGCCCAACCCGTACTGGAAGCCGGAGTTGCGCGAGCATTCCGGGCTGGACCAGCCGGTGATCGACTACCTGGCCACCCAACCGGATGTCGAGGAGATGTTCCAGGATATCTCCAGCTACCTGCTCAAATGGCTGCCCCGCTTCGCCGCCAGCAACCGTGCGTATGTCACCATCGCCATCGGCTGCACCGGTGGGCACCATCGTTCCGTGTACCTGACCGAGCGCTTGGGCCAGTTGCTGCAACAATCCCTGAAAAACGTCCAGGTTCGCCACCGCGACCTCTAGCCCAAGGATATCCGCCCCACGATGCCCGCCCGCGAAATCACCATCATCAACAAGCTTGGCCTGCATGCCCGGGCGGCGGCCAAGTTCGTCGGCGTGGCCGGCCGCTTCCCCTGCCAGGTCAGGGTCGGGCGTGCGCCGGACAAGCTGGTCGATGGCAAGAGCATCATGGCGGTGATGATGCTCGCCGCAGGCAAAGGTACCCAGGTACACCTGATGACCGAGGGCGAGCAGGACACCGAGGCCATGGATGCCCTGGTCGAATTGATCAACAACTACTTCGACGAAGGCGAGTAGCCCTAGCCAGCCAAACAACCGGGGCCGCGAAGCGGCCCCGGTTTTTTTTTAGCAATGCGGCAGGTATCAACTCCCCGCGACAGTCATCCGTTCGATCAGCACTGAGCCACTGTGGATGTTGCTGCGGGTTTCGATATCGCTGCCGATGGCCACGATCTGCTGGAACATGTCCTTCAGGTTGCCGGCAATGGTGACTTCCTGGACCGGGAACTGGATCTCACCGTTCTCTACCCAGAAGCCCGCCGCGCCGCGGGAATAGTCGCCGGTCACCATGTTCAGGCCATGCCCCATCAATTCAGTTACCAGCAAACCGCGCCCCATGCGACGGATCAAGGCTGCCTGGTCTTCCACCCCGTGGGTGACGAACAGGTTGTGCACACCGCCAGCATTGGCAGTGCTCGGCAGGCCCAGCTTGCGCCCCGAATAAGTACCCAGCAAATAGGAAACCAGCTCGCCCTTGTCGACGAACGGCTTGGCATAGGTGGCCAGGCCATCGCCATCGAAAGCGGCACTGCCCAAGGCGCGCGGCAGGTGTGGGCGCTCGTCGAGGGTCAGCCAGGTGGGGAACAGACGCTGGCCGATGGCACCATCGAGGAACGATGACTTGCGGTACAGGTTGCCGCCGGAGATCGCCGACAGGAAGCTGCCGAACAGGCCACCGGCCAATTCGGCAGAGAACAGCACGGGCACTTCGCAGGTAGGCACCGGGCGCGCGCCCAGGCGGCTGGCTGCGCGCTGTGCGGCCCGCTGGCCGATGCTGCGCGGGTCGGCCAGCAGGTTGCCCTGACGATTGACGTCGTACCAGTAGTCGCGCTGCATCTGCCCTTCGCCTTCGGCGATCATCACGCAACTCAAGCTATGACGCGTGGAGGCATAGCTGCCGATGAAACCATGGCTGTTGCCATAGACCCGGCAGCCTTGGTGAGTGTTCAGGGTCGTGCCGTCGGCATTGAGGATGCGCGGGTCGGCATCGAAAGCCGCTGCCTCGCAGGCCAATGCCATCTCGACGGCCTTTTCCGGCTCCAGGGCCCAGTCATGATAAAGATCGAGGTCCGGGATCTCGCGGGCCATCAATGCCGCGTCGGCCAGGCCTGCACATTCATCCTCGGAGGTATGCTGGGCGATGGCCAGCGCGGCCGCGACGGTCTCGCGAATCGCCTCCGGGCCGCTGGCCGAGGTGCTGGCCGAGCCCTTGCGCTGGCCGACGTAGAGGGTGATGCCGAAGCCTTGGTCGCGGTTGAACTCGACCGTCTCGACCTCACGCTGGCGCACCGTGGTGGACAGGCCCTGCTCCAGCGACACCGCGACCTCGCAGGCGCTGGCACCTTGGCGGCGCGCTTCTGCGATGATCGCCTCGACCTGCTCCTGCAAGGCTGGCAGGTCCTTGGGGCCTACGCTCTGGACTGCACTCATGGTTTTCTCCACTCAAAATTCTGCGTTCGGCTTGGGTCATTGTACGACCGGGCCGGACAAGCGGCCCCCGACTGGTTATCATGGCGGCGATTTCCAGCGGACTGCCACCATGGTTGATTCTTACGACGACGCCTTCGACGGCGAAAAAAGCAAAACCCAGATCAAGCGCGAGCTGCATGCGCTGGTCGAACTCGGCGAGCGCCTCACCACGCTCAAGGCCGAAACCCTGGCGCGCCTGCCCTTGACCGACGAGCTGCGCAAGGCGCTGGCCGAGGCCTCCAAGCACACGGCTCATGGCGCCCGCAAACGCCATATGTCGTTCGTCGGCAAGCTGATGCGTGTACAGGACATCGACGCGATCCACGCCGTGCTCGAGCAGATGGACAGCTCTACCCGCCAGTACAACGAGCGCTTCCATAACCTGGAGCGTTGGCGCGATCGCCTGATCGATGGCAACGACGACGACCTCGAACGTTTCGTCAACGAGTACCCCGACACCGATCGCCAGCACCTGCGTTCGCTGATCCGCCATGCCCAGCACGAGAAGGCACGGAACAAGCCACCCGCCGCCGCGCGCAAGGTCTTCAAGTACATCCGCGACCTCGACGAACTGCAGCGCGGGTTGCGCTGAGCCCTGCCGAGGGGGCCCGCAGGAGCGGGCCTGCACCGCCAAGCCGGTAATACAGTGCCGGCTGGCACCGGTTTCGCCGGTATTCGCAAGGCGCGCCCGCTCCCATATCGGCCCCCGCTGGCATCACGCGCCGGTACCACCCACAGTGATCGCATCGAGCTTCAAGGTCGGCTGGCCAACGCCCACCGGCACCGATTGCCCATCCTTGCCACAGGTCCCGACCCCGCTGTCCAGGGCCAGGTCGTTACCGACCATCGACACCCGGCTCATCGCCTCCGGACCATTGCCGATCAGGGTGGCGCCCTTGACCGGCGCAGTGATCTTGCCGTCTTCGATCAAATACGCCTCGCTGGTGGAGAACACGAACTTGCCGCTGGTGATATCCACCTGACCACCGCCAAGGTTCGCGCAATAGATGCCCTTTTTCACCGAGGCGATGATTTCCTGCGGGTCGCTCTCACCGGCGCGCATATAGGTGTTGGTCATGCGCGGCATCGGCAGGTGCGCATAGGACTCGCGACGACCGTTGCCGGTGACCGCCATGCCCATGAGCCGCGCATTGAGCTTGTCCTGCATGTAGCCTTTGAGGATGCCGTTCTCGATCAGGGTGGTGCATTCGGTCGGGGTGCCCTCGTCATCGACGCTCAGGGAACCGCGGCGGCCCTCAAGGGTGCCATCGTCGACGATGGTGCACAGCTTGGACGCCACCTGTTCACCGATACGCCCGCTGTAGGCCGAACTGCCCTTGCGGTTGAAATCGCCTTCCAGGCCGTGGCCCACAGCTTCGTGCAACAGCACGCCGGACCAGCCTGGGCCCAACACCACTGGCAAGGTACCGGCCGGTGCCGGCTTGGCCTCGAGGTTGACCAACGCCTGGCGCAGGGCCTCGCGGGCGTAGCCCATGACGCGCTCCTCGGTGAAGTAGCGGTAGTCGGTGCGCCCGCCGCCGCCCTGCCCGCCACGTTCGCGGCGGCCGTTCTGTTCGACGATCACGCTGACATTGAAGCGCACCAGCGGCCGCACGTCGGCCGCCAGGCTGCCATCGACCGCAGCCACCAGGATGCGCTCCCAGACCCCGGCCATGCTCACCGTAACCTGCTGGATACGAGGGTCCAGGGCACGGGTCGCGGCGTCCACACGCTTGAGCAGCTCGACCTTCTCGGCACGGCTGAGCACGTCCAGCGGGTTGTCCTGGGCGTACAGCGCCGTCACCTGCTGGCTGCGGAAGGCCTGCACGCGGCCCTCCTGCCCGGCGCGGGAAATCGAACGGGCGGCACGGGCCGCCGAGGTCAGAGCCTCGAGGTTGATCGCGTTGCTGTAGGCGAAACCGGTCTTCTCACCGGACTGGGCACGCACGCCCACGCCCTGGTCGAGGTTGAAGCTACCCTCCTTGACGATGCCGTCCTCCAGCGCCCAGGTTTCCGAGATCTGGCCCTGGAAATACAGGTCGGCAGAATCGATGCCTGGGCCTGCCAACTCGCCCAGCACAGCCTGCAGGCTGTCCAGGGTCAGTCCGCCCGGGGCCAGGAGCTGTTCGCTGACGGTGGATAACATCTGGCTCATAGTCACTCCGAGGTGTGCGCAGGCCGCAAGGCGTCCTGCGAGAAAAAGCGCCGGTGCTGGGCAACCGGCATTCGCGCCCTGATGGACGCCTGTTCAATGCTGTCGCGCTCGGCCAGCAATACTGCTTCGCCGCGCGCCTGTTCGGCGACGATCCGCCCCCAGGGGTCGATGATCGCTGCATGGCCATGGGTTTCCCGTGGCCCCGGGTGGGTACCGCCCTGGGCGGCAGCGAGCACGTAGCACTGGGTTTCGATGGCGCGCGCACGAACAAGCACCTCCCAATGCGCGGCCCCGGTCACCGCTGTGAAGGCCGACGGTGCGCTGATCAGTTCGGCCCCGGCGGCACGCAGTGCGCTGTACAGCTCGGGGAACCGCAGGTCGTAGCACACCGAAAGCCCGAGGCGCCCCACCGGGGTATCGGCCACCACCACCTGGGCACCATGGGCGTAGTCATCGGACTCGCGATAGCGGCCCCGGTTGTCAGCCACGTCCACATCGAACAGGTGCAGCTTGTCGTAGCGCGCCGCCACTTCCCCATGCTCATCGATCAACAATGAGCAGGCATGGGCCTTCGCGTCAGGCTGACCGACCGGCGGCAGGGGCAAGGTGCCGGCGACAATCCATAACCTGAGGTCGCGGGCGGCACGTTTCAACCATGGAAGGATCGGCCCCTGACCAAGGGCTTCGGCACGACCGATCGCCGCTGTATCGCGCCGCCCCATGGCGGCGAAGTTCTCGGGCAACACCGCCAGCCGGGCACCGCCACTGGCAGCCTGCTCCAGCAGGGCCCTGGCGTGTTGCAGGTTGGTCAGTACGTCGTCCTGGCTGACCATCTGGATGACCGCAGACTTCATTGGCGTTTCTCGAAAGGTTTCACAAAGGTGATTCTAGGCTCTTTCCAGGGCCCCTCGACGCGGTAGTGCACACTGGCGAAACGCGACACCCGATCACCGATCAGGCGATCGACCAGGAACAACGCACCGCCGACGGCCGGTGCACCGACAATCAGGGCAGCCAGTGGCAGGTTGTTGGTGACGGGCAGGCTGACCTGCAGGTTGGCATCGACGCGGTCGCGGACCAAGTCAAGGGTGCCATCGAGCTCGAAGTTGCTCGAGGGCCCGGTGATGGTGATCGGCTCACGGGTCACGTAGACCCCTTCGCTGGCGACCAGCAGGCCCTTGACCCGGTCATAGGCCAGGCCCTTGTCGAACAGGTCGGAGAAGTCCAGGCGCAGGCGGCGGCCGATGGAATTGAAATTGAGCAGGCCGAACACCCGCAGTGCCTGGGCTCCGCCCTCCACCTCGACGAACTGGCCGGAACGCAAGGCGGCATCGAGGCTGCCGGAGAAGCGCTTGAGCCCGACCCAGGCCGGCGAACCCGGCCAGCGGCCATCCACGTCCAGGCGGAAGTCGCGGCTGGTAGCGGTGGGCGCAAAGCCCCAGGCCTTGAGCACATCGGCGAGGTTGTTGCCTTCCAGGCGGCCTTTGTACCAACTGCCCGTGCTCCCCGGCTCCCCTTCCCAGCCACCGCTCCCATCGATGCGCAGCCCCTTGAGATCCAGATCGACATCATCGAATTTCATGCCGCGCGGGGTAGGCCGCAGCTTGACCGCGAAACTGCCGAACAGGTCATCACCGCGGTACAGCTTGTCGACGGTCAGATCCAGGGCTGGCACCTTGCGTGGGTCGAAGCTGCCCAAGGGGTCCGGTGCATCCTCGGGTTGCTGACCAGCAGGCTCGCCGGGGGGCAGGCGCAGGGTCTGCAACCTGACGACCATGGGCGCGGCCTTGGCATCGGGGATGCGCGCATTACCGATGACTTCGCGGCTGTCCAGGCGCAGGTCCCATGTACCGGCCCCACGCACCAGGCGCACGACAGCCTGGTTCAAGTCCATGTCGAACGCCTTGAGCCGGCCGATGCTCAGGTCCACGCCCTGCAGACGCTGCCTGGCGTTACCGCCTGGGTCCTGGCCTGCCAAGCGCTCCATCTGTGCTTGCCAGGGCGCCAGGTCCAGGGCTTCCAGGCGCCCACGAACCCGCACGCCCTGGCCTGCCGGAAGCTGTGCGCGACCGCTGCCCAGCAGCAGCTCGCCTCGCCCCTGGGCAAGGTTCTCGATGGGCGCGGCATAGGCCAGGTGCGCAAGGTCGCCGTAGCTGGCGTCCAGGCGCCGCTCGGGCCCTTGCAGGGTCATGCTGAAGCGGCTGTCCAGGGTATCCTGCGCAGCCTTGGTGAAAGGCGCAGGCAGGTCGATGGCCAGCCCTTTGAGCGAGGAGTTCACGGTCAAGCGGTTGTCGCGGCTTCCCAGGATCACCTGCAACTGGTAGGGCAGCTCGCCCGCAGCCGGCAAGGGCTGATCGAACTTCAACCAATCGGTCAGCGCCTTCAGGGCCACGGCTCCCTTGGCATCGATGCGGGTCTGGATCTGCCCGGGCTGGCCTTCGGCGAAGATCTGCGCCGTGACGGGTTTGCCGAATGCCTGGAAGGCGATGCCCTTGCCGCTCAGGCCTTTATCCAGGTCGAAGCTGAAATCACCCTTGAGCCGGCTCAGATCCAGGGTCGGCGGCGCCACCTTCAGGCGCGCGTCGGCCGTGGCGAAATCGACCACGACCTTGGGCCGCTCGCCACGGGCCAGGGGAATGTCGAGCTTGACCTTGCCCTTGAGCGGCCCCTCGCCTTCCCAGCCGGCGAAGATCTCGCCCGTGCCGATGGGCGCTTGCTGCAGGATCTTCAAACCGTCGCCCAAGCGTCCGTCGAAATCGCCGTTCAGGTACAGGTGGCTGTGCTGGCCCTCGTCGACGTGGGGAATGTCGACGCTGACATCGCGTACCTGGGTATCGAGCAACAGACCGCGCCGGGCCTTGATGCGCACGCCGCTGTCCTCGATGTAGACATCACCGTCGACCTGCTGCACCTGGGGCCAGCCAGGCTGGAAGTCCAGGGCGGCGTCATGCACCTTGAAGAACAAGCTGATGCTGCGGGCCTCAGAGGCCACACCATGGTTCAGGGAGCCCTGGTACTGGAAATAGCCCTCGTCCACGGCGCCCTTGACGATGGCACTGCGCAGCCATTCATTCAGCGCAGGGCTGAGTACTTCAGGCAGGTACTTGGCGGTATAGCGGCCGTCGCCCTCGGTCAGGCCCACCCGCAGGTCCATGTAGTCCTCGCGGCCTTCCTCGAACAGCAGGCGGATGAGGAAGTCGGCAGCGATCCGGCCCTCCTCGCCGAGCACCTTGATATAGGGCGCTACGAGGGTGAAACCTTCCTTGTCCAAGCGCCAGGTAAGCCGTGCGTTGGCCTTCTGGTAGTGCCAGGGTTTGGCGAAGATCGGGTACAGGTGCAGCATGAAGGCGTCGGTGTCCAGGCGCAGCTCGCCCTGGCCGAGATCGCCGCTGATGCTGCCGTTGACGTTTCCGGCCGCCGGGGCGTTGTGGTAGGCATCGAAGCCGACCTTCTCCAGGTTGGCAGCGAACGCCAGGCGCTGGTCGCCTTCGGCCTTGGGGCGGATATCCAGGCGCAGGTTACGCAGCGAGCCGGTGACCTTGAGCCCATCGACCACGGCCATGAGTTTGTCCGGCAGCGGCGCCAGTGCATCGACCAGGGGCGTCAACGGCGTCAGGTCCAGGCGGTCGGCCTGCACCTGCCAGCGGTCCTGGGTCGGGTCCTGCCTGACCTGCAGATGGGTCTCCCAGCGGGTGTCGCCCAGGCTCATGGCGAGCGAATCGACCACACCCTCGACACCTTTCTCGCCCCGCTGGAGCCACGCCGACACCGCCAGGTTATCCACGGTGACCGCCTTGCGCCCGGTGTAGGCACCGCGCAACTGCGGAGCGTTGAGGCGTACCACGGCGCGCTGCAGTTGGCCGTTGCGCCAGTCGACCCAGATTTCACCGCCGGCCCGCAGTGTCTCGGCCTGCCATTGCCCAAGCAAGCGCGGGGGCAGCCAGCGGGCCCAGTCGCTTTGCGGCAGGCTCAGGTAGGCCTGCACCTGGCCATCGCGCCAGGCCTTGGCAGTGGCACGGCTGCGCAGGTTGACCGCCAGGGGTTGACCGTCGGGCAAGGTGCCGCGCAGGTCCAGGGCCTGGCGCGACGGGCCGGCCTCGAGGCCAAGGCTGACATAGGTAAGGGTAAGTGGGTCGCGCTGCCAGGGATGAAGGGTGACCTGGCTGTCGAAGGCATCGACCCTGCCCAGCTGCTGCAGGCGCTGCAGGACCTGCGCGGGGTCCAGGGGAGCATCGTCCTGGCGCGGCAAGCCTTCGAGCGCCCAGGCGCCCTGCTCGTCTTCGCGCAGGATCAGTTGCAGCCCGCCGAGCTGGATACGCGCCAGGCGCAGTTCGCGAGCCTTGAGGCTGGCCCACAGGTCGGGGACCACCTTGACTTCATCCAGGCGCAACGCCGCAGCCCCTTCGCCCACCTGCAGGTCACGCACGTGCAACACTGGCGCCAGGCCGCTCCAGCGCCCCTCCAGGGCTCCCACGTGCACCGGCAGGCCCAGCGCCTGCTCGGCCTTGCTCTGGACATCGGCACGGTACTCGGCCACCAGCGGCACCAGTTCCCGACCGAGGCTGACATACAGCGCCACCAGCACCGCCAGCAGGGCGCAGACTCCCAGCCCCCAGCGGGTCAAGGCGCCTAGAACGTGGGTCAGACGTCCCATGGCCATGGCCCTCCAAGTCGTGCCTTAACTATGGCTCGGTGCCGTGGTTTTACCAGTGCCGCCGAACGCAGAAGGGTTTCAGAACGCGTCAGAGCAGCACCACATCGTATTGTTCCTGGGAATACATGGACTCAACCTGGAAGCGAATGGTTCGGCCGATGAATGCCTCGAGCTCAGCCACGTTGCCGGACTCTTCATCCAGCAGGCGGTCGACCACCTTCTGGTTGGCCAGCACCCGATAGCCCTCGGCCTGGTAGGCGCGGGCCTCGCGGAGGATTTCACGGAAGATTTCATAGCACACGGTTTCTGGGGTCTTCAGCTTGCCGCGCCCCTGGCAGGCGATGCACGGCTCGCACAGCACCTGCTCGAGGCTCTCGCGGGTACGCTTGCGAGTCATCTGCACCAACCCAAGCTCGGTGATGCCGATGATGTTGGTCTTGGCATGGTCACGCTCGAGCTGCTTCTCGAGGGTACGCAGGACCTGGCGCTGATGATCCTCATCCTCCATGTCGATGAAGTCGATGATGATGATGCCGCCGATGTTGCGCAGGCGCAGTTGCCGGGCAATGGCGGTGGCGGCCTCGAGGTTGGTCTTGAAGATGGTTTCCTCGAGGTTGCGGTGGCCGACGAAGGCGCCGGTATTGACGTCGATGGTGGTCATGGCCTCGGCCGGGTCGACCACCAGGTAGCCACCGGACTTGAGCGGCACCTTGCGCTCCAGGGCACGCTGGATCTCGTCCTCGACGCCATACAGGTCGAAGATCGGCCGCTCGCCTGGGTAGTGTTCGAGACGGTCGGCGATTTCCGGCATGAGTTCGGCGACGAACTGCGTGGTCTTCTGGAAGGTTTCCCGCGAGTCGATACGGATCTTCTCGATCTTGGGGTTGACCAGGTCGCGCAGCGTGCGCAGGGCCAGCCCAAGGTCTTCGTAGATCACCAAGGGGGCACCGCAGGTCTTGATCTGGCTGCCGATCTGCTCCCAAAGCCTGCGCAGGTAGCGGATGTCCTGCAGGATGTCGTCGGCCCGGGCGCCTTCGGCAGCGGTGCGCAGGATGAAGCCGCCGGCGTCCTTGATGTCTTCCTTTTCGACACAATCGCTGACCACCTGCTTGAGCCGCTCGCGCTCGGCCTCGTCCTCGATCTTCAGGGAAATACCCACATGGCTGCTGCGTGGCATGTAGACCAGGTAGCGCGACGGGATCGACAGCTGGGTAGTCAGGCGAGCGCCCTTGGTGCCGATCGGGTCTTTCGTGACCTGCACCACCAGGGCCTGGCCTTCGTGGACCAGCGCGGTGATGTTTTCCACCGCCGAGCCTTCGCGCTGGGAGATCTCCGATGCATGGATGAACGCAGCGCGCTCCAGGCCGATATCGACGAAAGCCGCCTGCATGCCTGGCAGCACGCGCACCACCTTGCCTTTGTAGATATTGCCGACGATGCCCCGGCGCTGGGTGCGCTCGACATGCACCTCCTGCAACACGCCGTTCTCCACCACTGCCACGCGTGATTCCATCGGGGTGATGTTGATCAGGATCTCTTCACTCATGGCAGGCTCTCGTCAAAGGTCTTGGGTAATGATGGATCGCCGTCAGGTCGCTGGCTAGCGCGAAGCTGGAACCTCATGTTGCTGCCAGCATGGGATGGAGAACTGCTCCAACAGCTGGGCGGTCTCGAACAGGGGCAGGCCGACGACGGTCGAATAGCTGCCCATCAACTCCCTGACGAACACCGCGCCCAGGCCCTGGATGGCGTAGCCCCCGGCCTTGTCCAGCGGCTCGCCGGTGGTCCAGTAGCGCTCGGCCTCTTCCCGGGTGATGGGGCGGAAATACACGAGGGTCCCGACGCAGATGTCCAGGCAACGCTGGCCGTCGGTCACCGCGATGGCCGTGATGACCTGATGATGGTCATCGGACAGTTCGGCCAGCATGGCCAAGGCATGCTCACGATCACGAGGTTTACCGAGGATCCGTCCGCCGATCGACACCACGGTGTCGGCCCCCAGCACCACGCCAGGCCCGTTCAGCTGCGCAAAACCTGCACCAGCCTTGGCCCGGGCCAGACGCACGGCGTAGGCAGAAACGCCCTCGTCGGGCAGCGGGGTTTCGTCGATGTCGGCCTTGATGGTGGTGAACGGTACGCCGATCTGGGTAAGCAGCTCACGGCGGCGTGGCGAGGCGGAGGCCAGGTACAGCGGCTTCATGTCGACATCTCCCTGTCAGTCGGCGGTGCCGTCAGTTGATGTGCAAGCGTCGGCGCAGGTCGCGCAGGGCGAAACTGATCCAGGGCCAGAGCAAGGCACTGATCACTGCCGACCAGACCAGTGCCAGCGTCGGCAGGCGGTTGCCGGTCAGGGCGCTGAGCCACAGCTGGATCAACTGGGCGATACCGAAGATCACCAGGATCACCAGGCTCTGCTGCCACATCGGGTACATGCGCAGGCGCTGTTGCAGGGACAGCACCAGGAAGGTGATCAAGGTCAGTACCAGAGCGTTTTGCCCAAGTAGCGTGCCGTACAGGACGTCTTCGGCCAGACCCAGGACGAAAGCGGTGGTCATGCCGACCTTGTTGGGCACTGCGAGGGTCCAGAAGGACACCAGCATCGCCAGCCACATAGGACGGAACACTTCCATGAACTGGGGCATCGGCGAGACGCTGAGCAACAGGCCGATCGCGAAGGTCAGCCAGATGGCCCAGCCGTTCTTGCTGCGGGAACGCGCCATCATTCTCTCCGGGGTGGGTTCGGGGCCGCTGGGGCCGATGCCGGGCTGGCAGGCGCCACGGGCGCAGGTGCAGCAGCAGGCACCGCAGGTGCAGTCGAAGGCGTTGCAGGTGCCGCGCCGGACGTTGCCGGTTCAGCGCCAGGTGTAGCGGGCGCCGGCGCGGGCGCGGTCTGCCCGTTTCCACCGGTGGCCTGGCCTTGTTCCGGTGTGCCCTTGCGGTCGGCCTCTTCCTGGGCGAGTGCAGCGTCCGTGGCCCGTTCCTCTGGCGTACGCCGGTCGCTGAACACCAGCAGCATGTAGCGGCTGCGGTTGAGTGCGGCCGTGGGAATGGCGCGGACGATGGCGAACGGCTGGCCGGAATCGTGGATCACTTCGTTGACCGTGGCCACCGGATAACCGGCCGGGAAACGCTGGCCCATACCGGAGCTGACCAGCAAGTCACCTTCCTTGATGTCGGCGGTATCCGCCACATGGCGCAGCTCCAGGCGCTCCGGGTTGCCGGTGCCGCTGGCGATGGCGCGCAGGCCGTTACGGTTGACCTGTACCGGGATGCTGTGGGTGGTATCGGTCAGCAACAACACCCGGGCGGTGTAGGGCATCAGCTCCACCACCTGCCCCATCAGGCCCCGGGCGTCGAGCACCGGCTGGCCGAGAAACACGCCGTCGCGTTCGCCCTTGTTGATCAGGATACGGTGGGTGAACGGGTTGGGGTCGACACCGATGAGCTCGGCCACTTCGACCTTCTCGTTGACCAGCGCCGAGGAATTGAGCAGCTCGCGCAGCCGCACGTTCTGTTCGGTCAGGGCCGCCAGTTTCTGCAGGCGCCCCTGCAGCAGCAGGGCTTCGGTCTTGAGTTTCTCGTTTTCCGCGATCAGCTCGGTACGGCTGCCGAACTGGCTGGCCACACCCTGCCACAGGCGCTGCGGCAGGTCGGTGATCCAATAGGACTCCATCAGCACCAGCCCCATCTGGCTGCGCACTGGCTTGAGCACGGCGAAACGCGAGTCGACCACCATCAGCGCGACCGACAGCACCACCAGTACCAGGAGACGAACGCCCAGCGAAGGGCCCTTGGAGAAAAGCGGTTTAATGGGCCGTTCCTCGTGGACGACGATTCAGGAGGTCATTGGACATGGGGCAATGCACCGGCCTGCTTGCGGGTTGAACGGAAACGACGCCCGGACGGACGCCAGCCCAGCGCATACAGGTAGCACTGTGCGTGCCACCTGTAAACCGGGCGAACACAATCCATGCATGCATGGATGGCGCAGGATCACTCGCTGGAGAGCAGGTCCATGGCGTGCTTGTCCATCATCTCCAGCGCACGGCCACCACCACGGGCGACGCAGGTCAGGGGATCTTCGGCGACGATCACCGGCAAGCCGGTTTCCTGGGCCAGCAGCTTGTCCAGGTCGCGCAGCAGCGCGCCACCACCCGTCAGCACCAGGCCACGTTCGGCGATGTCCGAGGCCAGCTCCGGCGGCGACTGCTCCAGGGCGCTCTTGACCGCCTGGACGATGGTCGCCAGGGACTCCTGCAGCGCTTCGAGCACTTCGTTGGAGTTCAGGGTGAAGGCACGCGGTACGCCTTCGGCCAGGTTACGACCACGGACGTCGACTTCGCGCACTTCGCCGCCCGGGTAGGCAGTACCGATTTCCTGCTTGATGCGCTCGGCGGTGGATTCGCCGATCAGGCTGCCGTAGTTGCGGCGCACGTAGGTGACGATGGCTTCGTCGAAGCGGTCGCCGCCAACCCGTACGGATTCGGCATAGACCACGCCATTGAGGGAGATCAGGGCGATTTCGGTGGTACCGCCACCGATGTCCACGACCATCGAACCACGAGCCTCTTCGACCGGCAGGCCGGCACCGATGGCAGCGGCCATCGGCTCTTCGATCAGGAACACCTCGCGGGCGCCGGCGCCCAGGGCGGATTCGCGAATGGCGCGACGCTCCACCTGGGTCGACTTGCACGGCACGCAGATCAGCACGCGCGGGCTGGGCTGCAGGAAGCTGTTCTCGTGAACCTTGTTGATGAAGTACTGCAGCATTTTTTCACAAACGCTGAAATCGGCGATCACGCCGTCCTTCATCGGACGAATGGCAGCGATGTTGCCAGGCGTACGGCCCAGCATGCGCTTGGCCTCGGTGCCGACCGCGACGACGCTTTTCTGGTTGCCGTGGGTACGAATGGCAACAACCGAGGGTTCATTCAGGACGATACCGCGCTCACGCACGTAAATAAGGGTGTTGGCAGTACCCAGGTCGATGGACAGATCGCTGGAAAACATGCCACGCAGTTTCTTGAACATGGGAAAGTGACCCTAGGCAAAGCGTGGGTAAAAAAGTGCGGCAAACTCTAACAATGGCAGGGATTTTGGGCAAGGAGCCAATATGTTAAATTGGCAGTTTTTCCGAGCACGCCAGCAGATGATCGTCGCCATATGACCATCAAAATGCTGGCATGTTCCTCACTTCGGACCCCATCCGTTCCGTTTCTCCTGGAGATCCCCATGGCGCTTCAACGCTGCGACGTGGAAAAGATCGCCCATCTGGCCCGCCTGGGCCTGAATGAAGGCGAACTGCCACGCATTACCGATGCCTTGAACAGTATTCTCGGGCTGGTCGACCAGATGCAAGCCGTCGACACCAGCGGCATCGAGCCCCTGGCCCACCCCCTGGAGGCCAGCCAGCGCCTGCGCCCCGACCAGGTCACCGAAAGCAACCAGCGCGACCGCTACCAGGCCATCGCCCCGGCGACCGAAAACGGCCTGTACCTGGTTCCGAAAGTCATCGAGTAAGGGAAAGAGCCTGCCATGCATCAATTGACCCTGGCCGAGATCGCCCGCGGACTCGCCGACAAGTCGTTTTCTTCCGAAGAGCTGACCGGCGCCCTGCTGGCGCGTATCAAGCAGCTCGACCCTCAGATCAACAGCTTCATCAGCGTCACCGAGGAACAGGCACTGCAACAAGCTCGCGCCGCCGACGCCCGCCGCGCCAACGGCGAAGCCGGTGCCCTGCTTGGCGCACCGATCGCCCACAAGGACCTGTTCTGCACCAGCGGCATCCGCACCAGCTGCGGTTCGAAGATGCTCGACAACTTCAAGGCACCCTATGACGCCACCGTGGTCGCCAAGCTGGCCGAAGCCGGCATGGTCACCCTGGGCAAGACCAACATGGACGAATTCGCCATGGGCTCGGCCAACGAGTCCAGCCACTATGGCGCGGTGAAGAACCCGTGGAACCTCGAGCACGTCCCGGGCGGCTCCTCGGGCGGTTCGGCCGCCGCGGTGGCCGCGCGCCTGCTGCCAGTGGCCACCGGCACCGATACCGGCGGCTCTATCCGCCAGCCGGCGGCCCTGACCAACCTCACCGGCCTCAAGCCGACCTACGGCCGCGTCTCGCGCTGGGGCATGATCGCCTATGCCTCGAGCCTCGACCAGGGCGGCCCGATGGCCCGCACCGCCGAAGACTGCGCCCTGCTGCTGCAAGGCATGGCCGGTTTCGACGCCAAGGACTCCACCAGCATCGACGAGCCGGTGCCGGACTACAGCGCCAACCTGAACGCGCCGCTCGAAGGCCTGCGCATCGGCCTGCCGAAGGAATACTTCGGCGCCGGCCTCGACCCGCGCATCGCCGACCTGGTCCAGGCCAGCGTCAAAGAACTGCAGAAGCTCGGCGCGGTGATCAAGGAAATCAGCCTGCCGAACATGCAGCACGCTATCCCCGCGTACTACGTGATCGCACCGGCAGAAGCTTCCTCCAACCTGTCGCGCTTCGACGGCGTACGCTTCGGTTACCGCTGCGAGGAGCCCAAAGACCTCACCGACCTGTACAAGCGCTCCCGTGGCGAAGGCTTCGGCGTCGAAGTGCAGCGCCGTATCATGGTCGGCACCTACGCCCTGTCCGCCGGCTACTACGACGCCTACTACGTGAAGGCGCAACAGATCCGCCGCCTGATCAAGAACGACTTCATGGCCGCCTTCAACGATGTCGACCTGATCCTTGGCCCGACCACGCCGAACCCGGCCTGGAAGCTCGGCGCCAAGAGCAGCGACCCGGTCGCCGCCTACCTCGAGGACGTCTACACCATCACCGCCAACCTGGCGGGCCTGCCGGGCCTGTCGATGCCGGCCGGTTTCGTCGATGGCCTGCCGGTCGGCGTGCAGCTGCTGGCCCCGTACTTCCAGGAAGGCCGCCTGCTCAACGTCGCGCACCGCTACCAGCAAGTCACCGACTGGCACACCCGCGCTCCTAACGGCTTCTGAGGAATTCACACATGCAATGGGAAGTTGTGATCGGGCTGGAGATTCATACCCAGCTCGCCACCCAGTCGAAGATCTTCTCCGGCAGCGCCACCACCTTCGGCTCCGAACCGAACACCCAGGCCAGCCTGGTCGACCTCGGCATGCCTGGCGTCCTGCCGGTGCTGAACCAGGAAGCCGTGCGCATGGCCTGCATGTTCGGCCTGGCCATCGATGCCCAGATCGGCAAGCGCAACGTGTTCGCGCGCAAGAACTACTTCTACCCGGACCTGCCCAAGGGCTACCAGATCAGCCAGATGGACCTGCCGATCGTCGGCAAGGGCCACCTGGACATCGCCCTGGAAGACGGCACCATCAAGCGCATCGGCATCACCCGCGCGCACCTGGAGGAAGACGCCGGCAAGAGCCTGCACGAAGACTTCAGCGGCTCCACCGGCATCGACCTGAACCGCGCCGGCACCCCGCTGCTGGAGATCGTCTCCGAACCTGACATGCGCAGTGCCAAGGAAGCGGTGGCCTACGTCAAGGCGATCCACGCCCTGGTGCGCTACCTGGGCATCTGCGACGGCAACATGGCCGAAGGCTCGCTGCGCTGCGACTGCAACGTCTCGGTACGGCCGAAGGGCCAGGCCGAGTTCGGCACGCGCTGCGAGATCAAGAACGTCAACTCGTTCCGCTTCATCGAACGCGCCATCAACAGCGAGATCCAGCGCCAGATCGACCTGATCGAGGACGGCGGCAAGGTGGTCCAGGAAACCCGCCTGTACGATCCGAACAAGGACGAGACCCGCTCCATGCGCAGCAAGGAGGAAGCCAACGACTACCGTTACTTCCCCGACCCGGACCTGCTGCCGGTGGTCATCGAGGACAGCTTCCTCGAAACCGTCCGCGCCGGCCTGCCGGAGCTGCCGCAACAGAAGGTCGAGCGTTTCCAGAGCCAGTATGGCCTGTCGGCCTATGACGCCAACGTGCTGGCCGCCAGCCGTGAACAGGCCGACTACTTCGAAGAAGTCGCTCGCATCGGTGGTGACGCCAAGCTGGCCGCCAACTGGGTGATGGTCGAACTGGGCAGCCTGCTCAACAAGCTGGGCGTGGAGATCGACCAGGCACCGGTGAGCGCCGAGCAGCTCGGCGGCATGCTGCTGCGCATCCGTGACAACACCATCAGCGGCAAGATCGCCAAGACCGTGTTCGAGGCCATGGCCGCCGGTGAAGGCGATGCCGACAGCATCATCGAAAGCCGTGGCCTCAAGCAGGTCACCGACACCGGCGCGATCGACAAGATGCTCGACGAAGTGCTCGCCGCCAATGCCGAACAGGTCGAACAGTATCGCGCCGCCGACGAGGCCAAGCGCGGCAAGATGTTCGGCTTCTTCGTCGGCCAGGCGATGAAGGCGTCCAAAGGCAAGGCCAACCCGGGGCAAGTGAACCAATTGCTCAAGGCCAAGCTCGAAGGGTAACGCGGTATTGGGGCCGCTTGGCGACCCATCGCGGCACAAGGCTGCTCCTACAGGTTCGAAGCCCTGTAGGAGCGGCCTTGTGCCGCGATCGAGGGTAACGCCCTCGCCTACTGCTTCCTTATAACGGAGCACCTGAATTGATACGCCGTTCTTTCAGCGCCCTCGCGCTCTTCTCCCTGCTGGCCGGCTGTGCCAGCCATGACATCGCTTCCCGCGACATCGATTCCCGAGGCTATGACCAGACCGGCGTCGCCTCCTATTATGGCTCCCGCCATCACGGCAAACGCACTGCCAGCGGCGAGCGCTTCAACCAACATGGCCTGACCGCCGCCCACCGCAGCCTGCCCTTCGGCAGCCGGGTGCTGGTCACCAACCTGGCCAACAAACGCAGCGTCGTGGTACGCATCAACGACCGAGGCCCGCATACCCGCGGCCGATTGATCGACCTGTCACGGGCCGCAGCAGAAAAAATCGGCATGATCCGTAGCGGAACGGCGCGCGTCCGGGTACAAGGGCTAAGCGACTGACCTGACAGGAGTCCCGACCATTTTCGACCTGGCCACCCTCCCCACCTTCAGCCTCCTGCAACTGGGCTTCGGCCTGGTGTTGCTGGTGATCGGTGCCGAGCTGCTGGTGCGCGCCGCGCTTCGCCTGGCCCTGCGCCTGCACGTGCGCCCGCTGATCATCGGCCTGAGCCTGGTGGCCTTCGGCAGCACCGCGCCACAATTGACCGTGAGCCTGCAGGCGGCCTTCCAGGGCGCCCCTGACGTCGCGGTGGGCAGCGTGATCGGCAGCAACATCTTCAATGTGCTGGTGATTCTCGGGCTGGCGGCGCTGGTTATTCCCCTGCGCGTTTCCCGGCAGTTGGTGCGCCTGGATATCCCACTGATGATCGCCGCCAGCGGCCTGGTCTACCTGCTGGCCGGCAATGGCCTGCTGGGCCGGCTCGAAGGCCTGCTGCTGGTCCTGGGCTTGCTGGGCTACCTGGGCATGCTGTGGCACCAGTCACGGCATTACGCCCGTACCTACCCTGCCCCGGAAACCGTGCACACCAGTGCCGGGCGCTTCTGGAGCGGCGCAATACTGCAGGTGCTGCTGGGCCTGGGCCTGCTGAGTCTCGCCGGCCATTTGCTGCTCGAAGCTGCCGTAGAAGTGGCCACCGACCTGGGGCTCTCCGAACGCATCATCGGCCTCACGGTGGTTGCCGTCTGCACGTCCTTGCCGGAGCTGGCCGCCGCCCTGATCGCAGCGCTGCGTGGTGAACGGGAGATCGCGGTGGGCACGGTGATCGGCAGCAACCTGTTCAACCTGCTGGCCGTGCTGGGCCTGACCGCAGTGGTCGCGCCAGAGCCTCTGTCGATTTCGCCCAACGCCCTGGACTTCGACCTGCCCGTGATGTTGGGTGTCGCGGTGTTGAGCCTGCCGGTGTTCTATTCCGGCTACCGCGTCACCCGTGCCGAAGGGCTGGTATTTCTCTGCCTCTACCTGGCCTACGGCCTGCATGTGGTGGCCTTCACCACAGGCATGCCTCTGGCCGGGCGGCTGGAACACCTGATGTTGTTCTACGTCTTGCCGGTGCTGGCTGCGGTGTTGCTGTACACCACGGTACGGGCGTGGCGGCGCCAGCACTGATTGATATAGGGCTTAGGCGGGTCTCTTAGGCGCAGAAAACCTAACGACGAACCTGACGCGCCTTCTTCATCCGGAACGCGATCCACAGCACCGCGATCCACAACGGGATCAACATCACCGAGATGCGGATCGGCGGCGTCAGGTACATCACCACCAGGATCAGTACGATGAACGCCAGGCACAGGTAGTTGCTCAACGGGTGCCACAAGCTGCGGTAGAACGGGGTGATCCCAACGGCCAGCTTGGCCTTGCGGAACTTCAGGTGGGTGATGCTGATGCTTGCCCAGTTGATCACCAGGGCCGACACCGCCAGGGCCATGAGCAGGCCGAAGGCTTCGCCCGGCATCAGGTAGTTGATCAGCACGCACAGGCCGGTGGCGAATGCCGAAACGCCCAGCGCCGTCAACGGTACGCCACGGCGGCTGACCTTGAGCAGCTGGCGTGGCGCATCGCCCTGGCTGGCCAGGCCGAACAGCATGCGGCTGTTGGCATAGACACAGCTGTTGTACACCGACAGCGCAGCCGTGAGCACCACGATGTTGAGGACGGTCGCCACCAGGTCGCTGTCCAGTTCATGGAAGATCATCACGAACGGGCTGCCGCCCTGCACCACTTTCTGCCATGGGTACAGCGACAGCAGCACCGCCAGCGCGCCGATGTAGAAAATCAGGATACGGTAGACCACCTGGTTGGTGGCCTTGGGGATGCTCTCGCGCGGGTTGTCCGCCTCGGCCGCGGTGATGCCCACCAGCTCCAGCCCACCGAAGGAGAACATGATCACCGCCAGGGCCATGATCAAGCCAGTGACGCCGTTGGGGAAGAACCCGCCGAACTGCCACAGGTTCGCCACGCTGGCATCCGGCCCGCCATGGCCGCTGCCCAACAACCAGGCGCCGAAGCCGATCATGCTGACGATCGCCACCACCTTGACCAGGGCGAACCAGAACTCCAGCTCACCGTAGACCTTCACCTGGGTCAGGTTGATGGCATTGATCACCACGAAGAAGATCGCCGCCGTGGCCCAGGTGGGGAAGTCCGGCCACCAGTACTGGACATAGATGCCCACCGCGGTCAGCTCGGCCATGCCCACCAGCACGTACACCACCCAGTAGTTCCAGCCAGAGACGAAGCCTGCGAACTCGCTCCAGTACTGGTGGGCGAAGTGGCTGAAGCTGCCGGCGACCGGCTCCTCGACCACCATCTCGCCCAGCTGACGCATGATCAAGAAGGCCATCAGGCCGGCAATGGCGTAGCCCAGCAGCACGGACGGGCCGGCCAGCTGGATGGTCTGGGCGATGCCCAGGAACAGCCCGGTGCCGATGGCCCCGCCCAGCGCGATGAGCTGGATATGGCGATTCTTCAACCCGCGCTGTAACCGCTCGGGCGTGCTCTGGTCTTGCATGAAGTGTCCTCAGGTCGGGAGGCGTGTTGTTGTAGGTGTCATGTGCAGTGAAGGATCTAGATCCAACCTCCCCACTGCAAGATGAAAATGCCGATATTGGTGGTGATCGCGGCGAGCAAGGTGGTGATCACGATGATCGAGGCCGCCAGTTCGTGGTTGCCGTTCGCCGCCCGCGCCATCACATAGCTGGCCGCCGCGGTCGGACTACCGATATAGAGGAACAGGATGCCCAGCTCGGCACCACGGAACCCACAGAGCCAGGCGCCCAACGTGCCGATCAGGGGCAACCAGACCACCTTGACCAGGCTGGCATCGATGGCCAGCCTGCCACTGTCACGCAACGCGGCCATGGACAAGGTCCCGCCGATGCAGATCAAGGCCAATGGCAAGGTCATCTGGGCGAGGTAGTCGCTGGAGGTCAGTAACCAGTTGGGCAGTGGCACCTGGCCGTAGGCCATGGGCGTAGCGAGCAGCACGCTGATGATCAGCGGGTTGCTGAAGATGCTCTTGCAGATGCTCACGGGGTCGGACTTGAGGTCCGGGCTGTAGACGGCGAGCACGATGGTGGACAAGGAGTTGTACATGAGGATCACCAGGCCGGCGAGCACCGCGCCCAGGGAGATGCCGTAGTCGCCGTACAAGCTGGCCGCCAGGGCCAGGCCGATCACCCCGTTGTTGCCGCGAAAGGCGCCCTGGGTGTAGATGCCGCGGTCGGGCCTGGGGCTGCGCCAGATGGCCAGGCCCCAGGACAGCGCGAAACTCGCCAGGGTCGCGATGATGAAATAGAGCAGCACGCCGGGTTTGACGGCAGTGGTAAGGTCGGCGTGGTAGATGCCGAGGAACAGTAGGGCCGGCATGCAGACGTTGAACACCAGCGACGAAGCGACCTTGATGAAGTTGTCGTCGATCAGGCGGATACGCTTGAGGAGCACGCCCAGGAACAGCATGGCGAACACCGGGGCCGTGATGTTCAGCGTCTGGATGAGAAGGGCGAGCATTGCGGGTCCTGAGGGGTTGCCGTTAGGGGGCTGATGATACGCGAACTGGGGGGATTTGCGGGGAACGGAGGCGTTCCGCGAAATTTCACCGGCAACGGTGGCCGCTGCTGGCAGGCTCATGCAGTTGGGTTGGCTGCCCTGGCCCTATCGCCGGCAAGCCGGCCCCCACGGAGGGGCGCCTGTCTTGGTCCCTGTGGGAGCCGGCTTGCCGGCGATGGGCTGCGGAGCAGCCCCATCACCGCCCCCCAACCACTGAACGCCCCGGTGAGTCGATCAGCGCCGCACAGGCCGCTTCTGCAACTTGCGCTGCAGCGTACGCCGGTGCATCCCCAGCGCACGCGCCGTCGCCGAGATGTTCCCATCATGCTCGGCCAGCACCCGCTGGATGTGCTCCCACTGCAACCGATCCACCGACATCGGATTCTCCGGCACCAGCGAATCCAAGTCCGCATGCTCGGACAACAACGCCGCCAGGACATCGTCCGCGTCCGCCGGCTTGCACAGGTAGTTGCAGGCCCCGCGCTTGATCGCCTCGACCGCGGTGGCGATGCTGGAATACCCCGTCAGGATCAGCACACGCATCTCCGGGTCCAGCTCCAGCAGCTTGGGCAGCAACACCAACCCCGAATCGCCATCCATCTTCAGGTCCAGGGTGGCGTAGTCAGGCACGTCCTGCTTGGCCAGCACCAAGCCCTCCTCGGCACTGGAAGCGGTGCTCACGCGGAAGCCGCGGCGGCTCATGGCCCGCGCCATGACACGGGTGAAGGTGGCGTCGTCGTCCACCAGCAACAGGTGCGGCAGCTCTTCGCCTTCGACCAGGTTTTCTTCGCTCATCGTTCATCTCCTCGCTTGCCATGGGGCAGGCGCAGCTCGGTGAGGGTGCCGCCCTGTTCATGACTATAGAGTTTCACCGAGCCGCCAGCACGGGTCACGCTGGCCTTGCTCAGGAACAGGCCCAGGCCGAAGCCTTTGCCCTTGGTGGTAAAGAAGGGTTTGCCGATCGCCTCGGCAATCGCCACGGGAATGCCTGGCCCGTGGTCACGAATGCTGATGATGATGTCCTGCTCGTCCCAGTCCAGCTGTACTTCCAGGTCGTCTGGGCAGGCATCGGCGGCATTGTTCAGCAGGTTCAACAGTGCCTGGGTCAGGTCCGGCGGTGGCGTCAGGCGTGGTACCGCGCCGTCGCGCAGGCGCTGGAAGCGGTACGTGGTCTCCGGCCGCATCAGGTGCCAACGGTTGAGCGCCTCGTCCAGCCAGGCGGTCACCTCCTGCTCCACCACGCTCATCCGGCGGTTGGCTTCGGCCGCGCGCACCAGCTGCTGCAAGGTCTCCTTGCACAGCTTGACCTGGTCCTGGAGCACCTCCAGGTCTTCCTGCAATTGCGGGTCGGTATGGTCCTGGCGCATCTCGTTGAGCAGCACGCTCATGGTCGCCAGTGGCGTACCCAGCTCGTGGGCGGCGCCTGCGGCCTGGGTGGCCACCGCCAGCAGTTGTTCGTCGCGCAGGCTCTCTTCGCGCCGGTCGGCGCGCAGCTTTTCCTGGCGGCGCAGCTCCTCGGCCATGCGCGCGGCGAAGAAGGTGATCACCCCAGCGGCCAGGGCGATGCTCAGCCACATGCCGTAGACCTGCATCTTGTCGCGCGCCATAGGCAAGGTCTCGAGCGGGTAGAACTGCACCAGCAGCAGGCTGTAGGCCACCAACGCGATGCCCGACAGCACCAGCGAGTAGATCCATGGCAAGGTCACCGCGGCAATCGCCAGCGGCACCAGGTAATAGGAAACGAAGGGGTTGGTCGAGCCCCCCGAGTAATACAGCAAGGCGCTGTGGATCAGCAGGTCGCAGGCCAGTTGGAAGGCATATTCCAGCTCGGTGACCGGCAACGACAGACGCAGGCGCAAGGCCGTGAACGCGCACAGCAGCGACGAAAGTGCCAGCGTCGCCGCCAGCGACAGCCAGGGCAACGGCAGCAGCTCGGTCCAGTAGGCCACGCCTACGGAACCGGCCTGGGCGGCCAGGACCAGGATGCGGATGAAGGTCAGGCGCCAGAGGTTCTGGCGGGTAGCGGACAGCGGGTGAACGGCAGCGAGCATGAGCTCTCCTGATGAGTGCTCCAGGACAATCGCCTGGAGTATACCGAAGCCAGGCACCGCACAGCAGCAATGCGGCAAAGCGCCACACTTTGTCACAGGTTCATGATGGCACTTAGGAACCCACTACACTGTTGCCGGTCTGATGGGCCATGCGTGGCAAGGACATCGCCCCCACGCTTTCTTTTTGCCAAGGAGTCAACCATGCAATTACCTCGTCGCAGCACTGCGCTGATCCTGTCCTGTGGCCTGTTGGCCAGCCTGCCGGCGCTGGCAGCCGAAGCGCCCCGCTACAACCAGGTATCGCTGCGCGCCGAAGTCAGCAAGGAAGTGGCACGCGACCTGATGGTCGTGACGCTCTACAGCGAAGCCCAGAACAGCGACCCCGGCAAGCTGGCCAAGGAAATCACCGAGACCATGAACAAGGCCGTGCAGCAGGCGCGCCAGGTCAAGGATGTGAAGATCAGTCAGGGCAGCCGCAACAGCTACCCGGTGTACGACAGCAAGGGCCAGAAGATCACCGGCTGGCGCGAGCGCGCGGAGCTGCGCCTGGAAAGCGCCGACTTCCCTGCCCTGTCCAAGCTCACCGGCGAACTGCTGCAGGACCTGAAGATGGGCGGCATGGATTTCTCCATCGCCCCGGCCACCCGCAAGGCCAGCGAAGACGCCCTGCTCAAGGACGCCGTCGATGCCTTCAAGGCCCGCGCACAGCTGGCCACCGAGGCATTGGGTGGCAAAGGCTACAAGGTGGTCAGCCTGAACCTCAACAGCAGCGGTTACCCACGCCCCTACCTGCGTAGTGCGCCGATGGCCATGAAAGCCATGGCGGCCGACGAAGCAGCCCCAGCACCGGACATCGAGGCCGGCACCAGCGAAGTCAGCATGAATGCCGATGGCCTGATCGAAGTACAGATGCCCTGATCGGACCTATAGGCGAAGCGACAGGTGCAACGCTTGTCGCTTCTCTGTTTACCCACATTGCTGGAACTGTCAGTTCCAAAAGACCTTTCCCACAGCGTTTAAAGCACTTTCCTATTGACTTGCAAATCAACAAATAAACGGCAAATTGCTGGCAAAAAACCATCGCAAACGTACAACTTGCGGCAAAGTTATATGGATGCGACATCCATGTACGTTGGTCCCACTATTTTGACGCCAACTATCCTTCTGCCTGTTGCATTGGCAATCTCGCCTGCATAAGTATCCGCAAGTCGGCTCACGAGGCCACCTCAATCGAAAAAGAACAATGAGGCCACCATGCTAAAACACGCAGTCATTCCGTTTCTGGTCGGCGCAGGCTTGCTCGCCGGCGCACCTTCCGCACTCGCAGCCACCAACCTGGTGTTCTGCTCCGAAGGCAGCCCTGCCGGCTTCGACCCCGGCCAATACACCACCGGAACCGACTTCGATGCCTCGGCTGAGACCGTCTTCAACCGCCTGACCCAGTTCGAACGCGGCGGTACCGCCGTCATCCCGGGCCTGGCCACCAAATGGGACGTTTCCGAGGATGGCAAGACCTACACCTTCCACCTACGCGAAGGGGTCAAGTTCCACAGCACCGACTTCTTCAAGCCGACCCGCGAATTCAACGCCGACGACGTGCTGTTCACGTTCAACCGCATGCTCGACAAGAACCACCCGTTCCGCAAAGCCTACCCCACAGAATTCCCTTACTTCACCGACATGGGCATGGACAAGAACATCGCCAAGGTGGAGAAAATCGACGATCACACCGTCAAGTTCAGCCTCAACCAGGTCGACGCCGCCTTCATCCAGAACCTGGCCATGAGCTTCGCCTCGATCCAGTCCGCCGAATACGCCGATCAGCTGCTCAAGCAGGGCAAGGCCGCCGACATCAACCAGAAGCCGATCGGCACCGGCCCGTTCGTGTTCAGCAAGTACCAGAAAGACGCCCAGATCCGCTTCAAGGGCAACAAGGACTACTGGAACCCCGACGATGTGAAGATCGACAACCTGATCTTCGCCATCAGCACCGACGCCTCGGTGCGCATGCAAAAGCTCAAGAAGAACGAGTGCCAGGTCACCCTCTTCCCACGCCCGGCGGACATCGAGCCGCTGAAGAAGGACCCGAAGCTGCAGATGCCTGAACAGGCCGGCTTCAACCTCGGCTACATCGCCTATAACGTGATGGACAAGGTCAAGGGCAGCAACGAGCCCAACCCCCTGGCCCAGCTGAAGGTGCGCCAGGCCCTGGACATGGCGGTGAACAAGCAGCAGATCATCGAGTCGGTGTACCAGGGCGCGGGCCAGCTGGCGGTCAACGCCATGCCACCGACCCAGTGGTCCTACGACACCACCATCAAGGATGCCCAGTACGATCCAGAGAAGGCCAAGCAGTTGCTCAAGGAAGCCGGCATCAAGGAAGGCACCGAGATCACCCTGTGGGCCATGCCGGTGCAGCGCCCCTACAACCCCAACGCCAAGCTGATGGCTGAGATGCTCCAGTCCGACTGGGCCAAGGTCGGCATCAAGGCCAAGATCGTCAGCTACGAGTGGGGCGAGTACATCAAACGCTCCAAGGGCGGCGAACAAGGCGCCATGCTGATCGGCTGGAGCGGTGACAACGGCGACCCGGACAACTGGCTGGGCACCCTCTATGGCTGCGATGCCATGGACGGCAACAACTTCTCCAAGTGGTGCTACAAGCCCTACGACGACCTGATCAAGCAAGCCAAGGCCACCCCCGACCAGGCCAAGCGCACCGAGCTGTACCAAAAGGCACAGCACATCCTCAAGGAACAGGTGCCGATCACGCCCATTGCCCACTCCACCGTCTACCAGCCGATGAGCGCCAAGGTGAAGGACTTCAAGATCAGCCCCTTCGGCCTGAACTCCTTCTACGGCGTGAGCGTGGAGAAATAGCGCCAGCCCCTGCGCCGCAGGCTTGACGGCCTGCGGCGAACCCAACGCCACGAACGCAATCAGCAACCAGCGCCCTCCTGATGCCGGCCGCATCGGGACAGGACCCCTGTTGCCGCGATTCAACCCATTGCGGCGAAAACAGACGGAAAAAGGACTCGCCATGCGCCACGCCACACTCCTCAGCACCTTGCTCGGCCTCGGCCTGATGACCCAAGCCCCTGCCCTGCTCGCCAAGAACCTGGTGTTCTGCTCCGAAGGCAGCCCCGCCGGCTTCGACACCGCCCAGTACACCAGCGCCACCGACAACGATGCCGCCGAACCGATCTACAACCGCCTGGTCGAGTTCGAACGTGGCGGCACCGCTGTCCAGCCCGGCCTGGCGACCCGTTGGGAGGTCTCCGAAGACGGCCTGCGCTATACCTTCCACCTGCGCGAAGGGGTGAAGTTCCACGGCAACAAGACCTTCACCCCAAGCCGCGACTTCAATGCCGATGATGTGCTGTTCACCTTCAACCGCATGCTCGACGAGAACCACCCGTTCCGCACGGCCTACCCGACCGAGTTTCCCTACTTCATCAGCATGGGCCTGGACAAGAACATCGCCAAGGTCGAGAAGACCGACCCGCTGACCGTGGTATTCACTCTCAACAGCGTCGACGCCGCGTTCATCCAGAACCTGGCCATGAGCTTCGCCTCCATCCTCTCCGCCGAGTACGCCGACCACCTGCTGGCCCAGGGCCGCCCCAGCGACATCAACCAGAAACCGATCGGCACCGGTCCGTTCGTGTTCCAGCGTTACCAGAAGGACTCGCAGATCCGCTACAAAGGCAACAAGGACTACTGGGCGCCGGAGGACGTGAAGCTCGACAACCTGGTGTTCTCCATCAACATCGACCCCTCGGTGCGTATCCAGAAGCTGCGCCGCAACGAATGCCAGGTCACCCTGCATCCGCGCCCGGCGGACCTGCAGTCGGTCAAGGCCGACGACAAGCTGCAGGTGTTGCAAAAGCCTGGCTTCAACCTCGGCTACATCGCCTACAACACCCAGCATCCGCCCTTCGACCGTCTTGAGGTGCGCCAAGCCATGGACATGGCCGTGAACAAGCAGGCGATCATCCAGGCCGTGTACCAGGAGGCCGGCCAAACGGCAGTCAATGCCATGCCGCCGACCCAATGGTCCTACGACACCAGCATCAAGGACGCCAAGTACGACCCGGAAAAAGCCAAGCAATTGCTCAAGCAGGCCGGGGTCAAGGAAGGCACCGAGCTCACCCTTTGGGCCATGCCGGTGCAGCGCCCCTACAACCCCAATGCCAAGCTGATGGCCGAAATGCTCCAGGCCGACTGGAGCAAGCTCGGCTTCAAGGTGCGCATCGTCAGCTACGAATGGGGCGAATACCTCAAGCGCATGAAGAACGGCGAACACGACATCGCCCTGATCGGCTGGACCGGCGACAACGGTGACCCGGACAACTGGCTGGGCACCCTGTACAGCTGCGATGCCATCGGCAGCAACAACTATTCCCTCTGGTGCGACCCGCAATACGACACGCTGGTCAAGAAAGCCAAGCAGGTCACTGACCGCGAGCAGCGCACCCAGCTCTACCAGCAAGCCCAGCAACGTCTCAAGCAACAGGTACCGATCACTCCGGTGGCCCACTCCACGGTCAACCAGCCGATCAGCGCCAAGGTCAACGACTTCCGGGTCAGCCCCTTCGGGCGTAACGACTTTTCCGGTGTGAGTGTCGACTGACCGGACCGCGACCCGCGAACCGGCCGAATCCATCAAAGCGCCGGCCTGGCGAGGGCTTCGCCCTCGATCGCGGGGCAAGCCCGCTCCTACACGGTCTGCGCCAGCAGCCTGATCTACCGGTTCCCCGAATTTGCCCGGCGATCCCGCGGCAAACCTGGCAGTACCGCTGTACCGCAACATGCCCGGCCCACAAGGCACGGGAATAACTAGAAAACAGAAAGGGAGCTTCACCTTGAGACGTACAACCATCACCGCACTGGCCCTGGCCATAAGCGCAGTTTCCACGGCGGCACAGGCCGACCCTGTCAGCCAGGATTTCGTGCCCATCACCCTGAAGTCCAGCAGTGAGCAGGCCGAGGCCAGCGGCTTTCTCGAAGGCCAGAGCCTGACCGGCAGCACGCGCAACTGGTACGCCCGGGAACGCGCCACCCGCGCGCCGCTGTTCAAGTACTACAAGAGCGACGGCACCCGCCACGCCACCCACAGCCGCGACAACTGGGTGCAGGGCACCATCCTCAACTACAGCTCGGGCTTCACCCAGGGCACCGTGGGCTTCGCCGTGGAAGCCGCCGGTTACAATGCCATCGCCCTGGAACGTGGCCGCGCCGCGGTGGCCGGGCCGAACAACCGTACACTCACCCATAGCGACGGCGACGTGATCGGCCAGTGGAGCAAGATGGGCTTGGCCAACGTCAAGGCGCGGGTGTCCAACACCACCCTGACCGTCGGTCGCCAGACGGTCGATACCCCGATGATGGCCTACATCGGCAACCGTGCGCTGCCGTCGAGCTTCCAGGGTGCCTTCCTGCACAGCGCCGAATTCGACAACCTGTCGTTCGACCTGGGCACCTTCGACCGCGTCTCGCCACGTACCGAACAGAGCCTGAGCAAGTTCCGCAGCGAGTACAGCGCCACTGGCGTCGAAACCGACCGCGCCAGCACCATCGGGGTCAACTACCAGCCGTTCAAGAGCCTGAACACCAGCCTCTACGCCACCAAGGTCGAGGATTTCTGGAACCAGTACTACTTCGGTGCCAACCATGTGCTGGGCGACAGCGCGGTGCTGAGCCTGACCACGGGTCTGAACTACTACAAGACCGTGGACGCCGGCAGCCGGAAGATGGGCCAGATCGACAACGACACCTACAGCCTGTCGTTCGGCCTCACCCACCAGGCCCACACGCTGTCCGCCTCCTGGCAGCAGGTCAACGGCAACGAGTACTTCGACTACCTGCACGAGACCAACGGCATCTACCTGGCCAACTCGCTGCTGTCGGACTTCAACGGCCCCAACGAGAAATCCCTGCAGATCTCCTATGTGCTGAACATGGCGCCCTACGGCGTGCCGGGGCTCAAGTTCAACGTGTACAACGCGCGCGGCTGGGGCATCGACGGCACCCATTACCGGGGCACTGCGTATGACGTCAATGGCATGGACGGCGAGACCCATTATGAATGGGGCATCGGCACCAGCTACGCGGTACAGAGCGGGCCGCTGAAAGACACCAGCATCCGCGCCACCTACACCGCGCACCGTGCCAGCAAGGCCCAGGCCGATGGCAGCCTGGACGAGCTGCGTATCGTCACCACCATTCCGTTCAACATTCTCTGAGCCAGGATGCCCGGCCCGCCCCGTGCGGGCCGCGGCAACTATGCTGGAACAATTTGCAGGGAGGTTCCATGACATCGCTACCGCTACGTGCCGCCCTGGCGGCCGTCATCCTCGGCGCCGCGACTCACCTTGCGGCCAAGCCGCTGGTGGTATGCACCGAGGCCAGCCCGGAAGGCTTCGACATCGTCCAGTACACCACCGCGGTCACCGCCGATGCCGCGGCCGAGACGATCTTCAACCGCCTGGTCGACTTCAGGCCCGGCACCACCGAGATCCAGCCAGCCCTGGCCGAACGCTGGGACATCAGCCCGGATGGGCGGGTCTACACCTTCCACCTGCGCAAAGGCGTCAAGTTCCATACCACGCCCTACTTCACGCCGACCCGCGACTTCAACGCCGATGACGTGCTGTGGAGCCTGAACCGCCAGCTGGACCCGAACCACCCCTGGCACGACAAGACCAGCGTCGGCTTCCCCTACTTCGAGAGCATGGCCTTCAAGGACCTGCTCAAGTCGGTGGAAAAAACCGACGACCACACCGTGGTGATCACCCTGACCCGACCGGAAGCGCCCTTCCTGCGCGACATGGCCATGGCCTTCACTTCGATCTACTCCGCCGAATATGGCGACCAGTTGCTCAAGGCCGGCAAGACCGGCGAGTTGAACAGCAAGCCGGTAGGCACCGGGCCGTTCATCTTCCAGCGCTACAACAAGGACGCCCAGGTTCGCTACAAGCCCAACCCGGACTACTTCCGTGGCAAGCCCCCAGCCGATGCCCTGATCTTCGCCATTGCCACAGACAGCAACGTGCGCCTGCAGAAACTGCGCGCCAACGAATGCCAGATCGCCCTGTATCCCAAGCCGGACGACGTGCCGGCGATCAAGGCCGAACCAACGCTCAAGGTCGCCGAGATCGATTCGTTGGTGACCAGCTACATCGCCATGAACACCCAACACAAGTACCTGAGCGATGTTCGCGTACGCAAGGCGATCAACATGGCGCTCGATCGCCAGCACCATATCGACCAACTGTTCGGCAAGGGCAACGCGACCGAGGCAGTCAATCCATACCCGCATACCATGCTGGGCAACAACGTGATGATCCAGAACCCGCCGCGCGACCTCGACAAAGCCCGGGCGCTGTTGAAGGAGGCCGGTGTACCGGAAGGCACCGTGATGACCCTCTTCACCCGCAACGGCGGCGGGCCGACCAACCCCAACCCGCGGCTCTCCGCCGAGATGCTGCAGGCGGACCTGGCCCAGATCGGCATCAAGCTCGATATCCGGGTGATGGAGTGGGCCGAGATGCTGCGACGCGCCAAAGCCGGCGAGGCCGACATGGTCTCCACCGGATGGGCCAGCGACAACGGCGACCCAGACAACTTCCTCGGCCCCCTGCTCAGCTGCGAGGCGGCGAAGAACGGCGAGAACTATGCCCGTTGGTGCAACGAGAAGTTCCAGGAACTGATTACCCGCGCGCGCACCATCAGCAGCGACGAAGAGCGTGGCTGGGTCTATGCCGAGGCCATGAAGGTGTACGATGACGACCAACCCTGGATCAATATGGCCCACCCGAAGACGTTTACCGCCCTGCGTGACAACGTGGAGGGCTACGTGATCAACCCGCTGACCAACAACAACTTCGCCACCACCAAGGTGAAGTAGAACAACAACGACCGCCGGCGCCCCACGAGGGCCCCGGCGGCACCGCCTGACCGGCTGATGAGGTACACCCGACGATGTTGAGTTTTATTGCCCGGCGCCTGGGCCTGCTGATTCCGACCTTCTTCGGCATCACCTTGCTGACCTTCGCGCTCATACGCCTGATCCCCGGCGACCCGGTGGAAGTGATGATGGGCGAACGCAGGGTCGACCCCGAGATGCACGCCCAGGCCATGGAGCGCCTGGGCCTGAACAAGCCACTGCCGGTCCAGTACCTGGACTACATCGGCAAGCTCGCCCAGGGTGACCTGGGCGAGTCGTTGCGCACCCGCGAGAGCGTGTGGAACGAGTTCCTCACCCTGTTCCCCGCCACCCTGGAGCTGGCCTTCGCCGCCCTGCTGTTCGCCGGCGTCGTCGGCCTGCTGGCCGGGGTGATCGCCGCGCTCAAGCGAGGTTCGCTGTTCGACCATGGGGTCATGGGTATTTCCCTGGCCGGCTATTCCATGCCGATCTTCTGGTGGGGCCTGATCCTGATCATGTTCTTCTCCGTGAGCCTGGGCTGGACGCCCGTCTCCGGGCGCATCGACCTGCTCTACGACATCGAGCCCAAGACCGGCTTCATGCTCATCGACACCCTGCTCAGCGAAGAGGAAGGCGCGTTCAAGGACGCGGTCATGCACCTGATCCTGCCGGCCATCGTACTGGGTACCATCCCGCTGGCGGTGATCGCCCGCATGACCCGCTCCTCGATGCTCGAGGTGCTGCGCGAGGACTACATCCGTACCGCCCGGGCCAAGGGCCTGTCGCCTTCGCGCGTGGTGTTCATCCATGGCCTGCGCAATGCGCTGATCCCGGTGCTGACCGTGTTCGGCCTGCAGGTCGGCACCCTGCTCGCCGGCGCTGTGCTCACCGAGACCATCTTTTCCTGGCCGGGCATCGGCAAGTGGCTGATCGAAGCCATCGGTGCCCGTGACTACCCCGTGGTCCAGAACGGCATCCTGTTGATCGCCTGCCTGGTGATCCTGGTCAACTTCGTCGTGGACATCCTCTACGGCCTGGCCAACCCACGCATCCGTCATCAGCGCTGAGGCCCAAGCCATGACTAGCTCGATTCCAAAATCCGTCACCCCGGCAAGCCCGGTGGACCAGAGCCTGCTCTACCCCTCCCCCTACAAGGAGTTCTGGCAGGCCTTCTCACGCAACAAAGGCGCCGTCGCGGGCCTGGCCTTCATGTGCCTGGTGGTGTTCTGCGCCGTGTTCGCCCCGTGGGTCGCGCCGCACAACCCGAGCGAGCAGTACCGCGACTTCCTGCTGACCCCGCCGGTCTGGCTCGAAGGCGGCACCTGGCAGTTCATCCTCGGCACCGACGAGCTGGGCCGCGACCTGCTCTCGCGGTTGATCCAGGGCGCCCGGCTGTCACTGCTGATCGGCCTGTCGTCGGTGGTGATGTCGCTGATCCCCGGCATCCTGCTGGGCCTGCTGGCCGGGTTCTCCCCGCAGATCCTCGGCCCGTCGATCATGCGCCTGATGGACGTGATGCTGGCCCTGCCCTCGCTGCTGCTGGCCGTCGCCATCGTCGCCATCCTCGGCCCTGGCCTGATCAATACTGTGATCGCCATCGCCATCGTCTCGCTGCCGTCCTACGTGCGCCTGACCCGCGCCGCGGTGATGGGCGAGCTGAACCGCGACTACGTCACCGCCGCGCGCCTGGCCGGCGCCGGCCTGCCACGCCTGATGTTCGTCACCGTGCTGCCCAACTGCATGGCTCCGCTGATCGTCCAGGCCACCCTGAGCTTCTCCTCGGCGATCCTCGACGCCGCCGCCCTGGGCTTCCTGGGCCTTGGCGTCCAGCCGCCCACCCCCGAGTGGGGCACCATGCTGGCCTCGGCCCGCGACTACATCGAACGCGCCTGGTGGGTGGTCAGCCTACCGGGCCTGACCATCCTGCTCAGCGTGCTGGCGATCAACCTGATGGGCGACGGGCTGCGTGATGCGCTGGACCCGAAACTCAAGAACGCCGCCTGAGGAGAACGCCATGTCACTGTTGCAGATCAACAACCTGAACGTGCGCTTCGGCGACGCCAACGCCGTGCCCGTGGTGGACGGCCTGGACCTTACCGTGGAGGCCGGCGAGATTCTCGCCATCGTCGGCGAGTCCGGCTCCGGCAAGTCGGTCACCATGATGGCCCTGATGGGCCTGATCGACGCCCCCGGGCGCATCACCGCCGACGTGCTCAACTTCGACGGCACCGATATGCTCAAGCTCAGCGGCCGGCAACGTCGCAAAGTGGTGGGCAAGGACATCGCCATGGTCTTCCAGGACCCGATGACCGCCCTGAACCCCAGCTACACCGTGGGCTACCAGATCGAGGAAGTGCTGCGCCAGCACCTCGGGCTCAAGGGCAAGGCTGCCCGCCAGCGTGCCCTGGAGCTGCTCAAGAAGGTCGAGATCCCGGCCGCCGAAAGCCGCCTGGACGCCTACCCCCACCAGCTTTCCGGCGGCATGAGCCAGCGCGTGGCGATCGCCATGGCCATCGCCGGCGAACCCAAGCTGCTGATCGCCGACGAGCCGACCACCGCCCTGGACGTGACCATCCAGGCGCAGATCATGGAGCTGCTGGTGAACTTGCAGAAGGAGCGCAACATGGCGCTCATTCTCATCACCCACGACCTGGCCGTGGTCGCCGAGACGGCCAGGCGGGTCTGCGTGATGTACGCAGGGCAGGCGGTGGAAGTGGGCCAGGTACCGGAACTGTTCGACATCCCCGCCCATCCCTACAGCGAAGCCTTGCTGGCGGCCATCCCCGAGCACAGCATCGGCGCCGAACGCCTGGCCACCCTGCCCGGCATCGTCCCCGGTCGCTACGACCGGCCCAAAGGCTGCCTGCTGTCACCGCGCTGCCCCTACGTGCAGGAAAACTGCCGCCAGCAGCGTCCGCCCCTCGATCCCCAGGCACACAGCCTGGTGCGTTGCTTCTATCCGCTGAACCAGGAGGTGGCGTGATGACCGTCGTCCTATCCGCCCGTGAACTGACCCGTCACTACGAAGTCTCCCGCGGCCTGTTCAAGGGCCATGCGCTGGTGCGCGCACTCAATGGGGTGTCGTTCGAGCTGGAGGCCGGCAAGACGCTGGCCGTGGTCGGCGAGTCCGGCTGTGGCAAGTCGACCCTGGCCCGCGCGCTCACCCTGATCGAGGAGCCGTCCTCCGGCTCCCTGCAGATCGCTGGCACCGAAGTGAAGGGGGCCAGCAAGGCCGAGCGCAAGCAGCTGCGCCGCGACGTGCAGATGGTCTTCCAGAGCCCCTATGCCTCGCTCAACCCGCGCCAGAAGATCGGCGACCAGTTGGCCGAGCCACTGCTGATCAACACCGCCCTGGGCAAGGCCGAGCGCCGTGAGAAGGTGCAGAAGATGATGGAGCAGGTCGGCCTGCGTCCCGAGCACTACCAGCGCTACCCGCACATGTTCTCCGGCGGCCAGCGCCAGCGCATCGCCCTGGCCCGGGCGATGATGCTGCAGCCGAAAGTGCTGGTAGCCGACGAGCCGACCTCGGCCCTGGACGTGTCGATCCAAGCCCAGGTGCTGAACCTGTTCATGGACCTGCAGAAGGAGTTCAACACCGCCTACGTGTTCATCTCCCACAACCTCGCAGTGGTGCGCCATGTAGCCGACCAGGTGTTGGTGATGTACCTGGGCCGCCCCGCGGAGATGGGCCCGAAGGAGGACATCTACGAAAAGCCCCTGCACCCGTACACCCAGGCCTTGCTGTCGGCGACCCCGGCCATCCACCCGGACCCGCTCAAACCGAAGATCCGCATCGCCGGTGAACTGCCCAACCCGCTCAACCCACCGGATGGCTGCGCCTTCCACAAACGCTGCCCCTATGCCACCGAGCGCTGTACCAAGGAAGTGCCGGCACTGCGCCAGGTGGGTACACGGCAGGTGGCATGCCATTATGCCGAGCAGTTCCTTTAACCCCTGGATAACTGGGGCTGCTTTGCAGCCCTTTGGCGGCGCAAGGCCGCTCCTACACCCGCGATAGCGCTGGCACCGGCAGCGTCTGCCCTGGCCTTGTCACCCACGCCCGGCCAGGGCACTATCCCGCCATGACCCTCCCCGACACCCCCGAGCAAACGCCGCTCACCGCCGATACCGTGCTGCGCTACCACCTGTGTTGGAAGCACCGCGACCTCGACGGCGTCATGGCGCTCTATCATCCCGACATCCAGTACCACGACTTCTTCCAGAACCGCGTACTCGGCTTCGATGAGCTGCGCGACTATGTGCGCGCCAGCCTGCCCCATGCCGCCGGCGAGGACATCGTCCACAGCGACCGTATCCGCGTGGACGGCTGCACGGCTTTCATCCAGTACCAGGTCACGGTCCAGGGCGGCGACGGGCTGGTGGCGTTCCAGTCCAGCGAAGCGATCACCGTTAAGGACGGGCTGATCTGGCGCATCAACGAATACGCCACCCTGGTACGCCGCAACGCCAAGGGCAGCGACCGCAGCAGCCCACGACCGGCCACCAGCCGCCTTGGCCTGTCGCCCCGCCAGCTGTCCACCATGGCCCAGGACCTGGAGCATTACTTCCAGCGCCAGCGCCCCTATCTCGACCCGGAACTGGACCTGCAGCAGGTCGCCGAGGCCAGCGGCTACAGCCGCAACCAGATCTCCTACCTGCTCAACCAGGTGCTGGGGCAAAGCTTCTACCGCTACGTCAACCAGGCACGCCTGCAGCACCTGCTGGCCAGCCTGGACGACAGCTGTACACGCATGCCGGTCGATGACCTGGCCTTCGCCGCCGGCTTCAACTCGCTCTCGGCCTTCTACAAGTGCTTTCGCGAACACACAGGGCTGTCGCCCAAGGCCTATGTGAAGCAAATTTCCCTGCGTGCACGCACGTAAGACAGCCATCGCCCCGTCCCACTAGGATCGCCACAGACCTTTACGGATGTGGAGCCGCAGTACCATGCTACCCTGGCGCACGATCAGCCTCTGGATGGACCAGCTCGACGAGCCCCCTTGCACCCGACCGGCCCTGGGCCAGGACCTGACGGTGGACGTGTGCATCATCGGTGCCGGCTACACCGGGCTGTGGACGGCCTACTACCTCAAGCGCCAGGCGCCGCACCTGAGCATCGCGGTGATCGACGCCCATATCGCAGGCTTCGGCGCCTCCGGGCGCAACGGCGGCTGGTTGATGGGCAACCTGCTGGGCGAGGACCGGATGCTCGCCAGCCTTTCGCCGCAACAACGCCGCGCCAGCATCGAGCTGCTGCACGGTATTCCCGATGAAGTCCACGGCATCCTGCAACGCGAAGGCATCGACTGTGACTATCGCAAGGGCGGTGTGCTGTATTGCGCGGCCCGCTACCCCGAACAGGAGCGCAGCCAGCGCGCCTACCTGGACGATCTCTACCGCCAAGGCATGACCGAGGACGACTACCGCTGGCTGGGCCCAGAACAACTCGACGGCCAGTTGCGGGTGAGCAACGCCTATGGCGCGATCTACAGCCCACACACCGCGACCATCCAACCAGCCAAGCTCGTCCGGGGCCTGGCCCGTACGGTGGAGAACCTCGGCGTTGCTCTCTACGAGAACACCCCCGCCATCGACTGGCGCCCCGGTGAGGTACGCACGCCACAGGCCACGATCCGCAGCCATTGGGTGGTGCCGGCGGTGGAAGGCTACGCCGCCAGCCTGCCCCCATTGGGCCGCCACCAGCTACCGGTACAAAGCCTGCTGGTGGCGACCGAACCGTTGCCCCTATCGACCTGGGCCCGGATCGGCCTGGCCCAGGGCCAGGCTTTCAGCGAAAGCAGCCGCCAGGTCACCTATGGCCAGCGCACCGCCGACGACCGCCTGGTGTTCGGTGCCCGTGGCGGCTACCGCTTCGGCGGGCGACTGCGGGAAGACTTCAGCCTCACCGATGCCGAGATCGCCCTGCGCCGCTACCTGTTCAGCGAGCTGTTCCCGCAGCTCAAGGACGTGCGCATCACCCACTCGTGGGGCGGCAACCTGGGCATGGCCCGACGCTTCCACCCGCACATGCTGTGCGACCGCCAGCGTGGCATCGCCCTGGCCGGCGGCTACGGCGGCGAAGGCGTCGGTGCCACCAACCTGGGCGGGCGTACCCTCGCGGCGTTGATCCTCGACCAGCACAACGCCCTCACCGCACAGCCCTGGGTGTACGACAACCGCCCGCTGTCGAGCCTGGCGACCTGGCCCCCCGAGCCGTGCCGCTGGCTGGGCTACAACGCGATCATCCAAAGCTTCGTGCACGAAGACCAGACCCTCGCCAACCCCGGCAGCGCCCCCTGGAGACGGCGCCTGGCCATCGCCCTTGCCGACTTCATGGAAGGCTTCATGCGCTGATTTCCCAAAACCGCCACACAGGATCCACGGTATGAGCATCACCCAGTTCAAACACACCGCCAGCGTCCCCCTGGCACACAGCAACCCTGTCGCCGCCCCGCTCGGTGAACCGGTCGCGGTCACCTCGGTGACCTGCGTCGAGCGCAACGATGGCGTCGAAACCGGGATCTGGGAGTGCACACCCGGACGCTGGCGTCGGCAGATCGTGCAGCAGGAGTTCTGCCACTTCGTCAAAGGCCGCTGCACCTTCACCCCCGATGGGGGCGAGCCTTTGCACATCGAAGCTGGCGACGCCCTGATGCTACCGGCCAACAGCACCGGCACCTGGGACATCCAGGAGACGGTGCGCAAGACCTACGTACTGATTTTCTGATTCACCACTCGCCTGTCGCCCTTCGATAACAACAAACCAAGCAAGGTATACCGGACATGCGCACGCTTCTTCTCGCCCCCCTGATGCTCGCCGCCTGCGCGGCCAATGCCACCGACTCAGTGAAGATCTACAACTGGTCCAGCTACATCGCCCCCGATACGCTCAAGCAGTTCCAGCACGCCACCGGCATCGTCCCCACCTACGATGTGTTCGACAGCAACGAGACCCTCGACGGCAAGTTGATGACCGGTAATTCCGGCTACGACGTGGTGTTTCCCTCCAACCATTTCATGGCCCGGCAGATCCAGGGCAAGGCGCTGAAGAAGCTCGACAGAAGCCAGCTGCCCAACTGGCACAACCTCAACCCAGTGCTGCTCAAGGCCCTGGAAGTCAACGACCCGGGCAACCAGTACGGCTTCCCATACCTGTGGGGCAGCACCGGCATCGGCTACAACATCGACAAGGTCAAGGCCGTGCTTGGCGACAACGCGCCGATCGACTCCTGGGACCTGATCTTCAAGCCCGAATACATTGCCAAGCTCAAAAGCTGCGGCGTCGCTGTGCTCGACAACGGCCCCGAACTGCTGCCGATCGCACTGCACTACCTGGGCCTGCCGCACCACAGCCGCAACCCGGCCGACTACGACAAAGCCAAGGCGCTGTTGATGCAGGTACGCCCCTACATCAGCTACTTCCATTCGTCCAAGTACACAGGCGACCTGGCCAATGGCGATGTGTGCGTGGTGGTGGGGTTCTCGGGGGATGTGCTGCAGGCGAAGAACCGGGCCGAAGAGGCACAGAACGGGGTGAAGGTGGGCTATTCGATACCCAAGGAAGGTGCACCGCTGTGGTTCGACATGGTGGCCATGCCGGCCGATGCGCCAGACGAGAAAGCCGGCTATGCCTACATGAACTACCTGCTGCAGCCAGAGGTGATGGCCGCGATCAGCGACCATGTGCAATATGCCAATGGCAACCTCAAGGCTGACGCCTTGGTGGCCCCGCAGCTCAAGGCCAACGGCATGATCTACCCCAGTGACGAGGTGCTGGGCAAGCTCTATGCCCTGGAGGCGATGCCGGCGAAGATCGACCGGATCAGGACGCGGATCTGGACCAGTATCAAAGCGGGGAATTGAATCAGAAGGGGCCGCTTTGCGGCCCATTCGCGGCACAAGGCCGCTCCTACAAGGGCATGCGGTCTCCTGTAGGAGCGGCCTTGTGCCGCGAATGGAGGGCAATGCCCTCCCCTGCAATCAATGATGCTCGCGGGTAGCGCGGAAGGTCACATCCGGCCAGCGCTCTTCCATCAGCGACAGGTTGACCCGGGTCGGGGCCAGGTAGGTCAGGTGACCGCCACCGTCGATGGCCAGGTTCTCCATGGCCTTGTTCTGGAATTCCTCGAGCTTCTTCTTGTCGTCGCAGCTGATCCAGCGTGCCGACCAGACGGTGATCGGCTCGTAGGCACACTCGACCTTGTACTCTTCCTTCAGGCGGCTGGCGACCACATCGAACTGCAGCACACCGACCGCACCGAGGATGATGTCGTTGCTGCGCTCGGGGAAGAACACCTGGGTCGCCCCCTCCTCGGCCAGCTGCTGCAGGCCCTGGCGCAGCTGCTTGGACTTGAGCGGGTCCTTCAGGCGCACGCGGCGGAACAGTTCCGGAGCGAAGTGCGGAATGCCGGTGAAGCCCAGCGCCTCGCCTTCGGTGAAAGTGTCACCGATCTGGATGGTGCCGTGGTTGTGCAGGCCGATGATATCGCCGGCATAGGCTTCCTCGAGCTGTTCACGCTCGGAGGAGAAGAAGGTCAGGGCGTCGCCGATGCGCAGGTCCTTGCCCAGGCGCACATGGCGCATCTTCATGCCCTTCTCGTACTTGCCCGAGCAGATGCGCATGAAGGCGATACGGTCGCGGTGCTTGGGGTCCATGTTCGCCTGGATCTTGAACACGAAGCCGGTGAATTTTTCTTCCACGGGCTCGACGGTCCGCTCGTGGGCGACGCGGCCCAGCGGGCGCGGCGCCCAGTCGACGACAGCATCGAGCACATGGTCGACACCGAAGTTGCCAAGCGCGGTACCGAAGAACACCGGGGTCAGTTGGCCATTGATGAACTCTTCCTGGTTGAATTCATGGCAGGCGCCCTGTACCAGCTCCAGCTGCTCGACGAACGACTCGTACTGGTCGCCCAGGTGCGCGCGAGCTTCGTCGGAATCGAGCTTCTGGATGATCTTGGCTTCGGTGCGCTCGTGGCCGTGGCCCGGGGTGTAGACCACGATGTAGTCGCCGGTCAGGTGGTACACGCCCTTGAAGTCGCGGTAGCAACCGATCGGCCAAGTGATCGGCGCGGCCTTGATCTTCAGGACCGCCTCGATCTCGTCGAGCAGTTCGATCGGGTCGCGGATGTCCCGGTCGAGTTTGTTGATGAAGCTGACGATGGGCGTGTCACGCAGGCGGCACACGTCCATCAGGGCGATGGTGCGCGGCTCCACGCCCTTACCGCCGTCGAGCACCATCAGCGCCGAGTCCACCGCGGTCAGGGTGCGGTAGGTGTCCTCGGAGAAGTCCTCGTGGCCGGGGGTGTCGAGCAGGTTGATCATGTGCTCGCGATAGGGGAACTGCATCACCGAGGTGGTGATGGAGATACCGCGCTGCTTCTCCATTTCCATCCAGTCGGAGGTGGCGTGGCGGTCGGACTTGCGCGACTTCACGGTACCGGCAACGGCAATCGCCTTGCCCATCAGCAAGAGCTTCTCGGTGATGGTCGTCTTACCGGCGTCGGGGTGGGAAATGATTGCGAAAGTGCGGCGCTTCGCGACTTCGGCGGCCTGGTTGGTCATGGGAAATCGCCTGACTGGGGATCAAAAAGGGGCAGTATCATACCTGAAGTCGAGCCGCCGGCCAAAATCCGGCGAATGAGCGGCAGCCCTGGACAGGCACTGCTGGCCCAATCGCGGCCCCCCCCCCACAGGGATCGGTCAGGGGCCGTGCAGGCCTGTAGATACAAGGAGCGGCCTTGTGCCGCGAAAGGGCCGCAAAGCGGCCCCGCTCGACATCAGAACCCTACACTGGCCTGCACATAGAACGTACGCGGCTCGCCCACATAGAGCCCGGCGTTGTTGTCGCTGGAGCGGGTGTAGTACTGCTTGTCGAAGAGGTTCTTCACGCCCGCGGCCACTTTGAGGTTCGACGCCTGCGGCCCGAAGTCGTAACCACCCCGCACATGCCAGGTCACGTAGCCCGGGATGTCGCCGTATTGCCCGTCGGCACTCGGCTCGGTGATGTAGTCGCCGTTGAAGCTGCCATCGGAATTGATCCCGGTTCCCGGCGCGCGCTGCTTCGATTGGGCATAGGCGTCGAGGTTCCAGGTCCAGCGGTTGATCTCGTAGCGCAGGCCGGCGGTGGCAACCTGGCGCGAGTAGAACGGCAGGTCGCGCCCCTTGAAGCCTGGGATCTCGCCCTCGTAGGTCGCACGGGTATAGGTGTAGCCGGCATTGGCCGACAGCCCTTGCAGGCGCGGGTCGAGGCCCGACAGGTCGTAGCGCACCGAAGCCTCGATGCCCTGGTGCTTGGTGGCGCCCAGGTTGGTCCAGCCCACATCGTTGCTGATGTACTGCAGTTCGTCGTCGAAGTCGATGTAGAACGCCGTCAGCTCACCGGCCCAGTCGCCGTTGTCATAGCGTGTACCGATCTCGTAGGTCTTGGCCTTTTCCGGCTCCAGGCCATTGGCCGTGCTGTTGCCGGTCCCGCCCTGACCGAGCTGGAAGTACTGCAGGCTGCCGAAAGAGGTCTCGTAGTTGGCGAACAGCTTCCAGGCATCGGAGAGGTGGTACATCACGCTCAGCGCCGGCAGCGGCTCGTTGCTGGTGATGCTGCGCTTCTTCTCCGCCACCGGGCGGCCGTTGGCACCGATCACCGGGCGATCGCGCCAGTCGGTATTGATATGCTCGAAGCGGATGCCCGGCGTGATGGTCCAGTTGCCGACATCGATCTTGTCGTCGATGTAGTAGGCGCTGGCCTCGGTGCCACCGCTGCGGTCCTGGAACACATGGCCGTCGGAGCCGGGTACCGGCGTCGGTACGTTGTCGACCAGCCCCAGGCGGGTCGACTGCTCGCGCATGGCTTCCTTCAGGTAGCGGTAGCCGACGCTGACTTCCTGGGTGGTGGGGCCGGCGAAGAAGATCCGCGACACCCGCGGCTCGATGGCGAAGGTGTGGTAATTGCGCGGGTAGGTCGACAGGGTCTTCATGTCCCGCGAGGCGATGGCGCTGCCGCGGAAGCTGTCGGTGTAGTAGGTCAGCACCTCGAACTGGGTGGCATCGTCGATCTGGCGCAACCACTTGAACGACACATCCTTGCGTCGACCGCTGAAATAGTCGTAGTCACGCAGCGACTGGAACGGGTCCTGGTCGAACTGGGCCTGGGTCAGCCCGCCGGGCATGTCGGCGCGGCCATCGTAGTAATGGAAGTTGAGCCAGAACTCGTCGCTGTCGGTAGGCGCCCAGTGGGTCTTGAGCATGACATCGTCGATATCGTTGTCGTTGTTGCTGCTGCGGTAGCCATCGCCATTGACGCCGGTGTACAGCAGCGCCACGCCCATGCCGTTGTCGGCGGTGCCGCCGACGAAGGCCGACTCGGTGTGCTTCCAACCACCATGCTGGGAAGTTTCCAGGGTGGTGGACAATTCACCGGTGGCCTTCTCGGGGATCGCCCGGGTGACGAAGTTGATCACACCGCCGACGTTCTGCGGGCCATAGCGCACCGAGCCTGCGCCTCGCACCACGTCGATGCTGTCCAGGTTGCCCGAGGAAATCGGCGCCATGGACAGCTGTGGCTGGCCATAGGGCGCGAAGGCTGCAGGGATACCATCGATCAATACGGTCGAGCGTGGCGACAGGCGCGAGGTCAGGCCCCGCACACCGACGTTGAGCGACAGGTCGCTGCCGCCGGTGCCGTTGGAGTCCTGCACCTGCACGCCGGGGATGCCACGCAACACGTCGCGCACGTTCATCGCGCCCTTCTCCACCATGGCCTCACGACGCACCACGGTGCGCGCGCCAGGGTGGTTTTGCACCACGCTCTGCTCGGCATCGCCCAGCCAGTCGCCCACCACCTTGATATCGGTGGGCGCCAGCTCCAGGCTGCCGGTGGTGAGCGTACCGGCGACCGGGGCCGGCTTGACCACCACGGTATCCTGGGACATCTCATACGTCAGCCCGCTGCCCTGCAACAATTGCTGCAGGGCCTGTTCCGGCGCCAGCTCGCCCGACACCGCAGGGGCCTGCTTGCCCGCCACCAGCTCGGGGCTGTAGAACAGTTGCAGGCGGGTTTGCTGGCCGAGCTGGCTCAAGGCCGAGGCCAATGGTTGGGCCTGGATCTGGATGGCCGCCGGAGCTTGTTCGGCGTATGCATTGGCAGTGGCGGCGCTGACCGCCAGGGCCAGGGCAAGAATGCGAAAACGCAGGAAGGGCTTGTTGTTCACGTCGTCGAAAGGTCCTGAAAACCGGGATAAACGCCAACCGCACGCAAATGGAAATGCTTGGCAGTTGCAGCTGGCGAGGAAGACGAACGAGCGGAAAAAAACCTGAATCTATTTCGAAATAATTTCGCTGGAGCCGTCAGGGTGGGCCTTGATCGCCACCGGCAGGATGCTTGGCAGGGCCCGCAGCAAGGCGTCGGTGTCATCGATATTGAAGGTGCTGGACAGCCTGAGCCCTGCCACTTTGCCCGGAGCCACGCGCAACGGCCGGGCCCGGTAGCGGGACACTTCGGCGACCACCTCGGCCAGGGTGGCATCGTCGAACACCAGCTTGCCCTGGCGCCAGGCGGTCAGGGCCGTCGCATTCACCGGATAGGGTTCGGCCACCTGCCCCTGCGCGCCGATGTGCGAGCCCAGGCCCGCCGTCAGTTGCGCCAACGAACCCGAAGTACCCTGCACCCGCACGGCGCCCTGCTCGACCGCCACCCGGGTCTGGCCAGGGTCCAGGCGTACATCGAAGCGGGTACCGGTCACGGTGACCGTGCCCTGGGCGGTTTCGACCACGAATGGCCGCGTGCTGTCGTGGGCGACGTTGAACATCACCTCGCCAGCCTCGAGCACGACCTGACGCTGGTCCGCGCCGAAACGCACGCCCAGGCGGGTACCGCCATTGAGTTCGAGCCGCGAGCCATCCGGCAGCTCGAGCTGGCGGCGCTCGCCCAGTGCCGTCTGCAGGTCCTGCCGGTGATACTCACGCTGGTAGTGCCAGCGCCAGCCCAGCCCCAGGGCGGCAACGCCCACACTGGCCGCCAGGGCCTGTTGCAGAAAGCGCCGGCGCGGCAGCTGCCTGGCCGGGGCAGGCTCGCACAGCGCTCGCAATCGCGCGTGCGGAACCTGGCCTGCGGCCTGCCATAATCGGCCAAGCAGATCGTATTCCTCGCGGTGACGCGGGTCGGCGTCGAGCCATTGCTGCAACTGCGCCTGCAGCCGGCTGTCTGTGGGCGCATCGTTGATGCGGGCGAACCATTCGGCGGCCTGTTCGCGCACGTCCTCGGCGCCGGGCTGTTTCATGCAAAGGGTCTCCTGACTCATCTGGTCGACACATCCAGGTGCTCACGCAGATGCCGGAGCGTGCGGATCATATACTTTTCGACCATGTTCTTGCTCAACCCCATGCGCTCGGCGATCTCGGCCTGGCTCAGCCCCTCGAGCTTCTGCCAGACGAATACCCGCCGGCAGTTGAGCGGCAGTTCGGCCAGGGCCCGCTCGACGCAGTCGGCCAACTCCAGGGCATGCACATAGGCTTCAGGGTCGCCATTGCCTGGGTGGCCGGCGTCGAGCATCCCTTCCTCCAAGGCTTGGCGCCGGTCATCACGACGGTAACCGTCCACTGCGATATTGCGAGCCGTCTGGTGCAGGTAGGCGCGCGGCTGCTCGACGGCCTGGTGTGGGTTTTCCAACACCCGCACGAAGGCATCATGGGCGAGGTCCTCGGCCTGGGGGCGACTGCGCAGCTTGCGCGTCCAGGTGCCGATCAGCTCGTGGTAGTGGTCGAGGAAGCCTTTGGGTCCGGACACAGTCGGGGGTCATCAGGGAGGCGGAGAAGGCTGCGAATAGTAATGTTTCTCATCAAGTACAGCAAATCCGTCAGTCGGCAATAAAAAATTTATGTGTCGATACAGGCACCGACGTACCAGATTGATGTGGCCATAAATATGAACACCTCTGGCTTTTTCGCGGGTGAACCCGCTCCCACGGGGAACTTGAAAACCTTGTGAGATCGGGTTTACCCACGAACAGGCGATCACCCTGCATTCCACAATTTTTTACGCCTTCCAACCCTTGGGGAACATCAGCCGGTCACATGAGTCGGTTATTCCATGAGCTGGTCGTCGATCCGCGGCCAACACGCCGGGATTGCCTGTTGATCTTGCTTTGTTCACGCCCTAAAGTGCGCGCCGAACGTCCATGCTGGAAACGATCCATCCGGCTCAAGTACTGACGACGAGACAGCAAGGTCACCCGCCGCTCCGCTTCACGGGCACGGTTGACCTTTTTGCTTTCGGCGACATGCCTTGGGAAGTAGGCGAACCAAAGTGGGGATACGGAGGACGTTCAGTTTGCTGCCACTTACCTTTTCAGTTTGCCCATGGAGTCCCTCAGCATGTCGATCCAGGTCGAAGACTATTTCGCGCGCGAAACCTTCCAGAAGATGAAGGCGTTCGCCGACAAGCAGGAAACCCCGTTCGTACTCATCGATACCCAGATCATCAGCCAGGCCTACGATGACCTGCGCGCCGGTTTCGAGTTCGCCAAGGTGTACTACGCCGTCAAGGCCAACCCGGCGGTCGAGATCATCGACCTGCTCAAGGACAAGGGCTCGAACTTCGACATCGCCTCGATCTACGAGCTGGACAAGGTGATGAACCAGGGTGTCAGCGCCGACCGCATCAGCTACGGCAACACCATCAAGAAGTCCAAGGACATCCGCTACTTCTACGAGAAGGGCGTGCGCCTGTACGCCACCGACTCCGAAGCGGACCTGCGCAACATCGCCAAGGCTGCCCCGGGCTCGAAGGTCTATGTCCGTATCCTGACCGAAGGCTCGACCACCGCCGACTGGCCGCTGTCGCGCAAGTTCGGCTGCCAGACCGACATGGCCATGGACCTGTTGATCCTCGCCCGTGACCTGGGCCTGGTGCCCTACGGCGTGTCGTTCCACGTGGGCTCCCAGCAGCGCGACATCAGCGTCTGGGACGCGGCCATCGCCAAGGTGAAGGTAATCTTCGAGCGCCTTAAGGATGAAGACGGCATCGAGCTGAAGATGATCAACATGGGCGGCGGCTTCCCGGCCAACTACATCACCCGCACCAACAGCCTGGAAACCTACGCCGAAGAAATCATCCGCTTCCTCAAGGAAGACTTCGGCGACGACCTGCCGGAAATCATCCTCGAGCCAGGCCGCTCGCTGATCGCCAACGCCGGCATCCTGGTCAGCGAAGTGGTGCTGGTGGCGCGCAAGTCGCGTACCGCGGTGGAGCGCTGGGTCTACACCGACGTGGGCAAGTTCTCCGGCCTGATTGAAACCATGGACGAAGCCATCAAGTTCCCGATCTGGACCGAGAAGAAAGGCGAGATGGAAGAAGTGGTCATCGCCGGCCCCACCTGCGACAGTGCCGACATCATGTACGAGCACTACAAGTACGGCCTGCCGCTGAACCTGGCCATCGGCGACCGCCTGTACTGGCTGTCCACCGGCGCCTACACCACCAGCTACAGCGCGGTGGAGTTCAACGGCTTCCCGCCGCTGAAGGCGTACTACCTGTAAAACAGAACGGGGCCGCAAGGCCCCGTTTTTCATTGTGCCGCTTAACGGCGTCGGTATTGGTCGAAGTTCACGAACTCCGGCACGTTCGTTTCCTGGACATCCATCCTGAAGTACAGCGTGTTCGGCCTGCCGATCCCAACATAGTGTTCATCCCATGGCGCCCGGTTGGCCACGCTCATCATCGCCTGCCCAGGCATGGCCAGCGTGACATCTTCGTAGATGCGAACTTCAGGCATCTGCAGCTTCGCCCCCTCGACCCGCACCCGCCACAGGACTGGCTTGTCACTCTTTTGGTAGTACCCTACCGACTTGTTGAAGCTCAGGTCCCAGATAGTGCGATGGGCGCTATCGTCCCCGGACATCACTGTCCGCACCTGGTATCCCGCGTCCTGCCCCTCGTAATACCCGAACCAGAAACGCTGCTGCTCTTTGACACAGCTGGGGGAGCCAATGGTCAGCCAGGCATTCTTGCGCTCCCCGGGAGTACCCTCGACCGAATCGAGTATGCCCAGATAGCCAGGCGTCACGGAGGTGAAGGTTGCGATAAAGGAGCGTTCTTGTATGAAGCGCATGGTCGTTTTCCTCAGTTGCCATGTAGGAGCGGCAACGATCCATGCTTCCCGGCAGCGGATTAAGCCTGAGCGGCTTCCCTGCATGGCAAGTGCGGCCGCAGAACAGATGGATTGCACCGCCCCTGTGGGAGCGGGCTTGTCCCGCGATTGGGCCGACCAGTCACGCTTTGCGCGTTTCCAACTCAGCGGCATAGGCTGCCGCATGCTCAGCCAGCAAAGGCCCGGCGCCAAGCAAGGTGGCCAACGCACTGCGTAAAAAGTTGTGATTGCCCTCGACACGCGCACGCTCCAGCCAAGGGCCGGCTTCATGCATCTGCCCTCGCTCGATGAGGACCATCGCCAGGCTGAACATGCCCCGGAAATCCCCCGCCTCGGCCGACCGGCGATACCAGCGAACCGCCCGTGCCGGGCTGGCTGCGGTGGCAATGCCCTGTTCCAGGTAGCGCCCATAAAGGTTCATCGACTTGGCATGCCCCAGCTGCGCGGCCTTCTCGTAACAGGCCAATGCCTGGGCCTGGTCGGCCGGCACCCCGCGCCCGGTGGCCAGCAGGTTGCCCAGGTTGTAGAGGCCCCAGTCCAACCCGGCATCGGCTGCCCAGGCATAATGAATGGCCGCCTGCGCCAGGTTGCTCGCCCCACCCCAACCCTGTTCCAGGCATCGCCCCAGCATGTTGTGCGCCATGGCACTGCCGGCCTGGGCGGCGATACCAAACCATTGACGAGCCAGGGCAGGGTCACGTTCGATGCCCCGCCCATCGAGCAGGATCTGCCCCAACAACAATTGGGCCTGCACCACGCCCTGCCCTGCTGCCGCCAGGATCGCCTGGGCAGCCTTGCCGGGGCTGTCTTCGAGCATGGCCTGCAGGCTCGCGACATCCACCACTTCCTCACGGCGCAACGGGTAGGACACCGCTCAGACCTCGGCCCAACGACGCAGCAGGTTATGGTAGGTGCCTGTCAGCTGCAGCAGCGAGGGGTGGTCGGGCACGTCGGCGGTCAATTGCTGGATGGCATTGTCCATCTCGAACAGCAGCGCCCGCTGGCTGTCCTCGCGCACCAGGCTCTGGGTCCAGAAGAACGCCGCATAGCGGGCCCCTCGTGTCACCGGGTTGACCTTGTGCAGGCTGGTACCGGGGTACAGCACCATGTCCCCGGCCGCCAGCTTGACCTGCTGCGTGCCGAAGGTGTCCTGGATCACCAGCTCACCGCCGTCGTAGCTGCCGGGGTCGCTGAGAAACAAGGTCGAGGACAGGTCGGTGCGCACCCGCTCTGGGCTGCCCTTGGGCTGACGCAGGGCGTTGTCGATGTGGAAATCGAAATTGCCGCCTTCGCGGTAGCAATTGATCAGCGGCGGGAACACCTTGTGCGGCAAGGCCGCGGACATGAACCGCGGGTTGCGCCACAGGCGCTCGATCAGGGCACTGCCGATCTCCTTGGCCAGCGCATGCCCCTCGGGCAATTGCAGGTTGTGCTTGGCCTTGGCCGACTGGTAGCCCGCCGTGACCTTGCCGTCGGCCCAGTCGGCCTGCTCCAGCGCCACGCGGATGCGAGACAGCTCGTCGGCGTCGAACAGACCGGGGATGTGAAGCAGCATGGCGGCGGCACCTGGCAGGAGGAAGTCGCCAATGATATTGATTACCTTTTACTCCCCACAAGCCCCACTCGCCGCTTCCGACGTTTCAGCTGCTTAAAACCGTAAAGAGAAATTGTAAAGATTGTAAATTCCTCACGAATGTTAACTGTTCTCAATTGTTAGTCACAATTGCTTACATTAAGATCCGCGCAGTTCATACCTTGGGGAAGGTTCATCGAAATGCGTCACGTGCCATCTGCTATGAGTTCACCTCGTCTGCTTGCCTCTGCCATTGGCGTGGCGATCAGCGCCACTTCCGCCTATGCGGCAGACCCTGCTGCCAGCAATGCCATCACCCTGGACGCCACCAGCATCAACGGCAAGGCAGAACAGGCCAATACCGAGTACAAGGTCGACAAAGCCTCCTCGCAGAAGTACACCGCTCCGCTGGTGGACACTCCCCGCTCGATCACCGTGATTCCACAGCAAGTCATCAAGGACACCAATGCCCTGACCTTGCAAGATGCCCTGCGTACTGTCCCGGGCATCACCTTCGGCGCAGGTGAAGGCGGTAACCCCCAGGGCGACCGCCCATTTATTCGTGGTTTCGATGCCCAGGGTGACACCTACCTGGACGGTGTACGCGACACCGGTGCACAAACCCGCGAGATCTTTGCCATCGAATCGGTGGAAGTGGCCAAGGGCCCGAATTCGGCCATCGGCGGCCGTGGTGCTGCAGGCGGCACGATCAACCTGGTCAGCAAGCGCGCGCACCTGGGCAACTCGCTTGATGGCGCCTGGACCTGGGGCAGCGACCAGACCCAGCGCTACACCTTCGATGGCAACTACCAGTTCAGCGACACCGTCGCCGGTCGTCTCAACCTGATGACCCACGAAAGCAACGTCGCCGGCCGCGACAAGGTCAACTATGACCGCTGGGGTATCGCACCTTCGCTGGCCTTCGGCCTCGGCACACCGACCCGGTTGAACCTCGACTACTACCACCTGGAAAGCGACGACCTGCCGGATTCGGGCATCCCATACAGCATTCCACGCGCAGGCAGCAACGCACGCACATCGGCGCACCCGAGCAAGCCCACCGACGGCGGTGACAGCGATAATTTCTACGGCCTGACCGACCGCGACTTCCGCAAGACCCGCACTGATATCGCCACCATCGCCATCGAGCACGACCTGACCGACTCGCTGACAATCAAGAACACCCTGCGCCATGGCAACAGCATGCAGGACTATGTCTTGACCCAGCCTGACGACAGCGCGGGCAACGTCAACAACAACGGTGTCTGGCGCCGCGCCAATACCCGGGTAGGCAATACCGCTACCACAACCAACCAGACCGACCTGTTCGGCGAGTTCTACGTCGGCGGCTTCAAGAACAGTTTCTCTACTGGTGTCGAGTTCACCAAGGAAGAGTCCGACCGCCAAGGTTACACGGTCTCGCCAAACAACAAGCTTACCTGCACTGGACCGAGCAACGGCGGCAGCTGCACCTCGCTGAGTGACCCGAACCCGGACGATGCCTGGGAGGGCACCGTCGAGCGCAACTACAAAGGCACCAAGACCAGCGGCAAAACCCGTGCAGTCTATGTCTTCGACACGCTGGAACTGACACCTGAATGGTTGCTGAATCTGGGCCTGCGCTATGACCATTTCGATACCAAGTTCCGTGGCTACGAGGCTGATGGTTCGACCACGGTGAACAAGGACGGTAGCCTGAATAAAGGCCGCGACAAGAGCGAGTTCTTCACCGGTCAGGTAGGTCTGGTGTGGAAACCTGCTGAGAACGGTAGCATCTATGTTTCCTATGCCACTTCCGCTACTCCGCCTGGAGCAATGCTCGGCGAAGGCGTTGAAGGTAATCAGTTGCCCGGCAGTGCGGACCGTGGCGGCAATCTTCTGAGCAGCGACCTGGAGCCGGAAGAGACCACCAACTACGAGATCGGCACCAAATGGGACCTGCTTGACGAGCGCCTGTCCCTGGCAGCAGCCCTGTTCCGGACCGAAAAGGAAAACGCCCGCGTCCAGGTCGACACCACCAGTTACGAGAACGTTGGCGAAACCCGCGTCGAGGGTATCGAGCTGTCGGCCAGCGGCAAGCTCACCGACAAGTGGCAAGTATTCGCGGGCTACACCTACATGGAAGCCCGACAGATCGATGGTGGCCCACGTGGCAAGGCCAATGATGGCAACCAGTTGCCAAACACCCCGAACAACAGCGCCAGCCTGTGGACCACCTACGCGGTCACGCCAAAGCTGACAATCGGTGGCGGTGCCTTCTATGTGGATGACGTGTACGGCAGCGTTGCCAACACCACCATGGTCGACAGCTACGTGCGCTACGACGCGATGGCGGCCTACAAGCTGACCAAGAACATCGACCTGCAACTGAACGTGCAGAACCTCACCAACGAGGTCTACTACGACAAGGCGTACTCCACCCACTTCGCCAACCAGGCAGCAGGTCGCACTGCCCTGCTGACCACCAGCGTCCACTTCTGAGGAAGCTGACCGAAAGCCCCGCCCATTCCGGTGTGCGGGGCTTTCGCGTACCAAGGCATAATGCACGCCGCGCCCTGCCCGGCGCCAAGACAAGGTGATCGATGTGGTGAAGAAGTCGCTGTTCCAATTGCACTGGTTCTTTGGCATCACCGCCGGCCTCGTGCTGGCGCTGATGGGCATCACCGGCGCGCTCTATTCGTTCCAGGACGAACTGTTGCGCCTGCTCAACCCGCACGCATTGAAGGTAGAGGTGCGCAAGGAAGGCGTGCTGCCACCGGCCGAGCTGGTACGCCGGGTCGAGGCGGCCCAGGGCGACAAGGTGGCGATGCTGTGGGTCGATACCCGCGACGGCAATGCCGCACGCATCTTCTTCACGCCCCCGCCAGGGGAGCGCCGCGGCGAGCTGCGCTATGCCGACCCATACACAGGTGAGCTCAAGGGCGAAGTGACCGGGCTGGGCTTTTTCAACCTGATGTTGCAGCTGCACCGTTTCCTGGCCATGGGTGACACCGGGCGGCAGATCACCGGCGCCTGCACCTTGATGCTGATCTTCTTCTGCCTCTCCGGCCTGTACCTGCGCTGGCCGCGCCAGGCTTTGAACTGGCGCACCTGGCTGACCTTCGACTGGGCCAAGAAAGGCCGCGCCTTCAATTGGGACCTGCACGCAGTGGCCGGCACCTGGTGTTTGCTGTTCTACCTGCTGTTCGCCCTCACCGGCCTGTTCTGGTCCTACGAGTGGTACCGCGAGGGCCTGAACAAGCTGTTGGCCGATGCGCCGGCCGCCGGGCAGCAGCAAAAACGTGGCGAAGGCCGCGGGCGTCACGGCCCACCAAAAGTGGACAAGAACGCTCCGCCATTGGTGGTCGACTACGACGCGATCTGGGCCAACCTCAAGGATGCCGCAGGCCCCGGCCTGGCCATGTACAACCTTCGCCTGCCCCCGGCGGGCGGCCAGCCGGCCAATCTGTTCTACCTGCTGGAGAATGCCGACCACCCGCGTGCGTTCAACACGCTGGTGCTGGACCCTGCCACCGGCCAGGTGAAGCGCCACGACCGCTACACCGACAAATCCTTCAAGGCCCAGCTGCTGCAGAGCGTCTATGCCCTGCATGTCGGCGAATACTTCGGCCTGCCAGGGCGCATCATCGCCACCCTTGCCAGCCTCACCATGCCGCTGTTCTTCGTCACTGGCTGGCTGTTGTACCTCGACCGTCGCCGCAAGAAACGCCAGGTCCTGGCCGCCCGCGGCAGCGTCACGCCCACTGCCACGACCACTGACAGCTGGCTGATCGGCTTCGCCAGCCAAAGCGGTTTCGCCGAGCAGCTGGCCTGGCAGAGCGCCGGGCAACTGCAGGCGGCCGGCCTGCCGGTGCAAGTGCGCCCGCTGGCCGAGCTGGGCGAGGCCGAGCTGCGCCAGGCCAGGCGAGCGTTGTTCGTGGTCAGCACCTTCGGCGACGGCGAAGCGCCCGACAGTGCGCGCGCCTTCGAGCGCAAGGCCCTGGGCCAGCCGTGGGCGCTGGACAACCTCAGCTATGCGGTACTCGCCCTGGGCGACCGCCAGTATCCGCACTTCTGCGGCTTCGGCCGCAGGCTCCAGGCCTGGCTGGCCGAACGCGGCGCCACCCGCGCCTTCAGCCCGGTGGAAGTGGACAACGCCGATCAAGGCGCACTGCAACAATGGCAGCGGGAGCTGGCACAACTGACCGGCGCCCAGCCGATCGATGCCTGGCAACCGCCGAGCTTCAGCAACTGGACCCTGCGCCACCGAACGTTGCTCAACCCTGGCAGCCAGGGCGCGCCGGTCTACCTGCTCGGCCTGCAACCACAGGCACCTCAGCCCTGGGAAGCCGGCGACCTGGTGGAAGTGCTGCCACGCAATGGCCAGCCACGCGTTGATGCCCTGCTCGCCGGCCTGGGCCTGGATGCCGCTACCCCCGTCCAGCTCGACGGCCTGACCGAACCCCTCGGGCAGGCCCTGGCCAGCCGGCAATTGCCCAGAAGCCGCGAACACCTGGTAGGCCTGCATGCCCAGGCCTTGGTCGATGCCCTGATCCCTATCACGGCCCGGGAATACTCCATTGCCTCGATTGCCAGCGACGGTGTGCTGGAACTGATCGTACGCCAGGAACTGCACCCTGACGGCACCTTGGGCCTGGGCTCGGGGTGGCTGACCGAATACCTGCCTGTGCATGGCAACGTCAGCGCGCGCCTACGGCGCAACAGCGGCTTCCGCCTGCCTGATGCGCCAGCGCCGATGATCCTGATCGGCAACGGCACGGGCCTGGCCGGCCTGCGCAGCTTGCTCAAGGCACGCATCGCCGAGGGCGAACAACGCAACTGGCTGCTGTTCGGCGAGCGCAACCGGGCCTACGACCTGTTGTGCGGTGACCAGCTGCAAGCATGGCTGGCCAAGGGTGACCTGCAGCGGCTGGACCTGGCGTTCTCGCGGGACCAGGCGCAGAAGGTCTATGTGCAGGATGTAGTGCTGCAGCAGGCCGAGACGCTCAAGCGCTGGGTCGCCGACGGGGCATGCATCTATGTATGCGGCAGCTTGAAGGGCATGGCGGCCGGTGTGGACGCGGCGCTCAACGGCATTCTCGGGAGCGAAGTGGTCCAGCAGCTGATCGAGGATGGGCGGTATCGGCGCGATGTGTACTGATATAGGCCGTACTGGCCCTGTCGCGGGACAAGCCCGCTCCTACAGGTACAACGCAGTCCATGGCGGCAGCGCGATACCTGTAGGAGCGGGCTTGTCCCGCGACAGGGCCGGTATTGTCGGTCAATGCAACTCGAAGGTATCGGCATCCAGGTTGGCCGGGAACCGCGCCCGGTAAGCGGCCAACTCCGCCGCTCGCAACACCACGGTGAACACCCCGTCGGCCTCGCCCGCGCTGAGCAGGCTCTCACCCTGGAAGTCCAGCACCTGGCTGTCGCCCGAATAGGCAAAGCCCTTGCCGTCGGTGCCCACCCGGTTCACCGCCGCCACGAAGCACAGGTTCTCGATGCCCCGCGCAGGCAACAGCCGGTTCCAGTGCTGACGACGCGCGGCTGGCCAGTTGGCGGTATACAGCAGCAGGTCGGTATCCTGGGCGTCGCGGCTCCATACCGGGAAGCGCAGGTCGTAGCAGATCAACGGGCGCACCCGCCAGCCCTTGAGCTCGAACTGCACTTGGCGCTCGCCCGGGGTGTAGTGTTTGTGCTCGCCGGCCATGCGGAACAGGTGGCGCTTGTCGTAGTGCAGGATCTCACCATCGGGCCGGGCCCAGAGCAGGCGGTTGCGGTGGCTGCCATCGGCCGCCTGGATGATCACACTCCCGGTGATCACGGTATCGTGCTTCTTGGCCTGGGCCTTGAGCCATTTATAGGTCGGCCCGTTCTCCGGCTCGGCGAGACGCTCGGACTCCATGGAAAAGCCGGTGGTGAACATTTCAGGGAGGATCACCAGGTCCGCATCGCCGGCCTGCGCCAGCAGTTCCTCGAAGTGGGCATAGTTAGCCTCGCGGTCGTGCCAGGCCAAGGTCGTCTGCACCAGGGCGATTTTCAGGTTGGGCAGTGCACTCAGATCGCGCATAGTCTTTCCGCTGCCTGACGCAGCGTCTCCTCGCGTTTGGCAAAGCACAGGCGTACCAGGCGTTGCTCGGGAATGGGTTGCTGGTAGAACACCGAGACCGGAATGGCGGCTACGCCATGCTCACGGGTCAGCCACAGGGACATCTCGACGTCGCCCAGGTCCGGGCGGATCTGCGAATAGTCCACCAATTGGAAATAGGTGCCCGGCGTGCGGGTGAAATTGAAACGCGAGCCCTGCAACAAATCGCAGAACAGGTCGCGCTTGGCTTGGTAGAAGCCTGGCAGTTCGTCGATGTGCGCCGGGTGCTCGGCCATGAAGTCGGCCAGGGCGCACTGCAAAGGCGTCACACCACAGAAGTTGACGTACTGGTGGACCTTGCGCAGCTCGGCGCTCAACGCCGGGGGCGCCACCACGTAGCCGGTCTTCCAGCCGGTGACATGGTAGGTCTTGCCGAACGAGCTGATCACGAATGCCCGTGAGTACAGCTGCTCATGGGCCAGCACGCTGGCATGGCGCACCCCGTCGTAGACCAGGTGCTCATACACCTCATCGCTGACCAGGTAGATATCCCGGCCTTCGATCAGCCGCGCCAGCTGGTCCAAGTCCTCGCGGCTGATCAGCGCGCCGCTGGGGTTGTGTGGGGAGTTGAGGATGACCATGCGGGTGCGCGGGGTCAGGGCATCGCTGAATTTCTGCCAGTCGATACGAAAATCGCCGTCGGTGAGCTGCACATGCACGCAGCGGCCACCGGCCAGCTCCACGGACGGCTCGTAGCTGTCATAGGACGGGTCGAAGACGATCACCTCGTCGCCGGCCTGGATTACCGCCTGGATGGCGCAGAAGATCGCCTCGGTGGCCCCCGGAGTGATGGTCACTTCCTGGTCGGCATCGACCTTGGCGCCATAGAGCCGGGCGATCTTGGCCGCCACCTGCTGGCGCAACGCCGGCAGGCCGGTCATCGGCGAATACTGGTTGTGCCCTGCCAGCACATGGCGGCAGACGGCATCGAGCAGCGCCTGGGGCGCGTCGAAGTCGGGGAAGCCCTGGGAGAGGTTGAGCGCACCGGTCTGCACGGCCAACTGCGACATGGTGGTGAAGATGGTCGTGCCGACGTTCGGCAATTTGCTGCGGATCATGACGCCCTCTTTCCTGGACACTGCATTCGGCACGGGGTAGAGGCCGAGCATAGCGGATCGGGCGGTCAGGAAAAAGGTTGAAACCAGATGGGGCTGCTACGTAGCCCAATCGCGGGACAAGCCCGCTCCCACAGACTTACCGCGGCTTGAGCGCGACGGTGAACCTGTGGGAGCGGGCTTGTCCCGCGATTGGTCTGTAGCAGAGCGCTAGGCTTACTTGCGCTTGTCCTTGCGCTTCTTCTCGGCCTTCTTGTGGTGCGACATCAGGCGGCGCTTCTTGTTGACCTGGCGGTCGGTGAGGGTGTTCTTCTTGCCCTCGAACGGGTTGTCGCTGCCCTTGTACTCGATGCGGATCGGCGTGCCGACCAGCTTGAGCACCCGGCGGTAGGTGTTTTCCAGGTAGCGCGAGTAGGAACGCGGGATCTTGTCGGTCTGGTTGCCGTGGATCACGATCAGTGGCGGGTTCGCACCACCGAGGTGGGCGTAGCGCAGCTTGATCCGGCGACCGTTGACCATTGGCGGCTGGTGCTCGCTGATGGCGTCCTCGAGGATCTGGGTCAGGCGGCTGGTCGGCCAGCGGGTGACGGCCGATTTGAATGCAGCCTGCACCGACTTGTACAGGTGACCCACGCCCGTACCATGCAGGGCGGAGATGAAATGGATGTCGGCGAAGTCGACGAAGAACAGCCGGCGTTCCAGCTCGGTCTTGACGTAGTCGCGCTCGCTCGGCTCCATGCCGTCCCACTTGTTCAAGGCGATGACGATGGCACGGCCGGCTTCCAGGGCAAAGCCCAGCAGGTTCAGGTCATGGTCGACCACGCCTTCGCGGGCGTCCATGACGAAGATCACCACGTTGGCGTCCTTGATCGCCTGCAGCGTCTTGACCACCGAGAACTTCTCGACTTCCTCGTGGATCTTGCCGCGCTTGCGCACCCCGGCGGTGTCGATGAAGGTGTACTTCTCGTCGTCACGTTCGAACGGGATATAGATACTGTCGCGGGTGGTACCCGGCTGGTCGTACACCACCACGCGCTCTTCGCCGAGCATGCGGTTGACCAGGGTCGACTTGCCGACGTTGGGGCGGCCGATGATGGCGATCTTGATGCCATCCTTCTCGCTCGGGCCGGGGATGCGCGTGGCCTCCTCGCCTTCGGCGACTTCCTCGTCCAGGGCTTCCTCGACCTTGTCGCGCGGGATATGGCCGAGCACGGCTTCCATCAGCGCATTGATGCCGCGGCCCTGGGAGCCGGCCACCGGAATGGCGTTGCCCATGCCCAAGGGCGAGAACTCGGCGCGGGCTACGTCCGCATCGATATTGTCGATCTTGTTGGCGACCAGGATGGCTTCCTTGTTCCGCTTGCGCAGGTGCTCGGCGATCATCTGGTCGGCAGCGGTCATGCCGGCGCGGGCGTCTACCAGGAACAGGACATAGTCGGCTTCCTCGATAGCCATCAGCGACTGCTCGGCCATTTTCTCGTCCATGCCCACTTCGTCGCCGGTGATACCGCCGGTGTCGATCAGGATGTAGGAGCGACCCTGCCAGGTGGCATCGCCATACTGGCGGTCACGGGTCAGGCCCGACAGGTCGCCGACGATGGCATCGCGGGTCTTGGTCAGGCGGTTGAACATGGTGGATTTGCCGACGTTCGGCCGTCCCACCAGGGCGATTACGGGAACCATGCGGCTCTCCACTCTTGAATTCTTGAAAATGCAAAGGCCGCTGCAAGGCAGCGGCCGGAGTTCGTGCGGCGCATCATGCGCCGCCGCTCGGGACCGAATGCGACCCCAAGCTTAGCTTCAGCGTAGGGTCAATGCCTCGAGCTTGCCGCTGTTGCCGAAGACGTAGATGGTGTCGCCGACCACCAGGGGCCGGGCGCGCAGGCCATCGCTGTCGATCTTCTCACGGCCGACGAAACGGCCATCGACCTGGCTGAGCAGGTGCAGGTAGCCTTCGAAGTCGCCCACGGCCACATAGCTGGAAAACACCTCCGGGGCCGACAACTGGCGGCGCGCCATGCTGTCGTTGCTCCACAGCGCGGTGGACGAACGCTCGTCGATGCTCTCGACGGTGCCCGACGCCTCGCTGACATAGACGTTGCCGAAGCCCTGGGCGACACCCACGTAGCTCGAAGCATCGCGCTGCCACAGCACGCGGCCGCTTTCCAGGTCCAGGCCAGCGACGCGGCCCTGGTAGGTGCTCACGTAGAGCGTGCCACCGGACAGCAGCAGGCCGCCGTCGATATCGACCACGCGATCCAGCTCGGACCGGCCCTGAGGGATGGCCACACGGCTTTCCCACACCGGTACGCCGTTGCGGATATCCACGGCGATCACCTTGCCCGAAGACAGGCCGGCAACGGCCAGGCGGTTGGTCACTACCGGCGCGCCGGTGCCCCGCAGGGTCAGTACGGCCGGGGTGTTCTCGTAGATCCACAGGCGGTCGCCGGTCGCGGCATCCAGGCCGATCAGGCGATCGTCCTGGGTCTGTACCACGACTACGTCGCCATTGTTGGCCGGCGGTGCCAGCACCTCGCTGGTCACCTGCGAACGCCAGCGCTCTTCACCGGTGCTGGCATCCAGGGCGATCACCTCACCCTTGAGGGTGCCGAGCATGACCAGGCCGTAGCCAACGCCCACAGCGCCGGAAACCGGCAGGTCCAGGTCCTGCTTCCACACCACGTCGCCGTTGATGCGGTCCAGGGCCATGACCCGGCCGTTGACGTCCGAGGCATAGATGCGGTCGTTCTCGATGGCCGGTACCAGGGTGTTGTAGGTCTCGCCCTGGCCGTCACCGATCGAGCGGCTCCATTGTTTCTTGAGCACCACTTCCTCGGTGAACTTGGTCAGTTCGGCCGGGGGCAGTTCCTTCTTGCTGTTGCTGCTGCAACCTGCCGCCAGTACGGCCAGGGTCAACACTGCTGCTTGTTTCCAACCGATCACGTCAGGCGTCCCCTTTGGCCAGGTCATCCAGCTTCAGTTGCAGGCCACCGATCGCGGCGTCGTCAGACAGCGCGGCCTTGGCTTTTTCATAGGCGCCGTGGGCATCGTCGGCGCGACCCAGCTGGACCAGCAGGTCGCCTTTGAGCTCTTCGCGGCTGGCCTGGAAGGCCTTGTCGGTATCGCCATCGAGCAGCTTCAGGGCTTCCTCGGCCTTGTCCTGGGCAGCCAGGACGCGGGCCAGGCGCTGGCGCGAGATCTCGCCCAGGGTGGCATCGGCCGGCTTGTCCATCACGCCCTTGAGCTCAGCAGCGGCGTCGTCCAGCTTGCCGCTCTCGACCGCGACCTTGGCCACGAAGAGGCTGCCGTACTGGGCGTAGGTCGAACCACCGAACTCGCTCTTGAGCTTGCCGGACAGCTCCGCGACCTTGGCCGCGTCGGGCTGGCCGTTCGGCGTCAGGCTGGTTTCCAACAGGGCCTGGTACAAGGCCGAGGCGCCCTGGGACTGGTTGGTCTGGTATTTCTGCCAGGTCTGCCAGCCCATCACCACCGCGGCGGCCAGCAGGGCACCGGTCAGCAGCGGCTTGCCGTTGCGGTTCCACCAGTCCTTGGCTGCGGCCAGGCCTTCATCATCGGTACTCGACACCCCAATACTCCTTTTCAGCAATTCGGCTGGTTGGTCCGCTTCACGCCGGGGCGAAAGCGGCTTGCAGATGCTCGGCCAGAGCATCCCAGGCAATGTTCTGTTGTTCGCCCTGGCCACGCAGGGGTTTGACGCCGATCACGCGCTGCGCGAGCTCGTCGTCGCCGAGGATCAGGGCGAACAGCGCCCCGCTCTTGTCGGCCTTCTTGAATTGGCTCTTGAAGCTGCCGCCACCAGCGTTGACCGCCAGGCGCAGGCCCGGCAGGCGATCGCGCAGGGTCTCGGACAGTCGCAGGCCAGCGAGCTCGGCCTGCTCGCCGAAGGCGCACAGGTACACATCGATCTGGCGGCTGATGGACTCAGGCACCTTGCCCAGGGTCTCGAGCAGCAGGATCAGGCGCTCGATGCCCATGGCGAAGCCCACGCCCGGAGTCGGCTTGCCGCCCATCTGCTCGACCAGGCCATCGTAGCGGCCACCGGCGCAGACGGTGCCCTGGGCCCCGAGCTTGTCGGTGACCCACTCGAACACGGTCTTGCTGTAGTAGTCCAGGCCACGAACCAGCTTGGTGTTGATCACGAACGGAATGCCGGCGGCATCCAGGCGGGCCTTGAGGCCCTCGAAGTGCACGCGGGATTCTTCGTCCAGGTAGTCCTCGAGCTTCGGTGCGTCGACCAGCACCGCCTGGGTGCCCTGGTCCTTGCTGTCGAGGATGCGCAGCGGGTTGCTCTTGAGGCGGCGCTGGCTGTCTTCGTCCAGTTGCTCGAGGCGAGCCGAGAGGAACTCGACCAGCGCGTCACGGTAGCGCGCGCGGGCTTCGCTGGTGCCCAGGCTGTTGAGCTCGAGCTTGACCGCGTCCTGGATGCCGAGCAAGCCCCACAGACGCCAGGTCAGCATGATCAGCTCGGCATCGACATCGGGCCCTTCCAGGTTGAACACTTCCACGCCGATCTGGTGGAACTGGCGGTAGCGGCCCTTCTGCGGGCGCTCGTGGCGGAACATCTGGCCGATGTACCAGAGCTTCTGCACCTGGCCGTTGCCGGTGATGCCATGCTCGAGCACGGCGCGCACGCAGGCGGCGGTGCCTTCGGGGCGCAGGGTCAGCGAGTCGCCGTTGCGGTCCTCGAAGGTGTACATCTCTTTTTCGACGATGTCGGTGACTTCACCGATGGAGCGCTTGAACAGCTCGGTGAACTCGACGATCGGCGTGCGGATCTGGCTGTAGCCGTAGGTGTCCAGCAGGCCGGCCACGGTGCCCTCGAAGTAGCGCCACAGGGGCGACTGCTCGGGCAGGATGTCGTTCATGCCACGGATGGCTTGCAGCGATTTGCTCACGAAAAATCCTTACGAATCTGGGTATCAGCCACGGGCGATCAGCGCCGCGTCGGCCTCGGCCTTTTCGGCCGCTTTCTGGCGGATGAGTTTTTCCAGCTCATCGACCAGGTTGTCATTGGTCAGCTTCTGCGACGGCTTGCCATCGATGTAGACCAGGTTCGGCGTACCGCCGGTCAGCCCCACGTGGGACTCCTTGGCTTCGCCCGGCCCGTTGACCACGCAGCCGATCACGGCCACGTCCATCGGCACCAGCAGGTCTTCCAGGCGCCCTTCCAGCTCGTTCATGGTCTTGACCACATCGAAGTTCTGCCGCGAGCAGCTGGGGCAGGCGATGAAGTTGATGCCACGTGAGCGCAGGTGCAGCGACTTGAGAATGTCGTAGCCGACCTTCACTTCCTCGACCGGGTCGGCGGCCAGGGAAATGCGGATGGTATCGCCGATGCCTTCGGCCAGCAGCATACCGAGGCCGACGGCGGATTTCACCGTCCCCGAGCGCAGGCCACCGGCTTCGGTGATGCCCAGGTGCAACGGCTGGACGATCTGCTTGGCCAGTAGACGGTAGGCTTCGACAGCCATGAATACATCGGAGGCCTTGACGCTGACCTTGAAGTCCTGGAAGTCCAGGCGGTCGAGGTGCTCGACATGGCGCAAGGCCGACTCGACCAGTGCCGCCGGGGTCGGCTCGCCGTATTTCTTCTGCAGGTCCTTTTCCAGGGAGCCGGCGTTGACGCCGATGCGGATCGGGATGCCGCGGTCACGGGCGGCATCGACCACCGCGCGCACACGGTCTTCGCGGCCGATGTTGCCCGGGTTGATACGCAGGCAGTCGACCCCCAGCTCGGCCACGCGCAGGGCAATGCGGTAGTCGAAATGGATGTCGGCGACCAGTGGCACGCTGACCTGCTGCTTGATGCGGCCGAACGCCTCGGCGGCGTCCATGTCCGGCACCGAGACACGGACGATATCGACGCCGGCATCGACCAGGCGCTGGATCTGCGCCACGGTGGCCGCGACATCATTGGTGTCGGTGTTGGTCATGCTCTGCACCGCGATGGGCGCATCACCGCCCACCGGTACATTGCCGACCCAGATCTTCCGGGATTCGCGACGTTTGATCGGAGATTCGCCGTGCATGACTTACTGTCCCAACTTCAGGCGAGCGGTCTCGCCACTGGTGAACGGAGCTACATCGACCGCTTGGCCGTTGTAGCTGACCTGTGCGCCACGGGCGAAGCCCAGGCGCACTGCGAACGGAGGCTTGCCGCTCAGGTCGAGGCTGTCGCCCTTGCGCTTGATCGCGCTGAAGAGCACCTTGCCGTTGCCGTCGGTGACCTGGGTCCAGCAATCGGCGGTGAACTGGATCTGTACCTTGCCGCTGCCGGCCGGGATTTCGGCCGGGGCAGCCTGGGGCGTGGTTGCAGCCGCAACAACGGGGGCAACCGGGGCAACCGGAGTGGCCGGGGCAACTGGCGCGGTGGTGGCGGCAGCGGGCGCACTGGGGGCCGGCGCGACCGGGGTGGCCGGTGGCGTCGAAGCCGCCGGGGCTGCGGCTTCGGCCGGTGCCGGGGCTACCGCCGGCGCGGCGGGCGCAGGCGTGGCAGCCGGCTCGGCCAGCGTCGCGCTGGCGCTGCCGGCCTCTGGCGCCGCAGCGCTTTCGGCTCGCTCCAGCGGCAGCGGTGCAGCTTCAGGCTGTTGGCCCGCGGTCACCGCCTGGTCTTCAGGCTCGTCCAGCGGGTGGATCTGGGTGGTGCCGTCGGCGCTTTCGACTTCGACATGCTCCAGGGCCATTTTGGCCAGGTCCTTGCCGCGCAGGCTGCTCTGGTCCTGCCACCAGAAGAAGCCACCGCCGACCACGACCACCAGCAGCAACAGGCTGACACCGCGCAGGATATTGTGCGAAAGGCGCACCGGCTCTTCGATACGGCCCAGCGAATGAACCTCGCTGCCCTTGGCATGGGTGCCGGTGTATTGGTCGAAAGCCTCGACCAGCGGCGCCTGGTCCATGTCCATCAGCTTGGCATAGGCACGGATATAGCCGCGGGCGAAGGTATGCCCCGGCAGCTTGTCGAAGGCGCCGTTTTCCAGGTTGTTCAACGAACTTACCGTGAGGTTGAGCTTGCGGGCCACCTCGGCTTGCGACCACGCCCGGTTCTCGCGGGCCTGGCGCAAGACCTCACCGGGATTCTGGCGAGTCGCTGCTGCTACTTCGGGGTGCGCGGCTTTCATCGTTGCTCCGACAGGTATTGCTGATATTCCGGCGTACCGGGATAAAGTCGTTGTAATTGCTGGCCCAGTTCTGCCACGGTGCCCGGCTCATCGAAGGCCCTGGCAAGGCGGCTGCCCAACAGCAGGCTTCGGGCATTCGCGTCGCTCAGCTGGCTGAAACGATCGTAGTAGTCCCGGGCCGGCACATAATGCCTGTTTTCGTAGGACAACTCAGCCATTTCCAGCAACGCTTTCGGTTGCCGAGGGTCGAGTTGCAGGGCCTTGCCCAGGTATTCGCGTGCCTGGTCACGACGTCCCAGCTTCAAGGCGACCAAGCCGAGGTTCTCGTAGACCCGCGAGCGCTCAGGATACAGGGTATCGGCCGCGGCTTGGCGAAACATCTGCTGGGCCTGGCGAAATTGCCCCTGAGCATAAAGGAAACTGCCGTAGTTGTTGCGAATTCGTGTGTCGCCCGGGCGGGCCGACAGGGCCTTGCGAAAGTGCGTCTCGGCCAGGGCCGGCTCGCCTTCGGCCTGGAACACCAGGGCCAGGGCCGCGTGGGCATCGGCGTCGTTGCCGTCGAGGGCCAGGGCCTTGACCAGCGGCGCCTTGGCCTGACCGGTCAAACCTTGTTGCAAATAACCCAGGCCCAACTGCACGTAGGCCCGACCTGCTTCCTCCCGCCCCTGGCGACTGGCCAGGGGGTCGCCCGCGCCACCGGACACGCAGCCGGCCAGCAGCGAAAGCGTCAGGATCGACAGCGCGGCGCGCAGGGTCATGGCCAGGTCCTGTCAGTGGCGCACGGCGTTGTCTTGGAGCTCCGCGTCGGCGCTCAGCTGGCGCACGGCGATGTAGCGCTCGCTACGACGGGTGCGGTCCATGACCTGGCCCACCAGCTGGCCACAGGCAGCGTCGATGTCCTCGCCGCGGGTGGTACGGGTGGTGACGTTGAAGCCGCCGTGGTGCAGCAGGTCCTGGAAGCGGCGGATGGCGTTGTTGCTCGGCCGCTCGTAGCCCGAATGCGGGAACGGGTTGAACGGGATCAGGTTGATCTTGCACGGCACGTCGCGCAGCAGCTCGATCATCTGGGCCGCATGCTCGGGCTGGTCGTTGACGTCCTTGAGCAGGGTGTACTCGACGGTCAGCACGCGCTTGCCACCCAGGGTGGACATGTAGCGCATGCACGAGTCCAGCAGGACCTTGAGCGGGTACTTCTTGTTGATCGGAACCAGCTGGTTGCGCAGTTCGTCATTCGGCGCATGCAGCGACAGCGCAAGCGACACGTCGATGTGCTTGGCCAGTTCGTCGATCATCGGCACCACGCCCGAGGTGGACAGCGTGACGCGGCGCTTGGAAATGCCATAGCCCAGATCTTCCATCATGATCTTCATGGCGGCGATGACATTGTCGAAATTCAGCAGCGGTTCGCCCATGCCCATCATGACCACGTTGGTGATGGCGCGGTCGATCTTGGCCGGAACGGTACCGAAGGATTTGTTGGCAAGCCATACCTGGCCGATCACTTCGGCGGCGGTGAGGTTGCTGTTGAAGCCCTGCTTGCCGGTGGAGCAGAAACTGCAGTCCAGGGCGCAGCCGGCTTGCGACGAGACACACAGGGTGCCGCGGTCGTCGGTGGGGATGTAGACGGTCTCGACGCAGCTGCCGGAGGCAACGCGGACCACCCACTTGCGGGTACCGTCGGCGGAAATGTCTTCGCTGACCACCTCTGGCCCCCGAATCTCGGCAACGGCCTCGAGCTTTTCGCGCAAGGCCTTGCCGACATTGGTCATGGCGGCGAAATCATCGACGCCGAAGTGGTGAATCCATTTCATGACCTGACCGGCACGAAAACGCTTCTCTCCGATGGACTCGAAGAATTTTTCCATTTCCTGCAGGGTCAGGCCCAACAGGTTGATCTTGCCAGTCATGTCACTCATGGAATCACCCAAGACCTGCTTCGCTTAGCGAATGCGGTCGCACAGCTCGGTAGCGGAGAAGAAGTAAGCGATTTCGCGGGCAGCCGAAGCTTCCGAGTCGGAACCGTGAACAGCGTTCTCGTCGATGGAAACGGCGAAGTCGGCGCGAATGGTGCCGGCAGCAGCTTCTTTCGGGTTGGTGGCGCCCATCAGTTCGCGGTTGGCCAGAACGGCGTTTTCGCCTTCCAGAACCTGAACGATGACAGGGCCCGAAGTCATGAAGGCAACCAGGTCGGCGAAGAAGCCGCGCTCTTTGTGCTCAGCGTAGAAGCCTTCGGCCTCGGCCTTGGACAGTTGCTTCATCTTCGAAGCGACGACGCGCAGGCCGGCTTTTTCGAAGCGAGTGGTGATCTCGCCGATGACGTTCTTGGCAACGGCGTCAGGCTTGATGATGGAGAAGGTACGTTGAACAGCCATGGATAACTCCAAAATTGAGTGTTGCGAAAAATTAAACCCGCGAATTATACGCGGGTTCCAGGGGATTGCCTAACCTGCAGGTGACGCTCAGTCGGCTTCTTCGATCCAGGCCGCCTGGATGGCCTCGAGCACTTTCTCACCGCCGCGTGACGGATCGTCGCTGAATTCTGGCAAGGCCAGTACCCAGCGGTGCAGATCGACGAAATTCACATAACGAGGATCGACGTCCGGCTTGCTTTCCGCAAGCTGGATGGCGATCTCAAGTACATCAATCCATTTCAGGCTCATGCTGGAACCTCAGTGCGGCGCTTCGGCGGCGTGGTTGAGCGAATATTTGGGGATCTCGATCGTCAGGTCTTCGTCGCCGACGATCACCTGGCAGGCCAGGCGCGATTGCGCTTCCAGGCCCCAGGCCTTGTCCAGCATATCCTCTTCCAGCTCATCGGCTTCTTCCAGCGAGTCGAAACCCTCGCGGACGATGCAGTGGCAGGTGGTGCAGGCGCAAACGCCACCGCAGGCGCTTTCCATCTCGATGTGATGCTCATGGGCCAGCTCCAGGATGTTGGTGCCTGGCTCCACCTCTACCACCAGCCCCTCCGGGCAGAACTTCTCGTGCGGCAGGAAAATCACCTGGGGCATCGGTTACTCCTCGATCTCATTCAGGTTGCGCCCGGCCAGTGCGGCTTTGACCGTCGAATCAAGGCGACGGGCGGCAAAAGCATCGGTCACCTGCGACAGACGCTTGGTCTGCTGCTCGATGGCCGCGCCATCGGTGCCGGTGAGCAAATCACGCAATTCTTGCATCTGGTACTCGATCGCCTCGCGCTCCTCGGCGCTGAGCAACCGCTCGCCGTCGGCATCCAGGGCGCCCTGCACCGCCTCGAGCAGGCGCTCGCCGTCAACCTGGTGCTCACGCAGCTGGCGCGCCTGCTTGTCGGAGCCGGCGTGCTCGAAGGAATCTTTGAGCATGCGGGCGATCTCGCCATCGGTCAGGCCATAGGACGGCTTGACCTGGATGCTCGATTCCACGCCAGAGCCCAGTTCGCGGGCCGAGACGCTGAGCAGGCCGTCGGCATCGACCTGGAAGGTGACGCGGATCTTCGCCGCGCCGGCGACCATGGCCGGAATGCCGCGCAGTTCGAAGCGCGCCAGGGAGCGGCAGTCGCTGATCAGCTCGCGCTCGCCCTGCAGGACGTGGATCATCATGGCCGACTGGCCATCTTTATAGGTGGTGAACTCCTGGGCGCGGGCCACCGGGATGGTGGTATTGCGCGGAATCACCTTTTCCATCAACCCGCCCATGGTCTCGAGGCCCAGGGACAGCGGGATGACGTCCAGCAGCAACAGCTCGCCACCCTCACGACGGTTGCCGGCCAGGGTGTCGGCCTGGATCGCGGCGCCGATGGCCACCACCTGGTCCGGGTCGATCGACGTCAGCGGGGTACGGCCGAACAGCCCACCTACGGCCTCGCGCACGCGCGGGACGCGGGTCGAACCGCCCACCATCACCACGGCCCCCACCTCTTCGAGCTCGACACCGCTGTCGCGCACGGCGCGGCGGCAGGCCTTGAGGCTGCGGGCGACCAGTGGTTCGATCAGGGCTTCGAAAGCGGCGCGGGTCAGCTCACCCTGCCAAGTGCCGTGGCGTACGCTGACCACGTCGGCGTCGGTCAAGGCTTCCTTGGCGGCGCAGGCGGCCTGCAGCAGCTGGCGCTGGGCGCTGGGGTCGAGGTCGGACGACAACCCGGCCTGCTCGACGATCCAGCCAGCGATGGCGTGGTCGAAGTCATCGCCCCCCAGGGCGGTGTCGCCACCGGTGGCCAGCACTTCAAAGACGCCCGCAGTCAGGCGCAGGATGGAAATGTCGAAGGTACCGCCACCCAGGTCATAGATAGCCACCACGCCCTCGGCCTTCTCATCCAGGCCATAGGCCACGGCAGCGGCGGTCGGCTCGTTGAGCAGGCGCAGCACGTTGAGGCCGGCCAGGCGTGCGGCATCCTTGGTGGCCTGGCGCTGGGCGTCATCGAAATAGGCCGGCACGGTGATCACTGCGCCCACCAGTTCGCCGCCGAGGGTTTGCTCGGCACGCTGGCGCAACACCTTGAGAATGTCGGCGGACACCTCCACCGGGCTCTTCGGCCCCTGGACGGTGTCGATGAACGGCATGTGCGACTCGCCACCGACGAAGCGGTACGGCAACTGTTCGCCCAGCTGCTTGACGTCGGCCAGGCCGCGCCCCATCAGGCGCTTGACCGACAAGATGGTGTTCAGCGGGTCGCTGGAAGCCGCTTCGCGGGCCGCCAGGCCTACGTCGATGCCGCCGTCGAGGTAACGTACCGCCGAGGGCAGGATGACATTGCCCTGCGCATCGGGCAGCGGTTCGCTGCGACCGCTGCGTACGGCGGCGACCAGAGAATTGGTGGTGCCCAGGTCAATCCCCACCGCCAGGCGGCGCTGGTGCGGTTGGGGGCTTTGACCGGGTTCGGCGATCTGCAGTAGGGCCATGCTTATCTGAGTACCTTAGGCGTCGTCACGTGCAACGCCGGGGTTAATCGTCGAGGCGCTCTTCGAGTTGGCGCACTTCCTGGGCGAGCTTGTCGAGGAACTGCATGCGGCGCATCAGGCGCTCTGCCCTGTCACGCTCGGCAGCCACATCCCAGCAGGCGGCGAAATCCTCGTTCAACGCCTCCTGGGCGGCCTTCAGGCGCTTCTTGAAGACAGCGACACCGTCGAGGTCGGCTTCGTCCTGCAGCTCTTCGAGCTCTTCGCGCCATTGCATCTGCTGCAGCAGGAAGTCCGGGTCGTGGACCGTGACTTCCTGGGGCACTTCGTGGCCGCCGATGGCCAGCAGGTAGCGGGCACGCCGTGGGGCGCTGCGCAGGGTCTGGTAGGCCTCGTTGAGGGCCGCGGACTTCTCCAGCGCGACACGCTGCTCGCGTTCGGAGGCATCGGCGAAGCGGTCCGGGTGGACCTCGCGGGCCAGCTCGCGATAGCGCGTGGCCAGCTTGTCGAGGTCCAGACGGAAGCCGGGCTGCAGGTCAAACAGGGCGAAATGGCAAGGAGTACCCACGTCAAGCCTCAGACATTGAAGCTTTCGCCGCAGCCACATTCACCGCGCACGTTGGGGTTGTTGAACTTGAAGCCTTCGTTCAACCCTTCCTTGACGAAGTCTAGCTCGGTGCCGTCGAGGTAGACCAGGCTCTTGGGGTCGATGATGACCTTCACGCCATGGTTCTCGAAGACCTGGTCTTCGGCCGCCACTTCATCGACGAACTCCAGCACATAGGCCAGGCCCGAGCAGCCGGTGGTGCGCACGCCCAGGCGGATGCCCTCGCCCTTGCCGCGCCCTTCGAGGGAACGCCGCACGTGGTTGGCGGCGGCTTCTGTCATGCTGATAGCCATCGGAACTCTTTCCTCAACTTCAGTTAGCGCACACGCGTCTTAGACCAAGCCTTTCTTCTGCTTGTAGTCGCGAACAGCGGCCTTGATGGCATCTTCCGCGAGTACCGAGCAGTGGATCTTGACCGGCGGCAACGCCAGTTCTTCGGCCAACTGGGTGTTCTTGATGGTCTCGGCTTCGTCCAGGGTCTTGCCCTTCATCCACTCGGTGGCCAGGGAGCTGGAGGCGATGGCCGAGCCACAGCCGTAGGTCTTGAACTTGGCATCTTCGATGATGCCCTGCTCGTTGACCTTGATCTGCAGGCGCATGACGTCGCCGCAGGCCGGCGCGCCGACCATGCCGGTACCGACATCCGGGTCGTCGGCGTTCATCTTGCCGACGTTGCGCGGGTTTTCGTAGTGGTCGATGACCTTTTCACTGTATGCCATGGTGCAATTCCTTCCTCATCAGGGAGCCGCTCTTGCCGGCGACTGCTTAGTGGGCGGCCCACTCGATCTTGGAGATGTCGACGCCGTCTTTGTACATGTCCCACAGCGGCGACAATTCGCGCAGTTTGTTCACCGCCTCGCAGACCTTCTGCGCGGCGTAGTCGACTTCTTCTTCGGTGGTGAAGCGGCCGAAGGAGAAGCGGATCGAGCTGTGCGCCAGCTCGTCGTTGCGGCCCAGGGCGCGCAGCACGTAGGACGGCTCGAGCGAAGCGGAGGTGCAGGCCGAGCCGGACGATACGGCGATGTCCTTGAGCGACATCAGCAGCGACTCGCCTTCGACGTAGTTGAAGCTCAGGTTCAGGTTGTGCGGCACGCGAGCAGTGCGGCTGCCATTGACGTACAGTTCCTCGAGGTTGGACACCTGCTCGAAGAAGCGGTCGCTCAGGGCCTTGATGCGCACGTTCTCGGCGGCCATCTCCTGCTTGGCGATGGCGAAGGCCTCGCCCATGCCGACGATCTGGTGGGTCGGCAGGGTACCCGAACGCATGCCGCGCTCATGACCACCGCCGTGGATGATGGCTTCCAGACGTACGCGCGGCTTGCGGCTGACGTACAGCGCGCCGATACCTTTCGGGCCATAGACCTTGTGCGCCGAGAACGACATCAGGTCGACCTTCAGCTTCTGCAGGTCGATCTCGACCTTGCCGGCGGACTGGGCGGCATCGACGTGGAACAGCACACCGCGCGAGCGGGTCAGTTCACCGATGGCGGCGATGTCATTGATCGAGCCGACCTCGTTGTTCACGTGCATCAGCGAGACCAGGATGGTGTCTTCGCGCAGGGCCGCCTCGACCATGGCCGGGGTGACGATGCCGTCTTCACCGGGCTCGAGGTAGGTGACTTCGAAACCTTCGCGCTCGAGCTGGCGAGCGGTATCCAGAACCGCCTTGTGCTCGATCTTGGAGGTGATGATGTGCTTGCCCTTGGTCTGATAGAAGTGCGCCACGCCCTTGAGGGCGAGGTTGTCGGACTCGGTGGCACCGCTGGTCCAGACGATCTCGCGCGGGTCGGCGTTGATCAGCTCGGCAACCTGGCGACGGCCGTTCTCGACGGCTTCCTCGGCCTTCCAGCCGAACACGTGGGAACGCGAGGCCGGGTTACCGAAGTTCCCGTCGACCAGCAGGCAGTCGGCCATCTTCTGGGCGACGCGCGGATCGACCGGAGTGGTCGCGGAGTAATCGAGGTAGATCGGCAACTTCATTGGGTATCTCCTATCAGGCGGTGGCGTCGCTCGTCGCTGCGATCAGTCGACGGCGGACGTCTCAATCTTGTCCATCCGGGCGGTACGGCCCGAGACGCGGCGCAGGTCCTGGCGGTGGGCGACTTCCTGCACCTCACGGCGCTCGACCAGGTCGGCCAGGCTGATGCCGCTGAGGAACTCATGGATCTGCTGGCTGAGGTCGCACCACAGGTGGTGGGTCAGGCAGGTGTCGCCGGCGTGACAGTCCCCCAGGCCCTGGCAACGGGTGGCATCGACCGATTCGTTGACCGCGTCGATGACCTGGGCCACCTGGATGGTTTCCATGCCCCGCGACAGCTGGTAGCCGCCGCCCGGGCCGCGCACGCTGGAAACCAGGCTGCCGCGGCGCAGCTTGGCGAACAGCTGTTCCAGATAAGAAAGGGAAATGCCCTGGCGCTCGGAAATGTCGGCCAAAGACACCGGCCCATGCTGCGCATGCAACGCCAGGTCAAGCATGGCGGTCACGGCATATCGGCCTTTGGTAGTCAGTCGCATGGCTAATGGGTACCACGGGAGTTACAGGATGTGTGCGAGTATGCGATTCCCGAGCATTTAAGTCAACTATTAGACCTAGTGCTTTAGTCGGGTATACATCGGGGAGGCGGGCGCGAGTCTAACAGACCAGGGGCGTGAGCACACGCCCCATATCTCATCACGCCGTAATCAATGCGCCTGGGTGTCGCTCCGCGCGGTCCGCTTGACCTCGACGAAGTCTTCCTCGGGCAGCGCTGGCAGTTCCTTGCCGCAATAGTCGCTGCCCAGCTTGGTCAACGCACCGCACATGCCTTCGAGCCGTTCGTCGACCGCCTGCAGGTGATCGAGCATCTGGCCGATGGCGCGGGCCACCGGGTCGGGCATGTCGCCACTGACACCGTAGGCATCGAAGCCGATCTTCTCGGCCATGGCCTTGCGCTTGGCCTCGACCTCGCTGTCTTCGGTCTTGACGATGATCCGCCCCGGAATCCCCACCGCCGTGGCCCCGGCAGGCACCGCCTTGGTCACCACGGCATTGGAGCCGATCTTGGCCCCGGCACCGACGGTGAACGGGCCGAGCACCTTGGCCCCCGCCCCGACCACCACGCCGTTCTCCAGGGTCGGGTGGCGCTTGCCCTTGTTCCAGCTGGTGCCGCCCAGGGTCACGCCCTGGTACAGGGTGACATCGTCACCGATCTCGGCGGTCTCGCCGATGACGATGCCCATGCCGTGGTCGATGAAGAAACGCCGGCCGATGGTGGCACCGGGGTGGATTTCGATACCGGTCAGCCAGCGGCCGAAGTTCGACACCAGGCGCGCCAGCCACTTGAACTCGCGCACCCACAAGGCATGGCCCAGGCGGTGCAGCCAGATGGCATGCATGCCCGGGTAGCAGGTCAGCACCTCGAAGGCATTGCGCGCCGCCGGGTCACGATGAAATACGCTCTGGATATCTTCGCGCAGACGTTCGAACATCTCTTTCTAGTCCTTCCGCTTATGCGGCTCGCCCCGTGCGACTTTCTGGGTCTCGGTGAGGATGCCGCGCAAAATGCTCATTTCCGAACGATTGACCGAACTGCGCCCATAGAGCCGGCGCAGGCGCGGCATCAGGTGCTTGGGCTTCTCCGGGTCAAGGAAGCCGATCTGCACCAGGGTTTTTTCCAGGTGCTCGTAGAACAGCTCCATCTCGTCCATGGTCGCCAGCTCACCGCTGCGCAGCGAGTTGGCTTCGAACTTCTCGACCTTCGTCGGCGCGCCCTGGGCCGCCAGCCAGGCCATGCGCACCTCGTAGGAGAGCACCTGGACCGCCGCGGCGAGGTTCAGCGAACTGAAGTCGGGGTTCGAGGGAATGTGCACGTGGAAGTGACATCGCTGCAGCTCTTCGTTGGTCAGGCCGGCGTGCTCTCGACCGAACACAAGGGCGATTTCCTCACCGACGCCGGCATGCTCGACGACCTTGGCACCGCATTCGCGGGGGTCGAGCAACGGCCAGGGGATGCTGCGCTCGCGGGCACTGGTGCCGATCGCCAGGCTGCAGCCGACCAATGCTTCTTCGAGGCTGTCGACGACCTGGGCGTTGTCCAGCACATCATCGGCGCCGGACGCGCGCGCCGTGGCATCCACGGCAGGGAAATCCAGAGGCTGGACCAGCACCAGGCGCGACAGGCCCATGTTTTTCATGGCACGTGCAGCGCCGCCGATATTGCCGGGGTGGCTGGTATTGACCAGAACAACACGAATATTCTGCAACAAGGTGTTGAGCTCACGGATGTGGATAACAGGGCAAACGATCTTACAGAAGCGACGGACGTAACGCCACGAAAGCACATGTCACCCTTCTGCCGAAGCAGATTTCTGATAGACTATGCGGCTTTCCTCTTTAACATCCCAGGTGAAACGCCCATGCAGCCTATGCTGAATATCGCCCTGCGCGCCGCTCGCAGCGCCAGTGAATTGATTTTCCGCTCCATCGAACGCCTGGACAGCATCAAAGTCGACGAGAAAGAAGCCAAGGACTACGTGTCCGAGGTTGACCGCGCCGCCGAGCAGACCATCGTCAACGCACTGCGCAAGGCCTACCCGAACCACTCCATCCAGGGTGAAGAAACCGGCCTGCATGCCGGTACCGGTGAAGAAGGCAAGGACTACCTGTGGATCATCGATCCACTGGACGGCACCACCAACTTCCTGCGTGGCGTTCCTCACTTTGCAGTCAGCATCGCCTGCAAATACCGCGGCCGCCTCGAGCATGCCGTCATCGTCGACCCGGTTCGCCAGGAAGAATTCACCGCCAGCCGCGGTCGCGGCGCCCAGCTCAACGGTCGTCGCCTGCGCGTCAGCTCGCGCACCAGCCTGGAAGGCGCCCTGCTGGGTACCGGTTTCCCGTTCCGTGACAACCAGATGGCCGACCTGGACAACTACCTGGGCATGTTCCGCGCGCTGACCGGCCAGACCGCTGGCATCCGCCGCGCCGGTTCCGCCAGCCTGGACCTGGCCTACGTGGCCGCCGGCCGCTTCGACGCCTTCTGGGAGTCGGGCCTGTCCGAGTGGGACATGGCTGCAGGCGTGCTGCTGATCCAGGAAGCCGGTGGCCTGGTGAGCGACTTCAATGGTGGCCACGACTTCCTCGAGAAAGGCCATATCGTCGCGGGCAACATCAAGTGCTTCAAGGCTGTGCTGACGGCTATCCAGCCGCACCTGCCCGAGTACATGAAGCGCTAAGCGCTGCGTACCTGCCACAAAAAAGCCCGCAGCGATGCGGGCTTTTTTGTGGCCGTTGTAGCGTAACACCCTGTAGGAGCGGCCTTGCGCCGCGAAAGGGCTGCAGGGCAGCCCCGGCAATTTCTGCCAAGTTCACACCCTGGGGGCGCTTCGCACCCCTTTCGCGGCGCAAGGCCGCTCCTACATAAAAGGCAGATCGCGGTTTACTGCCCAGCCTGGTTCTCGCTCAACACCAGGTTGCCGTTCTTGTCCAACGGAATGGTAGAACCCGGCTCATGATTCATCTTCACTCGGCCAACCTTATCGCCGATGGAGTAGGTCACGTTATAGCCGACCACCTTCTCGCTCAGGTCGTTGACGGTGTTGCAGCGAGTTTGCGTAGTGGTATAGGTGTCACGCTCCTGCATGCCCTCCTGCACCTTGTTGCCCGCGTAACCACCGCCCACGGCACCGGCCACGGTAGCGATCTTCTTGCCCGAACCACCACCGATCTGGTTGCCCAGCAGGCCGCCAGCAATGGCACCGACCACGGTACCGGCGATCTGGTGCTGGTCCTTCACCGGTGCCTGGCGCGTCACGGTGACGTCCTTGCACACCTGGCGTGGCGTCTTGATGGTTTCCTTGATGGGCTGCACGTCCGTAACCTGGGCGTACTCCGGCCCCTTGTTCACCAAGCTGTAGGTGGCGACAGCACCTCCGGCGGTCACACCGACAGCACCCAGTACCGCACCCACAAGCATTGATTTATTCACGTGAACCTCCTGATATACCGGCGGGGTTAGCCGCCTTCTCCCAGCCTTGGAGCATAAAAAAAGGCGCGAGTTCAATACCCGCGCCTTTCTTTGCGCCAGACGGCGGCCTGGAACAGCTTAAGGACGGTCGTCCTCGCCCTCGGCCTTGACCGGAGGGATCAGGTCTTCGCTGCTCAGGTTCAGCCAGATCAGCACCACGTTGGCGATGTAGATCGACGAGTAGGTACCGGCCATGACACCAATGAACAGCGCCAGGGAGAAGCCGAACAGGTTGTCGCCACCGAAGAACAGCAGCGCAGCGATGGCCAGCAAGGTCGACACCGAGGTGGCCACGGTACGCAGCAGGGTCTGGGTGGTCGAGACGTTGATGTTCTCGATCAGCGACGCCTTGCGCATCACGCGGAAGTTCTCACGCACCCGGTCGAACACCACGATGGTGTCGTTGAGCGAGTAGCCGATGATCGCCAGGACCGCCGCCAACACCGTCAGATCGAAGGTGATCTGGAAGAACGACAGGATACCCAGGGTCACCACCACGTCGTGGATCAGCGAAACGATGGCGCCGACGGCGAACTTCCACTGGAAGCGGAAGGCCAGGTAGACCAGGATGCCGCCCAGGGCCAGCAGCATGCCCAGGCCACCCTGGTCACGCAGTTCCTCACCCACCTGCGGGCCGACGAACTCGACGCGCTTGACCGTGGCCGGGTTGTCGCCCCCGGCCTTCTGCAGCGCCGCGGCAACGCGGTTGCCCAGTTGCGGGTCGTCGCCAGGCATGCGCACCAGCAGGTCGGTGGTGGCGCCGAAGCTCTGCACCACGGCCTCGTCGAAGCCGGACTGGACCAGCTCGGCACGCACCGCCTTGAGGTCGGCCGGGCGCTCGTAGGTCAGCTCGATGAGCGTACCGCCGGTGAAATCCAGGCCGAAGTTCAGGCCCTTGTGCCACCAGCTGAACAGCGCCAGGACGGTGAGGAGCACGGTGATGGCGAACGCGACATTGCGCACGCCCATGAAGTTGATGGTTTTCATCGCAGCTCCCTCAAACCCACAGCTTCTTGATGTCACGCCCGCCGCAGGTCAGGTTGACCAGTGCACGGGTCACCATGACGGCGGTGAACATCGAGGTGAAAATCCCGAGGGACATGGTGACCGCGAAGCCCTTGACCGGGCCGGTACCCATGGCGAACAGGATGCCGCCGACCAGCAGGGTGGTCAGGTTGGCATCGACGATCGCCGAGTAGGCGCGATTGAAGCCCTCGTGGATGGCGCGCTGCACCGACATGCCGGCGGCGATCTCTTCGCGGATACGCGAGAAGATCAGTACGTTGGCGTCCACCGCCATACCCATGGTCAACACGATACCGGCGATGCCCGGCAGGGTCAGGGTGGCGCCCAGCAGCGACATCAGCGCCAGCAGCAGGACCATGTTGCCCGCCAGGGCGATGGTGGCCAGCACGCCGAAGGCGCGGTAGATGGCAATGATGAACAGCGAGACGAACAGCATGCCCCACAGGGATGCATCGATACCCTTGGTGATGTTGTCGGCACCCAGGCTCGGGCCAATGGTGCGTTCTTCGGCGAAGTACATCGGCGCGGCCAGGCCACCGGCGCGCAGCAACAAGGCAAGCTCGGACGACTCGCCCTGGCCGTTCAGGCCGGTGATGCGGAACTGGCTACCCAGCGGCGACTGGATGGTCGCCAGGCTGATGATCTTCTTCTCTTCCTTGAAGGTCTGGATCGCCACGTCCTTCTCGACGCCGTCGACCACTTGCTTCTCGTAGCGGGTCATCGGCTTCTGCTCGATGAAGATCACCGCCATGCTGCGGCCGACGTTGCTACGGGTGGCGCGGCTCATCAGCTCGCCACCGTGGCCGTCGAGGCGGATGTTGACCTGCGGACGGCCATGCTCGTCGAAGCTGGCCTGGGCGTCGGTCACCTGGTCGCCGGTAATGATCAGGCCACGCTCGACCGCGGCGGAACGGCCGCCTTCGCGGAACTCGAAGACCTCGGTGGTAGCCTTGGAGGCGCCCGGCTCGGCCCCGAAGCGGAACTCCAGGTTGGCGGTCTTGCCCAGGATACGCTTGGCTTCGGCGGTGTCCTGCACCCCTGGCAGCTCGACCACGATACGGTTGGCGCCCTGGCGCTGGACCAGCGGCTCGGCCACGCCCAGCTCGTTGACCCGGTTGCGCACGGTGGTCAGGTTCTGCTTGATCGAGTATTCGCGGATCTCGGTCACTTTCGCCGGGGTCAGCGCCAGACGCAGCACGGCGAGCTCGTTGCGCTCGGTGGTGGTCAGGTCGAAATCATTGAAATTCTTGCGGATCAGGCTGCGTGCCTGCTCGCGGGTGGCATCGTCGGCGAAGCCCAGCATGATGCCGCCGTCCTGCTGGGGCAGGCTGCGGTAGCGGACGCGCTCTTTGCGCAGCAAGGTCTTGACCTCGCCTTCGTAGACTTTCATGCGGGCGCTCATGGCCTTGTCCATGTCCACTTCCAGCAGGAAGTGCACACCACCGGACAGGTCCAGGCCCAGTTTCATCGGGCTTGCGCCCAGGTTGCGCAGCCATTGCGGGGTGGTCTGGGCCAGGTTCAGGGCCACGACGTAATCATCGCCCAGTGCCTTGCGCACCACGTCCTTGGCCGGGAGCTGGTCTTCCTGGTTGGTCAGGCGCACCAGCGCACTGCCCTTCTCGCCCAGGCTGCCGCCCTTGACGGCGATACCGGCATCGGTCAGCGCCTTGGTGGCGCGGTCCAGGTCGGCCTGGCTCACGTGCAGCGCGGAACTCGCACCGCTGATCTGCACCGCCGGGTCATCCGGGTAGAGGTTGGGAGCGGAATAAATAAAGCCGATCGCCAGTACCACCAGGATCAGCAGGTATTTCCACAGAGGGTATTTGTTCAGCATCACGCCGCCCGTTCAAGACGCGGGGCGCGTTGCGCGCCCCGACTGGAAAAGAAAACCGGTAACTCAGATAGCCTTGAGCGTACCTTTTGGCAGGGTCGCAGCCACGGCGCCCTTCTGGAACTTCAGCTCGACGTTGTCGGACACTTCCAGAACCACGAAGTCGTCGGCTACTTTGACGATCTTGCCGGCGATGCCGCCGTTGGTGACAACTTCGTCACCCTTTTGCAAGTTGCTCAGCAGGTTCTTCTGCTCCTTGGCACGCTTGGCCTGCGGGCGCCAGATCATCAGGTAGAAGATGACCAGGAAACCGACCAGGAAGATCCATTCGAAGCCGGTACCGGCTGGGCCGGCGGCAGGGGCAGCAGCATCCGCGTAGGCGGCGGGAATCAGAAAGCTCATTGGGCACTCCAGTTGCTATAAGTTTATAAGTGCAAACAGTCAGTCCAAGGGCGGCACGGGCAGCCCGCGCTTGGCGTAGAAGGCGTCGACAAAGGCGGCCAATTTACCTTGTTGAATAGCCTCGCGTAAACCGGCCATCAAGCGCTGGTAATGGCGCAAGTTGTGGATGGTATTCAGCATGCTGCTCAACATTTCGCCACATTTATCCAGGTGATGGAGATAGGCGCGGGAGAAGTTGGTGCAGGTGTAGCAGTCACAGGTCGGATCCAGCGGCGAATCATCATGGCGATGGAACGCGTTGCGGATCTTGATCACCCCGGTATCGACGAACAGATGGCCGTTGCGCGCGTTGCGCGTCGGCATCACGCAGTCGAACATGTCGACGCCGCGGCGCACACCCTCTACAAGATCCTCGGGTTTGCCTACCCCCATAAGGTAACGAGGTTTGTCAGCGGGCATCTGGCCAGGCAGGTAATCCAGCACCTTGATCATTTCGTGCTTGGGCTCGCCCACCGACAGGCCACCGATGGCCAGGCCGTCGAAGCCGATGTTCTCCAGCGCTTCCAGCGAGCGCATGCGCAGGTCCTGGTACATGCCGCCCTGGACGATACCGAACAGCGCCGCGGTGTTGTCGGCGTGGGCGTTCTTCGAGCGCTGGGCCCAGCGCAGCGACAGCTCCATGGAGGCGCGCGCCACGTCGTGCTCGGCCGGGTACGGCGTGCACTCGTCGAAGATCATCACGATGTCCGAGCCCAGGTCGCGCTGGACCTGCATGGACTCCTCCGGCCCCATGAACACCTTGGAACCGTCGACCGGCGAGGCGAAGGTCACGCCCTCTTCCTTGATCTTGCGCATGGCGCCCAGGCTGAATACCTGGAAGCCGCCGGAGTCAGTGAGGATCGGGCCCTTCCACTGCATGAAATCATGCAGGCTGCCGTGCTTCTTGATCACCTCGGTGCCTGGGCGCAGCCACAGGTGGAAGGTGTTGCCCAGGATGATCTCGGCGCCGATGGCCTCGATGTCGCGAGGCAGCATGCCCTTGACCGTGCCGTAGGTACCCACTGGCATGAACGCCGGGGTTTCCACCGTGCCACGGGGGAAGGTCAGGCGGCCGCGACGGGCCTTGCCGTCGGTGGCCAGCAGTTCGAACGACATTCGACAGGTGCGACTCATGCTTGATCCTCGGGGCCGCGTGGCGCCGGATTGCGGGTGATGAACATGGCATCACCGTAACTGAAGAAGCGGTACCCCTGCTCGACCGCCGCCGCGTAGGCAGCCATGGTCTCGGGGTAGCCAGCGAAGGCCGAGACCAGCATCAGCAGCGTGGACTCCGGCAGGTGGAAGTTGGTGACCAGGGCATCGACCACATGGAACGGCCGGCCCGGGTAGATGAAGATGTCGGTGTCGCCGCTGAAGGCCTTCAGCTGGCCGTCACGGGCGGCACTTTCCAGCGAACGCACGCTGGTGGTGCCCACCGCGATCACCCGGCCCCCTCGGGCACGGCACGCCTGGACGGCGTCGACCACGTCCTGGCTGACCTCCAGCCATTCTTTATGCATGTGGTGGTCTTCGATCTTGTCGACCCGCACCGGCTGGAAGGTACCGGCGCCCACGTGCAGGGTGACGAAGGCCCGCTCGACGCCCTTGGCCGCGATCTTCTCCAGCAGCGCTTCGTCGAAGTGCAGGCCGGCGGTCGGCGCGGCCACGGCACCGGCGCGCTCGGCGTAGACGGTCTGGTAGCGCTCGCGGTCGGCGCCTTCGTCCGGGCGGTCGATGTAGGGCGGCAGCGGCATGTGGCCGACACGTTCGAGCAGCGGCAGCACTTCTTCGCTGAAGCGCAGCTCGAACAGGGTCTCATGGCGCGCCACCATCTCGGCTTCGCCGCCACCGTCGATGAGGATCTGCGTGCCCGGCTTGGGCGCCTTGCTGGCGCGCACATGGGCAAGTACCCGGTAGGTGTCGAGCACGCGCTCGACCAATACTTCCAGCTTGCCGCCGGAGGCCTTCTGACCAAACAGCCGCGCCGGAATCACCCGGGTATTGTTGAATACCATCAGATCACCGGGGCGCAGGTAGTCGAGCAGGTCGGTGAACTGGCGGTGCGCCAGCTCACCGCTCGGCCCATCGAGGACCAGCAGACGGCTGCCATGGCGCTCGGCCAGGGGGTGGCGGGCGATCAGGGAATCGGGGAGTTCGAAGGAAAAATCGGCGACGCGCATGATGGTGTTCGGTTCGACAGGGCCGGAAAGTTTAGCCCAAAGAGCGAAAATTGACCATGAAACCCGATTGACCGACCCACGGAGGCTCTCTATACTGCGCCCCCACAAGCCCTGATGGCGGAATTGGTAGACGCGGCGGATTCAAAATCCGTTTTCGAAAGGAGTGGGAGTTCGAGTCTCCCTCGGGGCACCAAGATCCGAAAGAAACCGACCTTATGGTCGGTTTTTTTATGCCTGGGATTCTGAGGCTCATCCGTATTGGGCTGACATGCTAGCACTGAGACTGCTTGCAGGCCTTTCACGACGCCCGCATTGGACCCAGCTGCGACATCCTCATAGTTGCCTATTACGGCGGTGAACTGCACGGCGTCTTTGTGCTGGATGACGCCACTTTCTGAGCTGCCTGTACGGCAGTGAAGGGTCGTGACGCTCACCCTCCCCTGGTCCGGGATTTCTGAGCTGCCTATACGGCATTGAACAGCTTGCTGTCCAGGGCGGCCTGCAAACCGCTTTTCTGAGCTTCCTATACGGCAGTGAACGCGTTGACAGGCCTTCAGACCATTGACGGCGTTTTCTGAGCTGCCTATACGGCAGTGAACTCGCCGGCATACGCCATCGCCGCTTCGTCCGTTTTCTGAGCTGCCTATACGGCAGTGAACCACCACCAGGGCTTGCTTGGCGCCCTGTTTCTTTTCTGAGCTGCCTATACGGCAGTGAACGCAGCTATCGCCCAGCTGGAGATCAGCGCTCATTTCTGAGCTGCCTATACGGCAGTGAACCTGCGAAGACGCCGTGTCGTAATCCTCGTATCTTTCTGAGCTGCCTATACGGCAGTGAACCCATGTTCCATTCGTCCAGGCTCATCTCCTCATTTCTGAGCTGCCTATACGGCAGTGAACGTACTGGCGAACACATCGACAATTGTTCGATTTTTCTGAGCTGCCTATACGGCAGTGAACGACATAGGGGGTAACCATGCGCTCACGAAAGTTTTCTGAGCTGCCTATACGGCAGTGAACTCATAACCGTCGTCTGCTTAGTGATGGCGTATTTTCTGAGCTGCCTATACGGCAGTGAACCTGCAGCAACGAAGGAATCGCCCAGGCCACCGTTTCTGAGCTGCCTATACGGCAGTGAACCGGGTGGGACTCGCAAATGGTCGACGACGAGTTTTCTGAGCTGCCTATACGGCAGTGAACGTGACCATGGCCAGCACGTCCTCGACCCGCTCTTTCTGAGCTGCCTATACGGCAGTGAACTTGCGTGAACCCCACCTGGTCATCCGTGTGCATTTCTGAGCTGCCTATACGGCAGTGAACATCGGGGACTTCGATTGGAACTGGATGGGCCTTTTCTGAGCTGCCTATACGGCAGTGAACATGGGGAGCAGGGCACCGGGCCAGTCTGTTCCTTTTCTGAGCTGCCTATACGGCAGTGAACCCGAAGGTGACCATTTGGCGCATCGCCTCGTTTTTCTGAGCTGCCTATACGGCAGTGAACGTCAGCACAGCGGTGGGCAATGTCCGCAATCATTTCTGAGCTGCCTATACGGCAGTGAACGTGCAAAGGCAGGTTGCCCTACCTGCCGCGAATTTCTGAGCTGCCTATACGGCAGTGAACCAGGCGCTCTATCGCCTCTGGCACATCCAGCTTTTCTGAGCTGCCTATACGGCAGTGAACTGCGTGATGAAGGGCTTGTGCGGCAGGCCATATTTCTGAGCTGCCTATACGGCAGTGAACTTCTCGACAGCCGTCTTCGACTTGCTGACCTTTTTCTGAGCTGCCTATACGGCAGTGAACACGATGCTTCTGCCGGGCTCTGGCCCGGTTGATTTCTGAGCTGCCTATACGGCAGTGAACTCGGCGGCGCTCAGGTTGGATATCACGATGGTTTTCTGAGCTGCCTATACGGCAGTGAACGTCGATGACAAGGACGCGGCAATCATCGTGGCTTTCTGAGCTGCCTATACGGCAGTGAACTAGAGCCCAAACACGTTAACCCATTGACCCATTAACAGAAATACCTTCCACCCCTCAAGAAGCCCTTTTTCAAACAATCCTCGTAAGCCTTTGATTTATATAGACCGGAATCCGAAAGAGCAAAAAAGGGTCCCCTCCAAGCACCTCCATCACCGCTCCGTTATCGACGCCTCCAGCAACACAAAACCAGCGGCATTCCCTAGCTCATTCGTATATAACGACCATCTCCCCTGCTGACGGATCTAACGCCACCATGGAAGGCATCACCTCGTCCGACCTCAAGAGCATCCTCCACTCCAAGCGAGCCAACATCTATTACCTGCAGCACTGCAGGGTGCTGGTAAAAGGCGGTCGGGTTGAGTATGTCACCGACGCGGGCAAGCAGTCGTTGTATTGGAATATCCCCATTGCCAACACCACCACCGTGCTGCTAGGTACAGGAACCTCTATAACCCAGGCAGCCATGCGGGAATTAGCCCGGGCAGGAGTCCTGGTCGGGTTCTGTGGCAGTGGCGCAACCCCCTTGTTCAGCGCCAATGAGATAGATATCGACATCGCCTGGTTTTCGCCACAAAGCGAATACCGCCCCACCGAATACCTGCAACGCTGGGTGTCCTTCTGGTTCGATAACGAGAAGCGCCTGGAAGCTGCCAGGATCTTCCAACGGGTACGCCTTGACTACCTACGCTTGCAGTGGCAGAGCAAACGGTCGTTCGACAAGATGGGCTTCAAGGTTGAAACACACACTTTGAGCAATCTGATCGAACATTCTTTGTTACGTATTGAACAGGCTAGGAATCATGAAGAGCTACTGACGGAAGAGGCCCGCCTGACCAAACATCTGTTCAGGCTCGCTGCGACTGCCACCCGTTATGGCAACTTCACGCGTGCTAAACGCGGCAGCGGCTCGGACCCTGCCAACCGGTTCCTCGATCATGGCAATTACCTTGCCTATGGTCTCGGAGCCACAGCCACCTGGGTGCTTGGCCTCCCCCATGGTCTAGCTGTTCTGCATGGGAAGACCCGTCGTGGTGGATTGGTGTTCGATGTCGCGGACTTGGTGAAAGATGGGCTGATCCTTCCGCAAGCCTTCCTCTCGGCAATGCGCGGCGACGATGAACACGCTTTTCGACAAGCCTGCATCGAAAATCTGACCCGCAACGAAGCGCTGGATTTCATGATCGATAGCCTCAAATCGGTCGCCCAACAATTAGGGGCACCGCTGGCTTGAACATTCTGCTGATCTCCCAATGTGACAAACGAGCGCTTACCGAAACTCGTCGTATCCTCGACCAATTCGCCGAACGCCGCGGTGATCGAACGTGGCAGACACCCATTACCCAAGCAGGGCTGGAAACTTTACGTCGCTTGTTGAAGAAGACCGCCCGCCGCAACACGGCAGTGGCCTGTCATTGGATACGGGGACTAGACCATAGTGAGCTGCTCTGGGTCGTTGGTGACGCCCGCCGTTTCAATACGATGGGAGCTGTTCCCACGCAAAGCACCCGTCGCAACATCCTTCGCCATGAGGATGAAAACGATTGGCACACAGCCGAGGACATCCAGCTCCTGGCGCGGATGGCGGCACTGCTGCACGATCTGGGCAAAGCCTGCGCATCGTTCCAGGCGCGACTGAAACCTGGTGTGCCACCTAGCAAGAACCTCTATCGCCATGAATGGATCTCTTTGCGCCTGTTCCAAGCTTTCGTGGGGAATGACGATGACGCAACATGGCTCAGCCGCCTGGCCACACCAAGCGTAACGGACGATGCAAGTTGGCTGGCGCCTGGTCGACTCTTCCGCGATGGCCTGGACCTGGCCTCACCATTGCCCTTCGCCAAATTGCCACCGCTTGCCGCAGCTATCGGCTGGCTGGTGGTCAGCCATCACCGGTTACCGGTACTGCCTACCGCGGAGGATACTCGACCAAAGCGTAACGCAGGGTTCGGTGCCCCAACGAACAACCTGAACCGCAGGCATCTGGATAATCTACTGGAGCGCGTCAGCCATCTATGGAACGAAAGCCTGGACTCCGATAGCTCAGAACATGCCCTGGACTATTGGCACTTCGAACACGGCTTGCCAGTCACCCAGCCAAGCTGGCGCGCCCAGGCAGCCAAAGTGGCCACCCGCCTTTTGGCCCTGAACAGTAAAGCCGGCAAGGGCGACTGGTTGGCCAACCCCTACATCATGCACTTGGCCCGTCTCAGCCTCATGCTCGGCGATCATCATTACTCCAGCCTCAGCGCGGAGTCGCCACAACGCGTCAAGGGAGATGGCAAATGCCCATTGCTCGCCAATCTGGATGCGCAAGGAAGGCCCAAACAACCTTTGGACGAGCATCTGCTCGGTGTGGCCCAGGCTTGCGCAACCATCGTTCACGGCCTGCCCCGCTTCGAACGCTACCTGCCACGCCTGGTCCAACATAAAGGGCTACGCAAGCGTAGCGCCGATGAGTACTTCCGTTGGCAGGACAAAGCTGCCGATATGGCTGGTAACCTGCGCGAAGCTGCTACAACGCGTGGCGGTTTCATCATCAACATGGCCTCCACCGGCTGCGGCAAGACACTGGCCAACGCACGCATCATGAACGCCCTGGCTGATCCTCAACAGGGTCTGCGCTGTAGCTTCGCCCTCGGCCTGCGCACCCTGACCCGTCAAACTGGCGAGAGCTATCGCAACGACTTGCACCTGAATGACAATGAGTTGGCGATACAGGTGGGAGGAGCTGCAGGTGGAGTGCTTCAGGCCTACCACGAAGCCAAGTATGAAGCACTGGGCTCCGCCTCGATCCAGAACCTTCTCGACGAAGACAGCCACGTGTTCTACGAAGGGCAAACCGAAGGGCATCCCTTGCTGGACAAGGCCATGACCGATGACAGAATCCGCTCAATGCTCGCCGCCCCGATGCTGGTGTGCACTATCGACCACCTGACACCGGCCACCGAGGCGCAACGCGCCGGCCGACAGATCGCACCGATGCTGAGGTTGATGAGCGGCGACCTAGTGTTGGACGAACTGGACGATTTCGATCTGGATGATTTGCCCGCCCTGACGCGCTTGGTGTACTGGGCCGGCATGCTCGGCAGCCGTATTCTGCTGTCCTCGGCCACCTTGCCGCCAGCGCTGTTGGAAGGCATGTTCCATGCCTACCGTGCCGGCCGTCAGCAGTACAGACGTAACCGGGGTGAGCCCGTTCACTCATCGCTGCCGGACGTTGATATCCCTTGCCTATGGGTCGATGAGTTCAATGCCGTTACCCATGATTGCCCAGACGCCGAGATCTTTAGCAAGCATCATGGACACTTCGTGACAAAGCGCGTGCAGGTTCTAGTCAAGGCCTGTGAGCAACCGGTCCGTCAAATGGCGCTATGGCCATGGAAGTTGCGTCCAACCTCGAAGGCTCATGTCCGAGAGGATTTTGCCTATCAGGCCCTTTTGGCCATGCAGCACGCTCACGAGCAACACTTCCAAGTTTGCCCACGCAGTGGCAAGCGGGTCAGCTTCGGATTGGTGCGCATGGCCAACATCGAACCTCTGTTCGAAGTGGCCCTGGCGTTGTTTAAACAAGGTGCGACCGTCGGCCAACGCATTCATCTATGCGTCTACCATTCTCGCTTCCCATTGATCCTGCGCTCGGCCATCGAAGCACGGCTGGATCGATGCCTCAACCGAAAGCAACCAGAGGCCATCTACGTTCTGCCGGAAATCCAAGAAGCACTGGATACCCATACGGAGCAAGACCATCTGTTCGTGGTACTGGGCTCCCCTGTTACCGAGGTAGGACGCGATCACGACTACGACTGGGCCATCGTCGAGCCTTCGTCAATGCGATCACTGATCCAACTGGCGGGGCGCGTACAGCGACACCGTCGAATACCTTGCAAAACGCCAAATTTGTTGGTGTTCGATACCAATGTGCGGCACTTCGAGAACATGCTGAGCAAAGACGATCAAAGCGGACCAGCCTTCATCCATCCCGGGTTCGAGATCAATCGCAAGGAACCCCAGCATGGCTTGCGCCTGAACAACCACCGGCTCGAAAACCTTCTGCATCGAGAGGACTATCTACCCTTCAGTGCACGACCCCGTATCCAGCCCAGGCCAACGTCCGAGCAGAATCCCAAACAGAACTTGGTGGACCTGGAACATGCCCGGATGGTCGCGCAGATGTTGCCAAGCACTGGCGGGGATTTGAATGCCGCCTGCGTTTGGCAATATCCACAAGCCGCACTGACCTGGGCCTTGCCGCAGCATCAGCCATTTCGCAAACAGGCCCAATCACAGGTGGAGTTGTTTTTTCTGCCTGATGAGGATGAAGAGCGTTTGGTCCTGCATCGTCTACATCAACCAGACAAGCGCAAGCCTCCCAATTACCTGCCAAGCCATAAGCTGTTGGAACTGGTCGATCTGGAGAGCAACCTCGGCAACGGCATTGCACCATGGGGACAGGCCGATCTGATGTTCTTACTGGAGGATTTGGCAACGACACAGGCACTCCCCTTAGAGGAGGTTGCACGGCGTTTTACACCGGTCAGCGTGCCTGATATCGAAGAAGGATGGCGATATCACCCGGTTTTAGGGTTTGCCCAGAAGTAAGGGCAGCTTAAAAGCTGCCCTTACTGGAGTACTACCTATTCGGTAGTTAAGTAACAAACAAGTACACAATTTTCTGAGCTGCTTTGCAGCAGATGGGTAGACGTTATACAAATAAGAAAACAATGGCAAAAAAATTTTGCTCGTCTAGCATTTAACTCGCGAAGGCTGCTGACACAGCCTCCTTGAAAGCCACCATTGCAGGCCAACGCTCGGCCCAAGGCACCCCGTGCCAAGGAGGAAACGTGTCTGGTAAGCACACACTCAGAAGAGTTTATAGGGCGTAAGCCCACTTACCCTTACCTTCAGATCCCTGCGGCAGTTGCCGTAGGGATCTTACTATCGCAGAGCTACTTGAGTATTCCCATGGACGACAAACTCACCCGACAGCAACTATTCCAGACGGCGATATCTCAATTCATCACCGAACGCCGCGATACCAAGCTCAACGGCAAGGAGGACCCCGTCACTGCTGCCAAATACGATTATTCAACCTGGCTGGCCGACGCCGCCCGCCGTGTCACACAAATCCAGGCCGTTACCCACGTGCTCAAGGCTACGCACCCGGATGCTCGGGGCAGCAGCCTGTTCGTAGAGCCCAATACCCTTACCCCTCACAACCTTGTCGGCAGCCACACGCTAGGCGAACACTTTGCCATGGACATCGTTGGCAATGCCGCCGCACTAGATGTCTACAAGTTCCTCAAGCTGGAAGTCGAAGGTCGCTCGTTGCTGAGCTGGTTGCAAGATGACGACGCGGACCTTCTCATGGCCCTGGACCAGGACGCCGGGCGAGCGGCGGAATGGGCCAACGCGTTCAAAGGCCTAGTTCGCCAGAGCATGCCATTGGCTTCGCATGAAAAGGCCAAACAACTGTATTGGTGTGTCGACGGCAATCCCACCTGTGACGACCATTTTCATCTTCTACAACCGCTGTTCCCTAGCAGCCTGGTCCATGCCGTCCATGAGGAAATCAATGATGCTCGATTCGGTGAGCGCAACAAGGCAGCCAGGCAGGCAAGGCACGATGGAAAGATGCATGAAGAAATCTATCGTGACTACCGTGAACTGGTGGCACGTAAACTGGGCGGCACCAAACCGCAAAATATCAGCCAGCTCAATAGCGAACGCGGTGGCGTGAACTACCTGCTAGCATCGCTTCCACCACGTTGGCAGTCCACCCTCCCCAAGCCACTCTACGGTCGAGACTCGGTATTCCAGCGCTTCCAGCGATTCGAAGGGGTGCAAAACCAGATCAATGCCTTGTGTCATTACCTGCAACAAGACCTCCCCTCCACGCTCCCCAACCGACAACGACGAATACGAATCGAACGTGCGCTGGGACGCGCCCTGACCGCGTTCGGGCTAAACATTCGCAGTCAAGTCCAGGCCGGCTGGACACGCAGCCCGAAATGCCAGCTCCCTCTCGACCAACAAGTCTGGCTGGACCCGGGCCGCGTTGAATTGGCCATTCGCGAGGGGCACGAGGCAGAAGACCTTGCCTTTCAGGCCGCCGCCGCACGTCAGGAGTGGGCAGACGGTGTCGCCAAGCGCTTCGCCGCCTGGCTGAACAACTTACTGATTCAACGCGGCTTCGCCGTCGGCGATGCCGAACATATCCATTGGGCAAAAAAAGCCTTGGAACACACCCGACATTTCAGCGCCCACCGGAGCCAGGAGGTGCAACATGGCTAACTGCCCTGACCTTGATGCAGTATTGGTCCTACCGCATCTGCGGGTGCAGAACGCTAACGCCATCTCCAGCCCACTCACGCATGGGTTTCCCGCCATGACAGCGTTTATTGGCCTCATGTGGGCGCTGGAGCGCAAAGCCCAGGCAGCTGGTATCGATCTTCGCTTTCCTGCCGTAGGTGTGGTGGTACACCGACACGAAGAACAGGTCTCGTCCGATCGTTACCTGAAAACCTTGCGCCTCGCTCGTCATCCCAACAACAAGGAGGGTAAGCCCTCAGCCATCGTCGAGGAAGGTCGAATACACCTGGACTTGACATTGCTGCTGGCCGCCAAAGGCGATGTACTGGACGACCAGCACCAGACCTCGCAACTGGCCCGACAACTGCTTGAGTTGCTGCAATCCATGCGTATCGCTGGTGGTAGCCTGATACCTCCGCAGCATCAAAGTGATCGACATGCTCCCTATTTCCTTTCCCTGACAGGCAATGAGGATGACCGTTTGGACGTATTCGCCTCGGCGGTGCCCAACTGGTTGCCCGGCTTTACCCTGGTCGAGCGAACGGACCTGTTGCAACAACGCCATGCAGATCTGCGCGAACGATGTCCTGATGTCAGCTCACTGGATGCCTGGCTGTCGCTCTCGCGTATCAACTGGTATGCCAAAACCAGCGAAACCGGCAAGATCGAGTGGCACAACGACCGCCAGGGCCTCGGCTGGATCGTCCCTCTCCCTCTCGGCTATACCGCGCTGACCGATCTCCAGCCTGCCGGTTCGGTCCCCTATAGCCGCGATGACAAAATACCCATGCGCTGGGTGGAAAGCGTGTATGGCATCGGCCAGTGGATCAGCCCGCACCACTTGGACTCAATCCAACAGTTGCTCTGGTACCCAACCTGCGACCCCGAGCAAGGCCTCTACCGCTGCCACAACGACTATGAGCCCGAGCCGGACTACAGCTTCGACTGAACGCCACCATTTCATTACAGAGGGATTTGCCAATGACTACCGAAAACCTGAAAACCGCTTCCGTCCTGGCGTTCGAGCGCAAGCTCGACCCTTCGGATGCGCTTTTCCATGCAGGCAACTGGCAGGAGCGCAACGAGTGGTCTGCCATCTGCGTGCGCGAGAAGTCCGTGCGTGGCACTATCTCTAATCGCCTGAAAAGCAAAGGCTCGGATAACGCCAATCTTGACGCCGAAGTCCAGAAGCCTAACTTGCAAACCATCGACGTGGCGGCCCTGCCTCACGACACCGATACCCTGCGTGTCACCTTCACCCTTCGGGTACTGGGCAACACTGGCCAGCCTTCGGCATGCAACGATGCGGCCTACCGCAAGAAGTTGCTGGCCACGGTCAAGGATTATGTCGAACGAAATAGTTTCACCGAATTGGCCTACCGCTATGCCTACAACCTGGCGAACGCTCGCTTCCTGTGGCGCAATCGTATTGGTGCCGAACAGGTCGAAGTACAGGTGGAACAACTGGTTGATGGCCAGGCCAGCGCTGCATGGACCTTCGATGCCTTCAGCTTGTCGCTGCGACACTTCGACAGCCATGGCGACAATGCCACAGCATTGCGACAACTGGCCGACGTAATCGCCAACGGCCTACTGGGTGAGCAACATGTGCTTCTGCGTGTCACCGCCTATGCACGCCTGGGTAATGGCCAAGAGGTCTTCCCATCCCAGGAGTTGATTCTGGAGCGTGAACGCGGCAGCAAGAGCCGCACGCTGTATCAGATTGATAGCATCGCCGGCCTGCACTCGCAAAAAGTGGGTAACGCCTTGCGTAGTATCGATACCTGGTACGAAGAGGCCGACACCAACGGCCCGATCGCGATCGAACCCTATGGCTCGGTCACTACCCAAGGCAAGGCTTACCGTCAGCCGCGCAATAAGGCCAAAGATGACTTCTATTCGCTGCTTGATGCCTGGGTACTGAAAGACAAAGTCCCGCCTCTGGAGCAACAACATTTCGTGATCGCTACCCTGATTCGTGGTGGCGTCTTTGGCGAGGCAGGCTGAAGCATGGACCACTACCTTGAACTTAAATTGCTGACGGACCCAGAATTCCCTCAACCAATGCTGATGAATGCGTTGCTGGCTAAGCTTCATCGTGCGCTGCATGACTTGCGGCGAGACGATATCGGTGTGAGCTTCCCCGAGGTTAGCCAGCAGCCGCCTAGCCTCGGTGGCTGTCTACGTCTACATAGCAGCCGTGAAGCGCTGGTCAATCTACAGGCGCTCAACTGGTTGAGTGGCATGTATGATCATCTGCGCATACTAGGGCCCGAACCAGTACCCTCCACTGCTCGCTATCGCCAAGTCAGCCGGGTCCAGGTTGATAGCAACCCCGAACGCCTGCGGCGACGGCTAATCAAGCGACATGGCATCAGCGAGGAAGAAGCGCGCCAGCGGATTCCTGACAGCAGGGGGGAACGATGTGACCTGCCTTTCGCACAGTTACGTAGTCAAAGTAGCGGGCAGGTATTCAGACTGTTCATCCGACATGGACCATTGCTCGATGAAGCACAAGCTGGGAGCTTTGGCGGGTATGGATTGAGTGCTCACGCAACAGTTCCCTGGTTCTGACCCTCTTTTGTTTTGTCCATCTCTGTAAATCAATGAGCTATAGAGATGGATTGGAAAAAGGGTGTCATAAGCTGCAGGTCAATATAGAACGCGGCATAGCCATTTGATTCGCGGAGCCCAGCGGCAGCGGGCTTATCCCGCGTTCAAGGTAGAAGGCCCAGCCCTAAAGCCGCGCGAAAGCTGGCCTCAGATAGGCGACACCTCTCCCGCGGGATATGACCGAACCGCCACCATGGATATGTGGCGGTTTAGCGCCAGCGCACACCCACAGGACCAACAGGGATTCGCTGAACTCATCCCGCAACAATTCCCCCATCGATTCAACAGAAGACGTTAAACATATTCTCCTGCTCAAGAATCTTGATGGGTTGCAGACATCTATGAGCGTCAAGGCCGCGGTGCAGGAGACTTTTTCACATGCCTAGGTGAGTCGACTGAACGCCCGGCTTTCTTCAAGGTATCGAACCGCATAGAGCAGGAGTCACCTATGTTCGAAGAATGGAATGAAATCCTAAAGGCTTATCGAGCAAGCCGACCCCGATATGAAAAAGCACTGAGAAATAAACCATTTTGTCGAGACACTGTCCCCTTCTGGCTTTGCGTAACCATGCTGCTCGCCATTATGGCAGTCGCTCCTTTCCACTATGAACAACCACTGGCCCCGCCTGTAATTCTCATCAGCACGGGCTTGAGCATGGTCGCGCTGATTTTTTCCCGAGAGTATCTGGCCATGTCCTACTATCGAGACCTGTACCGAAAGCATGCCATTGCCCACCACTCGCTATCGAAGCGCGAATACTTGCTACGCTACGCACTATTCCTGCATATCCTGAAAAAGAACGGCGTAACACCAGAACAGGCCGCCCGCCTCGCCGATTTTGGAAAGATATCGTCTCCTCCCGCAAAGAGCCTTAATCTTTCACAAAGCATACTTTTGCTGGGCCTCATAACGTTGCTGACGACCTTGACAGTCGAAGCATTGAAGAACAATGAATGGTGGCAATACGGGAGTGGCTTGCTATTCGTTTTCCTCACTGCGCTGGCCATTGTTGTCATTCTACTTTTCAAGCTTATGCTCAATGACATTCACCATCACAACCAGCGCATTGTCCGCTACGTGGAATGGGCCAGCCACGACTTGAACAAAACATCGCCAGCTTTCAATCTGGTATCTCCTCCCTCCCCGAATGAATGACCGCTGGGCGGCGCACCTCTCAGCGATATGGCCAAGGCGATCATGGATGACATGGACGGCCCATCGCTGAATAGCCCGCTCTCTCATAGAACGATGCATAGCCATTTGATCCGGGAAACCCTGTAGGAGCGGGCTTGTCCCGCGATCGGCCGGGCCTGGAAACGCGCCGGCATGGCAAGGGCTTCGCCCTTGTTCGCGGGGCAAGCCCGCTCCTACCAGACTGGCGTGGCATCTGCCATCGCAGCAGCTTTACCGGCGCTTCAACCAACCGGATAATGTCATTTTGAAATCACCCATCCTGCCACGATGCACGAAATGGAGTTCGAATGACCCAAGCGCAAGCCCCTGAGCTTTCCACCCGCAGCAATCAGATCACCTCGCTGGTCGCCAAGATCATGACAGGCCTTGGCGTCGTCCTCGGCGGCATGTGGGCGATCATTACATACCTGGTGCCCGACCCTAGTGTGTTTGGCTTCGGCTTCATCAATTGGCGCAATATCGTGCTGCTGGTAAGCGTGTTCACGGTATTGGGCGCACTATCGGTTTGCTGGCAGATCCGCAACCTGCCCAAGATGATCCATGGCACAGTGATGACCTTTCTGATCGCCGGTCTATCCTTCGCCTTTTTCATTCTCGGGACCGAATACGCAAAACCGTCGTTCGAGTTCGCCAAGGTGCAGTCGATGGTCATCGAAAACGATGGCAATAACCTGCTGGGCAAGCGCATGGAGGTTGTGGATAGCGTTCGTATCGAGCTGGTCGGTTGCGAAAGCATTGGCCGTTTCCCCAACTGCACGTTCACCCTGACCAACCTGGATATGGACCGTGAGTTCAGGTTCGAGAATGCCAGCAGGTTCTTCGACGAGGCAGGCGCCCCGATCCAGATCAAGGAGTTGCGGGTCGGTCAGCAACAGCAAAGTTATTGGAGCAACTTCCAACTGTTGCGTAACGTACCCACGACAGTGAGCCTCGTCTTTCAGGAAACCGATAGAAAGGTCGAGCATTCGCCTTCGATCAAGCTGATCTTCTCAACACGGGATAACGGCACACAGGCACTCAAGTTCAACGATGTATCCTTGAAGTGAGCCCCACTGATCCAAGGCATACCCCATGAAGCTGACACACCGCCCCGTGCGCCACGATGATATCGCCGCCATCTGCTGTTTCCCGCAAGGTGCGGATGAGTTGTTCTATATGTTCCCCAAGGCCACCTACCCGCTCACGCCGGACCAACTGAGCGATGCCATCGCCCAGCGCAGCGGGTCGACGGTGATCGAAGGGGATGGCGTGGTGCTGGGCTTCGCCAATTTCTACAAGGCCGAGCACGGTGGCGTATGTGCATTGGGCAACGTGGTGGTCGCTCCGGCCGCCCGTGGCCGTGGCGTAGCACGTTACCTGGTGCAGTGCATGATCGACTTGGCCCGTGAACAGTTCGCCGCGAGCGAGGTGTGGGTGTCGTGCTTCAACCACAACACGGCGGGGCTGCTGCTTTATCCACAGCTGGGGTTCGTGCCGTTTGGTATCGAGGAACGGCAGGCACCGGACGGCAGCCGGGTCGCGCTGGTACAGATGAGTCAAACGCTCATATGAGCACCTACGTCAGCGCGATACGAAATGGGGTCGTGCCAAAAGGTCGATTCCCAACGCACGAACGACCCTCAGAACGGTATCGAAGCGCGGCTTAGCACCTGGCGTTAGCGCCTTGTAAAGGCTTTCACGCCCCAGGCCGCTGTCTGCTGCGATCTTGGACATTCCCCGCGCCCTGGCGATATGCCCGAGTGCACGAATGATCTCATCGCTGTCACCATCGGCCAGCACCTGGCTCAGGTATTCACTGATGGCCTCATCGCTGTCCAGCAATGTAGCCATGCCAAAAGGGATCAGCTTCTCTTTCATTTCATCTCCTTCGCGAGCTGCCTGGCTTTGAGGATATCGGAGGCCTGAGAGGACTTGTCCCCACCTGCCAGCAGGAGGATCGTATCCCAGTGGATACAGCCCAACAAGATTTGGAAGCGGTTCACTCTGACAAGCGCTCCAGCGATGAGATAGTCAGTGCGGTTCCACGATTGGGTGAGCTTTATCGTCGCTGTTCGAGAGACATCAGATAACGGGTGCTACGCTCGATCGCGGGGCAAGCCCGCCCCCACAGGGGCACTGCCGCCCTCGAGACCAGCGCCATATCTGTGGGAGATTGTATGGGGCTGGACACGCTCAAATTGCCTTCGGTTGGTTCAATACATACTTCTCAACCATGCAGCAAATACGGCCCAGGCTCCGCTTGCTTGGTAGGAGCTGGCGACAGCCTGCGATGGGCCGCAAAGCGGCCCCTTGAGTCTGGACGGGCTCCCGCGTTTGAAGGCTTGGGGCTGCTTTGCAGCCCATCGCAGGCTGTCGCTAGCTCCCACCGAGATCGTGCCGCTCTCAAGACTTACGAAATCCATGTGGGGCCGCAAGGCAGCCCCGGGGATGGCTCAGGCGCGCACGTACCGCTGGCGCAGCACGTCGCTGAAGGCATCCACCAGCAGCACCAGCACCAGCATGCCGATGATCACGGTGCTGGCCTGGGCTTCCTGGAACAGGCTCAGGGTGGTGTAGAGCATCTGCCCCAATCCGCCGGCACCGACGAAGCCCAGCACGCTGGCCATGCGGATGTTGTTCTCCCAGCGGTACAGGCTGTAGGCAAGCAGTTGCGGCCAGAGGTTGGGCAAGGTGCCGAAGCAGAACGCCGCAGCCTGGCTGCCACCTTGCAGGCGGATGGCGGCGGCAGGCTCGGCGGGCGCGTTTTCCAGGGCCTCGGCGAACAGCCGGCCCAATACGCCTGCGGTATGCAGGGCCAGGGCCAGGGTACCGGCGTTGGGGCCCAGGCCTGCGGCGAGTACGGTCAGGGCGGCCCAGACCAGCTCAGGGATTGCACGCAAGGCGTTGAGCAGCAGCCGCGCAGCGCCCTGCAGCGGCCAGCCGAAGCGGCCAGCGGCCGGCAACGCCAGTAACAGACCGAGCACCATTGCCAGCAGCGTACCCAGGCCAGACATGGCCAGGGTCTCCAACGCGCCCTTGCCTACGGCCCGCAGGTGCTCGGCGGACAGGTCCGGGCTCAGGAAGCGGTGTGCATATTCGCCCATCTGCGCCAGCCCGCCGTTGCCGACCACCGACGCCATGTCCAGCTCGAGGTAGCCGAACGACGCCACCACGGCGGCGAGAATCGCGATGACTACCAGCAGGTTGATCATCCGGTTCATGCCAGCCTCCCCCGCAGCACGCGGCTGAGCACGTCGGCCAGCATCACCAGCACCAGGAATGCCAGCAGCATGCTCGCCACCTCGGCCCCGGCGAACATGCGCATCGACAGGTCGATCTGCTGCCCCAGCCCACCGGCACCGACGAAGCCCATCACCACCGAGGCGCGCACGGCACATTCCCAGCGGTAGACGGTATAGGACACCACCTCCGCCGCCGCACCCGGCAGAATGCCGTAGAAGAATGCCGTAAGCCGCCCGCTACCCGCCTGCAACAAAGCATGGGCTGGGCGTTGGTCCACCGATTCGAAGATTTCCGCATAGACCTTGCCCAGCATGCCGGCATAGGTGATGGCGATGGCCAGCACCCCGGCGGTCGGCCCCAGCCCCACGGCGCGGACGAACAGCAACGCCCAGACGATCTCGGGCACGCTGCGCAGGAATACCAGCAGCCCGCGCACCGGCAGGCGCAGCAGCCGCGACCACAGCCCCGGGCGCCCGCCGCGGGAGGCCGCACGCAGCGACAGTGCACGGCTGGCCAGCAAACTGGTCGGCACCGCCAGCAGTAAGGCCAGGGCCATGCCGGCCGTAGCCACGGCCAGGGTTTGCAAGGTCGCCTCGAACAGCAGCGAGAGGAAATCGGCATCATGGGCCGGCGGCCAGAACCCGCTGGCGAAGCTGGCCATCTGTTGGCGGTTTTCGGCCTGCAGCAGCACACCCGGGTTGAGCTCGCTCAGGCGCAAGCCCGGCCACAGCGCGGCCAGGGCGAGCAGGGTCAGCAACAGCCGGGGCCAAGCCGCCGGGTCGCGGGCGTCGGCCTTCAGCATCGCGGAATCTGTACCGTCAGGGTCGGCCCCGGCGTGGGCGGCGAGCCCAACTGCTCGTTGGCGTACAGCGCGTCGAGCAGGCTCTCGGTCACCGCCTGGGCCGGGCAGTCGAACGCCACCTGGCCATCGCGGATACCCACCACCCGGGGGAAATGCGCCAGCGCCAGCTCCACCGCATGCAGGCTGGCCACCAGCGTTACGCCGTTGGCCTGGGCGTGGCGGTTGAGCAGCGCCAGGCTGTGGTCAGCGAGCACCGGGTCCATGGCCGACACCGGCTCGTCGGCCAGCAAGACGTCAGGGCGCTGGTACAACGCGCGGGCAATGCCGACGCGCTGCAACTGGCCGCCGGAGAGCTGGCCGCACTGGACGAACAGTTTGTCGGCCAGGCCCAGTTCCGCCAAGGCCTGACGCGCGCCCGGCACGTCGGTTGGGTAGACCAGGTTGAGCAGGCCTCGCAACGTGCCCCACTGCCCCAGTCGCCCGGCCAGCACTGCGGTAACCACACGCTGGCGTGGCGGCAAGGGCGGCGCCTGATGCACCAGCCCCACCCGCGCGCGCAGGCGCTGCCGGGCCCTGGCCGACAGCGCCCAGGGCTGCTCGCCGAGCAGCTCCAGGCGCCCGGTGCTGGGCTGTACAGCCGTGGCCATCACATGCAGCAGGCTGGACTTGCCGGCCCCCGAGGGGCCGATGATCGCAACCCGCTCACCCTTGTCGATACGCAGGCTCACCGCATCGAGCGCGCGGACCTGGCCATGGCTCAGGCTCGCACCGTGCAGATGGATAGTCACTTGAGCAAACCGGCCTCGCGTGCGGCCTGCTCGGTGCCCACGTAGTTCTCAGGCTTGGTTTCAATGAAGCGGCTGGCGGCCTGCAGGTCGAGGATCGCCTTGTGCTCGGGGTTGGCCGGGTCCAGTGCGAGGAAGGCGGCCTTGATCTTTTCCTTCAAGGCCGGGTCCATGTTGCCGCGCACGGTCCAGTTGTAGTCGAAGTAGGTCGGCGTGGTGGCGAAGACCTTGACCTTGTTGGTATCGACCTTGTCGGCGTCGACCAGCTTCTGCCAGACGCTGGCGTTCAGTACACCGCCGTCGACCTTGCCGGCCTGGACCCAGGCGACCGTGGCGTCGTGGGCACCGGAGTAGGCCACACGGCTGAAGTAGCCTTCAGGCTTGATGTTGTCCTGCTTGAGCATGAAGTAGCGCGGCATCAGGCTGCCGGAGGTGGACGAGATCGACCCGAAGGCGAACGACTTGCCCTTGAGGTCGGCCAGGCTCTTCACATCCGGGTTGGCGGTGATGAACTTGGAGGTGAACTGGGCGTCCTGTTCACGCTGCACCAGTGGCGTGGCGGTCGGGTCCTTCAGGTGCACCTGGACGAAGGTGAAGCCGCCCAGCCAGGCCATGTCCAGGCGGTTGGACGCCAACGACTCGACCACGGCCGGGTAGTCGGCCACCGGTACGAACTTCACATCCATGCCCAATTGCTTGGAGAGGTATTCACCCAGTGGCTTGAACTTGCGCAGCAGTTCGGTCGGTGCCTCATCGGGGATGGCACTCACCCGCAGGGTATCAGCAGCCTGGGCAATGACGGCACCGCAAGACAGCACGAGGCCGGCGGCGACCGCCAGGGGACGTTTGAGCATGGGATTCTCCGGTTCAATAGCGGGGAAAGGGCCGGCGACGCGCCGACGGAGGGGAATTATAAGAGTCGCTGGCGCAAAGGCCAGCTTTGCTACAATCGCGCATCACGAAAATTCGAGGTGCGTATGAGCGAACCGATTCGCCTGACCCAGTACAGCCATGGCGCTGGCTGCGGCTGCAAGATTTCACCCAAGGTGCTGGATGTGATCCTCGCCGAGAGCGGCACCCAGGCCCTGGACCCGAAACTCTGGGTCGGCAACGCCTCGCGCGACGACGCGGCGGTCTATGCGCTGGACGATGAGCGCGGCGTGGTCTCGACCACCGATTTCTTCATGCCCATCGTCGACGACCCGTACGACTTCGGCCGAATCGCCGCCACCAACGCCATCAGCGATATCTATGCCATGGGCGGTGACCCGCTGATGGCCATCGCCATCCTCGGCTGGCCGGTCAACGTGCTGCCGCCCGAGGTGGCCCGCGAAGTGATCCGTGGCGGTCGTGCCGTGTGCGCCGAAGCGGGCATCCCGCTGGCTGGCGGCCACTCCATCGATGCCCCCGAGCCGATCTTCGGCCTGGCCGTCACCGGCGTGGTCGGCAAGCGCCACCTCAAGCGCAACGACACCGCCAGCGCAGGCTGCCGCCTGTACCTGACCAAGCCACTGGGCATCGGCATCCTCACCACCGCCGAGAAGAAGGCCAAGCTGCGCGAGCAGGACCAGGGCCTGGCCCGCGACTGGATGTGCACCCTCAACACCCCCGGCAGCCGCTTCGGCAAGCTCGACGGCGTCAAGGCCATGACCGATGTCACCGGCTTCGGCCTGCTCGGCCACCTGGTGGAGCTGGCCGAAGGCAGCGGCCTGACCGCGCACCTGCGCTACGACGCCGTACCACGCCTGCCCAGTGTCGATCACTACCTGGCCGAGGGCTGCATTCCTGGCGGCACCCTGCGAAACTTCGACAGCTATGGCCACAAGATCGGCGCCCTGAGCGATGACCAGAAGCACCTGCTGTGCGACCCGCAGACCAGCGGTGGCCTGCTGGTGGCAGTCAGCCCCGAGGGCGAGGCCGAATTCCTCGCCGTGGCGGCAGAGCTGAACCTGGCGCTCTCGCCGATCGGCGAGCTGGTCGAGCGACAGACCCACGCGGTCGAGGTGCTTTGAATGCGCAACGACTGCACCGACTACCGCCAGCTATTCCTCGATGACGTGCCGATGATGGACATGCGCGCGCCGATCGAATTTGCCAAGGGTGCCTTCCCCGGCGCCGTCAACCTGCCCTTGATGAACGACCAGGAGCGGCAGAAAGTCGGCACCTGCTACAAGCAGCACGGCCAGGACGCCGCCATTGCCCTGGGCCACCAGTTGGTCACCGGGGCCATCAAGCAGACTCGCCTGGAAGCCTGGGTGGCATTCGCCCAGGCCCATCCCGAGGGCTACCTGTACTGCTTCCGCGGCGGCCTGCGCTCGCAGCTCGTCCAGGCCTTGCTCAGGGATGAAGCCGGCATCCAGTACCCGAAGGTAGAGGGCGGCTACAAGGCCATGCGCACCTTCCTGCTCGATACCACCTTGCAAGCCGTCGACCAATGCGACTTCGTATTGATCGGCGGGCTGACGGGGACGGGCAAGACCGATGTGCTGCTGCAGTTGGACAACGTTCTGGATTTGGAAGGCCATGCCAACCATCGTGGTTCAAGCTTCGGCAAGCGCGCCACCGCGCAGCCGGCGCAGATTGACTTCGAGAACCAGCTGGCCATCGACATTCTCAGGAAACGTGCCCGTGGCATGCAGCAGTTCGTGCTGGAAGACGAAGGGCGCATCATCGGCAGTTGCTCGGTACCCCTGGAGCTGTACCACGGTATGCAGCAATACCCGCTGGTATGGCTCGAAGACAGCTTCGACAACCGTGTGGAGCGTCTGCTGCGCGACTACGGGGTAAGTCTGTTCGCCGAATTCATCGATAGGTACGGCGAAGACCAGGGGCGCCACCTGTATGCCGAACGGCTGACGCAAAGCATGGACAACATTCGCAAGCGGCTTGGTGGCGAGCGCTACCAGCGCATGTCCGAGCTGCTGCGCCAGGCACTGGATGAGCAGCTGCGCAGTGGCCAGGTGGATCTGCATCGCGGCTGGCTGGAGGTCTTGCTCAAGGAGTATTACGACCCGATGTACGCCTACCAGCGCGAGGCCAAGGCCGAGCGCATCGAGTTCGCTGGCGATGGCGTGGAAGTGCGCGAATACCTGAAGGCCCGGGTCAGGCGGGAACCCCGCTAGCGCTCCAGCGCATGCACGAACTTCCTGGTGTTGCGCAGAACCTGTAGGAGCGGCGGTCCGACTTGCCCCCCGATTGGGCCGACCCTGTCATCGCGACTGTATGGCAAGGGCTTCGCCCTTGATCGCGGGGCAAGCCCGCTCCCACAGGGGCAGCAGCATTGGCCGCTTGTTCTCTGCGCGACAGCGCAGCCCGAAGGGCTGGGTGATCTCCCACAGGACTGGCTTGTCATTGCCCTGGGCTCAGCACCCGCTCCAGCTCCGCCGCCCGCTCCCGGGTCAGGTCCATCAGGCACATGCCGCTTTCGAGCTGGCGGGCGGTGCCGCCGCTCACCTGCCCATGAAACGCGCAGTTTTCATCACGGTACTTGATCCACGTGCGCTGCACATCGCGCAGCGCCTTCTGCTGGCTTGGCTCCAGCTTGGCCATCAGTTGCTTGTAGACGCGATTCAGGCGCTCATCCTGCACCTGGGCCTCGGCTACGATGCAGTTGCTCATGGCCAGGGTGCTCATGGCCTTGTCCATGCACTGCGAGTAGGACGACGACGGCGCCTCGGCCTGGGCCTGAATGGCACAGCAGGCGAGGACGATGGCAGCCAGGGAATAGCGGGTCATGTGCGCTCCTTGTACGTTGGCATAGGAGCCAGAGCCTAGCACTCCCACCCGCTGGATCAGCCGTAGCCCGGAAAAATCGGACACGTCCTACTCTTGCGCCTGGCCCGCCTCGCACAAGGCGCGGATCCGCTCGCGCAACCATCGGTGCCCTGCATCGCCCTCGCGTCGCGAATGCCAGGCCTGGGTAAAACCAAAGGGCGCAATGGCCAACGGTGGCTCGAAGCAGCGCAAGCCCGGCGCCAGGCGGGCGCCTGCCAGGCTGCGACGGGCCACGGTAAGCACCAGGTCGGTGCCGATGATCAGCCCTTGGGCCACGCCCCAGTGCGGCAAGGTCAAGGCAATGCGACGTCGCTCGCCCAGCGCCTGGAGCGCCAGGTCGATCTCGTTGTCGATGCCCGGCCGCACGGCCACCAATACATGAGGGCGAGCCAGCCAACGATCCAGCGGCAGCCCACCTCGGGGTGGCAAGGTCTGGCGGTCGGCCAGGCACACGAAAGACTCTTCGAACAGTACCTGCACCTGAATTTCGGACGGCAATTCGGGGAATACCCCCAGGGCCAGGTCCACCTCGCCATCGATCAGTTGCCCGAGCATGGCTTCCCGGCTGCCTTGGGAAACCACCAGGTCGATCCCCGGAGCCTCGGCCCTGAGCAGAGCCATCAGCCCAGGCAATACAACCCGCGCGCCATAGTCCGACATGGCCAGGCGAAAGGTTCGCCGCGCCCGACTCGGCTCGAAGCGCGGGCTGCCCAGCAAGCCGTCCAACTGCTCCAGCGCCTGCTCGAGCGGCTCGCGCAGGGCCTGGGCCCGGCTGCTCAGGTGCAGGCGGCCGCCCCGGCGCACCAGCAGGGGATCGGAGAAGATTTCACGCAGCTGCGCCAACGCATGGCTGACTGCAGGCTGGCTGCGGTGCAGGCGCACCGCAGCGCGGGAGACATGCTGTTCGCTGAGCAAGGCATGCAGGGTCAGGAGCAAATTGAGGTCGATGCGGCGAAGATCATCCATAGTGCGAATAGAGCCTGTGCAACGTTCGAATTTCCATCATTGAAATGGATAAACAACACTGCGCCTAGTGTTTTTCCAAAGGAGTTCCCGATGCCACAGGCCTTCACGCTGTCCGCCCTCCTCCCCTTGCTCGTTGCCCTGCTGGCCGGCGCGGCGGTGCCCTTCCAGGCCGGCAGCAATGCTGCCCTGGGGCGCCTGCTGGGTCACCCGCTGTGGGCGGCCGGGGTATCGTTGATGGTCAGCTTGTTGATGCTGGTACCGGCCTTGCTGGTCATGCGCGCGCCTGCGCCGCAGCTGCAGAATCTCGCCCAGGCCCCCTGGTGGGCCTGGTTCGGTGGCGTAGCGGGCGTGCTCTACATCACCGCCGCGCTGGTACTGACACCCCGGCTGGGAGCAGCGGGGTTCATCGTCTGCGTGATCGCCGGGCAGGTGCTGTCGTCGCTGCTGATCGACCAGTGGGGGTTGATGGGGCTGCCGGAGCGGCCGGTCAATGCGATTCGCCTGGCCGGGGTGGGCATGATCGTGATCGGCATGCTGGTCGTGCAATGGGGTACGTCGCGTGCCTCCTAGCACTGCGCGCGAGCGCTACAAGGCCTGCGGCTGTTCTGGCGGCATCAGCACCTTGTCCACATCGAAATGCAGTGCAGGCATCTGGGTGCCTGCATATATCACCACAGCCAGCGCCGCGATCAGCCCGACATCGAGCCAGTGCCAGGCCGGCATGTCGTCGGCGCGCCTGGCCTTCCAGCACCACCAGGCCTGGCCCAGGCAGAACAACGCGATCGCCAGCAACCACAGGTAGAAGCCGGCACCAAAGCCGGTGACATCCTGGAACGCGTAGCTCTGGTTATCCGGCAGCCGTTCGATACCCAGGCTGCTGGCGGCCAGGTAAAGGGCCCCAAGACCCAACAGCAATGCCAGGCGGCGAAAACGCCGGTGCGCCAGGACCGCCAGCGCCAGCAATGGGTTGGCGAACCACTGGTACAGCCCGAAGGGTACGCCCCAAGGCCCGTAGAGCAGCATCTGCAGTGCGGGCATGTGCCGGCCGGCGCTGGTCAAGGCGCCGTCGAAACACAGCCCCAGCAGGTAGAGCGCCAGGCTGAAGGTGAGGTAATAGGCAGGCAACCGCGAGCTCCATCGGATAACGACAAGCCCATGACCATACCGCACCCAGCCGTCAGGTGACAGGCGGAACCAACGCCACGACCTATTTCACCCATGGCTCAGGCGACTTCGGCGCCGTCATCCTCCGGCCAATGCGGCTCATTGGCTTCCAGCGGCGGCAGCCCATAGTGAGCGCGTGCGGCATCGCAGCTGGGGTTGTGCACGCCATTGACCCAGGAGGCCTCGAACTCACGGCATGGGGAAGCGCGGTTTTCGTAGATGGTGCAGGCGACCTGCTTGCCGACCTCGCCATCCAGGGCCGTACAGCGGCAGGGCTTGGCATCGGTGCCGATCATCGCGACGCGGGTCGGGTTGATCTGCACCACCAGGTCATCGGGCACCAGGCCACCGGCGGACTGGCATTCGCCCCAGAAGAAAGACACACGGAAGTACCCGCAGCAGGCGCCGCAGTCAAGGCAAGGGTTGTATTCGGACATGATGGCACGGAGGGAAAGTTGTTGTTTTCGGGGCTGGGCCCGCGCGCCATTTTCAATCCAAGCCGGGGTGGCTGAGAAGAGGGGTAAAGCAAAAATAGTTTGCCGCTGATCCGGGAAGAACGGGGCCGTTTCGGGGCCCCGTTCTAGCCGTCACTTGCGGGTCAGGCCATCGGCCCGGAACATCTGGCGAATGCCCCGGATCGCCTGACGGATACGGTCCTGGTTCTCGATCAGGGCGAAGCGCACATGGTCGTCACCGTAGTCGCCGAAGCCGATGCCGGGCGACACGCAGACCTTGGCCTCGGCCAGCAGCTTCTTGGAGAACTCCAGCGAGCCCAGATGGGCATAGGCTTCGGGAATTTTCGCCCAGACGTACATCGAGGCCTTGGGGTTCTCGACCATCCAGCCGATCTCGTGCAGCCCCTTGACCAGCAGGTTGCGGCGCTGGCGGTATTGCTCGGCGATATCGCGTACGCACTGCTGGTCGCCTTCGAGCGCAGCGATGGCCGCGACCTGCAACGGGGTGAAGGTGCCGTAGTCATGGTAGCTCTTGATCCGCGCCAGGGCGCTGACCAGCTCCGGGTTGCCGACCATGAAGCCGATGCGCCAGCCGGCCATGTTGTAGCTCTTGGAGAGGGTGAAGAACTCCACGGCGATGTCCTTGGCACCGGGCACCTGCATGATCGAGGGGGCCTTCCAGCCGTCGTAGACGATATCGGCATAAGCCAGGTCGTGGACCACCAGTACGTCGTACTGCTTGGCCAGGGCCACCACCCGCTCGAAGAAGTCCAGTTCGACGCACTGGGCCGTCGGGTTGGACGGGAAGCCCAGGATCATCATCTTCGGCTTGGGGATGGACTCGCGGATCGCCCGCTCCAGCTCGTTGAAGAAGTCCACGCCCGGCACCAGCGGCACCGAACGCACCTGGGCGCCTGCGATCACCGCACCATAGATATGGATCGGGTAGCTGGGGTTGGGCACCAGCACCGTGTCGCCATGGTCGAGGGTGCCGAGCATCAGGTGTGCCAGGCCTTCCTTGGAGCCGATGGTGACGATGGCTTCGCTTTCCGGGTCGATCTCGACGTCGTAGCGGTCCTTGTACCAATGCGAGATGGCCCGGCGCAGGCGTGGGATACCGCGGGAGGTGGAATAGCCGTGGGTGTCTTCGCGCTGGGCGACCTGCACCAGTTTCTCGACGATGTGCGGCGGGGTGGCGCCGTCGGGGTTGCCCATGCTCAGGTCGATGATGTCCTCGCCACGACGGCGGGCCGCCATCTTGAGCTCGGCGGTAATGTTGAAGACGTAAGGGGGGAGACGATCGATGCGCGCAAAACGGCGCGGCGAACCTGGGTTGGCCATGGCTTCCTCTGAGTACGTAAGCGCCCGGAACCGTCCGAGCGACGCTGGCCGCTGCGGCGGCCTGGAACAGAAGATAGTGCCGAAACATGGACCCTGTAAAGGGCAATTTCCTGTTTTATCAGATATTTTTAGATCTATTTTTTGCAAACACTGAATAAGGAGTTTCAGGGGCGCCCTATCGCCGGCAAGCCTGCTTCTACCTGCCATGCGCTGTTTTCAGGGACACCGCCATACCTGTGGGCTGGCTTGCCAGCGATAGGGCCCGAACAGATAAAAAAAACCCCGGCAACATTGGCCGGGGCTTTTCGTGTAACAGGCGACTGTCAGCGTGCGTAGGTCATGAGCACGTCGGTAGCGGTCTGGCTGTCCACCGACATCATCACGCTCAGGGCGGTGACGGTGAGAATGGAGAAACCGAATACCTTGCGCGCCCACTTGCTGTCGTCTTCAGCCTTGTAGCCACCCCAGGCCATGTACAGCCAGTACAGGCCCATGGCGGCGGCAACGGCCAGGTAGCCAAGCCCTGCATAGCCACCAAGGGTGAGCATGAGGGTGGCCAGCACGAAGGCCAGCACGTACAGCACGATCTGCTTCTTCGCTGCCAGGATACCGCGCGCCACCGGCAGGACCGGGATGTTGGCGGCGCTGTAGTCCTTGAAGCGGAAGATGGCGATGGCGAAGCTGTGCGGCATCTGCCACAGGCTGAACATCACCAGCAAGGTCACTGCAGCCAGGTCGAAGCTGTTGCTCACGGCGCAATAGCCGATCACAGGCGGCATGGCACCGGACAGGCTGCCGACCAGGGTGCCGTGCACCGACTTGCGCTTGAGCCAGAGGCTGTAGAAGCCCACGTAGACGACGAAGCCGACCAGCGCGCAGAACGCCGACAGCGGGTTGGCCTGGACATACAGCAAGCTGAAGCCCGCCACCCCGAGCAGGGTGGCATAGGCCAGCGCGAAGGGCAGCGACATGCCACCCTGGACCATGACGCGGTTCTTGGTGCGCTCCATCTTCTGGTCGATGTCGCGGTCGATGCAGTTGTTGAACACGCATCCGGACGCGACGACCAGGGAGGTACCTACCACCACCGCCAGGAACAGGGCGAAGTCCACATGGCCCTTCGCGGCAAGGAAGAAACCGCCTGCCACGGAAAGCACGTTACCGAAAATGATCCCCGGTTTGGTGATTTGGATAAAGTGCTTCACGGACATGCAGTCTTACCTCACTTGGCCATCATTTCGATGTGGATGCTGAACATGATCCACAGCGACAGGCCGACCAGCAGAGCGATTACGAGAGTGGTGAACAGGAACGTCGACACATTGGAACGCTGCTCTTTCGAGCGGTCCATGTGCAGGAAGTACACCAAGTGCACCACCACCTGGATGACGGCCATGGCCACCACGATCAGGACGGTCAGGTTCTTCGGCAGGCTCGGGTACATCACCAGACCGAACGGAATCGCGGTCAGGATGATCGACAGGATGAAGCCGATCGCGTACGACTTGACGCTGCCGTGGTTGCCTTCGTGATGAGTGTCGTGTGCGCTAGCCATTACAGAACTCCCAGCAGGTAGACGACGGTGAAGACGCAGATCCAGACCACGTCCAGGAAGTGCCAGAACAGGCTCAGGCAGCTCATGCGGGTCTTGGCGGTCGGGGTGATGCCCTTGGTGCTGATCTGGTACATCAGGACAGCCATCCAGATCAGGCCGGCAGTCACGTGCAGACCGTGGGTCCCTACCAGGGCGAAGAAGCCCGACAGGAAGCCGCTGCGGTTCGGGCCGTAGCCTTCGCCGATCAGGTGATGGAACTCGTAGACTTCCATCGCGATGAAGCCGGCACCGAACAGGAAGGTGATGGCCAACCAGCCCAGCACGCCACCCTTGTTGCCTTTGAACATCTGCAGCATGGCGAAGCCGAAGGTGATCGACGACAGCAGCAGCAGTGCGGTTTCAACAGCTACGAAATCGAGCTGGAAGATGTCATGACCCGACGGGCCGCCGGCAAAACTGCCGGACAGCACCGCGTAGGTGGCGAAGAGCGACGCAAACAGGATGCAGTCGGTCATCAGGTACAGCCAGAAACCGAGTACGGTCATCTGGCCCGAGTCGTGGTGGTGATCGTCGTGCCCATGGTCGTGACCATGAGCGCCGGCGTGGATTACTTGACTGGACATTGATTACACCCGCTCAAACGATTCGACACGTGCGCCGGCAGGCAGAGCACCTGCTTTGGCCAGCGCTTTCATGCGCTCGCCCTCGATGCGCGCCACTTCTTCGGCCGGAACCATGTAGCCCTGGTCGTCACGCGCGGCGTGGCGAACGAAGACAGCGATGGTTGCAACCAGGCTCGCGCCTACCAGCCACCAGATGTGCCAGATGAAAGCGAAGCCGAAGATGGTCAGGAACAGGCCCATGAACAAACCGGTGGAGGTATTGCTCGGCATGTGGATCGCTTCGTACTTGGCCGCAGGCTTGTAGGCAACACCGGCTTCCTTGGCTTCGTGCCAGGCGTCCAGGCCAACCTTCTCAGGCATGTGGGCGAAGTTGTAGAACGGAGGTGGCGACGAAGTCGACCATTCCAGGGTACGGCCACCCCATGGATCGCCAGTGACGTCCAGGTTCTGGTTGCGGTCGCGGACCGATACGTACAGCTGGATCAGCTGGCAAGCGATACCGAACAGGATCAGCACGGCGCCGACGACGGCAACGTACAGGTAGGGTTCCCAAGCCGGGTTGTCCGAGTGGTTCAGACGACGGGTCATGCCCATGAAGCCCAGGGCGTACAGCGGCATGAACGCTACGTAGAAGCCGGAGATCCAGAACCAGAAGGCAGCCTTGCCCCACTTCTCGTTCAGGGTGAAGCCGAAGGCTTTCGGGAACCAGTAGGCGAAGCCGGCGATGTAGCCGAATACCGCACCACCGATGATCACGTTGTGGAAGTGGGCGATCACGAACAGGCTGTTGTGCAGAACGAAGTCAGCACCTGGAACAGCCAGCAGGACGCCGGTCATACCACCGATCGAGAAGGTGACCATGAAGCCCAGGGTCCACATGATCGGCGCGGTGAAGCGCAGACGGCCCTGGTAGATGGTGAACAGCCAGTTGAACAGCTTCACACCGGTCGGAATGGAGATCAGCATCGTCGCCAGACCGAAGAAGGTGTTGACGCTGGCGCCGGCACCCATGGTGAAGAAGTGGTGCAGCCAGACCGCGAAGCCGAGGACGGCGATCGCGCCCGATGCGTAGATCATCGAGTGGTGACCGAACAGGCGCTTGCCTGCGAAGGTCGAGGTGACTTCCGAGAACACACCGAAGGCCGGCAGGATCAGGATGTAGACCTCAGGGTGGCCCCATGCCCAGAACAGGTTGACGTACATCATCGGGTTCCCACCAAGCTCGTTGGTGAAGATGTGGAAGTCCAGATAACGGTCAACGGTCAGCAGGGCCAGAGCAGCAGTCAGGATCGGGAACGAAGCGACGATCAGCACGTTGGCCCAGGTGCAGGTCCAGGTGAAGATCGGCATGTCCATCAGCTTCATGCCAGGCGCGCGCATCTTCATCACGGTGACGAGGAAGTTCACGCCGGTCAGCGTCGTACCCAGGCCTGAGAGCTGTAGCGCCCAGATGTAGTAGTCGACACCCACGCCCGGGCTGTACTGGATGCCCGCCAACGGCGGATAGGCAACCCAACCGGTCTTGGCGAATTCGCCAACGCCCAGGGAGATGTTGACCAGCAGCACGCCTGCCAGCAGCAGGTAGAAGCTCAGGGAGTTCAGGAACGGGAAGGCAACGTCACGTGCACCGATCTGCAGCGGAACCGCCAGGTTCATCAGGCCGGTGAAGAACGGCATCGCCATGAAGATGATCATGATCACACCGTGGGCGGTGAAGATCTGGTCATAGTGTTCAGGCGGCAGGTAGCCTTCGGCGCCACCGGTAGCGGCAGCGAGCTGGGTACGCATCATGATGGCGTCGGCGAAGCCGCGCAGCAGCATGACCATCGCGACGATGATGTACATCACCCCGATCTTCTTGTGGTCGACCGAGGTCAGCCACTCGCTCCACAAGTAGGTCCACTTGCGGAAATAGGTGATAGCACCGACGAGAGCGATACCACCGAGCGCAATCATGGCAAGCGTCACCATGACTATCGGCTCGTGATAGGGTATCGCCTCCAGACTTAGTTTACCGAACATCTCTTACTCCTCTGCCCCGGCAGCTGGTTGCATACTCGACTCCACACCCTTGGTAGTGGCCAGTTCCTTGCTGCCTACTTCTTCGTGGCTCGGGCGACCGCGGTTCATGCCTTCGTACTTGTCGACGATGATCTGGAACTGGTCAGCCGAAGCCTCGCTGTACAGCGTGACTGGGTTGTTTTCGCTAGGTTTGGCCAAGGCTTCGTATTCAGCCTTATCCAGCTTCTTCGGCGACTGCTTGACTTCGGCGACCCACTTGTCGAAGTCAGCCTGGGAGGTTGCAGTAGCCTTGAACTTCATGCCGGTGAAACCGGCGCCGCTGTAGTTGGCGGAGATACCGTCGAACTCGCCGTTCTCGTTGGCGATCAAGTGCAGCTTGGTGGTCATGCCGGCCATGGCGTAGATCTGGCCGCCCAGGCCCGGGATGAAGAACGAGTTCATCACGGCATCGGAGGTCACACGGAAGTTGACCGGGGTATTGGCCGGGAAGACGATCTTGTTGACCGTGGCGATGCCCTGTTCCGGGTAGATGAACAGCCATTTCCAGTCCAGCGCGACCACGTCGATCTGCACTGGCTTCACGTCGGAATCCAGTGGACGGTAAGGGTCCAGCTTGTGGGTGGAGTGGTAGGTGACATAGCCCAGGGCGATGATGATCAGGATCGGGATGATCCAGACAGCCGCTTCGATCTTGGTCGAGTGCGACCAGTCGGGGGTGTAGGTGGCAGCCTTGTTGGAAGCACGGTACTTCCAGGCGAACGCGATGGTCATGATGATGACCGGGACGACGACCAGCAGCATCAGGCCGGTGGCGATCAGGATCAGGTTCTTTTGCTCAATGCCCACCTGGCCCTTTGGATCGAGCAGGGTCCAGTTGCACCCACTGAGTAAAAGCATGCCTAAAAAGGGCAATATGCCAAACAGTCTGGGGTAACGCTTTTTACTCATCTCACGACCTCTAGATCAGCTTGCTTCAATGCAATTTGTGTTTTGGTCGCCAACACTTCGTCCTGCCAAGCGTCAGCATTTCGGGCTCGAATTCGCTCCTGCCTGTGGTCCGACTGCTGGACCTGGGCGCGAGCGGGTTTACGGTGCTTTATGGTTCGTAGGCTAACGGCCTGTACTTCAGACCAAGTCCATTTGGTGCGGGAAAACGCGGAGGGGGGTCCGCCCGGTATCGCCGTTGGGCGAAACTTGTCGAAGTCAGCAAAAGAAAGCGCTGCGGCTTCCTCCAATCCTGCGACTCGCAAGCAGTGCCGAACGGAAATTGGGGGCGATTGTAGATAGGTCGCCCCCCCTTGACTATGACTTATTGAGCAACAGTCTTTTACCGAATCGGTAACAATACTGCTCAAAAAATCAACTTCGCGACAGTTTGTCGCACCCCGCTTGATAGCGCTGTAACCCGCATACTGCAAGGCTTTGTCGTTGATCTGGGTCAAGCGTGAGGCGAGGTAAAGATGTTATCTCGCCATGCAACAGAGGGGCCTCGAAGGGGGACTTTTGTCTAACCCCGGCGACGGTTGCGGTAGATGCCCAGCGGCACCAGGACCGTGGTGAGGACGAACGCCAGAAGTGCCCATTGCGCCAGGGACAACCCCAGGATCGGCGGGTAGGGCGTGGAGCAGAATCCATCGACCTGGAATGCCAGCGGCCACACGTGTGCCAGCGGCAGGTCGTCGACGATCGGCTGCAGGGTGTCGATACCGCAACTGACCATCGGGTGGGCGAGTATATACACATGGTTGCCGGCCGCAACGATTCCGCCGATTGCGCTGAGCACCACCAAGGCTTCGAAGAAGGTCAGGCTGCGACGCCCGGGCATGGCCGCGGCGATGAAAGCGAACACCGCGATCAACAACAGTGCATAGCGCTGGAGGATGCACAGCGGGCACGGCGCCTCGCCGAGCACCACCTGCATGTAGAGAGCGCCGCCGATCAGCGACAGGCAGATCACGCCCAGCAGCACCAGGAAGCGCCGTTCGCGGTTCAGGTGCGAGGTTTGTTCGTTCATTACCGGTTCCTTCGATGGATAGTGGCAGTGCCTGGGGGGCGTTGGCCTGCCCGGCGACAGTCTACACGTGCGTCGAGGAGCGGCGTGCTGGCACTGTGCAGGGGCTATCCGATGACGATTTCTGACCAGACGGAGCGACGTCGGTTCAACGACGACCGCCAAAAGCGACAGCCCGGATGTCAGGCAGGGGAAAGCCCCTCGACACCCGGGAGTGAAGGATACCGTGATTAATGGAAGATTAAAGATGAAATTGCGCCTGCTTATTTCATCTCCTTCTATATAAAGGAAGGCCAACAAGGCCCAATCGCTGGCAAGCCAGCCCCCGCACGTGCGATGTCACGTTCGTTTCGTCTCGATTACCCACGTTCGGGAGCACCGCGCACGAGAGCTGGCTTGCCAGCGATTGGGGACAACCCTGGCATCCGCATCGCCGGCAAGCCGGCGCCCACAGAGACACCCAATGCCTGGATCTGGGCGTTCCTGTGAGAGCCGGCTTGCCGGCGATCGGGCCACACTGTTATCGGATCGTTACTCCAGCGCCGCCGCCGGCCCGAAGAACTCGTAGCGGCTCTGCTGCTCCGGTACACCCAGGCCCTTCAGGTGGCGCTTGACCGCTGCCATGAAGCCTTTCGGGCCCAGGAAGTAGGCATCCAAGTCACGCTCGCCAGGCAGCCACTGGCCCAGTTGTTCCTGGCTCAACAGGCCCACGGCATCGGCCTCGCCATGGCCGGCCTGCTCGTAGCAGTAGAAGCGTTTGAGCTGCGGGTGACGCGCGGCCAGGCCATCGATCCAGTCGCGGAAGGCATGCACCGCGCCGTTGCGCGCACAATGGATGAAATGCACCGGGCGCTGGGTCTGCAGTGCAGCCTGGAGCATGGCCAAGGTCGGGGTGATGCCTACGCCGCCGCTGATGAGCACCAGCGGCTTGTCGCTGGCGGCCAGGGTGAAGTCCCCGGACGGCGGGAACAGCTGCAGGGTCTGGCCGACCATCAACTGGTCATGCAGGTAGTTCGAGACCTTGCCGCCCTCTTCGCGCTTGACGCTGATGCGGTACTGCTCGCCATCGCACAGGGCCGACAGGGAATAGTTGCGGCGTTGCTCGGTGCCGTCGACGAACAGCTGCAGGCCGATGTACTGGCCAGGCTCGGCCTTGAGCACCGGCTTGCCGTCCACCGGAGCGAAATAGAACGAGGTGATTTCACTGCTTTCCTGCTCGCGACGCACCAAGCGGAATTCACGGGTACCGCGCCAGCCGCCGACGGCCTCTTCCTTCTGCTTGTAGAGGTTTTCCTCGGCACCGATCAGGATGTCCGCCAGTTGGCCATAGGCTGCGCCCCAGGCGTCGATCACTTGCGGGGTGGCAATCTCCTTGCCCAGCACTTCCTCGATGGCACGCAACAGGCAGCTGCCGACGATCGGATAGTGCTCGGGCAGGATCTGCAGGGCGACATGCTTGTTGATGATCTGGCCGACCAGGCCGCCGAGCTGTTCCAGCTGGTCGATGTGGCGAGCATACATCAGCACGCCGTTGGCCAGGGCACGCGGCTGGTCGCCGCTGGCCTGGTGGGCCTGGTTGAACAGCGGGCGTACCTCGGGGTACTCGCTGAGCATCATCTTGTAGAAGTGGGTGGTCAGGGCTTCGCCGCCGCTTTCGAGCAGCGGAACGGTGGCCTTGATGATTGCACGTTGTTCGGCATTGAGCATTGCAATGACTCCTGAGCCTGTGGCTTGAACTTGACTGCCTTGGCTCTATCACCAATCGTGCCAACTTTTCCGGCCAATGAATCCGGGGGTTCCATGCACGGGAGAGTCAAAACGACATCGACAGGCGTATAGTCATATCGACCAAGAGGAGTCCTTATGACTGCAAAGCCCCTACTCACCAGCCTGCTGCCCCTGGTCAGCGACTTGTCCCGCGACCTGCCCGACCAGGAACGCTACCGCCGCCTGCTTGAAGCTATGCGCGGCCTGCTGCCATGCGATGCCGCCGCATTGCTGCGCCTGGATGGCGAATGGCTGGTGCCGTTGGCCGTCGATGGCTTGTCGGCCGACACCCTCGGGCGACGTTTCAAGGTCAGCGAACACCCCCGCTTCCAGATCCTGCTCAGCCGCAGCGAACCGACCCGATTCGCCAGCGACAGCGAACTGCCCGACCCCTACGATGGCCTGGTCAACGCGCCCCATGCCGACCTGCACGTGCACGACTGCATGGGGTGCCCCCTGATGGTCGATGAACGACCTTGGGGCCTGGTAACCCTCGACGCCCTCACTCCCGGGCAGTTCCAGAGCCTGGAACTGGACGCGCTGCAGGCATTCGCCAGCCTCGCCGCCGCCACCGTCACCGTGGCCGAACGCATCGAGGACTTGGCGCTGCGCGCCGAGGACGAACACCAGCGCGCCGAGGTCTACCGCCAGGCCAGTGGCCTGGACAAGGAGCTGATCGGCCAGAGCAAGGCACACAAGCGCCTGCTGGAGGAAATCCGCCTGGTCGGCGGCAGCGACCTGACCGTGCTGATCACCGGCGAGACCGGCGTGGGCAAGGAGCTGGTGGCCCAGGCCCTGCACCGCGCCAGCGCCCGCGCCGACAAACCGCTGATCAGCCTGAACTGCGCGGCCCTGCCGGACACCCTGGTGGAAAGCGAGCTGTTCGGTCATGTACGCGGCGCCTTCACCGGTGCCCATGGCGAACGGCGGGGCAAGTTCGAGCTGGCCAACGGCGGCACGCTGTTCCTCGACGAGGTCGGCGAACTGCCCTTGGCCGTGCAGGCCAAGCTGCTGCGGGTGCTGCAGAGTGGCCAACTGCAGCGCCTGGGCTCGGACCGGGAGCACCGGGTCGACGTTCGCCTGATCGCCGCCACCAACCGCGACCTGGCCGAAGAGGTGCGCAACGGCAACTACCGCGCCGACTTCTATCATCGCCTGAGCGTCTATCCGCTGCTGGTCCCGCCGCTGCGTGAGCGCGGTCGCGACGTGCTGCTGATCGCCGGCTATTTCCTCGAACAGAACCGTTCGCGCCTGGGCCTGAACAGCCTGCGCCTGAGTGCTGACGCCCAGGCTGCCCTGCTGGCCTACGACTGGCCGGGCAACGTGCGCGAGCTCGAACACCTGATCGGCCGCTCGGCACTCAAGGCGCTCGGCCAGCATGCCCAGCGCCCGCGTATCCTGACCCTGGAAGCCAGCGACCTGGACCTGCGCCCTACCCTGCCGGCCAACGCCGAGCCGACACCGCCCCCCGCCGCCCCGTTGGCCACCCTGCCCGAGGGCGGCCTGCGCGAGGCGGTGGACGACTACCAGCGACGCTTGATCGAAGCTTGCCTGGTCAAGCACCAGGACAATTGGGCTTCGGCGGCGCGGGAGCTTGGTGTGGATAGAGCGAACCTCAGCCGGCTGGCCAAGCGCCTAGGGTTGCGTTGACAAAAAGCAGGGCCGCAGCACAGCCCAATCGCGAGGCAAGTCCACGCCTACAGGACGGCGCCACCTGGAACCCTGTGGAGACTCTGTGGGAGCGGGCTTGCCCCAACGATTGGCCCGCCACCACCTAAAGCCTGGTCAGAACAAGCCGATAACCCGGCAACCTCCTTTATTACCGACAGACTCGAAGGTTGCCCATGGCCACGCAAAACGCCCGTGCGGACTCGTTGTCCCTGCTGCTGTTCACCCTGCGCAGCGGCAAGCTGATGGCGATCAACCTGCTCAAGGTCAGCGAAATCATCCCCTGCCCTGCGCTGACCAAGCTGCCGGAGTCGCACCCTCACGTCAAAGGCGTAGCCACCCTGCGTGGCAACCCGCTGTCGGTGATCGACCTGTCGCGTGCCATCGGCGAACAGCCCCTGGCCGACCCGGACGGCGGCTGCCTGATCGTCACCGAGATCAGCCGATCGCGCCAAGGCCTGCACGTACAAGCCGTGAGCCGCATCGTGCACTGCCTGAGCACTGACATAAAACCGCCCCCCTACGCCTCCGGTACCCGATCGTTCATCACCGGCGTCACCCGTGTGGACGATACCTTGGTCCAGGTGCTGGACATCGAGAAGGTCATCCACGCCATCGCCCCACCCGAGCCCGAGCCCCACCCCGGCGAGCTCGGCGAAGAAGACGCGAGCCTGCTGGCCGCTGCGAACATCCTGGTGGTGGATGACAGCCAGGTCGCCCTGCAGCAATCGGTGCACACCCTGCGCAACCTGGGTATCGAATGCCATACCGCGCGCAGCGCGAAGGACGCAATCAGCGTGCTGCTGGAGCTGCAAGGTACCGAGCGGGAGATCAACATCATCGTCTCGGACATCGAGATGTCCGAGATGGACGGCTACGCCTTTACCCGCACGCTGCGCGAAAGCCCGGACTTCCAGCATCTCTATGTGCTGCTGCACACCTCGCTGGACAGCACCATGAGTGCCGAGAAGGCTCGGCTGGCCGGGGCCAATGCCATTCTCACCAAGTTCTCCTCGCCAGAGCTGACCGATTGCCTGGTGGTGGCCGCGCGCACCGTGGTGTTCGCCGAGCACTGATATATCCAGTGACAAACGCCCTGGCTTGCCGCCCGGGGCGAGTCGGGCATAATTCGCGTCCCTCGGTCGTTTTCTTGCCGGATCGCGCATGAAGTTTCTCAGCCCCTTCCTGGCCACCACGCCCGCGTCAGCCCATGGAGCCCAGGTATACCGTGAACGACACCATCCGTTTCGCCTGCACCGGTTGCGGTAAGTGCTGCACCGGCCACCACGTTCCGCTGACCCTGGGTGAAGCTTGCCAGTGGGCCGCCAGCGGCGGTCAGGTGGTGGTGTTGATCGAAGGCTTCGTCGAAGACGGCCCTGGCATGCCCGTCGAACAGCGCGACCATGTGCTGCGCCGTTCCTGCCCGGTGGCCTGCGGCGAAGCCGAGCTGTGGGTCTCGGTGACCTTCGCCGCGTTCAACCCTGGCCGCTGTCGCAACCTGGACGACAACGACCTGTGCACCATCTATGAAAGCCGCCCATTGGTGTGTCGCATCTACCCGGCGGAGATCAACCCGCACCTGCCCCTGCGCCCGGAAAACAAGGACTGCCCGCCCGAGGCCTGGGCACAAGGCCCTGCGCTGATCCATGGCCAACTGCCGGTGGACCCACAGTTGGCCGCCCTGATCGAGGCCTCGCGCCAGGCCGACCGCGACGACATCGCGGCCAAGGTCGCCATCTGCCAGGCCCTGGGCATGACCACCAGCGCCCTCAAGGGCAACGGCTTCACCGCCTACCTACCGGCGATGGAGCCGTTTGCCCAGGCCTTGGCCCAAGTACCGGATGACAACCATGCGCCATGGACGCTTCACGTCGAAGCCCCTGCCCTTGCGCAAACGCTGGCCAGCCATGGGCTGCAGACCACCGCCGAAGCACCGGTGTACTACGCCTTCATCGGATTCTGACACCCCTGCCATCGGAGCTGCATGGCAAGCGCTCAACTACGCGGGTTTGCGGTGAAATCCGGTTATTTCATGGACTCGATCATTACTTTTTACGCAACAGTGCTTATCCAACTCAAGCCTGTTTCCAAGCCTATGTTAGGACTAACTTACGCCTGTCCCAATTCACACTTGCCTTGCAAGAAGGTTGTTTCAAATGTCCAACAGTATGGGTATTGCCAGCGTTTTCGTCCTGTCGTCCCTGTTGCTGTCGCCCCTGGCCATGGCTGAAGAATCGCCGGCCTTCGTAGCCCGTAACGCCGAACTTTCCGCTGTTCACCAAACCGCGCGCGACACCTATGCCGCGCAACAGGCAGATGCAGCGAAAGATGTGCAGCAGACTGCTTCCAAGGTGGTTGCCGACGATCAGACCGAAAGTTGATCGACGACTTCGTAGCTCCTGTTTTTCCCTCGGCTAGCCCGTGGGCGCCTTGTGCGTCGATATGTTAGCCTTTTAAAGCCGCTGCCGATCAGCGGCTTTTTTTATGTGCCCGAATTATCAGCCACGCTGTTACGTATCCATAAAGAAACTTGCAAAACCCGAAAACAACAACGCCTCACCGCCAGACCAAAGGAGCTCGTACCGGTGTCTTCCGCGTTTCGCTTTACCCCGTTGTTCATTGCACTTGCTGCAACGATGCCTATAGCAGCACATGCCGATGAAGCCAAGGCTGATGGCTTCATCGAAGGGGCAACCCTGAACCTGCATTTTCGCAATGCCTACTTCAACCGCAACAACCTCAACCCAGGCGTGCGTGACCTGCGCGAATGGGGCCAGGGTGCCGTGGCGCGCTTCGAATCGGGCTACACCCCAGGCGTGGTCGGCTTCGGCCTCGATGCACACGGCATCCTGGGCCTGAAGCTCGATGGCGGTGGCGGCCATGCCGGTACCAGCATCCTGCCTGAACACATCAAGGACAACGGCGAACTGGGCGCAGCCCCGCACTCATTCTCCACCGCGGGCGCGGCGGTCAAGTTCAAGGCCTTCGACACCGAACTCAAGGCCGGCGACCTGTTCCTCACCAACCCGGTGATCGCCGGCGGCGAAACCCGCATGCTGCCGCAGACCTTCCGCGGCGTGAGCCTGACCAACACCAGCATCGACGGCCTGCTGCTCGAAGGCGGCCAGGTCAGCTTCACCAAGCCCTACAACCAAAGCGGCCATCGCCGCATCGACACCTACTACGGACAACTGGCGGACGGCACCAAGAGCGACCACCTGAGCTGGGCCGGCCTGTCCTGGAACGGCACCGAGAACATCACCACCAACTTGTATGCCGCTGAACTGAAGGACATCTGGAACCAGTACTACGTCGACTTCGACTACACCTATGTGGTCAACGACCTGGTCAGCCTCAACCCCGGCCTGCACTTCTACCACACCCAGGACACCGGCCAGGCGCTGCTGGGCAACATCGACAACAACACCTACAGCCTGCACTTCACCGTCAACGCCGGCTACCACAGCATCACCGCCGCCTACCAGCGCGTGAACGGCAACACGCCGTTCGACTACATCAACCTGGGCGACAGCGTATACCTGGACAACTCGCGCATGTACTCGGACTTCAACGCCCCCAACGAGCGTTCCTGGAAGCTGCAGTATGACTATGACTTTACCGGCGTCGGCATCCCCGGCCTGAGCACCTCGGTCTCCTATTCGCGCGGCGAAGCCGACCTGACCAAGGCTGCCCAGAACGACTACTACGGCTACTACAACGCCGATGGCAAGAACGCCATGCACTGGGAGCGCGACCTGGACATCAAGTATGTGTTCCAGCAAGGCAACCTCAAGGACCTGTCGGTGCTGCTGCGCTACGCCACCCACCGCGGCAGCCAGGGCTATGCCGATATCGACGACAACAGCGACAACGATGAAGTGCGGGTGATCGTCGATTACCCCTTGAACATCTTCTGACCGCACGCCCGGCAGAACAAGGCGGGCCGCAGCGCGGCCCCTTGTTTTCCGTCGAACGAACCTTGTTCGCCCCTGCGCACTTCCCTAGAATACCGCCGCCGCGTAATGGCCCCGCCCGTGCAGTAGCGAGCATGCCCACTCGATCATCGCGTTCTTCCCTGTACAGGTCGCACCCCGAACTGATCCTCAACCTGGGCAGTTGCCTCGCCGTGCTTGCCATCGTGGCAATCGTCAGCTACCTGCTGGCCCGCGAGCGCGACAGCGTCGAGCAGTCGGCCAAACGCTCATCGGGCAATATCGTCCAGCTCATCGAAAGCGACATCCTGCGCAACGTCGAACTATACGACCAGTCCCTGCATGGGGTGATCTGGGCCGTGAAACATCCCGAGCTGCTCAACAGCTCGCCGGAACTGCGCCAGCAGATCCTCTTCAACCAGACCTTCGCCGCCCCGGTGCGCGGGGATATCCTCTGGCTCGGCGCCCACGGTGATGTACTGGGCGACTCGCTGCATGCGCGCCCGCGCCAGGCCAATTTTGCCGATTCGGTGGCTTTCCAGGCCCACCGCGACCGAGCGGACCTGGGCCTCTTCATCAGCCCACCGTTCAAGGCGCGGCTGGGCGACCTGGACTGGTGCATCAGCTTCAGCCGCCGGATTTCCGGCCCCAACGGCGAATTCGCCGGGATCGCCGCCGGCGCATTACGCCTGTCGTATTTCACCGAACTGTTCGAACGCCTCGATATCGGCAGGGGCAGCAGCATCAACCTGCTCAACACCGACGGCCAGTTGCTGGCCCGACAACCCTCGCGCCCGCAAGACCCGATGATCGGCAGCAACTACAGCGAGCGGCCCAATTTCCAACGCATCCTCAACGAGCGCAGCGGCAGTTTCACTGCCAGGTCCGAGCACGCCGGGGTGCAGCGCATCTATACCTTCGCCCGGGTCGCCGACCTGCCGTTGATCGTACTGGTGGTGGACGCCTCCGACGAGGTGTTCCAGTCCTGGCGCCGTACCGCGATCCTGGTCAGCGTCGCCACGGGCCTGCTGTGCGTCGGTATCCTCTGGCTGACCTTGCTGCTGGGGCGCGAATTGCGCCGACGCCAGGAAGCCGAGCAAGGCCTGGCAGCGCTGGCGGCCACCGATAGCCTCACCGGGCTCGCCAACCGCAGACGGCTGGATCAGGTACTGCGCCAGGAATGGGCCCGCGCCCAGCGCAACCGCCAGCCGCTGGCCATCCTCATGGTGGATGTGGACCACTTCAAGTCGTTCAACCAGCGTCACGGCCATGCCGGCGGCGACCATGCCCTGCGCGAGGTCGCCAAGACGATAGAGCGCTGCATCCGCCGCCCGGCGGACCTGGCTGCGCGCTATGGCGGGGAAGAATTCCAAGTGGTGTTGCCCGATACCGATCTGCCCGGTGCCAGGCTGCTGGCCGAACGCATACGCGCCAGCGTGGAGGCGCTGCCGCCATTCGGCAATGACGAGCAGCCGGTGACCGTGAGCATCGGCATCAGCCTGCACACCCCCGGCACCCAGCAAAACCTCACAGGCTTGCTGGGTTCGGCGGACGAGGCGCTCTACCGGGCCAAGGCCAACGGCCGCAACCGCGTAGAAGGCCCGTCGGACTAGGAGCGGGCACGCGCGGCGTCGCGCAGCGCTTTTACCTGGTCATGGTTGCGTTGCACGCCCTGCAGCTGTTTTTCCACCAAGGCATAGGTCTCGTCGCTGGCGGTGCGACCAAGCTTGACCAGCTTCTCGCGCGCGTCCTTGTAGGCCTTGAGGGCGAAGTCCTCACCGCGCTCGACCTCGTTGAGCACCGCCTCCTCGCTTTTGCCGGTGAGCATCGACTTGAAGTTGACCCAGCCCCGGTGCAGGTCGCCGCTCAGGCTGGTGGAGGTTTCCGGGTCGCCGCCCAGGCGACGCACCTCGCCCTGCAGCTCGGCGGCGGCACTGGCGCATTCGCCGGCACGCTGGACGAAAAACGCCTTGAGTTCGGTGTTCTTCACATCTTCGGCCGACTCCTTGAAGCCTTTTTCGCCGTCTTTGCTGTATTCGATCAGGTCGTTGAGTACGTCGATCACGTCTTTGTTGGGATGACTCATGGCGAGAACTCCTTGGCAGGTGATAGTCCCTTATAGAAGAGCAGGCATCGTGCCAAGCCAAGAGATAAGATAATTTCGTTTTAAAACAATAAATTACGCCCAACAAGCGCAACCCGTGACGAGGCGTTCTGCATGATTGCCGCTTGGGCGTTCGTGCACTTTGCAGTATGGTCGGCGCTTTGCACTGCCAGGCCGTCCGATGAAACCCGAATCCCTGCAACTGCTGGTTACCCGCACCATGCCCTTCGGCAAGTACCAGGGGCGCCTGATCGCCGACCTGCCGGGCGACTACCTGGCGTGGTTCGCGCGCAAGGGGTTCCCGGCAGGGGAGCTGGGCGGGTTGCTGGCCCTGATGCACGAGATCGATCACAACGGACTGGGGGAACTGCTGGTGCCGTTGCGGCGAACGGTACGCCGGTAGAGATTCGGCGCCTGTTGGATCCAGCGCCGCCCGCGCGGCGCTCGATTTGTGCCCCTTCGCACATCCCAAGCCAGGCCTCACATAATCCAGGCTTCAACCTTTTACCGGCGCCACCGCCAGCTCCACCCGCTCGCCCTTCTTGATCACCGCATATACCACCGCCGTCAGCAAACTTCCGGCCAGGATCGCCACCAAGTACAGCAACGCGTGGTTGATCGCATTGGGGATCAGCAACACGAACAAGCCGCCATGGGGTGCCATCAGCTTGCAGCCGAAGTACATCGACAAGGCACCGGTCAATGCGCCACCGGCAATGCTCGCCGGGATCACCCGCAGCGGGTCCTTGGCCGCGAACGGAATCGCGCCCTCGGAAATGAAGCACAGCCCCAACGCCAATGCCGCCTTGCCCGCCTCGCGCTCGCTCTGGGCGAACTTGCGCCGGGCCAGGAAGCTGGCGATGCCCAAGCCGATCGGCGGCACCATACCCGCGGCCATGGTCGCAGCCATCGGCGCGTAGCTCGACGACGCCAGCAGCCCCACCGAGAACGCGTACGCCGCCTTGTTGATCGGCCCGCCCAAGTCGACGCACATCATCCCGCCCAGCAGCAGCCCGAGCAGGACCGCGTTGGTCGTGCCCATGCTGTCGAGAAAGTGCGTCAGGCCCTCAAGCATGGCCGCCACGGGTTGGCCGACTACATAGATCATCACCAGGCCCGTGAACAGGCTGGCCAGCAGCGGAATGATCAGGATCGGTTTGAGCGCATCGAGGCTGCTCGGCAGGCGCGCCCAGCGGCTGATGGCCTTGGCGCTGTAGCCCGCCAGGAACCCTGCGACGATGCCGCCGATGAAGCCGGCCCCAAGGGTGCTGGCCAGCAGCCCGCCGATCATGCCGGGGGCGAGCCCGGGCCGGTCGGCGATGGACCAGGCGATATAGCCGGCGAGCAACGGCACCATCAGCTTGAAGGCCGCCTCGCCACCGATCTGCATCAACGCCGCCGGCAAGGTGCCGGGCTCCTTGTAGGCTTCGATGCCGAAGACGAACGACAGAGCGATCAGCAAGCCGCCAGCCACCACCATCGGCAACATGAACGAGACGCCCGTGAGCAAATGCTTGTAGACGCCGGCCTTCTCGCCCTTTTTCACGGCCTCGCCGGTCGCCTCACCCGCCGCCTCCACCTTGCCCTGGGCCAAGGCCTTGTCGAGGGTAGCGCGGGCCTGCTTGAGGGCGATGCCGGTGCCGCAGCGGTAGATGCGCTTGCCGGCGAAGCGCGCCGTCGGCACCTCGATGTCGGCGGCCAATAGCACCACGTCGGCCTCGGCGATGGCTTCGGCAGGCAATGGATTACGCGCGCCAACCGAGCCCTGGGTTTCCACGGTGAGCTGGTAGCCCAGCTCCTTGGCGGCGTGCTGCAACGCTTCGGCTGCCATGAACGTATGGGCCACGCCCGTGGGGCAGGCGGTGACTGCGACGAGCTTGGGCACGGCAGCAGCCGGCGGCACCTGCTCGGCGTCCAGCGGCTGCAGCACTTGGGCTTTGGCCGCGGCTTCGTCGAGGAAACTGCCGCGGTCGGCCAGGGCCTGGGCGGGCGTGCTCTGGTAGACGCGCTTGCCGACGAAGCGGGCAAGGTCCACGGCACCGGTGCTGACCACCAGCACCCAGTCGGCCTCGGCGATCTGCGCCGGGCTCAGGCAGCGTTCGGGGTGCTCGGCGTCCTGCACCTCGACGCTGGTGCTCCAGCCCCGCTGCTGGGCGGCCGCCGACAGCAGGCGCGCGCTCAGCACACTGGATACCTGACCGTTGGGACAGGCAGTGATGATGGCGATGTTCATCGGCAACCCTCTTGTTGTTCTGTCAGTTGCACGGCGCTTTCCAGGCGCGCCAGCTGTTCCCGGTCACGGATACCGAAGCCGACCTGGCTCACCGCCTGGGCAGCGATGGCAGTAGCGCGGCGCAGCGTCTGCCCGGCCGGCTCGCCTTGCAGCAGGCCGTGGACCATGCCGGCCACCAGCGAATCGCCGGCGCCGACCGTGCTGGCCACCCGCACCTTGGGCGGTTGCCCGTGCAAGGCCAGGCCTTGGGCGAACCAGCTGACGCCCTGCTCGCCCTGGGACACCACCACGTGCTCGATGCCCGACGCCAACAGGCGCTGGGCAGCCGCACGCTGGTCGGCCGGGTTGTGCATGACGATACCGAACGCCTCGCCCAGTTCCTCGGTGTTGGGCTTGACCAGCCAGGGCTCAGCCTTGAGACCTGCACGCAACGCTTCACCGCTGGTATCCAGGGCAACTTTCAGGCCTTTGCCCTTGAGCATCAGCAACAACGCCTGGAACCACTGGGCATCGACACCCCTTGGCAAACTGCCGGCCACCACCACCGCATCGTGCTCTGCCGCCACCTGTTCAAGGCGCCGCATCAGGGCGGACTGGGCGGCCTCGTCGACTTCAGGCCCCTGGCCGTTGATATCGGTGACGCGGCCATCGGCCTCGACCAGCTTGATGTTGTTGCGGGTTTCGCCAGGCACCCGAACAAAGCAGTCGGTAAAACCGCGCCAGGCGATGAGTTCTTCGAACGGCGCCAGGTTGTCGCGGCCGAGAAAGCCACCCACGGTCACGCGATGGCCCAGGTCGGCCAGCACCTGCGCCACGTTCAGGCCTTTGCCGGCGGCGTGGCTATGCTGGGCCTGGCTACGGTTGACCAGGCCCGGGTGCAGGGCCTGCAGGCTGACGGTGATGTCCAGCGCCGGGTTGAGGGTGAGGGTGAGGATCTTGGCCATTTCAGTAACGCTCCACCAGCGCCCGTACCGCGGCGGCGCTGTCTTGTTGCAGGGCCTCGCGCGCCAGGGCGCGGGCGGTCTGGTGATCGGCCTGGCGAACCAGTGCCTTGACTTCGGCGATGCTGCGGGCGGCGACGCTGAGCTCGTCCACGTCCAGGCCGAGCAGCACCGCGACCGCCTGCGGGTCGGCCGCCAGCTCACCGCACACACCGACCCACTTGCCCTGGGCATGAGCGGCGCGCACGGTCATGTCGATCAGTTGCAGCACGGCCGGGTGCAGGCCGTCGGCCTGGGCCGATAGGCTTGGATGGCCACGATCGATGGCCAGGGTGTATTGGGTCAGGTCGTTGGTGCCGATGCTGAAGAAGTCCACCTCGCGAGCCAGCTGTGGTGCCAGCAAGGCGGCCGAAGGCACCTCGACCATGATGCCGACCTGCAGGTCGGCGACCGGGATTTCCTCGCGCAGGCGATCGACCATGGCCTTGGCCTCGCGCCACTCGTGCACCTGGCCGACCATCGGGAACATGATCCGCAACGGGCGATCGTCAGCGGCGCGCAACAAGGCACGCAGCTGGTCTTCCATCACCTGTGGGCGCTGCAGCGTCAAGCGCACGCCACGCACACCGAGGAAGGGGTTTTCCTCGGCGGCGATCGGCCAGTAGGGCAACGGTTTGTCGCCGCCCACGTCGAGGGTACGCACCACCAGCGGGCGCCCGGCCAGGCCGTCGAGCACGCGGCGGTATTCGGCTTCCTGGGTGGCCACGTCCGGTGCCTGGGGGTGGGCCATGAAGATCAGTTCGGTACGCAGCAGGCCAACGCCTTCGGCGCCGTGCTCCACCACCTTGTCGATGCCGGTGCTCTCACCAATGTTGGCGCACACCTCCATGGCACGGCCGTCGCGGCTCACTGCAGGTTCGTGGCGCTTGGCCCAGGCCGCCTGCAGGCGCTGCTCGCGCAGGTCACGTTCAGCGAGGGCACGTTGCAGCTCCTCGGCGGGCGGCGCCACGCTGATCCGGCCACGCTGACCGTCTAGCAGCAAAGGCGTGCCGGGCTCCAGCAGCAGGATCGCCGCCCCTGCGCCGACCACCGCCGGGATGCCCAGGGCACGGGCGACGATGGCGCTGTGGGCGGTGGCACCGCCCTGTGCGGTGACGATACCGGCCACCCGTGCCGGGTCCAGGCGGGCCACGTCGGACGGGCCGACCTCGGTCATCACCAGCACATAAGGCTGCTGGGGCTCAGGTACGGCCTGGACCCCGCACAGTTGCGCCAGCACACGTCGGCCTATGTCACGCAGGTCGGCGGCACGCTCGGCGAGCAGGGCGTCATGCAGCGCCTCCTGCTGGCGCGCGGCGCTGTCGATGACGGTCATCCAGGCGGCCGCGGCGCTTTCGCCCTGGGCCAGGCGCAGCTCGACCTCATCGCCCAGGCCCGGGTCGGCGAGCATTTCCTGGTGGGTGACGAAGATTTCGCCGATGGCCTTGTCGCTGCGTTGCACCAGGGCCTGCAGTTCGGCATTCACCACCTCCAGGGCCTGGCGTAGCTTCTGGCGCTCCTGAGCAGGCGACTCGCCACGCAGGGGGTAGTCGATCTCGCGCTCGACATGGACATGGGCCGGGCCACTGGCGATGCCCGGCGCGGCACCGATGCCCTGGACCAGGCTGCCGGCGGGAGGGGCTTGCAGCGCTTCGACGGCAACCGGTGCAACAAGCACGGCCTGCTCGGGCAGGGGTTCCACATCTTCACCCAGGCCCTGCTCGATGGCGGCCAGCAGCACCGGCAACGCATCGCTGGCAATGTTCGGTTCGGCGATCAGCTCCAGCGCCTGGCCACGCTGGGCACCGAGGCCCAGCAGCTTGCTCAGGCTCTTGGCCGACACCGGCGGCTGGCCGCTGTCGAGCAGACGCACGCGGATCTCGCCCTCGAAGCCCTTGGCCAGTTGCGCCAGCACTTTAGCCGGCCGGGCATGCAAGCCATGGGGGTTGGCCAGGACGATGCGCGCACTGGGCCAGTCGCTCGGCGCCTCGCCGCCCAGCACCTCGAGCACGTCGCGGCTGTTGGTGGCTTGGTAGAGCATCTGCCCACGGCCTTCGATCAACACCTCGCACAGGCGCTCGAGCAAGGCCTGGTGGGCAACACCCAGGCTGGCCAGGCAGAACAGGCCGTTGAGCGGCTGGTCTCGATAGCGCAGCGGCTGCTGCGGCGTAACGAAGGCCAGGCCTGGCTGGCGCACCTGGCGTTCGCTGTGCAGCCACCACAGGCCCTCGCCCAAGGGCAGCGGCTCGGCCTGCTGCAGCACGCTGGCAAAGCCTGCCTCGACGCACCCGGCGCGCTGCAACAGGCGCGCACCACGCCAGGCCAGCTCGTCGAAATCCTCGGCCGCCAGGTTCAGGCCCACCAGCTGCGCATCGAGCGCCAGCTCTTGGGGGGCGCCCTGCAGCAGCTTGAGCAGGGCCTCGGCGGAGCTGGCCCGGCGCAAGGCCTCGGCCAGGTCGGTCTCGCCCAGGGCACGGGTCAGCAGTTGCAGCAGGCGCAGGTGTTCGTCGGAGCGGGCCGCGATGCCGATGGCCAGGTAGACGACCTGGCCGTCGCCCCAGTCGACCCCCTCGGGAAACTGCAGCAGCCGCACACCGGTGGCGAACACCTGGTCGCGGGTCTGCGGCGTGCCGTGGGGGATGGCGATACCCTGGCCGAGGAAGGTCGAGCCTTGCGCCTCACGGGCCTCGAGCCCTTGCAGGTAACCTTCGGCGACCAGGCCGTCAGCGACCAGCCGATCGGCCAGCAGGCGCAACGCCTGGGCCTTGTCGGCGGCCACCTGGCCCATGGCGATCTGCTCCTGAGCGAGCTCCAGCATGACCTTCTCCTTTTGCAGCCCCGGGGTCGGGTACTGAGGTATTGTTGTGAAATTCACGAAAAGGGCCAGTTCGACGACCTTGCGCGGATGGCAAGCCGCGACAGGAAAATCACCTGCTGAATCGTTTAACCTGACCAGGAGGCCACGTTACTCGATAATCTTGCGACGAAAAAGCCCCATCCTGTCGGACAATTGCGACAATGGTCGCCTGCGCACGGCCTGGCCCTTGGGTCACACTACCCGGTCAAGCTCTGCAGCAGCCCCGGTAATAACAAGGAAAATTCGGTGAAACTCAGCGATATCGCCCGTCTGGCCGGTGTGTCCGTGACCACCGCCAGCTACGTCATCAATGGCAAGGCCGAACAGCAGCGCATCAGCAACAGCACGGTCGAGCGCGTGCGCGCGGTGGTCGAGGCCCACGGCTTCACGCCCAACCCCCAGGCTGCCGGCCTGCGCAGCCGGCACACCCGGACCCTGGGCTTCATTCTCCCGGATCTGGAGAACCCCAGCTATGCCCGTATCGCCAAGCAGCTCGAGCAAGGAGCACGCGCTCGTGGCTACCAGTTGCTGATCGCCAGCAGCGACGACCAGCCGGACAGCGAACGGCAGTTGCAGCAACTGTTCCGCGCCCGACGCTGCGATGCGCTGTTCGTTGCCAGCTGCCTGCCGCCGGACGACGAAAGCTACCGCGAGCTACAGGACAAGGGCCTGCCGGTGATCGCCATCGACCGGCGCATGGACCCGTCGTACTTCTGCTCGGTGATCAGCGACGATCGCGATGCCAGCCGCCAACTGGCCCAGAGCCTGCTGGACACGCGCCCGCGCACCATCGCCCTGATCGGCGCACGCCCGGAGCTGTCGGTCAGCCAGGCCCGCGCCGGCGGTTTCGATGAAGCGCTGCAACCGTTCGAAGGCCAGGTACGCCGCTATCAGGGCGAGGCCTTCAGCCGTGAATGCGGCCAGCGTCTGATGCAGCAATTGATCGAGGATTTCGGCGGCCTGCCCGATGCCCTGGTCACCACCTCCTATGTACTGCTGCAAGGCGTGTTCGACACCCTGCAGGCACGCCCGGCCGATTCGCGCCAGTTGCAGCTGGGGACCTTCGGTGACAACCAGTTGCTGGACTTCTTGCCACTGCCGGTCAACGCCATGGCCCAGCAGCACGGGCAGATCGCCGCCACCGCCCTGGAGCTGGCCCTGGCCGCCATCGAAGACAAACGCTACGAGCCCGGCGTGCATGCCGTGGCGCGTACGTTCAAACAACGCATCAGCGCAGGTTGACCATGCGCCTGATCGACACCCACACCCACCTGGACTTCCCCGACTTCGACGCCGACCGCCAACGCCTGCTGGCCAACGCGGCGGCCCTCGGCGTGGAGCGCATGGTGGTGCTGGGTGTGTATCAGGACAACTGGCAACGCGTGTGGGACCTGGCCTGCAGCACGCCCAACCTGTATGCCGCGCTAGGGCTGCACCCGGTGTACCTTGACCAGCACCGCCCCGAGCACCTGGCTCAGCTGCGCGACTGGCTGCAGCGTCTGCAAGACGACCCGCGCTTGTGCGCGGTGGGCGAGTTCGGCCTGGACTTCTACCTGCCGGAACTGGACAAAGGCCGCCAGCAAGCACTGTTCGAGGCGCAACTGCAACTGGCCTGCGACTTTGCCCTGCCCGCCCTGCTGCATGTGCGCCGCAGCCACGCCCAGGTGATCGCCACCCTCAAGCGCTACAAACCCGCCCGCGCCGGCATCATCCATGCCTTCGCCGGCAGCTACGAAGAGGCTCGCGAGTACATCCGGCTGGGTTTCAAGCTGGGCCTGGGCGGTGCCGCCACCTGGCCCCAGGCGCTGCGCCTGCGCAAGACGCTGCCACGCCTGCCGCTGGAAAGCGTGGTGCTGGAGACCGATGCGCCGGACATGGCGCCATCGATGTTCCCTGGGGTGCGCAACAGCCCGGAGCACCTGCCGCAGATCGCCGGCGTGCTGGCCGAGGTGATGGGCCTCGAGGCCGAACGCTTGGCTGAGGCCAGTACCCAAAATGCCTGTGAGTTGTTCGGCTGGTAGCACCGGCCCATTGCTTAGATACGAAATGCCCCGATCAGCCGCTTGAGCTCCAGCACCTGGGCTGACAGGTTCCGGCTGGCATCCTCGGTCTGGTTGGCCCCCTGGGTCGTATCCTGGGCGGCGCGGTTGATCGCCACGATGTTCTGGTCGATATCGTGGGCCACCGCCGTCTGCTGCTCGACGGCGGCGGCGATCTGCTGGTTCTGCTCGACGATGCCACCCACCGCCCCAAGGATATTGCCCAGCGCCTGCTGCACCTGGCGAGCCTCGTCCACCGTGCCGGCGGCCATCTGGTGGCTGCTGCCCATCGCCCTGACCGCCGCGCTCACGCCTTCCTGCAGGCGCAGGATCATCTGGGCGATCTCCTCGGTGGAGTCCTGGGTGCGCCTGGCCAGGGTCCGCACCTCGTCGGCGACCACGGCGAACCCCCTGCCCTGCTCGCCGGCCCGGGCGGCCTCGATGGCCGCATTCAGGGCCAGCAGGTTGGTCTGCTCGGCAATGCTGCGGATCACTTCCAGCACCCGGCCGATGGCCTGGCTGTCGCCGGCCAGCTGGTTGACCGCGGCCACCGTGTGGTCGATCTCGCTGGCCAGGCGAGCGATGCTGCCCTGCTGGCTCTCCACCAGGCCACGGCCCGTGGCACTTTCACGATTGACCTGTTGCGCGCCTTCAGCGGCCAAGGCTGCGCTGCGCGCGACTTCCTGGGATGTGGCACTCATCTGGTTCATGGCCGCAGCCACCTGCTCGATCTGCTCGCGCTGGCCGCCGATGGCCTGGCTGCTGTGTACCGACACGGCCAGCACCTGACCGGCCTGCACCTCGACCTGGCCAACCGTGCGGCTGACCTGGCCGATCAGCTCGCGAATGCGTTGCACGGTCTGGTTGAACCCCTGGCCCAGTTCGCCCAGCTCGTCCTGGCTGCGGGAGCAAAAACAGACGGTCATGTCTCCGGCGGCGACCTTGTCCATGGCCGAGCCGAGGTTGCCCAGCGTCTGGCGGATGGAAACGTAGAAGCCACCGGCAAGGTAAATGATCAACGCGAATACCACGGCCAGCGCGCCGACCAGGGCAATCATGCGCAACCGGTGCTCACCCAGACGCGCCTGCAACTGCACCTGCAAGTGAGTGAGAATGGCGTCGTTGAGCCGGTAGGTCTGTGCCATCAGACCGCTGACCTGTTGGTAGAACCCGGCCCAGGGCGCATCCAGGGTCTCGGCCATCACCACCTGTTCTTCGAACAGGCCGGCCGCCTGCTTGATGGTCGCCTGGCTGGCCTGGGCCAGCTCGGCCAGGGCGGCCTTGGCCTGCGGGTCCGCGGCCAAGGTTTCGTCCAGTCGAATGCCGTAGTCGGCGGCCAGCCGCTCCAGCCGTTGCAGCAAGTCTTCGAAACGGGCGCTGCCAGAGGAGTCGATGAAGCCTCGACCCAGGGCCGTGGCGCCCATCGCCCGGCCCTCGCCCAGCGCCTGGGTCACCTGGCCCGTGGCGACACCCAGCACCTCGCTTAAGTGGCGCACCGAGGCCTGGCTGTCCTGGTCCAGGCCCACATGGCTGGCCACCTGCTTGGCCAGTACCTGGGCCTGCACCAGCAGTTTGTCCACCAGGGCCGCCTTGCTTTGCAGGGAAGACTCGTTGCGGGCCCGATCAAACGATTCGCCCACCTCGTCGCGCCGGGCCTGCAGTTGTGGGTCGTCGAATAGTAGCGCCTGCAGCTTCGCTGCGACCTGCTCTTGACTGTGCCCGATACGTTGCTCCAGATCGCCGGCCTGCCCCGACTGGCCGAGCATCATGTTGATCTGCAAGAGATTGCCCAGGGTTTCCAGCTCCCCGCGCAAGGCCAGGGCGCTCGCCAGAGGAGCCAGGCCCTGAAGCTCGACTCGGGTGGCATGGAACTGGTCATGGACGCCGCGCACCAGGTAGAAACTGGTGACCAGCATCGGTACGAAGAACAGGGCGCTGATCAGGCTGAACTTCAGGCCGAAGCTCAGCCGGTCCATCAGGACGATGGCCGGATAGAGCAAACGCAGCATGCGCATCTCCTTGGATTCTTTTTATTCTTTGAGGTAGCACAAGGCCATTAACGGCCAGGCGACCTGTATAGCGCAGAACGAATCCAAGGTTTGTAATTTAAGGTTAAGCAGGAGTCGAGGCTGTGTGGCTGGGCTGCACCAGCCTGTGGATATCTCGCTCGTGTAGGAGCGGCCTTGTGCCGCGAAAGGGCTGCAAGGCAGCCCCAAAACCTGCACGCCCCGTCAGACCAACACGGTCCACAGCGCAAAGCACGCGTACCACAGCACCGCACAACGCAGCAGCAGCTCCCAGAGGCTGTCCAGCCGCCCCAGCCCACGCTGGTCGTCTTCTTCCTCGGGCACCGTATCGGCCACCCGCCCGACCCGCGCCACCAGGTGCCCGGCGCTGATGTGCCAGTTGAGCAGCTCGTGCAGCATCACCCGCACCACAGCGACGAAGTTGCCGACCAAGGCAAAGCTCAACGCCAGCACCCGCACCGGCAGCCAGTCCATGGCATGGCGCAGCTGCTCGGCCCGCTCCTTGAGCGCCGGTTGCCGGCTATTGCCCGCGCACAGGGCCAGCAGGCGATAGGCCAGGGCGGCTCCAGGTCCCAGCAGGAAGTACCAGAAGATCACCGCGAAAAAGCTCTGGTACGCCTGCCACAGCAAGTGGCCCTGCACTCGGATCAACAAGCTTTGCGCATCGTCGGCGGCCAACCCCAGGTCACGCTCGGCCACATGCAGGGCGGCCTGGTCATCTCCCCGGCGCCAGGCATCCCGGAACGGCCCCAGGGCCGCTTTGGCATCGCCACGGCCGAGGCTGTAGATCAGCACCAGCAAATGCACCGGCAATGCCAGCAACCCGTAGGCCACCGGCTCCAGTACATGCAACAGCAGAGCCAGCAACGCCACCGGCGCCAGCACCAGAATGGCCAGAGTCCACCAGGGGTGTACCTTGCCGCTGCGCTCCAGGCGCACCAGCTCGCCCAGGTAGAAGCCATCACGTTGCAGCCGCTGGCGCAGGGCGGAGAATTTCTCGACCCAAAGCACCAGCACCAACACCAGGAAACTCATGCATTGTCCTCATTGCACTGCAGCGCCGCGCGATAGCGGCACCAGTCGAAGGCCGGGCCCGGGTCGGTCTTGCGTACCGGGGCGATGTCGCTGTGGCCACAGATGCGCTGCGGGCCGATCACCGGCCAGGCGCGACGAATCTCGCGGGTCAGCTGCTCCAAGGTAGCGTACTGGGCATCGGTGTAAGGCAGCTCGTCGGTGCCTTCAAGCTCGATGCCAATTGAAAAATCGTTGCAACCCTCGCGCCCGTCGAAGCTCGAGACACCCGCATGCCAGGCCCGGTCGAGCAAAGACACGAACTGGGTCACCGCACCGTCACGCTCGATGAACAGGTGCGCCGATACGGTGAGGTGGCAGATGTCTTGGAAATAAGGGTGCTCGCCTGGGTCGAGCTGGTTCTGGAAAAACTGCTGCACCTTGCCGGTACCGAAGCACGCTGGCGGCAGGCTGATGTTGTGGATGACCAGCAGGGAAATGGCTTCGCCTTCGGGGCGCGCATTGAAGTTGGGCGAGGGGCAATGGGTAACGCCGGAGAACCAGCCTGTCGCACGGTCCAATTGCATGGAGCAGTTCCTGAAAATCGCCGGGGAGGTAACCAGTATGCCCCGCACCCGATGCGCTTGCATGTAAATGATTGTTCAGCGATCCGCCTGGCGGCGCAAGCGCCCGAGCACTGCCTCCAAGGCCCGCTCGAACAACAGCCCGTCGTCCAGCAGGCGCAGTTCGCCGCGGCGCAGGGCCTGGGCCAGCCCCGCACGGTTCCACTCGCGCACCTTCATGCCGGTGCGGTTGGCGAAGACGAAGCGGTCATGGCTGTCGATCCTGGCGACCAGCTTGCAGCGCAGCAACTCGTCGTCATCCATCACCTCGACCCATGCACCGACCTTCAGCCGCTGCACCTGGGCCAGCTCCGGCCCTTGCATGTCCGGCTGCAGCAAAGGGCCGCACGCTGGCTCGTCGGCCACCGCCAGGATGACTTCCTCGGCCACCAGCACGTGCTCCACGGCACAGGCGCTGCCCGGTGCACCCACGCAGGCAGCCAGGTGCAATTGCTCCAACTGCTGGAAGAATTCGCGGGTCGCGACCGCGTCCATGACCACACCCGCCAGGCCCTCGCGCAGGGCCTTGAGCAGCCCCGGCACCTGCTGCAGCAAGCGCTCGCGCGCCGAGGGCTCGTGGTGCGGGGCAATGCTCGCCAGCAGCGCGTCCATGGTCGCCAGCCCTTCGGCCCAGGCTGCGGAACCTTCGCCGTGCTTGAGCCAGGCCAGCAGAAGGACCTGGCTCCAACCTTGGACCAGCATATGCACCACCGCCTGCGGCAGAACCCGGCCATGCAGGCGCACGTTCAGCTCTTGCTGCACCTGCAGGCGAGCCTGCAAGGCACGCGCCCTTCCCTCTTCGGCGTCACGGGTGCGTTGCTCGAGCAGTTCGTTGCGGCGGCGCTCCTGCTGGCTGAAGGCCAGAAAGTCCTCGAGCAGCTCGCTGAACAGCCGTGGGTCATCGGTGAACTCGTTGAGCAAACGCTGGACGATACGCTCCACCCGCAGTTGCAGGCTGTCGTGCAGCCCCTCGTTGCTGGTTTCCCAGCCAATGGCAGCCGCTGCGATCTCGTTGAGCAGGCGCCGGGCCGGGTGGCTAGCACGGCTGAACACGGCCTTGTCGAGCAATGCCACCTTGAGCAACGGAATGTGCAGCCGTTCGATCAGCTCACGCACGGCCGCAGGCAGGTTGTTATCTTTCTGGATGAATGCGAACAACAGGCCGACCAGGTTGAATGTGTCCTCGTCGGCGGTGGCGATGCAACGGCGCGTACCACTGCGCACGCTCACCCGCAGCAACAGCTGCTCCAACTGCTGGCCCAGATCGAAATCATCGCTCTCACAGGTGGCAGGCACGTAGTGCTGCAGATGGGAGAGCAGCCGCAACAGGTCGGTGGTACTGACCGGCTGGGCGCCGGGCACCTGCTGCACCCGAGGTGCAACGCGGCCTCGCAGTGGCGCCAGCAAGGGCGTCAGCGCGTCGAAGAATACCTGGCTGGCATCGTCGGCCTGGGGCTCGTCGGCCTTGGCCAGGCCAGTGGCCGGTCGTTCCAGATGCCGGTGGTCCTCGGCGCGGCGGCGCGGCGCAGCCTTGAGTTCAGGCAATATGCCAGCATTGGCCAGTAACTGGTTGGCCTGCTCGTACAGTTGATCGATTTCGCGCAACACATAGCGCTCGAACAGTTTCAGCAAGACCAGCTTGACCTTCGGCCCTACCCCCAGGTCGCGCCCGGCTTGCAGGAAGTGGTCGCACAATGACTCAGGCCCCAGCGCAAGCCTTTGGGCCAGAGGGGTTTCGAGCAGGACCTGGAAGCGTAACGTCAGTTGCTTGAGCGCCTGACCATCCCGGGACAATACTCGCGCGACCATCGCCTCGACAGCCGCAGAGCGCTCCAGTTGCGCAGTGCTGCGTGAGCGGTCGGCTACGCCCGATTGCCGCTCATCGGCCTGGTTGAGCCGGGCGAAGGCATCGTGAAACCGGTCGAGGAACCCGCGCTCGATGTTCTTGCGCTTGAGGCGCAGGTCGCGCATCGCCTCGAAGTACAGGTTCTGCTCGAAGCGTTCGCTGGCCTTGTCGGCCATTTCGAAGAGGGTGTCGTCGGCATTGTCGAACAGCGTCTGCAGGGCCAGGCGCAAGTGCAACGCCGCCTGGTCGCGTACCTGCAAGAGCGGAACCGGCAGGCAAGGCAAGGACGCACGCGGCCCTCGATCGATGGCCGCCGCCAGCGGCACCACCTTGCCTTCTATCTGCATCCCGGACTCCTTGATAGGGGTGATCTATTCGAATGATCTGAACCAGTCAAAACCATGACGCCAAATACTGGTCGCATTATCGGTAAAAAATCTGACAGCTTCTAGCGCGATCTGCTTACGCTCCCAACTGACCATGGGTTCGGCGAAATGCTCACTCGTCCTGACCAAAGGTCACCGGTGTGGTTGGCGCTGTACACGTCGGCCCCCTGCCCTATAATCGCCGGCACCTAGCTTGTGGAGCCGACCATGCCGAACCTACGCCTCGCCGACCTGACCGCCGAAATCGAAGCCAACGTGCGCCGTGCGCTGCTGGAAGACATCGGCAGCGGCGACATCACCGCCCAGCTGATTCCGGCCGAGCGCCTGGCCAAGGCGACCATCATCACCCGCGAAGATTGCACCATCGCCGGTACCGCCTGGGTCGATGCGGTGTTCCGCCAGGTCGACCCGCGGGTGGCCGTACACTGGCAGGTGGCCGACGGGGACCGGGCCAAGGCCAACCAGGCGCTGTTCCACCTCGAAGGCCCGGCGCGCTCATTGCTCAGTGGCGAACGCACGGCGCTGAACTTCCTGCAGATGTTGTCCGGCGTGGCTACCCGGGCGCGTTTTCTCGCCGACCTGGTGCAAGGCACCCAGGTGCGCCTGCTCGATACCCGCAAGACGCTGCCAGGCCTACGCCTGGCGCAGAAATATGCCGTGACCTGTGGCGGTTGCGACAACCATCGCATCGGCTTGTATGACGCCTTCCTGATCAAGGAAAACCATATCGCGGCCAGTGGCGGGGTAGCCGAGGCGGTTGCTGCGGCGCACAAGATCGCCCCGGGCAAACCGGTGGAAATCGAAGTGGAAAGCCTGGACGAGCTGCGCCAGGCGCTGGCAGCCGGTGCCGATATCGTCATGCTCGACGAATTGACGCTCGATGAAATGCGCGAGGCCGTGCGCATCACCGCCGGCAAGGCCAAGCTGGAGGCCAGCGGCGGCGTGAATGAAAGCACCCTGCGGGTGATTGCCGAGACGGGGGTGGACTACATCTCCATTGGTGCCATGACCAAGGATGTGAAGGCGGTGGATCTGTCCATGCGCCTTAGCCTGTAAACGACTGGGGCCGCTTCGCGGTCCTTTCACGCCACAAGGCCGCTCCTACAGGGGACCGCGTTACATACGAACATGCGGTCTGTGTAGGAGCGGCCTTGTGCCGCGAAAGGGCCGCAAAGCGGCCTCATTACGGAGCTTAGAACGACGCGTTGGCCAGGCCGTCCAGGTAGCGCTCGACGTCCAGTGCCGCCATGCAGCCGGCACCGGCGGAGGTGATCGCCTGACGATAGACGTGGTCAGCCACGTCGCCTGCAGCGAACACCCCTTCGACGTTGGTGGCGGTGGCGTTGCCTTCACGGCCACCGTTGACCACCAGGTAGCCGTCCTTGAGGGTCAGCTGGCCTTCGAACAGCGAGGTGTTCGGCGTATGGCCGATGGCGATGAATACGCCGTCGACCTTGATTTCGTCGCTGCTGCCATCGTTGTTCTTCAGGCGGGCACCGGTCACGCCCATGTCGTCACCCAGCACTTCGTCCAGGGTGGCGTTGAGCTTGAGCTCGATCTTGCCTTCGGCCACACGGGCGTGCAGCTTGTCGACCAGGATCTTCTCGGCGCGGAAGGTATCGCGACGGTGTACCAGGGTCACCTTGCTGGCGATATTGGCCAGGTACAGCGCCTCTTCTACGGCCGTGTTGCCACCGCCCACCACGGCGACCGGCTTGTTGCGGTAGAAGAAGCCGTCGCAGGTGGCGCAGGCCGAAACGCCTTTGCCCATGAAAGTCTCTTCCGACGGCAGGCCCAGGTAACGGGCACTGGCACCGGTGGCGATGATCAGGGCATCGCAGGTGTAGGTGCCGCTGTCGCCCTTGAGGGTGAACGGCTTGTTGGCCAGGTCCACGGCATTGATGTGGTCGAAGACAATTTCGGTTTCGAAGCGCTCGGCATGCTCCTGCATGCGCTGCATCAGCGCAGGGCCGGTCAGGCCGTGGGGGTCGCCTGGCCAGTTGTCGACTTCGGTGGTGGTGGTCAGCTGGCCGCCAGCCTGCATGCCGGTGATCAGCAGCGGCTTGAGGTTGGCGCGGGCGGCATAGACCGCGGCGCTGTAACCGGCAGGGCCGGAACCGAGAATGATGACGCGCGAATGACGTACTTCAGACATGTCGAACTCCTGTCGAGGCGGCCGCGGCCGGCATCGGTGTGCCGGCAGCACCGGCTGGAATTAAAAGGGATCTACGCAGCACTTGGGGAAGGCTACAACGCGTAGATCCGAAACCCAAAAGTTGAGCGCACTGTAGCGAGGTCGCAGAGATTAAGGAAATATCCTTCGACAATCCACCTTATAGAGTGCTTCTATCCAAGCTGAAAACCGATAGAAAATCTTCACTCGCTTTTGTTACAGCCCATTGCTTCTAGGATTGGCGCCTTTCGTCGTGCGGGCAAACTCGGGTAAGGTCAGCGCGTTTTCTCTTTGATCCGGAGCGTCTCGATGCAAGCCCCTGTCCTCTCTGGCCCCCAGTACCTGCGCGAAGGGCTGAAACTGGTCATGAGCCCGAACCTGCGGCTGTTCGTCCTGCTGCCGCTGGCGGTCAACCTGTTGCTGTTTGGCGGCCTCATCTATTTTGCCGGGCACCAGTTCAGCCTGTGGGTCGACGCTTTGATGCCCACCCTGCCGAGCTGGCTGAGCTTTCTCACCTACATTCTCTGGCCGCTGTTCGTCGCCTTGGTGATACTGATGGTGTTCTTCACCTTCACCCTGGTGGCCAACATCATCGCGGCGCCGTTCAACGGCTTCCTCGCGGAAAAGGTCGAGGTGGTAGTGCGCGGCGAGGACACCTTCCCCGCCTTCAGCTGGGGTGAGCTGATCGCCATGGTGCCACGTACCCTGGGCCGCGAAATGCGCAAGCTGGGTTACTTCCTGCCGCGGGCCATCGGCCTGTTCATCCTCTCGTTGATCCCGGTGGTCAATGTGGTGGCCGCACCGCTGTGGCTGATCTTCGGGGTATGGATGATGGCCATCCAGTACATCGACTACCCGGCGGACAACAACAAGATGAGCTGGCAGGACATGCTCGCCTGGCTGCGCGAAAAGCGCTGGCAGAGTCTGGGCTTTGGCGGCATTACCTACTTGGCGCTGATGATTCCGCTGGTGAACGTGGTGATGATGCCGGCGGCGGTCGCAGGTGCCACCTTGTTCTGGGTGCGAGAGGGAGCGTCCGGTAAACAGAACCCGCGGTAGTTATATACCCTAGGCAGGCTTCGAATCAGTGGCTCAATCATCGTCGGCACCCTGTGGTGCGCATCTTTGGAGGATGACCAGATGATTGACGACGATAAGTTGAAGGTGGATGTTCAGGACGAGGGGATTGATGAAAGCGTTCCCATGACGGCAGAACCTGAACAGCCTGCCGAGGCGGAACTGGAAGCACCACAAGACTCTGCCGAGCCGGAGCCTGAACATCCTGAAGAATCTGACGAGCCTGAACACGGCGAGTCGGAAGACCCTGTCGAACCTGAACGCGAAGAGCCGGAAGAACCCGTCGAACCTGAACGCGAAGAGCCGGAAGAACCTGCCAAGCTCGACCAGTCCGGTACACTCGAGATCATAGCCTCGTCAGTAGGTCCAATCGACCCACTGGGCCCGCTGGGCCTGCGTGGTCGCGTGGGTAAGGAGGGGCCGGACCTCACCAATGCGGAGCACGAAGCATTCGACAAAGTGCAGACGCATGTGCACTTCGTTTTTCAGGACGTCCTGTCGAGCCATGGTCTGGATCCTTCGGGGGATTGGCTCATCCACATCAAGGATGATTTCTCCGAGCGCTCTCCTGCCGCCATATTCCTGACCTGGGCACTGATTACCGGAAACCTGCAAAAGCCGGCACTCGTCGAGTATGAAGACCATCGTACAGGTGAGGTACTTGCCGATACCGACGGCACCTTCTGGGCCGCCCTGCAAGAAACGTTCGACATCATGATGAAGGTAGGTGTGATCGCCTGACGTCTGAAATACCCCGGGCCTGCGCGCAGTTTGCGGCGCAGGCCTTTTTCAGCGCTCGCTCAAAGGCTCAACTGGCTGGAAAATCGCCCTACCGCATCCACCACCTTCTGCGCACCTTCCTGGATCTCGACGATCACCCCACCAGTATCGGCGGCCAACGCCAACCCCTGCTCGGCCTGGCGCTTGCTGGTGTCGATGATATCCACCGCCGCCTGGGCCAGTTGCTCGTTCTGCAGAACCACCTTGGCAATCTCGTCGGTAGCCGTACTGGTACGCGAGGCCAGCTGGCGCACCTCGTCGGCCACCACCGCGAAGCCTCTACCCTGCTCGCCTGCCCGCGCCGCCTCGATAGCCGCGTTGAGCGCCAGCAGGTTGGTCTGCCCGGCGATGTCGCTGATGGTCTTGATGATCGAACCGATCACCCGAGATTGTGTATCCAGCGCCTGGATGCCTTGGGCCGCGTCCTGCATGGAACGCTCCAGGCCACGCATCACATCGACGGTCTGGGTCACCACATCCGTGGCCTTGCGCGCACTGGCATCGGTGCCCAACGATGTGTTGTAGGCGATATCCGCAGCCTCGGCAACAGCCAGCTCCTGGTTGACCTGGTCAGTGATCACGGTTGCGAACTTGACCACTTTGTAGAGCACGTCATGGGCATCGATGATCGGGTTGTAGGATGCCTCCAACCACACCACCCGACCATGGGCGTCGATGCGCTTGAACCGGTCGGCGACGAATTCGCCACGGCGCAGCTTGTCCCAGAAGGCCTGGTAGGCCGGCGAATTGGCTTCCTCAGGTTCACAGAAAATACGGTGATGCTTGCCGCGCACCTGTTCCAGGGAATACCCCATGGCCTGCAGGAAACGGTCATTGGCGGTCAGCACCTCGCCTTGCAGGTTGAACTCAATCAGCGCGGTCGAACGCATCAAGGCCTTGATCAGGCTTTCATGCTCGCGAGAGGTCTCGATGGTGCGCGTGAGGTCGCTCGAATGCAGGCTGAAATAGCGGATTCGCCCGTCGCTGCTCTTGACCGGTTGCAGGATCGAACGCAGCCAGGCTTCCTGGCCATTGCCACGCAGCAGGCGGAAGGCGCCGTTGAGGTGCTCGCCACGGGTAATGGCGCCTTTCATGCGCTGGTAGAAGTCCAGCTGCTTCACATGGGCTGGGACGATGTCCTCGATATTGCGCCCGATCAGTTGTTCGGCGCGGTAAAGCATCTCCTGCTCGAAGTTGCTGTTGACCGTCTCGATACGACCGTCGGGGCCAAGCTGCAAGACCAGCATCTCGCTGTCGAGGCTGCTCTTGACCTGCTCGACGGACATCAGATCCTCGCGCAGTTGCTGGATTTCTTTTTTGAGTTTGCTGTTGAACATGACCGCTCCCGGGAGCGCACCCCGACCGTTGGATACTTCTGCATCGGCTGGCCCCGAAGGATTCTTGAGTGCCCCGCGAGGAAATGTTCACACGGGCAAAACCCGCGTCACCAGCCAGCCACGAATCTGTCACATGAACGCAACAGCCCAGGCGGACACTTTTGTCATGAACATACCGCCCCTGCGCATCACCCTGGTCACCGAAACCTTTCCACCCGAAATCAATGGCGTGGCCAATACCCTTGGCCGCCTCAGCGATGGCTTGCGTGAACGCGGGCACCAAGTGGAGTTGATACGCCCTCGCCAGGCCAGCGACAACGCCAGTCGTGACACCGACGACCTGTTGCTCTGCCGCGGTTGGCCGTTGCCCGGCTATCCGGGCCTACAATGGGGGGAAACAACCAAGCGCACCTTGGTACGACGCTGGCGTCGGCAACGCCCGGATGTGCTCTACATCGCTACCGAAGGCCCGTTGGGGCTGAACGCCCTGCGTGCCGCGCGCCACCTGGGCATCGCTGTGGTCAGCGGTTTTCATACCAACTTCCCGCAATACTCGGGGCAATATGGCCTGGGCCTGCTGACCCGCCTGCTCACCCATTACCTGCGATGGTTTCACCGGCGCACCGCGGTCACCCTGGTGCCCAGTGCCAGCCAGCGCCTGGAGCTGGAGCGCCGGGGCTTCGAACGCCTGGGGCTGATGGCACGGGGGGTCGATGCCTACCTGTTCAACCCGGCCCGGCGTAGCCAAGCGTTGCGCCAGGCATGGGGCCTGGGGCCGGACGATATCGCCGTGATCCATGTCGGCCGCCTGGCTGCGGAGAAGAACCTGGGGCTGTTGCAGCCCTGCATGGACGCACTGCACAAGGCTTATCCACAGCGGCGCATGCGCCTGGTGGTCGTGGGCGACGGGCCACAACGCGAGCGCCTCGAGCAGTCGCTGCCCGATGCCGTGTTCTGCGGTGCGCAGCGGGGCGAAGCGCTGGCAGAGCACTATGCCAGCGGCGACCTGTTCCTGTTCCCCAGCCTGACCGAGACGTTCGGCAACGTGGTACTCGAGGCGTTGGCCTCAGGCCTGGCCGTGGTCGCCTACGACGAAGCGGCCGCCGCCCAGCATATCCGTCATGGGCATAGCGGGAGCCTGGCCATGCCGGGTGACCAGGCGGGGTTCATCGACGCGGCGTGCTGGTTGCTGGAGGAAGACGAAACCTTGCGCAGGGTGCGCCTGAATGCACGCCAGCATGCCAGTCGACAAGGCTGGCCCACGATCATCGAGCAGTTCGAGGGATATCTGGCCGGTGCGTGCCGTCAGGTTGCCAGCCAGGATGGCGGAGCAGTGAATGGTGCGTTGGCGACCAAGCCTGGCTCGACAGCACCGCACGGTTGATCACCTCAAGGCCCCATCGCAGGCTGTCGCCAGCTCCCACCGAGACTGCGCCGCTCTCTTCTGTGGGGGGGTGTCCCGCGACAGCCCCCTGGATATTCAGCCCAAGGCCTTCTCGATCGCCTGCACGACCACCGGATCATCCGGTGCGGTACGCGGTGCGAAACGGGCCAGCACGCGCCCGTCCTTGCCCACCAGGAATTTTTCGAAGTTCCAGGTGATATCCCCCGGAAATTCGGCGCCCTCGCCCGCCAGCAGGCGGTACAGCGAATGACGCTGCGGCCCGTTGACCTCGAGCTTGGCGCCCAACGGGAAACTCACCCCGTAGTTGAGGCTGCAGAATTCCTGGATGTCCTTTTCGCTGCCCGGCTCTTGCCCGGCGAACTGGTTGCACGGCAGGCCCAGGACATTGAAGCCTTTGTCCTTGTAGACCTGGTACAGGTTCTCCAGGGCCTTGTATTGCGGCGTCAGGCCACACTTGGAGGCGACATTGACCACCAACACCACCTGGCCCTTGAACGGTGCGAGGGGCAGCTCCTCGCCGTTCAGCGCCTTCAACGTCAGGTCGTGAAATGCACTCATGATGACTCCCCTCTCAGGTTCCCGATGGTCGCAGGGGCGAATCGCGCCCACTAAAAAGGCGCGCGGCCAAACCGTCGTCCTTCCCCAAGGAAGGCAAAACGGCTTGCCCGAGCGCCTGGCGACTCTCTGAGCTTAGCGCAGAAAATCAGTGGTGATGGCCACCTTCACCGTGGATGTGACGGTGAGCGATTTCTTCGTCGCTGGCGTCACGCACGTTGACTACCTTGACCTTGAAGTTCAGGCGCTGGCCGGCCAGCGGGTGGTTGCCGTCGACGGTGATGTCGTCGCCGTCGATGTCGCGGATGGTGACGATCTGCATCTGACCGTCCGGCGCCGAAGCGTGGAACTGCATGCCGACTTCCAGTTGGTCGACGCCTTCGAACAGGCTGCGATTCAGGGTGCTGACCAGCTCGGCCAGGTACTCGCCGTAGGCTTCTTCAGGTTCGATGGCGACGTTCAGCTCGTCACCGGCCTGCTTGCCTTCCAGGGCTTTTTCCAGGCCCGGGATGATGTTGGCGGCACCGTGCAGGTACACCAGCGGCGCACCACCGGCGGAACTGTCGATGACCTCCCCGGCGTCGTTGGTCAGGGTATAGTCGATGGAGACAGCCTTGTTGGCGGCGATCAGCATGGGGCAAGACCTTTTGCAAAAGAATGTAGAGCGATCAAGTGTAACCAACGCATCGCCCGATTGCGAACGCGTGTCGGGGAATGACAAATCCGTCAGTCGGATCACGGGTTTTCACCAGGACGAAGAGGGCCACTGGGTGGTCGAGCTGTCGTGCGGCCATACCCAGCACTTGCGCCACCAGCCTCCATGGCAGGCGCGGCCCTGGGTGCTGGACCCGGCCGAGCGCCAGCGCCGCATCGGCCAGGTATTTGCCTGCGGCTGGTGCGCCCAGGGGGTCGATAGCGATACCCTTGGCGGCTGACCCCTTGCACCGCTTATTTCGAGAAGCACGCATGCAGACATTTTTCATCGCGCCGACCGACTTCGGTGTCGGCCTGACCTCCATCAGCCTGGGCCTGGTGCGCACCTTGGAGCGCGGCGGGCTGAAGGTCGGCTTCTTCAAGCCGATCGCCCAGCATCATCCCGGCGATACTGGCCCCGAGCGCTCCAGCGAACTGGTGGCGCGCACCCATGGCATCCGCCCGCCAACGCCTCTGAGCCTGGCCCAGGTCGAGCGCATGCTCGGCGATGGCCAGCTGGACGAGCTGCTCGAGGAGATCATCCGCCTGTACCAACAGGCCTGCATCGGCAACGACGTGGTGGTGGTCGAGGGCATGGTGCCGACCCGCCACGCCAGCTATGCCGCGCGGGTCAACCTGCACTTGGCCAAGAGCCTGGACGCCGAGGTGATCCTGGTGTCGGCGCCGGAAAACGAAGTGCTCAGCGAGCTCTCCGGACGTGTCGAGTTGCAGGCTCAGCTGTTCGGCGGCCCACGCGACCCGAAAGTGCTCGGGGTCGTGCTCAACAAGGTGCGCACCGACGAAAGCATGGCCGCCTTCGCCGCCCGCCTGCGCGAGCATTCGCCGCTGCTGCGCGGCGACGACTTCCGCCTGCTGGGGTGCATTCCCTACCAGCCCGAGCTCAACGCCCCGCGCACCCGCGACGTGGCCGAGCTACTCGGCGCCCAGGTGCTCAATGCCGGGGACTACGAACAACGGCGCATGAACACCATCATCATCTGTGCCCGTACCGTGGCCAATACCGTGCCACTGCTCAAGCCCGGCACCCTGGTGGTGACCCCAGGCGATCGCGACGACATCATCCTCGCCGTGAGCCTGGCGGCCATCAATGGCGTACCGTTGGCCGGCCTGCTGCTGACCAGCGACAGCAAGCCGGACCCGCGCATCCTGGAATTGTGCCGAGGCGCCCTGCAGGCCGGGCTGCCAATTCTTTCGGTGGGTACCGGTTCGTATGACACCGCCAACCGCCTCAATTCGCTCAACCGGGAAATCCCGGTGGATGACCGTGAACGCGCCGAGTTCATCACCGACTTCGTCGCCAGCCACCTCGACGCGGCCTGGCTGCACCAGCGCTGCGGCACGCCGCGCGAGCTGCGCCTGTCGCCGGCGGTATTCCGCTACCAGCTGATCCAGCGCGCCCAGCAGGCGAACAAGCGCATTGTCCTGCCGGAGGGCGCCGAGCCGCTGCTGGTGCAGGCAGCGGCCATCTGCCAGGCCCGCGGCATCGCCCGTTGCGTGCTGCTGGCCAAGCCCGAGGAGGTCGAGGCGGTAGCCCGCGCCCAGGGCATCACCCTGCCGCCTGACCTGGAAGTCCTCGATCCAGAGGCGATTCGCGGGCGTTACGTCGAGCCCATGGTGGAGCTGCGCCGCAGCCGCAACCTCAACGCGCCGATGGCCGAACAGCAGCTGGAAGACCCGGTGGTGGTCGGCACCATGATGCTGGCACTGGATGAAGTCGACGGTCTGGTCTCGGGCCTGGTGCATTCCACTGCCAACACCATTCGCCCGGCCTTGCAGCTGATCAAGACCGCACCGGGCAGCAGCCTGGTGTCCTCGGTGTTCTTTATGCTGTTCCCCGAGCAAGTGCTGGTATATGGCGACTGCGTGATGAACCCGCACCCCAGCGCCGCGGAGCTGGCCGAGATCGCGCGGCAGAGCGCCGAGTCGGCCCAGGCCTTGGGTATCGCGCCACGGGTGGCGATGCTCAGCTATTCAAGCGACTCGGCGGCCAGCGACGAGGAAGTGGAGAAGGTGCGCGAAGCCACCCGTCTGGCGCAGCAGGCCGAACATGACCTGCTGATCGACGGCCCGTTGCAGTACGACGCGGCGGCCAACCCTGAGATCGCCCGCCAGCTGGCGCCGGCAAGCCCAGTGGCGGGCCGTGCCACGGTGTTCGTATTCCCGGACCTCAACACTGGCAACACGACCCACAAGGCGGTGCAGCGCAGTGCCGATTGTGTAAGCCTGGGGCCGATGCTGCAGGGGTTGCGCAAGCCGGTGAACGACCTGCCGCGGGGGGCGCAGGTGGACGATATCGTGCACACCATCGCCCTGACTGCGATTCAGGCCAGTACCGTGCGCTGACATGCAAAAAGGGGCCACTACACGCCCCGCGATTGGGCCGCATAGCGGCCCCTCGTTTCCTTGCCTTACGGGTACTGCTGCACGGTACCCTGCTGGTCATACTGCTGGCCAGGAATCGGCTTGAGGTTCACTTCCACGCGACGGTTCTGGGCACGGCCATTGGCGTCGGCGTTGCTGGCGATCGGCTGGTCCGGGCCCATGCCGCGTACGGAAACGCGCGACGGGTCGACACCCTGGGAGGTCAGGTAAGTGCTGACGGCCTGGGCACGGCGCTGGGACAGGTCCATGTTGTGCTGACGGCTGCCGGTGCTGTCGGTGAAGCCCACCACCTCGATGGTGTTCTGGTTGAACTGCTTGAACGAGTTGGCCAGATTGTTCAGCGGCGAATAGAAGCTTGGGGAGATGTTCGCCGAATCGGTGGCGAAGGTGATGTTACCCGGCATGATCAGCTTGATCTGGTCACCCTGGCGCTGCACCTCGACACCGGTGTTGGCCATCTTCGCACGCAGCTCGGCTTCCTGTTTGTCGGCGTAGTAGCCGTAGCCTGCAGCAGCGGCGCCCACCGCGGCGGCGCCGATCAGCGCGCCCTTGCCACGGTTGTCGTGATCGATGGCGGCACCGGCGATGGCACCGGCCAGCGCGCCCAGGCCGCCGTACTTGGCGGTCTTGCTCATCCCGGTGGAGCCTTGAGCCTGGCCCTGGCTGTCATAGGGGTTCTGGCCGGCACAGCCAGTCATCAGGGCAGCAGCGGTAGCGACGATAATCAGACGACGCATGGTGAACATGGACAAGCTCCTACAGATATTCGAGAGTGCAACAGGTCATGGATGGCCCTATGCCAGCCTTGGACCCGAGCGAAACGGAAAAATTCCCTGAAACCTCAGGCCCGCACGAAAGGATTTTCGCGCATCTCGTCGCCAAGGCGGGTATCCGGGCCATGGCCAGTTACCACCACTGCCTCTTCATCCAGGCAATACAGCCGCGACTTGATGGAGCGAACGATAGCCCGCTGATCGCCACCCCACAAATCGGTACGGCCGATGCCGCGGCGGAACAGGGTGTCGCCGGCGATCAACAGCTTGGCATCGGCGAACCAGAAGCTCATCGAGCCAGGCGTGTGCCCAGGAGTATGCAAGGCCACACCGCAACCGCAGGCCAGCGCCTCGTCATCATCCAGCCAACGGTCCGGCGACGGCACCGGCGTATAAGGCACCCCGAACATCTGGCATTGCATCTCCAGGTTGTCCCACAAAGGCTGGTCGTCCTTGTGCAGGTGCAAGGTCGCGCCGGTCAATTCCTTGAGCTTGCCCGAGGCGAGGAAATGATCGAAATGGGCGTGGGTGTGGATGATGCTCACCAGCGTCAGACCATGGGCCTGAAGGCGCGCCAGGATTTTCTCAGGGTCACCGCCTGGGTCGACGACGATGGCCTTCTTGCTGACCGGGTCGCCGATCAGGGTGCAGTTGCACTGCAATGGGCCTACGGGGAAGGTTTCGCGGATGAGGAGAGTGGAGGCGGTGTTCATGGGAGGCTCCTGGGGACTGCCGGCATGTTAGCGGTGTCTGCGGTGCCTGTCTTGGGTGGTTTGTCTTGGGCTATGCGGTATGACGCAGATCGAGCGCCGGCCGCCATGCGCCTGACACTAAGGCAGATACAACCGGAACAACCCACCCCCCAGCGCCCCGCCGTTGGCAATCTCGATGCGCCCGCGCACACCGTTGCGTTCGTGCAGGGCCGCGATGCGCGCGGCGAAATACAGGCCAAGGCCTGTGCTGCCAGTACGTGAATCGATGCCCTGGAGGTAGTCCTGCTGGCGTTCGAGCATGCGCTCTGGATAGCCCGGGCCGTCGTCGTTGACGCTGATGACCAGTTGCTCGCCCTGCTCCTCGATACTGATCAGCAAGGCATGTCCGGCGTGGCGGATGGCATTGGTGAGGACATTGGCCACCACCGAGGCGACCAGTTCGCGGTCGAAGAAACCCAGCGGGTTGTCGGTGTCGATGCGCCAGGTGGCGAGGATATCGCGATGCCTGAGCACCTCCTGCTGCGCCGCAAGCTGGGCCTCGATGAAATCGTCCAGCTCATGATAGTCGGGGCAGATCGGCAACTGGTTGATGCCCAGCTTGTACAGGCCCAGCAGTTGCACCAGCATGCCGTTCAAATGACGAAACTCGTGTTCTATCACGCCTTGTTCGCTGCCGCCGTGCAGCACCTCGGGCAGACGCGCCAACCACTGGTCGTGGGCCTGGATCAAGGCCGAAAGCGAATTCTTCATGTCGTGCACGGTGGAGGCGATCACCGTGGAGAAGTCCAGCCCCTTTTCGTCTCGATTCATGCGCCGAAGATCCGGATATGCAGTTTGCGGTAGCGGTCGTAGCGGCTGTCGCTGGCCGGAATGCCGGCAACGCTTTGCAGGCAGTTGCGGCATTCCTGCATGATCGCTGGCGTAGGGCTCTCGCCACCTACACGCAGCAGCGCCTGGGCGGTGTTGAGGGCGATGCTGATGTTCTTCGGCTGCAACGACAGGGCCCGACGGAACATGTCCAGGGCCTCGCCGAGCTGGCCAGCCTGATAGCTGCGTACACCCTGGCGGTTGAGGTCGACCGCCTCGGTGACCGCCCCGAGCACTGCCGGATCGTCCGTGATCTGGGCAACGCTCTGCATGACCTTCGGATCGTCGCCATAGGTTTCCACACAGCCTTTCAGGATGCTGGTGCCCGCGGCTTGCTGGCCGAGCGCCTGCAACTGCCTGGCCACACTCAAGGCGGCCTCGACCGAGAAGAACTGGTCCATTTTCTCCAGCCGCTGCAGGGCCTGCTCGGTGAGCTTGCCGGCGGTTTCGGGGTCGCCGGCCTGCTGCAGGCTGGCGGCTTTCATCAGACGGGCGCGCACTTGCAGGCCCTGGTCCTCGACATGCTCCTTGGCGACATCGCTGAGCACGCTGTTGATTTCGACGCGGGTACGCGCGTCCAAGCCATTGCCGACGTTCTTGTTCATCAGCGCCTGGACCAGGCCCAGGTTGCTCTCCGGGTCCTTGTAGCGCGAACTCTGCCCTTGGTTGACCGCATGCCGATAGGCCTTGGAGGCGCTTTCGAAATCTTCGTTGTCCAGGGCCAGCTTGCCCAATGCCGCCTGCCGGCGCACGGCCAGGGGCGACAGGCGCACCGCCTCCTCGAGCATGTGCTGGGCGCGCTTGGTCTCGCCCTGGGCCACCAACACCTCGGCCAAGCCGTCGTACAGGCTGGGCATGATCGGGAAGGCCTTGAGCGCTTGCTCGAAGACACCCTGGGCTTCGCCGTGCTGGCCGCGCTTGTGCAACAGGTTGCCCAGGGCGGCATAGACCCAAGGTTGCGGGCGGCTGGCCAGGATGGTCTTGAGGAACTTCTCCAGTTCCTCGACGCGGTTGAGGTCGCGCAGAGCATCGGCCCGATAGCGCAGGCACAGCGGTGCGAAGCGTGGGTCCTGCTTGCACAGCTCGGCGCAGGCCGCCAGCACCTCGGCCGGGCGACCACGGTCCAGGGCCTGGAGGATGGGCTTGAGCAACGTCTTGCGCTGCGCCAGCTTTTCCAGGCGCTGGGCCAGGCCCACGCGGTTGAACGGCTTGGTCAGGTAGGCGTCCGGCTCATGCTCGAGGGCACTGAGCACGATCGCCTGGCTGCTCTCGGCCGTGACCATGATGAACACGCATTCATGGCTGATCAGCTTGTCCAGCAGCAGGTCTTCGAGCACCTGCTGGCCGTTTTTCTTGCCATCGCCGAGGTGAAAGTCCTGAAGCACGAAGTCGTAGCGCTTCTGCGCGCACATGCGCAGGGCCTGTTCACCGCTGTCGGCGGTGTCCACATCGCGTGCGCCCAGCTCCCGGAGCATGGAGCGGGTCGAGGTACGAAAGTCGGTGAAGTCATCGACGATCAGAAAGCTTTTTTGCCCGTACTGCAGCATCAATACGACCTGTATTGGCAAGGGGTTGTAGAGTGGCACACGACGATGCCCGACATCGGGGCCTGGCAGTGCCGACGCATGCCGCCCGCGATGGCGTCGGCACGGCTATCCAGTAACCCGAACAGCTTATTATCGGCAGCAGGCGAGGAAAAATGAGGGCGCGATGACGCCGGCAGCGATGGCGCTCAGACTAGCAAGCCGAGCGACTTGGCCTTGGCCACCGCCTGGGTGCGCCGCTCCACGCCGAGCTTGCTGTTGATGTGACTGGCATGGGTCTTGACGGTATGCAGGGAGATGAACAGCCGCTCGCTTATCTGCTGGTTCGAGCAGCCCTGGGCGATCAGTTCGAGCACCGCCAGTTCGCGACCGCTGAGCGCTTCGGTACTTTCGTTGGCCGCCACCGGGCGCGGCAGGCTCGCCAGCAGGTCGACCTGGACGAGGCAGGCCGGGCGCGCCGCCAGTTGCTCGCGCAACCATACCGGGTGCGCCTCGAGCAACCGTTGGAAGGGCTGCAGCACCCCACCCCGCGCCGCCTCCAGCGCCTTGGGCAGCAGCGCTGCGGCCTGCGCCTCCTGGCCTTGGGCAAGCAACTGTGCCATCCAATGGCACAGCGCGCAGACCACCAGCATCAGGCCACCGCTGCCCTCGCCACGGCTCACCAGCGCCTGCAAACGCCCGCTGGCCTCCTGCGAGCGGCCTAGCACGCCATCGAGCAGGGCCTGCTGCAATTCGATATGCAATGGCAACAGCGGATGGAACTCCGGCGCCGCTGCCGGTTGTTCGCCGCCGTAGGTCTGGCCCAGGCGCAGAAGCCAGGACTCGGCGAGGTCCGTGCGCCGCTGGGCAAGCCACAGCTCACACTTCACCAGGGTGATCATGGCCAGGTAGAAAATCGGCGGCACATCCCAGATATGCATCAGCCGCTCGGCCTCGGCCAGTTCGGCGAAAGCCTCGGCAAAACGCCCTTCGCGACCGTCGAGCGAGGCGATCACGCAGTGGCCGATCAGCACGCTGATGTCGCGACAGGCCCGTGCCTCGCTGAGCCCGGCGCGCAATCGGGCACGACCCTGGGCAGGTTGCAGGCGGGTGACCAGCAGGTAGCCCTCATACAAGGTCAGCCTGGCCCGCACGGCATACAGGCGCTGGCCCGACAAGCCCTGCAGGCGCTGCAGCCCCTGGCGGACTTCGTCCAGGGCACGCAGTACCTCGCCCCGGGCATGCAGAACCCGTGCGCGGTCATAGTGGGCCAAGGCCTCGAACAACGGGTTGCCGACCCGCTGCGCCAGCTCCAGTGCCTCGCGGTTCCAGCCACGTGCGCGCCAGAAGTCACCGTCGGCGATCGCCAGGTTGGACAAGGTCGACAGGCACACCAGGCGCTGGCCGTAACGCTTGTACGGCAGGCTCTGCAGCGCTTCGCCGCAGTAGTCCAGGGTCCGCTGGCGATCCCCCCGCCCCCGGGCGATCACACCGCTCAGCGCCAGCCACTGGGCCAGCATGGATTTTTGCGCAGTGGCCGAGGGCGCCGGCAGGAAGCGGCTGAGGTGAGCGGCCAGCTCCTCGGCCGCGTCCAGCTGGCAGGCCAGGCCCAGGGCCCAGCTGTACAGCACGATCAGCCGCGGCGTGCTGATCAGCAGGCTGTCGGGCAAGTCCATCTTCCAGCGCAGCAACATGCCGACATTCTGTTCGGCCAGCAGTTGTTCCTCGGAAAGGCTTTGCACCAGGTCGGCGGCCACGTCCAGGTGGCCGGCGCGCAAGGCCTGTTCGACCGCCTCGTCCAGCAGCCCGTGGGCCTGGAACCAGCGGCAGGCCCGTATGTGCAGGGCAGCCAGCGGCTCGCTGGCCTGGCGGCTGCGCAACAGGTCGGAGAACAGATGATGGTAACGGAACCAGTGGCTATGTTCGTCCAGCGGCACCAGGAATACCTGGTGGGCCTGCAGGTAATGCAGGATGCCTAGGCTGTCGTCGCGCTCGCGCAGCGCGTCGCACAACTCGGCGCAGAAACGCTCCTGGCAGGCGGTGTCGTAGAGGAAGGCCTGTACGTGCGCCGGCAGGATCTCGATGACCTCTTCGAGCAGGTAGTCGCGAATCAACCCTTCGCCACCGTGCAAGGCCTGGGGCAAGGCGTTGTCCTCGCCCGACTCGCTGGCCGCCAGTTGCCAGAAGCGCAGCCCGGCGACCCAACCGTCGCTGCGCTGGATCAGGTTGTCCAGGGCCTGGCCGCGCAAGCCAGTAGGTTGGCGGCCGATCACCGCCAGGGCTTCGTCGGGCGTCAGGCGCAGGTCCTGCTCGTTGAGTTCGACCAATTGGCGCGACAGGCGCAGCCGCGCCAGGTGCCAGTCAGGCCGTTGACGGCTGGTGACCAGCAGCATCAGCCCGTTTGGCAGGTGGTTGAGGAAGAATTGCAGGCAGCGGTCAAGCACTGCCCCCTGGGCCAGGTGGTAGTCATCCAGCACCAGCAACACGGGCGACTCAAGCTGCAGGTAGAGGGCCAGCTCGTCGAGCAGGCCGTCGAGCCACTCTTCGAAGGCGAACGGCTGGTGGCGCTGGCGCATCTTCAGAAGGCCCATGGCCTGGCCGCCAAGTGCCGGACAGAATTGCTGGAGCCCTTCTAGCAGGCGTTCGAGGAAGCGCCCCGGGTCGGCGTCCCGCTGGCTCAGCCCGAGCCATAGGCTGCGCCAATGGGCCGGCAGGGCCTGGCAGAACTCGATGGCCAGGGAGCTCTTGCCGAAACCTGCCGGGGCATTGACCAGCAGCAGGCGCCCACTCAAGCCCGCGTGCAGCCGTTGGCACAGGCGCGACCTGGGGACGTGCCCATCCGGCAGCGGTGGCCGGAAGAAACGCCCGTCCAGCAGGCCCAGGGCCTGGCTGGCGAATCCATGCGTACGGGACAGGTCTGTCATGGCCGGCTCGTTCTGGGGTGGAGGACTATGGCAGTACGGATTGTTGCGAGACTAGCGGGTAACGCGGCGCATTTGAAGATGATGGGCGCGTCGGGCGAGGAAAAGACTACAACAAAAAGAAACAAGACCGATGGCGGAAATGGGCGGGTATTGGATGCATGAATGGGGCGTTAGGGCAGGTCTTGAGATGGGTGCCGCCTGTGCGATCGAGCGCCGCGCGGGCGGCGCTCGATCCCACAGACACCAAAGCGGCTACGGCGAACGCTTGCATCACCAAAGGGCTGCGAAGCAGCCCCGTGGCTTCACACCCTGACGAACCTCAACGCACGCCATCCTGGCGCAGCGCCGCAGGCTGGAACTCGCTGCGGCTGGCACTGAAGCCGAAGTCGTAGGCGCGCTTTTCCTCGTTCTTCATGCCCAGCGCCAGGTAGCGGCCCGATTGCAGGTCGTAGATGGCCTCCAGCGTGTACCACGGCACCTGGACGTTGTAGTAGTCCTGGGCATGGGCCTCCGATACCCGCCACAACTGGCCACGGCCGTCGTACTGGTCGATCACCGCGGCCTGCCAGGTGTCCTCGTCGATGTAGAAGTCACGCTTGGCATAGATGTGCCGCTGGCCCGGCTTCAAGGTCGCGACCACATGCCAGACGCGGCGCAGTTCATAGCGGGCCAGGTCCTGGTTGATATGCCCGGGCTTGAGGATGTCCGCATACTTGAGCGTCGGCGAGTCGAGCTTGTAGGCGTTGGAGGCGATGTACATCTCCTTCTTGCCCTCGAGCTTCCAGTCGTAGCGGTCCGGCGCCCCGTTGTACATGTCCAGGTTGTCGGAGGTGCGCAGGCCGTCGGCCGCGGTGCCCGGGCCGTCGTAGGAAACCTGCGGGGCCTGGCGCACACGTCGCTGGCCGGCGTTGTAGATCCACGCCTTGCGCGGCTCCTTGACCTGGTCGAGGGTCTCGTGAACCAGCAGCACGGTGCCCGCCAGGCGCGCCGGGGCGGTGACCTTCTGCTTGAAGTAGAACAGGATGTTGCCCGGGTTGTTCGGGTCGTAGTCCTTCATGCGGTCACGGAAGACGAACTGGTCCTGGAAGTACACCAGGCTGTACGACCCGTTCTGCTGTGGCGTGGCCTGGGTGACCAGGCGTGTGACGCTGCCGCCTCGGTAGCGGGTGATGTGGTTCCAGATCACCTCCAGGCCCGTCTTGGGAATCGGGAACGGCACCGCGGTGCGGAAGTCCTTCAGGCCGTTGCCGCCTTCGACCAGGGTGGTCTTGGTGGCGTTCTCCTTGATGGCGGCGAACACTTCATCGGGCACGGTGGCGCCGCGATGGGTCTTGTACACCGGGATCTTGTAGGTGTCCGGATAGCGCTTGAACATCGCCAGCTGGCCGGGGGACAGCTTGCTCTTGTACTGGTCGACATTCTGCGCGGTGATGGTGTACAGCGGCTGCTCGCCCGCATACGGATCGGAGAGGAACCCCTTGGCATCGGCACTGCCCGCGGTCCTGGACAGCGGCTGCCAGGGGCCGATGGTGCCGTCGGCGTTGCCGGCCTTCTCCGCGCCCATCGGGGTCAGGGTCGTGCCCAGCTTGGCCGCCTCTTCGGCGGATACCGCAGCCATGACGCTGGTCGCCAGCAGGGACAGGCCCAGCACACCGGCTTGCAGCAGACTTCTGGTCTTGTTCATTGTCGTCGTCCTGGATCAGTGTTCTTAGAAGTTCACGCCAAAGCTGAGGGCGATGAAGTCACGGTCGTCCACGGTGGTGTACTTGCCGTCGAAGAAGTTGGTGTACGACAGGCTCGCCGTATAGGTGTTCTGGTACTCGGCATCCAGGCCCAGGCTGATCGCCTTGCGGCCTTCCTCGAAGTTGGCGCCTGGGCCGGGCGAGTAGCCCGAGACGTCATGGGACCAGGCCACGTTGGGCTTGAGGTTGACCCCGGCGAAGACGTCGTTGTAGTCCCAGATGGCACGGGCGCGATAACCCCAGGAGGTGGTGGTGGCGTAGCCGTCGTTCTCGCACTTGCGGCTGAGGTTGGCAGTCGAGGTGTCCAGGCCCGAGTTGCCCAGGGTGCCGCCGTTGAGCAGCTCACAGGTATTGAACGGGCCCGTGGCCGGCAGCGGGCCGGGCCCATAGACCGGGTCGCGACCGTAGCGGGCCTTGGTCGAGCTTTCCAGGCCGCCGATATGGGTGACGCCGATTTCACCCACCACGGTGAGGCGGCTGGCGCCCATCACCTGGTCGAAGAAGTGCGTGAAGGTGGTCTGGAACTGGGTGATTTCCTTGCGCCGGTAGCCATGCAGGTCCTGGCCCGGGGTGCCGGTGAGCACCGAGGCGTTGCTGTACGGTGGCACCCCGATCGGGCCCACGCCGGCGAACAGGATATCGGTGGTGTTCAGCTGCACCGGAGCGTTGGGCCGGTAGCTCAGTTCGCCACTCCAGGCCGTACCGGTCGGCAGCGTGGTCGAGAAGCTCAGGCCGTACAGGCGGATGTCTTCGGGGTATTCGATGAAGTATTCCGAGTTGCCGGCGACGATCAGCGGCGCAAGGCCGGCGAACGGGGTACCCAGCAAGCCGCGCGCGCGGTCGTAGGTCGCCTGGGATGCGCCACTGGCACTGAAGATCGGTGCGCGGCTGTGGTAGTTCATGAAGTAGGCGCCGAACTCGGTATCCAGCGGTTCGAACATGTAGCGGAACGCGACACCGAACTGGCCGCTGTCACGGGCGTCACGGTCAGCGCCACGACGCACCAGCACGCCTTCTTCGTTGATGTCCACGCCCTGGCTGTTGAGGAACGGTACCGCGGTGGGGATCGCCCGGCTGCTGGCCAGTACGCGCAGGTTGTCGGTGCAGCCGTCGGCCACGATGTCCGGCTGGGAGAAGAAGGTGCCGCAGTTGTCGACGACGGTCTGGTCCCACTCGATCTGGTAGAAGGCTTCGGCCGAGAGGTTGTCGGTCAGGCTCTGGGACACATAGAACATGTTGACCGGAATCAGGCCTTCCTTGATTTCCGCGCCCGGGCGGCGAAACGCCGCCACGTCGATCGGGTTGACCGCGTTGATGCCGCCGCCGATGAAGGTGCTTTCACCCCAGCTGATCACCTGCTTGCCCAACCGCACCGAGCCTGGTTGATCGCCGATGGCGTAGTTGTGGTAGACGAACGCGTCGAGCAGCTCGGCGCCGGACGACTTGGCGCCTTCCTTGCGGTTGGAGTCGCTGATGTCCTTGAACTCGCGGTGTTCGTCCTTGAGTTCGAAGTCGTACCAGTACTTGCCCCGTACGAACACACCGGTGTCGCCGTACTTGAGCTCCAGGTCATGGATACCCTTGAAAATCTTCGAGAAGGTCTCGCCCTTCTTGAAGTTCAGGTGGCCATCGTCGGAGGTCTGGGACAGGCCCTTGCCCCCGTTGTTGGCACCGATCAGGTTCTTGTTCGGGTTGGCCGTGGACCAGCTGGCACCGATGGAGAGCGACGAATCGAACTGGCCTTCGATTTCACCGATGTTGAAACTGACACCGAACGCGGGACTTGCGAGCGTGGAAGCGAGGCTGACGGCCAGGGGCAGCTTGGCCCGGCGCCAGAACAGGTTTGCAGATGTCATCGACGCTACTCCATGTACTTTATTGTTATGGCAGTGAGTCCTTCCAGAAACGGCCCGGGCGACCGGTGTGCAGGCTTTCGCCCACGGCGCTGCGACTTGCACGCAGCGCCTCCCCATTCCTGAAAATCCCCTGGCCCCGACTATAGCCAGCAGGCACAGGTGCTTGATCCCTCTAAAGTGTGATTTGAATGCACCCGTTGCGGCAGCGACCTGCAGGCCACGGCAAGCATGGCGCAATTCCTGCGTTTTACAAGCCGCCAGCCGCTCTGCAATGCGGGTCACATGGCAACGCACGCGGCCGGCACGCCTGTCAGAGAGTCGACAGGAAGGTGCTGTTGCTGGCCTGCCACTGGAGGATGTCCTGGCGGATGCGCTTCTTGTCGAGCTTGCCGACGCTGGTCTTGGGAACTTCGGTAACAACGGCGATCTGGCTGGGGATCGCCCACTTGTTGATATGGCCCTGCTCGACGAACGGCTTGAGGTGCTCCTTGAGCGCCTTGGCGTCGATCGCCTGGCCTTCACGCAGTACCAGCAAGGCGAAAGGCCGCTCGCCCCATTGCGGGTCGGCGATGCCGACCACCGCCACCTCGCGGACCGCCGGGTGCCGGCTGATCAGGTCTTCCAGGTCCAGGGAGGAAACCCATTCACCACCGGTCTTGATCACATCCTTGATGCGGTCACGGATATCGATGTAGCCCATGCCATCGAGGGTGGCGACGTCGCCGGTGTGCAGCCAGCCCCCGGCCCAGAGCGCCTCGCTCTTCTGCGCTTCCTTGAAATAGCCCATGGTCAGCCACGGGGCACGCAGCACCAGTTCGCCCTGGGTTTCCCCGTCGGCGGGCAGGAAGTTGCCCTCGCCGTCGACGATCGCCGCCTCCACCAACGGGACCGGCACGCCGGCCTTGATCCGGTACGAGATACGCTCATCCTCGCTGCCGGCCTGCAGTTCGTCGTTCAGGTGCGCGCAGGAGATCAGCGGGCAGGTTTCGGACATGCCATACGCCGCGGTGAGCTGGATACCGCGGGCCAGGGCCGCCTCGTACAGCGCACGGTTCAGGGCGCTGCCGCCGATGATGATCTTCCAGCCGCCGAAGTGTTCGCCCTGGCCGGCTGGGCAGTTGAGCAGCATCTGCAGGATGGTCGGCACGCAATGGGAGAAGGTGACCTTTTCCTCGCGCCACAGCTTGAGCAGCATGTCCGGCTCGTAGCGCCCCGGGTAGACCTGCTTGAGGCCGAGCATGGTGGCGGCGTAGGGAATGCCCCAGGCATGCACGTGGAACATCGGCGTGATGGGCATGTACACGTCATTGCTGCCCAGCAGGCGCACGCTGTCGATACTGCCTGTCACCGAGGCTTCGGCCAGGGTGTGCAGCACCAGTTGGCGGTGGGTGAAGTACACGCCCTTGGGGTTGCCGGTGGTGCCGGTGGTATAGAAGGTGGTGGCCACCGAATGCTCGTCGAAGTCGGGGAAGTCGTAGTGCGGGCTGGCAGCGGCCAGCAGCTGCTCGTACTCGCCGACCAGGTTGGGCAGGTCGGCATGCTTGTCGGGGCCGTCGGTCAGCAGCAGGGTCTTGTCCACGGTGGCCAGCTGGCCGGCAATGGCCTGATAGAGCCCGACGAAGTCGCTGTTGACCAGCACGAAGCGGTCCTCGGCGTGGTTCATGGTATAGAGGATCTGCTCCGGCGACAGGCGCACGTTGATGGTATGAACCACCGCGCCGATCATCGGGATGGCGAACATGCATTCGAGGTAGCGATGGCTATCCCAGTCCATCACCGCCACGGTGTCACCGGCCTTGACCCCGGCCTCGGTCAACACGTTGGCCAGGCGCGCGATGCGCTCGACCAGCTGGGGGTAGGTCAGGCGCAACTGGTCACGATAGACGATCTCACGGGTCTTTTCGTAGCGCCCGCCCGACATCAGCAGGCGCTTGATCAGCAAGGGGAAGGTATAGGCGCCCTCGGCGGGCTGGATGATACGCGTCTGCAACATGGGTATCCCTTTTCTGCAATGCGGGCCGGACAAGTCTGGCCGTTACTGTAGAACGGTGACGCATCGGTCAAATCAGCCGAAGGAATGATTTGCCAGGCGCAAGGTATGAGTGGCCAGGTGCCGTGCGCTTGACACATCGCCCGCCGGCCGTCAGGTTGATGAACCCTGTGGGAGATAGCCCAAGGGGGCATGCGAAACCAGAACCTACCAGCCCCGGAGCCTGCCATGCCCAGCCCGCGCCGCGCCGTATTCCTTGACCACCAGTCTCTGGACCTCGGCGATCTCGACCTCTCGCCCCTGCATGCGCAGTTCGACGAGCTTCAACTGCATCCCTCGACCCGCCCGGACCAGGTCGCCGAACGCCTGCAGGGCGCCACCGCGGTGATCAGCAACAAGGTGATGATCGATGCCGCAGCGATGGAAGCCAACCCGCAGCTGCAATTGATCCTGGTCGCCGCCACCGGCACCAACAACGTCGACCTGGCCACCGCGCGCCTGCGTGGCGTCACGGTGTGCAATTGCCAAGGCTATGGCACGCCGTCGGTGGCCCAGCACACCCTGGCCCTGCTGCTGGCACTGGCCACGCGCCTGTGCGACTACCGCCAGGCCGTCACCGACGGGCGCTGGGCCGCGGCCAGCCAGTTCTGTTTGCTGGACTTTCCCATCGTCGAGCTTCAAGGCAAGACCCTCGGCCTGCTCGGCCATGGCGAACTGGGCGGCGCAGTGGCACGCCTGGCCGAGGCCTTCGGCATGCGTGTGCTCAGCGGGCAAATTCCCGGCCGCCCAGCCCGCGCCGAACGCCTGCCGCTGGACACGCTGCTGCCCCAGGTCGATGCGCTGACCCTGCACTGCCCGCTCAACGATCACACCCGCCACATGATCGGAGCCCGCGAATTGGCGCTGCTCAAGCCCGGCGCCCTGGTGGTCAACACCGCCCGCGGCGGGCTGATCGACGAGCAGGCCCTGGCCGATGCCCTGCGCAGCGGCCACCTGGGCGGCGCTGCCACCGACGTGCTGAGCGTCGAGCCGCCGGTCAACGGCAACCCACTGCTGCAGGCGGACGTACCGCGCCTGATCGTCACGCCCCACAGTGCCTGGGGCGCGGTGGAGTCGCGCCAGCGCATCGTCGGCCAGTTGAGCGAGAACGCCGAGGCATTCTTCGCCGGCCAACCACGGCGTGTGGTCGGCTGAAGCCAGGGCCTCTGGTACACTGCGCCACTTTTTCAGGAGACGCCGTCCATGGACCCGCGCAGTGAAGTATTGCTTCGCCAGGCCGAACTGTTCCAAGGCCCGTTGCTGCTTGCCGGGCTCCCCGCCGATGACCTGCTCGGCCAATTGCCGGGCGCCCACGGCTGGTCCTGGCATGCCGGCGACCAAGCGCTGCTCGACAGCCGTTTCGCCGGCCGCAGCCATTATGGCGTCGAGGTGCCGGACGTCGCGTTCGAGGCCGCCGTGCTGTTCCTGCCCAAGTCCCGCGAGCTGGCCGCCTATCTGCTCAATGCCCTGGCCTCGCGCCTGGCCGGCCGCGAGCTGTACCTGGTAGGCGAGAAGCGCGGCGGCATCGAAGGCGCGGCCAAGCAGCTGCAGGCCTTCGGCAAGCCGCGCAAGCTCGACAGCGCCCGGCATTGCCAGCTGTGGCAGGTGACCGTGGACAACGCACCGCAGGCCAAACCGCTGGAAAGCCTGGCCGAGCGCTTCGAGTTGCCACTCGCCGACGGCCCGCTGCAGGTGGTCAGCCTGCCCGGCGTGTTCAGCCATGGCCGGTTGGACCGCGGCACCGCCCTGCTGCTGCAGCACCTGGACAACCTGCCGGTCGGCCACGTGCTGGACTTCGGCTGCGGCGCCGGGGTGCTGGGCGCAACGGTCAAACGCCGTTACCCACAGAGCCAGGTCACCCTGCTCGACGTGGACGCTTTCGCAGTGGCCAGCAGTCGCCTGACCTTGGCGGCCAATGGCCTGGAGGCTGAGGTGATCAGCGGCGATGGTATCGATGCCGCGCCTGCCGGGCTGGCCCTGATCCTGAGCAACCCGCCGTTCCATACCGGGGTACACACCAATTACCAAGCATCGGAAAACTTGCTGAAAAAATCAGGCGAGCACCTGCAAAAAGGCGGTGAAATGCGCCTTGTCGCCAACAGCTTCCTGCGCTACCAGCCACTGATCGAAGGGGCCCTGGGCAACTGCCGGACCTGCGCCGAGGCAGAGGGTTTTCGCATCTACCAGGCAACGCGCGGTTAAAAACAGGGCTTGCCGAAAGCCGCTCGGCTAGGCAGAATCCGCACCGTCCTAGGGGAGTAGTCTCCCGCGAGCGCCCAGCTCGCCCGGCACGCGTCAACACACTTGGCCCACAGGCCATGGCGCGTGCGACCCAAGCTCCATAGAGAGCGATCCGCACCGCCGGATCACGGGTTTGACAAGACCTATGACACGCACACCTTACCCGGGGCGGGGAGGTCGTACGTGTCATAGCCGTGTCGGCCCGCCCCCGTAGGAATCCTGATGCTGGAATCGTTGCTCGTCCCCACCGCCATCGTTGCCCTCGCCGAGATCGGCGACAAGACGCAATTGCTCGCACTCATCCTCGCCGCCCGTTTCCGCAAGCCTTGGCCGATCATCGCCGGCATCATCGCCGCTACCCTGGCCAACCATGCCGCCGCCGGTGCCGTAGGCGCCTGGGTCAGCAGTTTCTTCAGCGACACGGTGCTGCACTGGGTCCTTGCCGCAAGCTTCGCCGCCACGGCCCTGTGGACCCTGGTCCCGGACAAGATGGACGATGACGAGAACAGCGCCGCACGCCGCTTCGGCCCGTTCGTCACGACCTTGATCGCATTTTTCCTGGCCGAGATCGGCGACAAGACCCAAGTGGCCACGGTCATGCTGGCAGCCCAGTACCCTCACCTGATCATGGTCATCATCGGCACCACCCTGGGCATGTTGATCGCCAACGTGCCGGTGGTATTGGCAGGCAATTTCGCGGCGGAGAAACTGCCACTGACCCTGATTCGTCGCCTGGCAGCGACGGCGTTCTTCGTATTGGCCATCGTCGCGGTGTATTCGGCGATGAAGGCCAGCGGTTGGGTGGGTTGAAGCTATACGGGGGCTGCTGGCAGCCCCATCGCGGGGCAAGCCCGCTCCTACAGAATCCTGCGCAACCCTGTGGGAGCGGGCTTGTCCCGCGATAGGCCCCTTTGTTTACTTCCGGGCCGCCTCATACAGCGGCATCACCTTCGGAATGGCCGCCTGCAGCGAGGCGATCCGAGTGCTCGATGCCGGGTGCGTGCTCATGAACTCCGGCGGGGCACCGTTCGAAGCCTGGTTCATCTTGTTCCACAAGGTGATCGCGGCATTCGGGTCGTAGCCAGCGCGGGCCGCCAGCTCAAGGCCGATCAGGTCGGCCTCGTTCTCGTTGGAACGGCTGTTGGGCAGGGTCATGGCGTAGTTCACCACGGTATCGGCCAGGGCCATGCCACCCTGGCCCAGGCCGAACAGGGCGCCGGCGCCCTGGCGGGCCATTTCCACGCCATAGGCCTTGGACATCGCCTCGCGGCCATGCTCACGCAGGGCGTGGGCGATTTCGTGGCCCAGCACTGCAGCGATCTCGGCGTCGGTGAGCTTGAGTTGGTCCATCAGGCCGGTATAGAAGATGATCTTGCCGCCGGGGCCGCAGTTGGCATTGAGCTCGTCGCTCTTGATCAGGTTGACCTCCCAGTTCCATTGCGCGGCATCGGGCCGGAACTTCGGCGTCTGGGCGATCAGCCGGTCGGCGATGGCCTGGATGCGCTTGGCCTTGGCGCTGGTCTTGTCCAGTTCGCCCTTGGTCGACGCCTCGCTGAGGGTCTGCTGGTAGGACTGGGCATACATCTGGTTGACCTGATCGGTCGAGAGCATGCTGAACATGTACTGCTGACGGTCGACGCCCACGGCGCCACCGCTGGTGGTATTCACCGCCTGGCAACCGGCCAGCAGGATACTGGTGCCCAGCAGGCTGACAACGAATGATCTACGCATGGAAACACTCCCTTTCTACATGCCGCGTATCCTAGGCCGAGTCGCCTGGCCTCGCCAGAGCCGCAGGGAAGATTTATCCGCGCCCCCTCATGCTTTGGTATTACCCCGCCGATAACCCGGGATAACGACCCTCCTGAGTGCGCGGTGCCCCATGAAGTTCAAGTCGATCCAGTTTTCCGTGGCAGCCCTAGCCGGCGCCATCGTGTTGAGCATTGTCGCGGCCCTGGTGCTGTACGCCGTGTATGCCGGCGAACGCACCCAGACGCTGGTGCAGGAGCGCACCCGCCAGCAGTTCGAGAACGTGATCGAGCAGCGCCTGGCCGCCCTCGCCCGCACCCAGGTCAGCGAGATCCAGCGCGGCCTCGAAGCGCCCCTTCTGATCGCCCGAAGCCTGGCCACCAGCAACGCAATGATCGGCATGCAAGGCGCAGACGGCCAGCCGCTGATGCGCATCGACCGCGAGCACCTGGCCAACCAGCTCAAGCGCACCGTGGAGGTCAACCCGACGGTGCTCGGCGCCTACCTGGGCTGGGAGCCCAACGCGCTGGACCACGACGATGCGCGCTATGTCGGCAGCAACCTGGTGGGCGTCGACGGCGCCACCGGCCGCTTCCTGCCCTGGTGGTTCCGCAATGGTGACGGCAGCCTCGGCCAGGACAAGCTGATCGATGTCGACGACCACACGGTGCTGGCCACCGGCGTGCGTGCCAGTGAGTACTACCTGTGCCCGAAGGAGTCGAAAAAGGCCTGCGTGATCGATCCGGCGCCGTACAAGGTCGGCGACAAGACCGTCATGCTCGCCTCTTTCGTCGAACCGATCCTGGTCAACGGCCAGTTCCAGGGCATCGCCGGTGCCGACCTGTCGGTTGACTTCATCCAGGACCTGCTCAATGCCGCCGACCAGCAGCTGTACGGCGGCGCCGGCGAACTGGCCCTGGTATCGAGCAATGGCCGCCTGGTGGCCTACACCCGCGACGCGTCCAAGTTCGGCGAAAAGGCCGATGACGTACTGGACGCCGAACAGGCCGGTACGCTGAAGAACCTGAGCGGCGACGACCTGCACTACGAAATCGACGAGGTCAAGGACCGCATCGAGCTGTACCTGCCGTTCCGGGTCGCCAACACGGCTGCACGCTGGTCCCTGCTGCTGGAGCTGCCGCTGAGCACCGTCATGGCGGACGTGCACAAACTGCAGCAGGACCTGGCCGAGCAACGCCGTACCGATATCACCGGCATGACCCTGGTAGGCCTGGGCATCGCCGCCGTCGGCCTGCTGGTGATCTGGTTGCTGGCCCACGGCATCGCCCGCCCGCTGCGCCAGATGGTCGCCATGCTCGATGACATCGCCCAGGGCGAAGGCGACCTGACCCGTCGCCTGCACAGCGACCGCGCCGACGAACTGGGCGCCATCGCCAAAGGCTTCAACACCTTCCTGGCCAAGCTGCAGGCGATGATCAGCCAGGTGGTCGGCTCGGTGCAGAAAGTCAGCGACTCGTCGGAGCACACCGCCGACATCGCCATCCGCACCAACCAGGGCGTGCACAAGCAAATGGCCGAGATCGACCAGGTGGCCACTGCGGTGCAGGAAATGACCGCCACTGCACAAGACGTGGCACGCAACGCCACCCATGCCGCCCAGGCCGCGAACAACGCCGATCAGGCCGCCAATCAAGGCCTGCTGATCGTGCGCGACACGTCCCACTCGATCAGCGCGCTGGCCACCGAAATCAGCCGCGCGGTCACTGTGGTGCAGACCCTGGCCCGCGACAGCGAGAACATCAATGCGATCCTGGTGGCGATCCGCGCCATCGCCGAGCAGACCAACCTGCTGGCGCTCAACGCCGCCATCGAAGCCGCCCGAGCCGGCGAACAGGGCCGAGGTTTCGCGGTGGTCGCCGACGAGGTGCGCAACCTGGCGCAGAAGACCCAGCAGGCCACCGAGGAAATCCAGCAGATGATCCAGCAGCTGCAACAGGGAACCCGTGAAGTGGTCCGGGTGATGGAAGACAGCCAGGGCAAGACCGACGACAGCGTGCAGCAGGCCAGCCGCGCCGCCGAAGCACTGGAAAGCATTACCCAGGCGGTATCGGTGATCAACGACATGAACACCCAGATCGCCAGCGCTGCCGAGCAGCAAAGCGCAGTGGCCGAGGACATCAACCGCAACGTCATCAATATTGGCCAGGTAGCCGGTGAAGTGGCCGGCGGTGCGGACGAGTCCAGCCAAGCCAGTGCCGAACTGACCAAGCTGGCCGAGCAGCAGCGACGGTTGATCAATCAGTTCCGCGTCTGAAGGGCCGGGCCCAATCGCGGGGCAAGCCGGACCGCCGAGCCCACAGGGATTTCGCAAGTCTCGAGAGCGGCGCAATCTCGGTGGGAGCTGGCGACAGCCTGCGATGGGCTGCAAAGCAGCCCCAAGCCCTCAAACGGTAGAGCCCCTCCAAACTCATGGGGCCGCTTTGCGGCCCATCGCAGGCTCCGCCAGCTTCCACGAAGCAAGCGGAGCCTGGGCCGTATTGGCACGGCTGAGCAGTATTAAACCAATCGAACACACTTTGAGCTTGTCCAGCACCATAGAATCTCCCACAGGTACAGCACCGTTTTTGAAATCGGCGCTGTACCTGCAGCACACCATCATCGGGCGCATGCCTGGCGGGCTGAACGTGCATTGTCGTATTGCCACCTACACAGCCTAGCAAGACACGGAGTTATCAGCCCTTCTGAAAAAACGCACAGTCAAGGCTCCACCAAACAAGCCAAGGACACAGCATGACTGTTCAACCCACCGCGACTTCTGCGCTTCCCGAAATCGCCTATTTCCAGATATTCCGGGTCTATCACAGCGCAGCGCAGCCCAACGCAACGCATTATCTGTTCGGCAACAGCCGCCAGCGGATCGCGCTCACGATCGAAGTACTGGCCCGGGATGCCCAGGGCCGAAAAGTCGACCTTTCCCCCAGGCACCTGGCGGCCCTACGGCTCGTTGAAGTGGACCAGTACGGCTCCCCGACAGGCCCAGCGATTGCTCATGAAGCCGACCCCGAAACCTTGACCGGCTGGAGTACTTACGCCGGCCCGAGTGAATATGTATACGATGAGCGCTTGGTAAAGAAACTCGGTAAAGGCGTTGTTCAAGACGACCGACGAGCGCCCGAAGCGACCGGCCATGATGCCCTGGCAATAGAAACGGACCGCGCGCAAATCTGGGTGGCCACGAGCAAAAGCGATACAAAGAGGTTCGCTGCCAAACTGGGGAACTTCGTCTCGTCTGAGCAGGATATCCAAGCACAGTGGATACGCCTGGCAGCCGTCAAGGTGGACACTGCCAAGGTCGATTTCGAGCATCAGGAAGAACGCGCTTACAGCGGCCTTTACGAGAATGCGCGCGGCTACAACAACTATATACAAGCCCGTACTTCAGATGGCGAAAAAATCAAGCTCAAGTATATCTCCATGCCCGGTATCTGGTGGGACAGGGGCGAGAAATACCTGACCGAGTATTCATTCTGTGTTTCGGCGCATGCGGGCCAGACCCAGATGAATTCAGAAGGATTGCCGCCTTATCTAAACCCTCCTGACAATGTAGGCATCAAGTTTCATCCGCTTGAGATGATGAAGCCCCGAGAGGTGGTCAAGCCACGGGAAGACGAAGTGGTGATCATCATGTTCCTGGACCCAACACACTGGCAGTTCCGTCTGCGCGATTTCACCCAGGCAGAAGATAAAGAAGTACATGATGGCGATATCACAGACGTACATGGCAACGTCTACCCGTTACGGTTCAGATATTCCATCACGAAAGTGGACTTGATCATTACAAAGCGCTAAACCCCATTCCAGACGGGCAGCCTGGCGGAGGATCGTTCAAAAACCGTAAAAGCCTCAAGCTGGCGTCAGGCACTGCGGCCCGTCGAGCTTCGGATCGTTGACGAAATGTGCCAGCGCCCGCTCGCGCAACGTCGCTGGCCGGCTGGCCAACAGCTCATGCAAGCGTGCCAACGGCGTGTCCGGATCGAGCCAGGCCGCCTGCCCGGCCTCGTCGAGGATCAACGGCCGGCGCTGGCTCATCGCCGCCTGGGTCACCACGGCGCAGCTCAGCCATACCTGGCCCTGCACCGGATATTCTTCCCACACCCCGGCGAAGAACAGTGATGCCCCCTCCCCCGGCGTGAGCCAGTACGGGCGCTTGCGCACGGTGCCGCGCCATTCGTAGAAGCCGTTGGCCGGCAGCAGGCAGCGTCGCTGGCGAAAGGCGTCGCGAAACATCGGCTGCTCGGCCAGGGTTTCGGCGCGGGCCTGGGCCGGGGTGCGGGAAAGGTCGGTGAGCCACGCCGGGGTCAGCCCCCAGCGGGCCCTGGCCAGCTCCAGCCGACCATGGAGCTGGCGCTGAATCAGCACCGAAGCGCCCGGGGCAATGTTCCATTGCGCCTGCTGGTCGGCAGGGTAGCCCGGCAAGGCGGCAAAGGCCGGGGACCAGCGAAACAGGGCGTAGCGTCCACACATGGCGATAAAAACTCAGCAGATCAGGGTTCCGGGAAAACTCTCCGGTTCGTCGCCGGCAAGTGGCAGGGCGGCATTGTACGCATCGATCAGCTGCCGTGCGTACCCGGCCTGTTCATCAGGCACCGCCAGGCCCAGCAATCCCTGCATCGGCAATTCACCCACGCCACCGACCAGGTCGCGCCCCACCAGGTGCACCTCGACGCCCTCGCTGGCGAGCATGCCCACCAGCAACTGCGCCTCCATCAGGCTTTCCGGTTCGTAGATCCGTTTCATCAAGCGTCATCCTCGCGTCGTGCTTCGAGCATCCATTCGTCACCATGCACCTGCAGGATGAACACGATGGGCTGGCAACAGACTTGGCAGTCTTCGGTATAGACCTGGTCGCCACCGGAAATGTCCACAGTGGTCTCCACCGTTTCGCCGCAATAGGGACAACGATAGAAGTCGATCTCCAGCATCGCGGCCTCCGCGCTGACTTATGCGTATAATTGCCGGTCTGTTTACAGGGCCTGCGTGTGTCCGAGCCGTTTTTCGGGCCCCACCCCTACTTATTACCCTAGCCGTTTCCAACAAGAGAGCATGATGGGCGAATTCGATGCCATCCGACCGTACGACGACGCTGAGGTGCCTGCTGTTCTGGCACGCCTGCTCAGCGACCCGGCATTCCTGGATATCCTCACCCACTTCCGCTTCCCACGGGCAGCCGGCGCCTTCGGCTGGCTGCTCAAGCCGCTGATCGCCCGCCGCCTGCGCAAGGAGTTCGCTGGCGTCAAATGCGTCTCGACCCTGCAGGACAAGGTCGAGTACTACGTCGACCAGACCATCGAGCGGGCCACGGACGGCGTGACCTATTCCGGCGTCGAACAGCTCAAGTCGGGCACCGCCTACCTGTTCCTGGCCAACCACCGGGACATCGTCATGGACCCGGCCTTCGTCAACTACGCGGTGTACCACGCCGGCTTGCCGACGCCACGCATCGCCATTGGCGACAACCTGCTGCAAAAGCCCTTCGTCAGCGACATGATGCGCCTGAACAAGAGCTTCATCGTGCATCGCTCGCTGAGCGGTCGCCGGGAGAAGCTGGCCGCCTACCTGCTGCTGTCGGCCTACATCAACCACTCGATACGCAACGATTGCGTGTCGATCTGGATCGCCCAGGCCGAAGGGCGAGCCAAGGACGGCGACGACCGTACCGATTCGGCGATCCTCAAGATGTTCCACATGAGCCGCAAGGACGAGCCGTTCGGCGCGGTGATCCAGGGCCTGAACCTGATCCCGGTGTCGATCAGCTACGAGTACGACCCGTGCGACCTGGCCAAGGCCAGGGAGCTGTACATCCGCGCCACCACAGGCACCTACAAGAAGGCGCCCGGCGAAGACGACAACAGCATCGCCCAGGGCATCACCGGGTACAAAGGCCGGGTCCACATCAATTTCGCGCCCCCGGTGACCGAGTATTACGAGGACACCAAGCAGCTGGCACAAGAAATCGACCGGCAGATTCTCGGCGGCTATCGCCTGTTCCCGGTGCATTACCTGGCGTATGAGATGTGGAGCGAGGCAGACCCGGCCTTGCAGGTGCCGAATGCGCAGAAGCTGTTTCCAGCCGAGGAGTTGGCCAAGGCCAAGGAAGAATGGCAGCGCCGCCTGGACGCCTGCCCGACCGAGCAGCAGCCGTACCTGGTACAGCAGTACGCGACGCCGGTGCGCAACCAGTATCAGGTCAAGGCGCAAAGCCCGGTCGCCTGACAGGCTTGCTGTGGGTGCGGGCTCGCCCGCCCCACAGGGTTATCAGGTGTTCAGATCCAGGTGCTGAACCAGGACAGCAGCAGCGCCATGGCCAGGCAGGAAAAACCGAGGATGTAGTAATAGCGCGGCACGCGTTGACCGAAGGCATCGACCGCCACCTCGTCACTCACCACGCGCTCGCGCACCACCGCCTCTCGCCGCCGGGCACTGTGCAGCAACATGCCGCCCGGGCAGGTGATCAGCAGGGCAAGCAGGTTGATCAACTTGGCTGGATGGGCGGCCAGGAATCCCCAGAGCACTTGCAAGGACATCGCAACAACCTCGGTAAAGACAAAGAACGACAGCGAAGGCCGGCATTCTACCCAAGCCCGCCTCTGACGCCCGGGTTTTGCGACCAGCTGTCGTTAATTTCATCTGTCACACGCTCGTCATGAGAAGACGCCACTCTGTCGGCCTTTTCCTACAACGGAGCTAGACATGCTGCACGCCGAAAACCAGGACCGCCTCTATCTCGTCACCCAGAGCGATGAACAGCAGGCGCTGATCGACGGCTTCGCCATCAACGTCCAGGATCACCAGTGGTTGGTCTATTGCGCGCTGGGCGGCCATGCCCACCAGGACCTGCCGGAAGTCGACCCGGGCACAGGCCTGAGCGTGATCGATTTCCACATCGCCGCAGCCTGACGCCACATCTGCAGGAGCGGCCTTGCGCCGCCCCGACAATCGCCAGCCAAAACACACAAAAAAGCCCGCCACCGGATGACCGAGCAGCGGGCTTTTTATTGACGCGTAACGCTTATTCGCCCAGCACCTGACCGATGGTCGGGTCTTTGAACAGGCGGGTCAGGGCATCGCTGAGCACGTCACCCACCAGCTTGGTGTTGGTTTCCTGGTTCGGCGCCATGCCGAAGCGTTGGTCCAGCGAGGCGCCGTAGCGACCGCTGTAGCGGCGGTTGGCGTTGGACACGTCGGCACGGAAGGTGGCGCCAATGGTGGCTTCGGTCACGTACAGGTTGTCCTTGGGCGACTGGTACTTGAGCTCGGCCAGGGTCACGGTCAGCTGCGGCGCGTTGTAGGCGTTGGGCGTCGGGGTGAAGCCGAGCAGGCGCACCGCCGCCTCGGCCTGGGCTTGCAGCTTGGGCACGATGTCATTGCCACTGACGCTGATGGTGCTGGTTTCAGGGTACATGCCACCGCGGGTGCCCAGGGACTGCGAAGCACGCCCGTCGACCACCTTGACCACCACCGGCTGGCCACGACCGACCGGGTTGAGCTGGGCGGTGAGCTTGGGTTGCGGGCTGAGTTGTTGCGGGCTGTGGGCACAACCGACCAGGCTCAGGCTGGCCACCGCGATCAAACCGAACAACAGTCGTTGCAACATGCGCGTTTCTCCAGAAAATGCGGCAAAGGCCCACAGTATACCCAGTCGCGCGCGAACCAGTCATCGGAGCGGGCACGCTGTCACATTGGTTTCATGCCCTGCACCTATCCTGTGGCCAGACCGAACGAACAGGATCGCTCGCCATGGCCTCGCTCTGGAACCTACTTTTCTCCCGCCCCCGCCAGAACACCTACGCCCGCCTCGACGCCGACGGCAGATGCCTTGGGTTCATGCACTGCACTCGGCTGCCCGTCAGCAGCGGCTGGGTCCAGGTCAACGAAGCGCACCTGGGCTGGCTGGGCCAGCCACTACCGGCCAGCGCCCGGGTTTGCGCACGCGCAAGCCGTCGCTGGCAACAACGCACCCTGCCGGCCTGACAAACGCAGCAATAAAAAGCCATTAAGCGCACCTTTCTGCCCGCGACATCGTTATAATCTCCCCCCGATTATAAGGACGTCTCCTGATCGGGCCCCGCATCGCCGTTGACCACGGCACCTTCGACGCTTCGCCCACAGAGAGCCTTCCACTCAGGTCTTGCATCGGCTGTCGTGCCTGCTGTTCCCGGCCTTCGCACTGCATGAACCTGTGGGTTGCCATCGCGCAGTCCCTTTTGAGGTTCACGTTCCAAAAGAACGTGAAAAAACGGGTTTTTCAAACTTCACAAGAGTGTGGCGAGCAAAATGAACAGTCTGGCATGTGCAAAAGCGACAGATGCGTCCCGAACAGCCTCGAACAGACGACAACAGCCTTCATCCTCGATGGGGTGCTGAGGCCGGTCCATACCGCACGGCGGACACCTTGACCATAAGTCGCATTGCCGCACCCGTGGCAAACGGCGTTCAATATGTGAACACCAAGACTGAATTGGCAGTGTCCGCGGAAGTGGCAAGAACTGCGAAGAGTCGGACATGGCGATCCTGGCCACCCCAGTGATCCTATGCTGTCAATTAGGTGCTGTAGATTGTGGAGACGCGTTAAATGGCGCAGAACGAATCGGTTGATGTAGTACTGGTAGGCGCGGGCATCATGAGTGCCACCCTGGCCGTACTGCTCAAGGAACTCGACCCGTCGATCAAGCTGGAGGTCGTCGAGGCGATGGACTCCGGTGCCGCGGAAAGTTCCAACCCCTGGAACAACGCAGGGACGGGCCATGCTGGCCTGTGCGAGCTGAACTATACGCCCCAGGCCGCCGATGGCAGCATCGACATCAAGAAGGCCGTGCACATCAATACCCAGTTCGAGGTGTCCCGCCAGTTCTGGGCCTATCTCATTCGCAAGGGCGGCTTCGGCTCGCCACGCGCCTTCATCAACCCGGTGCCGCACCTGAGCTACGTCGAAGGCGACAAGGGTGTTGCATTCCTCAAGAAGCGCTTCGAGCTGCTCAAGCAGCATCACGCCTTCGCCGAGATGGAATACACCGAAGACAAGGCCGTGATGAACGAGTGGATGCCACTGATGATGCCAGGCCGCCCGGCCGACCAGCACATCGCCGCCACCCGCGTGATCAAAGGTACCGATGTCAATTTCGGCGCCCTGACCAACAAGCTGCTCAAGCAACTGGGCAACTGCCCGGACGCCCAGGTCAAGTACAGCAAGAAAGTCGTCGGCCTGCGTCGCAACGGCAGCGGCTGGACCGTCAGCATCAAAGACGTCAACAGCGGCGGCAGCCGTGAGGTCGATGCCCGCTTCGTGTTCCTCGGCGCCGGCGGTGCGGCCCTGCCGCTGCTGCAGATGTCCGGTATCCCCGAGAGCAAGGGCTTCGGTGGCTTCCCGGTCAGCGGCCAGTGGCTGCGCTGCGACAACCCGGAGATCGTCAAGCAGCACCAGGCCAAGGTCTACAGCCAGGCTGCGGTCGGCGCGCCCCCCATGTCGGTCCCGCACCTCGATACCCGCGTGGTGGACGGCAAGAAGTCCCTGCTGTTCGGCCCATACGCAGGCTTCACCACCAAGTTCCTCAAGCATGGCTCCCTGCTCGACCTGCCGTTGTCGGTACGTATGGGCAACATCGGCCCGATGCTGGCCGTGGCCCGCGACAACATGGACCTGACCAAGTACCTGGTCAGCGAAGTGATGCAGTCGATGGAACAGCGCCTGGAGTCCCTGCGCCGCTTCTACCCTGAAGCCAAGGCCGAGGACTGGCGTCTGGAAGTCGCCGGCCAACGCGTGCAGATCATCAAGAAGGACCCGAAGAAGGGCGGTATCCTGCAGTTCGGCACCGAACTGGTTTCGGCCCAGGATGGCAGCCTCGCCGCACTGCTCGGCGCCTCGCCAGGCGCTTCGGTGACCGTGTCGATCATGCTCGAGCTGATCGAGCGCTGCTTCCCCGAGCAGGCCAAGGGTGCCTGGGCTGCCAAGCTCAAGGAGATCTTCCCGGCCCGCGAGAAGGTCCTGGCGACCGATGCTGCGCTCTACCACAAGATCAGCGCGCAGAACGACGAAGCGCTGGAAATGGTCGAGGACAGCAGCCCGGCGCAGCACTACGCCTGAGTCGGCCTGTAACGAAAAAACGCCCTTCGGGGCGTTTTTTGTGCCTGATGTATCGGTGTCAGCCCTATCGCGGGACAGGCCCGCGCCTACAAGTGTACGAGTACCTGGTGGAAGCGGGCTTGCCCCGCGATAGGGCCGGTACAGGCCTGCCTCTCAGCCTCGAGCGTTATTGATGATCTCGATGTACTCGGCCGCATTACGCTGGTCGGCAATCAGCTCGACGAAGGTCTTGCCATGTTCGTCCTTGCCGTCCAGGTCCAGGCCAGCCTCGACGAAGAAGCCGACGAAGCGCTCGAAGTCGTCGACACGCAGGCCACGGTAGGCTTTGACCAGCTTGTGCAGCGAAGGCGAGGTCAGCGCATCGGCCGGCTCGAACCGAAGGAACGTCTTGACGTAGTCGTCGCTGATCTCGTCACCAATCACCTGCTTCTTGTCTTTACGCATTGCCGACTCCAAGTGGACCATCACGGACATTTCAAAGGCCGGCAGTGTACCCCTCGTGGGCCACGGGCCTCAACGCGTACGAACGGTGCCGGTATGCAGGTCGGCCCATACGTGGCCGTTGGGGTAGGTGAGAAACTGCACGTACAGGGTTTCGTTGCGCAGCAGGTCCATGATCATGCGGTAGTTGGCCATCGGGTAGCTCAACGTCAAGGTCCGCGTTTTCTCATCATAGGCCGGCTTCTTCAGGCTCTTGCCGCCTTCCCCATCGAAATTGACCAGCACCTGACTGATGGTCGCCCCCTTGCTCAGCGGCTTGCCCTTCAGACGCAGCAACAGCGAGGAGGTGATCGGGATCGGTTGCTGGTCGGACTGGCGCTGGATGCCGGCCACCACCGAATAGTCGGTTACCTGCAACAATTGCTGGGCCGAAGGGGCTTGCTGGCGCAGGGTCAGATCGTCGGGCGGCAGGAACTGGCCATGCAACGGCGCCGCAGACAGCGGCAGGCTCACCGCCAGCAGGAAGGGAAGAATCGCACGCATGTGAGGCTCCTTGGCAGGGAGGACCACTCTAGCATGGTGCTGGCCTGAAGCGCGTGGGGACGCGTTGCGCCGCGAAAGGGCTGCAACGCAGCCGCAGAATCACTCGAACTGCGCACGCATCCAGGCGTGGTACTCGGCCACGCCTTCTTCGCCTTCGCGCGGCGCCCAGTGGGCATGCTCGCCCTCGCCCACCGGCCGATACGGCCCGGCCTTGCACTCGAACAGAATGCTGTCGGCCTCCAGCACCACCAGCCCATGGTAGGTGCCTGGTGCCAGGTCGACGCCCAGGCAATCGCCCCCGGCCGCCAATACGCGCTTGTCGATCACCACGCCATGGTCGTCGAAGATCAACAGACCAAGGCGCCCCTTGAGCACGATCAGCGCCTCGGCCTTGTCATCGCTCAGGTGACGATGGGGCGGGATGTAGGTGGTCGGCTGCAGGCCAACGGCCATTCGGTGGCACGGCTCTTCCATCTGGTGGAAGTTGTGATGCTGGCGGCCGCGCGGGTTGCCGGCGGCCTTTTGCGCCAACCCAGCAAACAGCGTGTGGTCGATGAATGCGGGCTGGCGCATGGTCACAGGCCCTTGACGGCGAAGATGCCGTTGGCGTTGCGCCAGTAGCCTTTGTAGTCCATCCCGTAGCCGAAGATGTAGCGGTCGACGCACGGCAGGCCTACGTAGTTCGCCTTCAGGTCCGGGCTGGCCTTGCGGTCGTGGTCCTTGTCGATCAGTACGGCGGTGTGCACCGAGCGGGCGCCGGCATGCTTGCAGAAGTCGATGATGGCGCTGAGGGTATGGCCTTCGTCGAGGATGTCGTCGACGATCAGCACGTCGCGGTCGATGAACGAGATCTCGGGCTTGGCTTTCCAGAACAGTTCGCCGCCGCTGGTCTGGTTGCGGTAGCGCGAAGCGTGCAGGTAAGAGGCTTCCAGCGGGAACTGCAGGTGGGTCAGCAGCTTGCCGGCGAAGATCAGGCCGCCGTTCATGACGCAGAAGACCACCGGGTTCTTGTCGTGCAGGTCTTGGCAGATCTGCTGGCCGACCTTGGCGATGGCCGCTTCGACCTCGGCTTCGGTGTACAGGCAGTCAGCCTCGCGCATGACTTGACGGATATGCTCGAGATCGGCGGACATGGCGCTCTCCAGGGGGCTCGGAATTGGAAAAGCGGGCAAAGGTACGCATCCGCTCGTCACAGATCAAGCATTTATGGACTAACGTGCAGAATGACTGGACGACAGCTCAGGCTGAATAGATTAATCTAGCGCGGTTTTTTTGCCCGCCTCCCGGAGCCCTCCCCTATGCCTACTCGTGAGATCCGCCATCCGCTGATCCGCCACAAGCTCGGCCTGATGCGCCGTGCCGATATCAGCACCAAGAACTTTCGCGAACTCGCCCAGGAAGTCGGCGCCCTCCTGACCTATGAAGCCACCCAGGACCTGCCGCTCGAAACCTACGAGATCGACGGCTGGTGCGGCAAAGTGCAGGTCGAGAAGATCGCCGGCAAGAAGATCACCGTGGTCCCGATCCTGCGCGCCGGCATCGGCATGCTCGATGGCGTGCTCAGCCTGGTGCCGGGCGCCAAGGTGAGTGCCGTGGGCGTTGCCCGCAACGAAGAAACCCTCGAAGCGCACACCTACCTGGAAAAACTCGCGCCGGACATCAACCAGCGCCTGGCCCTGATCATCGACCCGATGCTGGCCACCGGCGGTTCGATGGTCGCCACCATCGACCTGCTGAAAAAGGCCGGCTGCAAGGAGATCCGCGCGATGGTCCTGGTCGCGGCCCCCGAAGGCATCGCCGTGGTGGAAAAAGCCCACCCCGACGTGCAGATCTACACCGCCTCGATCGACCAGCGCCTGAACGAACACGGCTATATCGTCCCAGGCCTGGGCGATGCCGGCGACAAGATCTTCGGCACCAAGCAGAAGGACGCCTGATCATGCAGGACGGCTTCAACGACCCGCTTTGGCGCCAGGTCGTCTCGGGCGCGCAGATGCTCTTCGTGGCATTCGGCGCGCTGGTGCTGATGCCGCTGATCACCGGCCTGGACCCCAACGTGGCCCTGTTCACCGCGGGTATCGGCACCCTGCTGTTCCAACTGGTCACCGGACGCCAGGTCCCGGTCTTCCTGGCCTCGAGCTTTGCCTTCATCACCCCGATCATTCTCGCCAAAGGCCAGTTCGGCCTGGCCGAGACCATGGGCGGCGTGATGGCAGCCGGCTTCGTGTACACCTTCATGGGCCTGATGGTGAAGATCAAGGGCACCGGCTTCATCGACCGCATGTTGCCGCCGGTGGTGATCGGCCCGGTGATCATCTCCATCGGCCTTGCCATGGCGCCGATCGCCGCCAACATGGCCATGGGCAAGGGCGGCGATGGCAGCGTATTGATGCCGTACAAGACCGCGATGCTGATCTCCATGCCGGCGTTGCTGACCACGCTGATCGTGGCCGTGTTCGGCAAGGGCATCTTCCGCCTGGTGCCGATCATCGCCGGCGTGCTGGTGGGCTTTGGCCTGTCGTTCGCCTTCGGCGTGGTCGACACCGCCAAGATCGCGGCCGCGCCTTGGCTGGAGCTGCCCAGGTTCACGGCCCCGGCCTTCAACTGGCAGGCGATCCTGTTCATCGTTCCGGTGGCGCTGGCGCCGGCCATCGAGCATATCGGCGGGGTGATCGCCGTGGGCAGCGTGACCGGCCGCGACTACCTGAAGAAGCCCGGCCTGCACCGCACCCTGCTCGGTGACGGCCTGGCCACCACCGCAGCCGGCCTGTTCGGCGGCCCGCCCAACACCACCTATGCCGAAGTGACCGGCGCGGTGATGCTGACCAAGAACTACAACCCGAAGATCATGACCTGGGCGGCGATCTTCGCCATCACCCTGGCCTTCATCGGCAAGTTCGGCGCACTGTTGCAAAGCATCCCGGTACCGGTGATGGGCGGCATTCTTTGCCTGCTGTTCGGCTCTATCGCCGCGGTGGGCATGAACACCATGATCCGCCACAAGATCGACCTGGCCGAGGCACGCAACCTGGTGATCGTCTCGGTGACCTTGGTGTTCGGTATCGGCGGTGTGCTGATCGGCAGCGGCGACGGCCCGGACGACTGGGGCCTGAAGGGCATCGCCCTGTGCGCCATCGTGGCCATCGCGCTGAACCTGATCCTGCCGGGCAATGACAGCTGGAAGCACAAGCAGCTGGATGACTGAAATCGCGGGGGCTGCTGCGCAGCCCTTTCGCGGCACAAGGCCGCTCCTACAGGGGACCGCGTGCTCCTGTAGGAGCGCCGCAAGGCGGCCCCGCTATATCAGGCCTTTTCGCACATCCCTGCCAACACCTTCACCCACTGCGGGTGGTCATTCAGGCAAGGCACAAGTACCAGCTCCTTGCCACCGGCCTCGATAAACTGCTCGCTGCCGCGCATGCCGATCTCTTCCAGCGTCTCGATGCAATCGGCAACGAATGCAGGGCACATCACCAGCAGCCTCCTCACCCCCGCCTTGCCCAGCTCGTCCAAGCGCGTCTCGGTGTAGGGCTCGATCCATTTGGCACGCCCCAAGCGCGACTGGAACGACACCGACCACTTGCCGTCCGGGATACCCATTTTCTGCGCGAAGGCCCGCGCGGTGGCCAGGCATTGGCCGCGATAGCAGACCGCTCGCATCTCCGCACTGGCCTCCTTGCAGCAATCGGCGGCCTGGAAGTCATGCTGGCCGGTCGGGTCGAGCTTCTTCAGGTGGCGTTCGGGCAGGCCATGGAAGCTCAGCAGCAGGTGGTCGTAGTCCTGCTCCAGGTACGGCCTGGCGCTAGCGGCCAGCGCCTCGATGTAGTCGGGGTGTTCATAGAACGGCTGCAGCACGCGCATCTGCAACGGTAATTGGCGCTCAGTGAGGGTCTGCTTCGCCAGCTCCACCACCGTGGTCACGGTGCTGTCGGCGAACTGTGGATAAAGCGGCGCCAGGGTGACCTTGCGCACGCCTTGGGCCGCCAGGCGCTCCAGCACCTCGGGCAAGGCTGGCTCGCCGTAGCGCATGGCGATGTCCACCGGGCCATGGGGCCAATGCTCGGCCATGGCCGCCTGCAGGCGGCGGGTCAGCACCACCAGGGGCGAGCCCTCGTCCCACCAGATCGAGGCGTAGGCGTGAGCCGACTGTTCCGGGCGCTTGATCAGGATCAGCGACACCAGCAGGCGCCGCACGGGCCAAGGCAGGTCGATCACGTAGGGGTCCATGAGGAACTGGTTGAGGTAACGGCGCACGTCGGCCACCGAGGTGGAGGCCGGCGAACCCAGGTTGACCAGCAGCAGAGCGTGATCGGTCATGCAGCGTCCTATGTCAGAGGCGGCTGGACAGGTTGTCCAGGGCCGATTGCAGATCGTTGAAGCGGAACGTGAAACCTGCCGCCAGCAGGCGAACCGGGCGAGCGCGCTGGCCACCGAGCAACAACGTCGACAGCTCGCCCAACCCAGCCTTGAGCAGCAACGCCGGCACCGGCAGCACAGCGGGCCGATGCAGCGTGCGACCCAGGCGCTTGGCGAATTCGCGGTTGCGCACCGGCTCCGGCGCGCAGGCATTATAAGGACCGCTGCAGTCCTTGTGCTGCAAGAGAAAATCAATCAAGGCGATCTGGTCTTCTATATGAACCCAGGGCATCCACTGTCGACCATCGCCCAAGGGCCCGCCGAGCCCCAGCTTGAAGGGCATGCGCAGACGCGACAAAAAGCCGCCATCGCTGGCCAGTACCAGGCCTGTGCGCACCAGCACCACGCGGATACCCAGCCGCTGCGCACGCTGGGCGGTTTCTTCCCAAGCGATACACAATTGGCTGGCGAAGTCCTCCTTCACTGGCGGCGACGCCTCGGTCAGTTCGCGTTCGCCACCGTCGCCATACCAGCCCACCGCCGAGCCCGAAACCAGCACCTCGGGGCGCTGCTCGCGGCTTTCCAGCCAAGCCAGCAACTGCTCGGTGAGGGTGATGCGACTGGCCCACAGCAACGTCCGCCGCGCAGCCGTCCACGGGCGATCGGCGATTGGCGCGCCCGCCAGGTTGATCACCGCATCCACTTTGTCGTCTGCGATCAGTTCGTCCAGGCGCGCGATGCCGCGCACCCCCGTACCACAGATACCTGGTACCTGTTCGGGGCGCCTGCTCCAGACCGTCAGGCGATGCCCCTGGTCGCGCCAGAACTGGCAGAGGTGGTGGCCGATCAAACCTGTACCGCCGGTCAGCAATATATGCATGGCTGTGTCCTCGCAAGCTGCGCCCGTGGTCTATTTTTAAGAACACAGGCACTTTTTAGACCGGATGCTCTCGGATAAACATAGGCCAACCTGTCCTATCGAGCGGAATAACCTTATACGAAAACATTGCATTGTACAGGTTTGCCTGACCGCGTAGTCTGCCAACAGCAAGGTTTCGAAGAGGCCATCATGACAGTACCTATTGCCATCATCGGTGCCGGAATCGCCGGCCTGTCCGCCGCACAGGCCCTGCAGAAAGCCGGGCAGACCGTTCACCTGTTCGACAAAGGCCATGGCAGCGGCGGCCGCATGGCCAGCAAGCGCAGCGAGGCCGGTGCGCTGGACCTGGGTGCCCAGTATTTCACCGCTCGCGATCGGCGCTTCGTCGAGCAAGTGCAGCACTGGGTCGCCGCAGGCTGGGCCGAACAATGGAAACCACAGCTGTACAACTACCGAGACGGCGAGCTGACGTCCTCTCCCGACGAGCAGATACGCTGGGTGGGCGTACCGCGCATGAGCGCCATCACCCGTGGATTGCTCAAGGATGTGACGGTGAATTTTGGCTGCCGCATCGCCGAAGTGTTCCGCGGCAAGCAGTACTGGCACCTGCAGGACACCGAAGGCTGCAGCCACGGCCCGTTCAGCCGCGTGGTGATCGCCGTGCCCGCACCGCAGGCCACGCCCCTGCTGGCTGCGACGCCGAAACTCGCCGCCGTGGCCGCGGGCGTGCAGATGGAACCGACCTGGGCCGTTGCCCTGGCGTTCCAGTCCGCCCTCGATACCCCCATGCAAGGCTGCTTCGTGCAGGACAACCCCCTCGACTGGCTGGCTCGCAACCGCAGCAAGCCGGGACGCGACGAGCACCTGGACACCTGGGTGCTGCACGCTACCTCCAGCTGGAGCAAGCAGCACATCGACCTGCCCAAGGAAGACGTGATCGAACAGTTGTGGGGCGAGTTCGCCGAGCTGGTAGGCTGCGTGGTACCGGCGCCTACCTTTGCCCTGGCGCACCGCTGGCTCTATGCCCGCCCGGCCGGCAACCACGAATGGGGCGCCCTGGCCGATGCCGACCTGGGCCTGTATGCCTGTGGCGACTGGTGCTTGTCCGGCCGCGTCGAAGGCGCCTGGCTCAGTGGCCAGGAAGCTGCCCGGCGGTTGCTGGAACACCTGGAGTAAACCTGCCTGTGAAGGCTTGAGCCAAGCATCGCACCGGCGGTGCTCGAGCTCGAACACTCTTTCACGGTACGCCCTGTTTAAAAATCGCTTGCATAACCTCGGCGCTGTGTTGAAATCAGCTTGTACAAAAATATATGAATGTACAAGTTTTATGGACGCAGCGATGAAGGATGCCGACAACCTTACCACCACCCCCTTTCAAGCCCAGGCGCACGCGCAATGGCAGCACTTGCTTGCCGAAGGCCTGAGCCGTGGCGCGCTGGTGCGCTTCCATTCGCGCTACAAGTACTTGGTAATGGCCTGCAGCCCTCAGACCTACCGGGAACTGGGGCGCCTGCTGGGCAGCATGTCCGGCGATGACGATCCGCAGCAGCTCGGCGCGAATTACTTCAACCTGTTGCTGCAGGCCCTGCAGCACACGCCCAGCCGGGGTACCCACACCAATGTATTGCAGCATCTGAGCGGTTATCTGCGCCCCGTGCTGGCGCAGCACGAGCGCAGACAGTTGCAGGAAACCATCAGCCACTACCAGCAAGGCATCGTACCGCTGACGGCTCCCCTGGCCCTGCTCAGGCACCACCTGCACGGGCACCCTGACCCCTACCTGCTGCAGCAGGTCTACCTGCAACCGGCCCTCCATTCACCCGATGCCGCATAACCGGACGAGGCGCTTCACCATGCAATTGATCTGGCTGCGCACCGACCTGCGCGTCGATGACAACCACGCCTTGAGCGCCGCCTGTGCGCGCGGGCCGACCCTCGCCCTGTGGCTGGCCAGCCCCGGCCAATGGCAGGCCCATGACGATGCCGCCTGCAAGGTCGATTTCTGGCTGCGTAACCTGCATGCCCTGCGCCAGTCGCTGGAGCGCCTGGAGATACCGTTGCTGGTTCGCCAGGTCGACACCTGGCAGCAAGCGCCCCAGGCGGTGCTGGAGGTATGCCGGCAATACCGGGTGCAAGGCGTGCACTGGAACGAGGAATACGGCGTCAACGAACAGCAGCGCGACGCACGTACGCAGGCGTTGCTGCACGAGGCCGGCATCGCAGCCCAGGGCCACCTGGACCAACTGCTGCTGCGCCCGGGCTCGGTGCTTACCCGCAGCGGTCATTACTTCCAGGTGTTCGGCCAGTTTCGAAAGGCGTGCCTGGAACAGCTGCGCCTGAGCCTGCCGCCCCTGGCCCCGAGGGTGACGGGCCAGGCGCCGACAGGCATCGCCAGCGATCCGATTCCCCAGGCCTTCTCCGGCTTTGCCGCACCGTCGCGAAGCCTGCGCGAGCATTGGCCAGCGGGTGAAAACGAAGCGCAGCGCCGCCTCACCCGTTTCATCGATGAAATCGTCGAGGACTATCCTCGTCTGCGCGACCTGCCCGCCAGGACCGGTACCAGCCAGCTGTCGCCTTACCTGGCCGCCGGCGTGATCTCGCCACGTCAATGCCTGCATGCAGCCCTGCTCGGCAACCAAGGCGAGCTGGACAGCGGCAACGCCGGCGTACGAACCTGGATCAACGAACTGCTCTGGCGGGAGTTCTACAAGCACATCCTGGTGGGTTATCCACAGGTCGCCCGGCATCGGGCCTTCCGCGCCCATACTGAAGCCTTGCCCTGGCGCGACGCCCCCGAAGACCTGGAAGCCTGGAAGGCGGGGCGCACCGGCTTTCCACTGATCGATGCGGCCATGCGCCAGCTGCGCCATACCGGCTGGATGCACAACCGCCTGCGCATGGTGGTCGCCATGTTCCTGAGCAAGAACCTGCTGATCGACTGGCGACTGGGCGAACGCCATTTCATGCGTCACCTGATCGATGGCGACCTGGCCGCCAACAATGGCGGCTGGCAGTGGAGCGCCTCCACCGGGACCGATGCGGTGCCGTACTTCCGGATCTTCAACCCGATCAGCCAGTCGCGTCGCTTCGATCCACAGGGGCAGTTCATCCGCCATTGGCTGCCGGAGCTGCAGGAGCTCGATGACAAGACTGTTCATGAACCCGGGGGCAGCGGCGACTTGTTCGCGGCGCCCTACCCTCGGCCGATCGTCGATCTGGCCAGCAGCCGGGCGCGGGCTCTGGCGGCGTTTCAGGGAGTGTGCAGATGAGGAGGCGTCTGCCCTATTGGGAGCGGAAGGCTACAGCGGGAAAGGCTGAACCGGGTCGGCCCTACCCCAGAGCAGCGGCAGCACCGTGCCCAACGACTGCGGCTGCGCGCTGGTCCAGAATGCGGTACTGCGCGCCGGTCCCGCGGCCAGCAGGCCCCGCGCAGCCAGCAAGCGCTGCAACTGTCGCGCAACGGCGGCGCCGGTATCGATGATCACCACGTCCGAAGGTACCATCTGCGCCAGCAGCGGGCGCAGGAAGGGATAGTGGGTGCAGCCGAGAATGACGGTATCGCACCCGGCCGCCAGCAAAGGCTGCACATAGCCCCACAGCAGTTGCCGCAGCTCGGGGCTGTCGAGGTCCCCGGCCTCGATGCGTTCGACCAGCCCAGGGCACGGCTGGGTCACCACCTGCACGTCATTGGCGAACCGATCGAGCAAGGCCGCGAACTTGGCGCTCTGCAAGGTGCCGGTGGTGGCCAGGACACCGACCACGCCGGAACGGGTGGCCGACGCCGCCGGCTTGACCGCAGGCTCCATGCCGACCAGGGGCCAGTCCGGATACAGCTCGCGCAGGTCGGCGACTGCCGCCACCGTAGCGGTGTTGCAGGCCAGCACCATGGCCTTGGCGCCCTGCTCGCGGAAGAACCCGGCGATGTGGCGCAGGCGTTGGCGGATGTAGTCCGGGGACTTCTCGCCATAGGGCACATGGCCGCTGTCGGCGACATACAGCAGCGACTCGCTGGGCAGCAGGCGCTGGATCTCGGCGAGCACCGACAGGCCGCCGACCCCCGAGTCCATCACGCCGACCGGCGCCGAACCCTCAGCCATGCCGGCTGCCACACACAGGGCACGCCGGGTCGCGCTTGACGCGCAGTTCGCGCATGCGCGTGCCGAGGGCATCGATCAGCAGCAGGCGGCCGATCAGCGGGTCACCGAAACCGGCCAGCAGCTTCATCGCCTCCAAGGCCTGTAGGCTGCCGACCAAGCCAACCAACGGCCCGAGCACGCCGGCCTCGCTGCAGGTCAGCTCGGCGTCGCTGCCATGGCCATAGAGGCAGTGGTAGCAAGGGCTGTAGTCACGACGTGGGTCGAACACCGACAACTGCCCCTCCAGGCGAATCGCCGCACCACTGACCAACGGCTTGCCGGCCGCGACACACGCGGCGTTGACCGCCTCGCGGGTGGAGAAGTTGTCGGAGCAGTCCAGCACCACATCGACCGCTGCCACGGCCGCGGCGAGGGAGTCTTCATCCAGCGCCTGGCGATAGGCGACCAGGCTGATCTCGGGGTTGATCGCCTGCAGGCGCTTGAGCGCCGAGTCGACCTTGCTCATGCCCACGCTGTCGCTGTCATGGATGACCTGGCGCTGCAGGTTGGTCAGGTCGACGGTATCGAAGTCGGCCAGGTGCAGTTCGCCCACCCCGGCAGCGGCAAGGTACAAGGCCACCGGCGAGCCGAGCCCACCCAGGCCGACCACCAGCGCCTTGCTGCGCTTGAGCCGCAACTGGCCGTCGATATCCACTTGGGCCAGCAGGATCTGCCTGCTGTAGCGCAACAGTTCCTGATCACTCAGCATGGCAGTCGCCCCATGGAAATACGTTCGTGGTCGGCCAGGTCGCGCTGGCTGGCCACCTCGACGAAGCCGTGGCTGGCCAGCAGTTCGCGCACCGCCACGGCCTGATCGTGGCCGTGTTCGAGCAGCAGCCAGCCACCGGGCAGCAGGTGCTCGGGCGCCTGGGCGATGATCACGCGCAGGTCGTCCAGGCCATCGGCTCCGGCCACCAACGCGCTGCTGGGCTCGAAACGCACATCGCCGGCCACCAGGTGCGGGTCACCTGCCGCGATATAGGGCGGGTTGCTGAGGATCAGGTCGAAGCGCTCGCCGGCCACGGCGCCGTACCAGTCGCTCAGGCGCACCTGGGCATTACCCAGGCCAAGGCGCTCACGGTTGCGCTCGGCCAGGGCCACGGCCTCCGGGACGCGGTCCAGTGCCGTCACCTGCCAGGCCGGGCATTCGCTTGCCAGGGCCAGGGCAATGGCGCCGGTGCCAGTCCCCAGGTCGAGCACGCGCGCAGGGCGGGGCGGCACCCGGGCCAGGGCGGCTTCCACCAGCAGCTCGGTTTCCGGGCGTGGAATCAACGTGTGCGGCGCCACTTCCAGGTCCAACTTCCAGAACCCTTGCTGGCCGAGGATATAGGCCACCGGCTCACCGGCACGGCGGCGGGCCAGGTAGCCGGCGAACGTCTCGGCTGCTTCGCTGCCGACGATACGCTCGGGCCAGGTATGCAGGTAGCTGCGCGACTTGCCCAGGGCTGCGGCGAGCAACAGCTCGGCATCCAGGCGCGCGGTCGGGGAATCCGGCAGCTGCGCGTTGCGCAGCAGGCTGGCGATGATGGTCATTCAATCCCCCAGGGCGGCCAGCTGGTCGGCCTGGTACTCGGCCAGCAGGGGCTCGATCACGGCATCGACACCGCCGGCCAGGATATCGTCGAGCGAATACAGGGTCAGGTTGATGCGGTGATCGGTCACCCGGCCCTGTGGATAATTGTAGGTGCGGATACGCTCGGAGCGGTCGCCCGAGCCCACCAGCAGCTTGCGCTCGCTGGCGATGGCGTTCTGTGCGGCGCTGGTCTGCATGTCGTTGAGCTTGGCCGACAACCACGACATGGCCCGGGCGCGGTTTTTATGTTGAGAGCGTTCCTCCTGGCACTCGACCACGATCCCGGTGGGCAAGTGGGTGATGCGGATCGCCGAATCGGTCTTGTTGACGTGCTGGCCACCGGCACCGGAGGCACGGTAGGTGTCGACCCGCAGGTCGGCCGGGTTGATCTCGATGGCGACCTGCTCATCCGGCTCGGGCAGCACGGCCACGGTGCAGGCGGAGGTGTGGATACGGCCTTGGGATTCGGTCTCTGGCACCCGCTGCACGCGGTGCGCACCAGACTCGAACTTGAGCTTGCCATACACGTTCTCGCCCTCGACCCGGGCGATGATTTCCTTGTAGCCGCCGTGCTCACCTTCGTTCTCGGAGAGAATTTCCAGGCGCCAGCCACGCTTCTCGGCATAGCGCGAATACATGCGGAACAGGTCGCCGGAGAAAATCGCCGCCTCGTCACCGCCGGTGCCGGCACGGATTTCCAAGAACACGTTGCGACCGTCGTTGGGGTCCTTGGGCAGCAGCATGCGCTGCAGCTGCGACTCCAGGCCGACCAACTGTTCCTTGGCCTCGCGAACCTCCTCGACGGCCATCTCACGCAGGTCCGGGTCGCTGTCCTTGAGCAACGCCTGGGCGCCTTCCAGGTCGTCCTGGACCTTGCGCCACTCCTTATAGGCGTCGATCACCGGCTCGACTTCGGCGTACTCGCGCGAATAGGCGCGAAAACGCGTCTGGTCGGTGATGACTTCGGCATCGCCCAGCAGGGCGGTGAGTTCCTCGAAGCGGTCCTGGAGGGTATCCAGTTTATTGAGCAGCGACGCTTTCATTGCGGGGTCTTGTCCGTCGAGCCCTCGTTGAGGGCAAAGAGTTCCTGGGCCATGGCCAGCGCATCGAGGCGGCCTTCGGCGGAGAGCTTTTTCAGTTGCACGCTGGGTGCATGCAGGAGTTTGTTGGTCAGCCCCCGCGCCAGCTGGGCGAGCACGTCTTCGGGGTTGCCGCCATTGGCGAGCAGGCGCTGGGCCTTTTGCAGTTCTTCGTCGCGCAGGCGTTCGCTCTGCTGGCGGTAGGCCTTGAGCACATCCACCGCAGCCAGCTCGCGCAGGCGCGCCATGAAGTCCTCGGCGCCCACCGACACCAGCTCCTCCGCTGCCTGGGCAGCGCCCTGGCGGCTCTTGAGGTTTTCCGCGACCACTTCATGCAAGTCGTCGACGGTATAGAGGTAGACGTCGTCCAGCTCGCCGACCTGCGGCTCGATATCCCGCGGTACGGCGATGTCGACCATGAAGATCGGCTTGTGCCGACGCTGTTTCAGGGCGCTTTCCACTGCACCTTTGCCCAGGATCGGCAATTGGCTGGCCGTGGAACTGATGACGATATCGCTGTTGGCAAGCTCCTGGGGGATATCGGACAGCAGCACCGCGTGGGCACCGAACTGCTCGGCCAGGGTGCTGGCCCGTTCGAGGGTGCGGTTGGCCACGACGATCCGGCGCACGCCCTGCTCATGCAGGTGGCGGGCAACCAGGGTGATGGTCTCGCCGGCACCGATCAGCAGTGCCTGGCTGCGCCCCAGGTCGCTGAAGATCTGCTTGGCCAGGCTGACAGCGGCGAAGGCCACCGAAACCGGGTTTTCGCCGATGGCGGTGTCGGTGCGCACTTGCTTGGCGGCGCTGAAGGTGGCCTGGAACAGGCGCCCGAGCAGTGGGCCAATGGTACCGGCCTCGCGGGCGACAGCGTAGGCGGACTTCATCTGGCCGAGGATCTGCGGCTCGCCGAGCACCAGGGAATCCAGGCCGGAGGCCACGCGCATCATGTGCTTGACGGCGTCGTGCTCCTCGTGGATGTAGGCGCTGGCGCGCAGCTCGTCGAGGCTCAGCTGGTGGTACTCGGCCAGCCATTGCAGCACCGCATCGGCGGCCAGGTGGTCCTGCTCTATATAGAGTTCACTGCGGTTGCAGGTCGACAGGATCGCGGCCTCGCGGCTGGCGGTCAGTCGGCAGAGCTGCTGCAGGGCATCGACCAGCTGCTCTGGCGTAAACGCCACGCGCTCGCGTACGTCTACCGAGGCAGTCTTATGGTTGATACCAAGTGCAAGAAAGGCCATGCAAGGTCGCTGGTTGTGACGAGAAGCCGATAATTGTCCTACTTCGCAGGTTCCAGAACAACCACCGTTCGCTATTGTCGCGATAGCAAGGGTGTATGCCTGGGGCTGCGTGCCTGAGGCCAGGTATCGTGGAACCCTACTCCCCCCAAAAGGTCGCAGTTAACCAGACACCGCACTGGTGGGTTTGCCCTCGCGCTTGTGTCATCATGCTCCGACCGCCGGTATCCAAAGCCTCCTTTATGAACAAGTCCTACGCATTGCTGCTTGCCCTTGCCCTGCTCCAGGGTTGCCAAAGCCTGGCCCCGCAGAACAACGAGGCCGAGCCGCCCGTGGCCGAGGCCGGCAAGGGCGAACCACAAAAGCCCGTGGCGTATGGATCGTTCAAGCAGGAAACCCTGTACAGCCTGCTGGTGGCCGAACTTGCCGGCCAACGCAACCGCTTCGACATCGCCCTGGCCAACTATGTCGACCAGGCCGAGAAGACCCAGGACCCGGCGGTCTCCGAACGCGCCTACCGCATCGCCGAGTACCTGGGCGCCGACGAGCCGTCCCTGGACACCGCCCTGATCTGGGCCCGTAACGATAAACAGAACCTCGACGCGCAACGCGCCGCCGCCATCCAACTGGCCCGCGCCGGGCGCTACGACGAATCCATGACCTACATGGAGAAAGTCCTCCAGGGCAAAGGCGACACCCATTTCGACTTCCTTGCCCTGTCGGCCGCCGAAACCGACCAGAACACCCGCGATGGCTTGCTACAAAGCTTCGACCGCCTGCTGGTCAAACACCCGGACAACGGCCAGTTGGTATTCGGCAAGGCCCTGCTGCTCAACCAGGACGGCAAGACCCAGCAAGCCCTCGACCTGCTCGAGGCGCACCCGCCACAGAACGGCGAAGTAGCTCCGGTGCTGCTGCGCGCGCGCCTGCTGCAGGCGCTGGACCGTGGCCCGGAAGCCCTGCCGCTGCTGCGCGGAGCCATACGCGACAACCCCGACGACAAGCGCCTGCGCCTGACCTATGCCCGTACCCTGGTCGAACAGGATCGCATGGTCGATGCCAAGGCCGAGTTCGAAAGCCTGCTGCAGCAGTACCCCGAGGATGACGAGCTACGCTATTCGCTCGCCCTGGTGAGCATGGAGAACAAAAACTGGGACGAAGCCGAAGGCTACCTGCAGGAGCTGGTCGAGCGCGACAGCAATGTCGACGCCGCACACCTGAACCTGGGCCGCATCCGCGAAGAGCGCGGCGACCCCGAGGCGGCGCTGCGTGAGTACGCCCTGGTCGGGCCGGGCCCCGACTACCTGCCGGCACAGCTGCGCCAGGCCGACATCCTCATCGCCAACGGCCGTGCCACCGAGGCCTCGCGCCTGCTCGCCGAGGCTCGCGAAGCCCAGCCCGACTACGCCATCCAGCTGTACCTGATCGAAGCCGAGAGCTACGGCAACAACAGCAAGGACGCCCAGGCCGAGCAAGTCCTGGCCCAGGCCATCAAGCGCTACCCGGACGACCTGAACCTGCTCTACACCCGCGCCATGCTGGCCGAAAAACGCGACGACCTGCCGCAGATGGAAAAGGATCTGCGCGCCATCATCGCGCGCGAGCCGGAGAACGCCATGGCCCTGAATGCCCTCGGCTATACCCTGGCCGACCGCACCAGCCGCTACACCGAAGCCAAGGCGCTGATCGAAAAAGCCCACCAGCTCACCCCGGACGACCCGGCAGTGCTCGACAGCCTGGGCTGGGTGAACTACCGCCTGGGCAACCTCGACGAGGCCGAACGCCTGCTGCGCCAGGCCCTGGAACGCTTCCCCGACCATGAAGTGGCCGCCCACCTGGGCGAAGTCCTCTGGGCCAACGGCAAGCGCCGTGAAGCCCGACAGGTCTGGGCCAAAGCCTTCGAAGGCCAGCCCGACAGCCCCATCCTGCGCAAGACCCTCCTGCGCCTGACCGGATCAGAGACCCTGTAGACATGTTCCTGCGTCATTGCATCACCTTCACCCTGATCGCCCTGCTCGCCGGCTGCGCCGGCTTCACAAGCCGCGAAGCCCTGCAAGGCCAAGGCGACCCGCAGCAGTGGCGTGCCCACAAAGCGCAGTTGAGCACCCTCGACGGCTGGCAGATCAACGGCAAGGTCGGTATCCGCGCACCGCGTGACTCCGGCAGCGGCACCCTGTTCTGGCTGCAACGCCAGGACTACTACGACATTCGCCTGGCCGGCCCCCTGGGCCGTGGCGCCGCCCGCCTGACCGGACGCCCCGGTGGCGTGGTGCTGGAAGTGGCCAACCAGGGCCGCTACGAAGCGCCAAGCCCCGAAGCCCTGCTCGAAGAGCAGCTGGGCTGGCAGCTACCGGTCTCGCACCTGGTGTGGTGGGTCCGCGGCCTGCCCGCGCCGGACAGCAAGAGCCAATTGACCCTGGACAGCGACAGCCGCCTGGCCAGCCTGAGCCAGGATGGCTGGCAGGTGCAGTACCTGAGCTACACCCAGCAGAACGGCTATTGGCTGCCCGAGCGCCTGAAGCTGCATGGCCAGGACCTGGATGTCACCCTAGTGGTCAAGGACTGGCAACCCCGCCAGCTGGGGCATTGATCCATGGCCACGCTCACCCTGCCCGCCCCGGCCAAGCTCAACCTGTGGCTGCACATCACCGGCCGACGCCCGGACGGCTACCACGAGCTGGAAACCGTGTTCCAGTTCCTCGACCACGGCGATGAGCTCAGCTTCGCCCTGCGTGATGATGGCCAGATCCACCTGCACACCGAGATCGAAGCAGTCCCCCATGACAGCAACCTGATCGTGCGCGCAGCCCGCATGCTCAAGGCGCAATCCGGCACCTCGCTGGGCGCCGACATCTGGCTCGACAAGGTCCTGCCCATGGGCGGCGGCATCGGTGGCGGCAGCTCCGATGCCGCCACCACCCTGCTGGCGCTGGCGCACCTGTGGCAGCTGGACTGGGACGAAGACCGCCTGGCCGCCCTGGGCCTTGCCCTTGGCGCCGATGTGCCGGTGTTCGTGCGTGGCCATGCCGCCTTCGCCCAGGGCGTGGGCGAGCAACTGACCCCGGTCGACCCCGAAGAGCCTTGGTACGTCGTGCTGGTGCCGCAAGTGTCTGTCAGCACAGCGGAAATTTTTTCGCATCCAGAGTTGACACGTGATTCCCTCCCCCTTAAGATGCGCCCCGTTCCCGAGGGAAACAGTCGAAATGACTGCCAACCGGTAGTTGAGCAACGTTATCCAGAAGTTCGCAACGCATTGAATTCACTGGGTAAATATACGGAAGCTCGAATGACCGGCACTGGAAGTTGCGTGTTTGGGGCCTTCCCAAGCAAAGCCGAAGCTGATAAAGTTCTGGCCCTTCTTTCAGAGACCCAAACAGGGTTTGTGGCAAAGGGAAGCAATGTTTCGATGTTGCATCGCAAGCTGCAAAGTCTGATCAAGAAGTCGAGTGCCTAGCGCTCGCAGCAACAGATACAGGGGCGTCGCCAAGCGGTAAGGCAGCAGGTTTTGATCCTGCCATGCGTTGGTTCGAATCCAGCCGCCCCTGCCATTTTCCTTATACTCATCCAGGTTACCCTCAGCCTTCAGGTACTGCGCGTGTCCAAGATGATGGTCTTCACGGGGAATGCCAACCCCGATCTGGCTCGGCGTGTCGTACGTCAGCTGCATATTCCACTGGGTGATGTTTCTGTCGGTAAATTCTCCGACGGCGAAATCAGTGCTGAGATCAATGAAAATGTTCGTGGTAAGGACGTCTTCATCATCCAGCCAACCTGTGCTCCTACCAATGACAATCTGATGGAACTGGTGGTGATGGCCGACGCCTTCCGCCGCTCCTCAGCGTCTCGAATCACCGCCGTGATTCCCTACTTCGGATACGCCCGCCAGGACCGCCGTCCGCGTTCGGCACGTGTAGCCATCAGCGCCAAAGTCGTCGCTGACATGCTCACTGTCGTGGGTATCGACCGTGTACTCACCGTCGACCTGCACGCTGACCAGATCCAGGGCTTCTTCGATATCCCCGTCGACAACATCTACGGCTCGCCCGTACTGGTCGACGACATCGAAGACCAGCGTTTCGAGAACCTGATGATCGTCTCCCCGGACATCGGTGGCGTGGTACGTGCGCGTGCCGTGGCCAAGTCCCTGGGCGTCGACCTCGGGATCATCGACAAACGCCGCGAAAAGGCCAACCACTCCGAGGTCATGCACATCATCGGCGACGTCGAGGGGCGCACCTGCATCCTGGTAGACGATATGGTCGATACCGCCGGCACCCTGTGCCACGCGGCCAAGGCCCTGAAAGAACATGGCGCTGCCAAGGTTTACGCCTACTGCACGCACCCTGTCCTGTCGGGCCGTGCGATCGAGAACATCGAGAAGTCGGTACTGGACGAGCTGGTGGTGACCAACACCGTCCCGCTGTCCGCCGCTGCTCAAGCCTGTGACCGTATCCGCCAGCTGGATATCGCACCGGTTGTCGCTGAGGCGGTCCGCCGCATCAGCAACGAAGAATCGATCAGCGCGATGTTCCGCTAAGCGGAACACTCACTGACGAGAAGCGCCCCGCCCCGACACTGGTTGTCGGGGCGGGGCTTTTTTGCCATCCCCGTTGGCGCTGGTCGCAAACGCCCTCGGGAGGCTATTTTGGAGAAACAAAATGACTAACTTCACCCTGAACGCCCAAGCGCGTACTGACCTGGGGAAAGGTGCGAGCCGCCGCCTGCGTCATTCCGCCAGCATCCCTGCCGTTGTCTACGGCGGTGATAAAGAAGCCCAGTCCCTGACCATCGTGGCCAAGGAAATCGCCAAGCTGTTCGAAAACGAAGCTGCCTTCAGCCACGTTCTGGAACTGAATGTCGACGGCGCCAAGCAGAACGTCGTGGTCAAGGCCCTGCAGCGTCACCCGGCCAAAGGCTTCATCATGCACGCCGACTTCGTTCGCGTCGTTGCAGGCCAGAAGCTGACCGCCAAGGTACCGGTTCACTTCATCAACGAAGAAGCCCCGGTCAAGAAAGGCGGCGAGATCTCCCACGTCGAGTCCGAGATCGAAGTGTCCTGCGAAGCCAAGGACCTGCCTGAGTTCATCGAGGTCGACCTGGCCAACGCTGAAATCGGCACCATCATCCACCTGTCGGACCTGAAAGCTCCGAAAGGCGTAGAGTTCGTCGCTCTGGCCCACGGTGATGACAAAGCTGTTGCCAACGTCCACGCTCCGCGCGTTGCCGCTGAAGCTGCTGAAGGCGCTGCCGAGTAATCCACTCGCGCGCCGGCGTTGATCGGGTTACAGTGCCGCGCGCACCGTAACCCACCAACTCCAAGGAAGAGCCCCTGACGTGACCGCCATCCAGTTGATCGTCGGCCTGGGTAACCCCGGCCCCGAATACGAACAGACCCGGCATAACGCAGGGGCTCTTTTCGTTGAACGCCTTGCCAGTGCCCAGCGCGTTTCGCTGTCCGCTGACAAAAAGTATTTCGGCCTGACGGCTAAGTTCAGCCATCAGGGCAACGATGTTCGCCTGCTGATTCCCACCACCTACATGAACCGCAGCGGTCAGTCCGTGGCGGCTCTGGCCAATTTCTTCCGCATCAAGCCGGAAGCGATCCTGGTGGCGCATGACGAACTCGACCTGCCTCCTGGCATTGCCAAGCTCAAGAAGGGCGGCGGCCATGGTGGGCACAACGGCCTGCGCGACATCATCGCGCAGCTCGGCAACCAGAACGACTTCCACCGCCTGCGGCTTGGCATCGGCCACCCGGGCGACGCCAAACTGGTCTCCAACTTCGTCCTGGGCCGCGCACCGCGCGCCGAGCAGGAGAAGCTCGACGCCAGCATCGATTTTGCCCTCGGCGTGATGCCGGACGTCCTCGCCGGCGACTTCGCCAAGGCGATGCGCGAACTGCACAGCCAGAAGGCCTGATTTCCTAGAGAGGGGAATACCCATGGGTTTCAATTGCGGCATCGTCGGCCTGCCCAACGTCGGCAAGTCCACCCTGTTCAACGCCCTGACCAAGTCCGGCATCGCGGCAGAGAACTTCCCCTTCTGCACCATCGAGCCGAACAGCGGCATCGTACCGATGCCCGACGCACGCCTGGACGCCCTGGCTGCCATCGTCAAGCCTGAGCGCGTGCTGCCTACCACCATGGAATTCGTCGACATCGCCGGCCTGGTCGCCGGCGCGTCGAAAGGTGAAGGCCTGGGCAACAAGTTCCTCGCCAACATCCGCGAGACCGACGCCATCGCCCACGTGGTGCGCTGCTTCGAAGACGAGAACGTGATCCACGTCTCCAACAGCGTCGACCCCAAGCGTGACATCGAGATCATCGACCTGGAACTGATCTTCGCCGACCTCGACAGCTGCGAGAAGCAACTGCAGAAGGTCGCACGTAACGCCAAGGGCGGCGACAAGGACGCCCTGGCACAGAAGGCCCTGCTGGAGCAACTCATCGCCCACTTCACCGACGGCAAGCCGGCGCGCAGCCTGATGAAGAACATGAGCGTCGAAGAGAAGGCCGTCATCCGCGGCTTCCACCTGCTGACCAGCAAGCCTGTGATGTACATCGCCAACGTTGCCGAAGACGGCTTCGAGAACAACCCGCACCTGGACGTGGTCAAGGCCATCGCCGAGGAAGAAGGCGCGGTCGTGGTGCCGGTGTGCAACAAGATCGAAGCCGAGATCGCCGAACTGGAAGAAGGTGAAGAGAAGGACATGTTCCTCGAGGCCCTGGGCCTGGAAGAGCCTGGCCTGAACCGCGTGATCCGCGCTGGCTACAGCCTGCTCAACCTGCAGACCTACTTCACCGCCGGTGTGAAGGAAGTCCGCGCCTGGACCGTACGCGTCGGCGCCACCGCCCCGCAAGCCGCTGCCGTTATCCACACCGACTTCGAGAAAGGCTTCATCCGCGCCGAAGTGGTGGCCTACGACGACTTCATCCAGTTCAAGGGTGAAAGCGGCGCCAAGGAAGCCGGTAAATGGCGCCTGGAAGGCAAGGACTACATCGTCAAGGATGGCGATGTGATGCACTTCCGCTTCAACGTGTGATCACCACACGATAGAAAAAACCCCTTGAGGACAGGCGCTTCAAGGGGTTTTTCGTTTATGGCTGGGTGGTTCGTCACAGCCTCATCGCCTCCTGCTCGAACGCCTCGACCAGAAAGTCGATCAGCTTGCGCACAGCGGGCATCAGGCCCCGACGAGAAGGAAACAGTGCGACGATTTCCCCGAGCCTCGGCGTCCAGCCTTCCAACGCGTGCACCAGGCGACCAGCAGCCAGGTCGGCGCGCACCAGCTCCTCCGGCAACAACGCCACGCCCACACCGCCCAACGCGCCCTGGTGCAAGACGGCCAGGTCATCCGACACCAGGCGAGGCCGGAAGCGAATGGAGGCCACGCTGCCGTCCGGCCCATCCAGGTCCCAGGTGTATTCCTGCACGTTGGCACCCCAGCCAAGGCTAGGCAGGCCGAATAGGTCCGAGGGCAGCAAGGGCTGGTCCAGGCCGGCCAGCAGCCTTGGCGCTACTACCAGGCACTGCCGGCTCAAGGCCAGCCTGCGCATGATCAGCTCACTGCTCTCCAGGGGACGATGGCGCACGCTCAGGACCAGGTCGAAGCCTTCGCCAATCACGTCCACCCGCCGGTTGTAGCTCTTGACCAGCAGCTCCACCACCGGGCACTCGACCATGAACCGTGCCAGCATCGGCGCCAGGCGCGAGTCCAGCAGCGCGGTGCTGCAGGCCAGGCGAACGATGCCGCTGGGCACGGCGCGGCTGCGCTCGATGGCATCCTCGGCGGCAAATGCCCTGTCCATCATCGACACGCAGTGGTGGTAGTACTCCAGGCCCACTTCGGTGACAGCGAACTGCCGGGTCGAACGCTGGATCAGGCGCACGCCCAGGCGCTCCTCGAGCTTGGCCACGCGCCGGCTCAGGCGTGACTTGGGCAGGCCCAGCACCCTGCCCGCCGGAGCGAAACCACCATGCTCGACGACCTTGCTGTAGAGGTACAGGTCATTGAGGTCAAACATCATGCTCATCGACGACCCACCCAAACACTATTCAAGGATGGTGACCGTCGCGGTAGTGCCCGCGCGCAGTGGCGGCGCATCAGCGTCACGCTCCAGACGTAACCGCACCGGGATGCGCTGGGCCAGCTTGACCCAGGTGTAGCTCGGGTTGACGTTGGCCAGCAGGCGGTTGCCCGGCTGGTTCTCCCGGTCGGTGATCGCGTAGGCGATGCTTTCCACCGTGCCTTGCAGCCGCTCGCCGCTCATCAGTTCGATGCGTGCCCGGCTGCCGACCTTGATCTTCGGCAGCTTGGTTTCCTCGAAGTAACCGCTGACATGGAACGACTCGCTGTCCACCAGGGCCAGCAGCGGCGCGCCGGACTGGGCGAAGTCGCCCTGGCGGGTCAGTAGGTTGGTCACATAGCCATTGACCGGGGCACTCACGCGGGTACGCTCAAGGTCCAGGCGCGCCTGCTTGAGGGTGGCTTCGGCGAGTTGCACATTGGCCTGCGCCAGGCCCAAGTTGGATTGCTCGCGCAGCAGGTCGGCCTGGGCCACGGCGACCTCGGTGCCGGACTTCTCCCATTCCTCGGCAGAAATCGCCGACATCGATTGCAGTTTGCGGCGCCGTTGTTCCTCGCTGCGCCGCTGCTTGAGCAGCGCTTCGCTGGCGACGATGGCAGCCTGCGACTGGCCCAGGGTGGCACGGGCCACCTCGACTGCGCGCTCGGCGTGCAGCACAGCAAGTTCGTAGCGGGCCGGATCGATCTGCAGCAACAGGTCGCCACGGTGGACGAACTGGTTGTCCTGCACGGGCAGTTCGATGATGCGCCCGGCGACTTCCGCCGACAGCGTCACCACGTCCGCCCGCACCCGCGCATCACGCGTCCATGGGGCACGGGTGTAGTAGTCCCAGGCAAGCCAGACCAGGCCGGCGGCAATCGCCAACACCACCAAGGTCAAGGCCTTGGCCACAACAGGTTTCAACGCAGGCATTTCAGACGCTCGCTCCCATCGTCAACACGAGGGCCGCGCAGATCGCGGCATACAGGGCTCCCTGGAACAGCGCCGGGTGCCAGACCCGCGCCAGCACGCCAAGCCGCCGCAGCACGGCATCGGCGACCAGGAACAACACCAGGCCCAGCAGCAGGGCCTGGGCAATGGGCGGCAGGTAGACACCGCCAAATTCGAAATCAATGGGCATGGGCGCCCTCCTTTTCAGGCAACGGCGCAGGCCCTGCCAGGACTGACCGATAGCGCTGCAGCAACTGGCCGGCAACCGAGAGTGCCACGCGCAGGATGAACAACCGCCGCAGCGCTTCCCGATCAGCGTCCAGGTGCGCCTCGTGCAACGCATCCAGGGCCAGGCCTACCTGTTCGGCCTCCCGTAACAGCCCGTCGATGTCTACCTGGCGTTGCCCGCCGATGACCTCGGCCATCTCTTGCAACACTAGGCCTAAACGAGCCTTCGTGCCCTCCGGCAGCGCTACGCTGGTCACGCACTGGGTACGCGCCTGGACCAGGGCAATGGCCAGTGCCGGGCAGACCAGGCTGCAGTCGAACAGCTCCCGCGAGCGCGGGTCGGTGGCGGCAGGCAGCAGGCCGATCATTGCTGACAGGCGGTCGAGCGTGCGGCTTTCGAAGTCGAACTGGTGGGTCAGCCCGTTGCCCTCGGTCACCTGCCGGTACACATCGTCACGGGTCAGGCGGAACAGCCGGGCCATGCGTTTTGCTGCATTGAATGGAAAGACCAGGGCGAACACCACCATCGCCAGCACCCCGGCGACCACGTAGCCGCCAGCGAACTCGAACCATTGGATGGCGCTGTTGTGGTAGGTGCCGACGTTCTGCGGCCCGATCATCAACAGGCTGATCAGGCCGATGCCCATGCCGATGCCGGCGGTCATCGGGTTGGCCAGGCCAACAGCCGCCAGGTAGAGCAACGGCGCCAGGCACAGGGCGAGCATTTCGAAATCGGTGAAGATCGGCAGCAGTGCGAACTGGTAGAGGGCCGACAGCACCAACGCCACCAGCAGGCCACGGTTGTAGTTCTGGCTCGCCAGCAAGGGCCGCGGCAGGGTCGCCATCAGGGAACACATCACACCGATCAGGATCACCCCGGAGCGTGCGCCGTCCCAGGCGGTCTCGACCCACAACCAGCCGGCCAGGAACAAGGCCAGGAATGCCCGCACGGCGTTCATGCCGGCCAGGCGAAAATCCAGGTGCAGCGCACTGACCCGCCCTTGGTCATGGGGGCAACTGGCCGCCCTCCCCTGCTGGATCGCCTCGTTGAGTTCGATCAGTTCATCGAGCTGCTGCAACAGGCGCGCCTGCTCCCAGCGCAAAGCCCAGGCCAGCGAACGCATGCGCGGCGGCAGCGGCTCGTTGAGAAACTCGGCGCGGTCGGCAGCCTGGTCGAAGCCCTGGTGCAAGCTACGGATCGCCTTGCGCCCGCTCGCCGACAAGGCCACGCCATCGCGGGCCAATGCGTCCAGGCTGTCCAGTTCGGCCAGGCGCAGCAGCTGGATGTCGGCCGGCAACGGCCCTTGCCAGTGCTGCTTGATCAGTTCGCGTTGCTGACGCAACACCAGCAGACGCGACACCAGCAGCACCAGCTGGTTGGCCAGCAACTGCACCAGCCCATCAGCGCTGCGCAGGTGCGGCGCATCGAAATACAGGTGGCGGCGCAGGCCTTCCAGCGCGCTGATCTCGGCGATCAGTTGCGCCTGGCGTTGACGGAAAGCCGCTTCGTCTTCTTCGGTACGGACCACCTCGGCGGCGTGGCGGGCGATCAGCTTGACCAAGCTGTCGACCTTGTTGAAATACCCCTGCGCCACCGCCTGGGGGCGAGCGGTCAACAGGCTGACCACGGCCACACAGACCACAGCCAGCAAGGTTTCGGTCAAGCGGGTGATGGCCAACAGGAAAATGCCGTCCGGCTCCGGGACCGCCAGCATCGCCACCACCACGGCAGTGAAGCCGCTCAGGACGAAAGCATGGGAATCGGTGTAGCGCAACAAGGTGCCCCCGGCCGTGCAGAACGCCAGCCAGAGGGACAGGCAGACGATGAAGGGCATCGGTGCCTGGGGGAACAACGCCATGATCGCTACCGCCACGGCGGCACCCGCCGCAGTGCCGAGCACCTGGGCGAAGCTGCGCTTGAGGGTCATGCCGGCCAGCGGCAGGCTGATGATGATCACGGTCATCAGCGCCCACTTCGGTTGTTCCAGATCGAAGATGAAGGCCAAATATAGGCACAGGAGGCCCGCGACGAGGGTGCGCAGTGCGAATAACAGCACCCCGCGCCCAGGGTTCAAAGCCAGCTTGAAATAGGAAATCAGTGGACCCATCCGGTACCTCGAAACACGGACGGAGAGCCATGCGCCACGGCATGGCTCCCCAAACCGGGTTACTTCGTCAGCAGGCTGTAGCTGGTCATCAGGTTACGGTAGTCCGGGATGTGATTGGAGAACAGCGTGCCCAGGCCCTCGATGTCGTTGCGCCAGTCGCGGTGCAGCTCGCAGGCCACGCCGAACCAGGTCATCAGCTGCGCACCGGCAGCTTCCATGCGGCGCCAGGCCGAGTCGCGGGTCAGTTCGTTGAAGGTGCCCGATGCATCGGTGACCACGAACACATCGAACCCTTCTTCCAGGGCCGACAGGGCCGGGAAAGCCACGCACACTTCGGTCACTACGCCGGCGATGATCAGTTGCTTCTTGCCGGTGGCCTTGACCGCCTTGACGAAGTCTTCGTTGTCCCAGGCATTGATGTTGCCTGGGCGTGCGATGTACGGCGCGTCAGGGAACTGCTCCTTGAGCTCGGGCACCAGCGGGCCGTTGGGGCCGTTTTCGAAACTGGTGGTGAGGATGGTCGGCAGCTTGAAGTACTTGGCGAGGTCCGACAGGGCCAGCACGTTGTTCTTGAAACGGTCGGGCTCGATGTCCCGTACCAGGGAGAGCAGGCCAGTCTGGTGGTCGACCAGCAGAACAGCGGCGTTGTTCTTGTCCAGACGCTTGTATTGGAAGGCCATGATGTTTCTCCTTGCTTGGTGGGTAGGTAACTCAGCTCGTTCGGAGTCCAGTCGCTCGTGGTGGGTGACCACGGCCTGGGCGTTCATGTCGCGTTCGATCGGCGTTCACAAACGCGGTTATGGGACTATCAGCGTAGGCAACCCCCGGTGAACCACGCGACCGTCAGTCGCCGAAGGCCGCGCTTGACGGCTGCCTACGCAAAATACAGGCACAACGTTAGTTCGATGAACGAAGCGCCGGTAGACACTTAATTCGAACCTCTGCGTTCCATTTCGTGAACGCCGTTACTGGAGCGCCCAGCGCTGGACCTGTAGGAGCGGGCTTGGCCCGCGATCGGCTGCGCAGCAGCCGCAACCCAAGGTCAACCAGCTACACCGAAGTGGCTGACTTTACGGCTGCTGCGCAGCCGATCGCGGGACAAGCCCGCTCCTACAAGGATGCGTGCGGCCATGAAATTGGTTCACAGATTCCTGAACTGATTATTTATCCCCAGCGATTTTTCCCCCCGCCAACCCTCACCAGAATCGCTTCAACAATCACAATAACCGTGAGGCCACTCCCGTGGACCAGACCCTCCAAGTGCGCCAGGCCGCCGCCGACCTCGTCGACGCCTTCGCCAGCAACGACACCGCCCGCTACTTCGCCTGCTTCAGCGAAGACGCCACCTTCCTCTTCCACACCTTGGCGCACCCGCTGCTCTCGCGCGATGCCTATGAAACGCTGTGGGCACAATGGCAGGCCGAGGGCTTTGCCGTGCTGGCATGCCAGTCCAGCAACGCGCAGGTGAGCCTGCAAGGTGAGGTGGCGATCTTCATGCACGACGTAGCCACGCACATTCGCATCGCGGGCCAGGAGCACCGGCTGGCCGAGCGCGAGACCATCGTCTTCAAGCGCCAGGGCGGACGTTGGCTGGCTTGTCACGAACACCTGTCGGTCGCCTCCGACACCTGATGTTTCGCGGCCCTGCCGCACTGCCAACGCACCACAAGAAAGTCCGCGCACCGCGCCGACTCACAACAACCGCGCTGGAGCCTTGCCATGAGCCATTCGACCGGTATCGAGACCAATGGCGTCGAACAGATCCCCGACGATCAACGCGACGCGACCCCACTGGACCTGTTCCGCCTGATCTTCGGCGGTGCCAACACCTTCGCCACCGCTGTGCTGGGCAGCTTCCCGGTACTGTTCGGCCTGTCGTTCCAGGCCGGGCTGTGGGCCATCCTGCTCGGCGTCGGGGTGGGGGCCTTGATCCTCGCCCCCATGGGCCTGTTCGGTGCGCTCAACGGCACCAACAATGCGGTGTCGTCCGGCGCACACTTCGGCGTGCATGGGCGCATCGTCGGTTCGTTCCTGTCGCTGCTCACCGCCGTGGCGTTCTTCTCGCTGTCGGTGTGGAGCTCAGGCGACGCCCTGGTCGGTGGCGCCAAGCGCCTGGCGGGGCTGCCGGAAACCGACCTGACCCTGGGCCTGGCCTACGGCCTGTTCGCCGTGCTGGTGCTGGTGGTGTGCATCTTCGGCTTCCGCTTCATGTTGTGGGTCAACAAGATCGCGGTGTGGGCATCGAGCCTGCTGTTCCTGCTGGGCATCCTGGCTTTCGCCGGCCCCTTCGACGTGCACTTCGCCGGTAGCGTCAACCTCGGCCAGCCCGGTTTCTGGGCCGCCTTCGTCGGCGCGGCGATCCTGGCCATGAGCAACCCGGTGTCGTTCGGCGCGTTCCTCGGCGACTGGTCGCGCTATATCCCGCGCCAGACGCCCAAGGCGCGCATCATGCTGGCCGTGATCGCCGCCCAGGCGGCGACACTGATCCCGTTCCTGTTCGGCCTGTGCACCGCGACCCTGGTCGCCACCCAGGCCCCGGACTACATCGCCGCCAATAACTATGTGGGCGGCCTGCTGGCGATCTCGCCGGGTTGGTTCTTCCTGCCGGTGTGCCTGATCGCGGTGATCGGCGGCATGTCCACCGGCACCACTTCGCTGTATGGCACCGGCCTGGACATGTCCAGCGTATTCCCGCGCTTGCTCAGCCGCGCCGGCGCGACCCTGCTGATAGGCGTCGCCGCCATCGCCTTCATCTTCATCGGCCGCTTCACCTTCAACCTGGTGCAGAGCGTGTCCACCTTCGCCGTGCTGATCATCACCTGCACCAGCCCCTGGATGGTGATCATGATTCTCGGCCTGGTCACCCGTCGCGGCTTCTACCATGCCGACGACCTGCAGGTGTTCACCCGCGGCCAACGCGGCGGGCACTACTGGTTCACCCATGGCTGGAACTGGCGCGGTATGGGCGCCTGGATCCCCAGCGCAGCGGTGGGCCTGTGCTTCGTCAACCTGCCAGGGCAGTTCGTCGGCCCACTGGGCGAGCTGGCCGGCGGAATCGACCTGAGCCTGCCGGTCACCCTGGGCATGGCTGGCCTGCTGTACATCGTCCTGCTCAACCTGTTCCCTGAACCCGCCGGCGTCTATGGCCCCCATGGCCCACGCTGGGTGCGTTGCAAAAGCGCCCCGCGCACGCCGGTAACCACCGCCGAAACCGCCTGACTGGAACCCGATCATGACCACACCTCACTACATCGACGGCCGCTGGGTCGAAGGCCAAGGCAGCGACTGCATCACCGTGCATGACCCCGCGCTGGGCCAGCCATTCGCCGAGCTGATGTCCGCCAGCACCGCCCAGGTCGACCAGGCCGTGGCTGCCGCCCGGCGCGCCCTGCCCGCCTGGAAAGCCACTGCTCCGGGCAAACGTGCCGCGCTGCTGCGTGGCTTCGCCGAACAACTTGGCCAACGCCGCGAAGCACTGATTACCCTGCAGATGCGCAACAACGGCAAGCCACGCCACGAAGCCGAGATCGACCTGGACGATGCCGTGGCCACGTTCGCCTACTACGCAGACCTTGCCGAGCAGCTGCCTGGCAAGAATCGCGAGGTCCCCCTGGCCGCCCCCGGCTTCACGGCCCGTACGCGCCTTGAACCGGTGGGCGTGGTCGGCTTGATCGTGCCGTGGAACTTCCCCCTGGTGACCAGCGCATGGAAGCTCGCCCCGGCTCTGGCTGCCGGCTGCACTGTGGTACTCAAGCCTTCGGAGATCACGCCACTGATCGAACAGGCCTACGGCCAGATCGCCGACACCCTGGGCCTGCCCGCCGGCGTGCTGAACATCGTCAATGGCAAGGCCGAGACCGGCGCAGCCCTGAGCGGCCACAACGGGCTGGACAAGCTGTCGTTCACCGGCAGCAACGGGGTGGGCAGCCAGGTCATGCGCGCCGCTGCAGCCCAGTGCCGCCCCGTCACCCTGGAACTCGGTGGCAAGTCGGCGATCGTGGTGTTCGATGACTGCGACGTGGACCAGGCCGTGGAATGGATCGTCGCCGGCATCACTTGGAACGCCGGGCAGATGTGCTCGGCCACCTCGCGCCTGCTGGTCCAGGACGGCATCGCCCATACCCTGCTACCCCGCCTGCAGGCGGCCCTGGAACAGATGAACGTGGGCAACCCGCTGGTCGAGGACGTCGCCATGGGCCCGCTGACCAGCCAGGCACAATGGCTCAAGGTCGCCAGCTATTTCGCCATTGCCCGCGAAGAAGGCCTGCATTGCCTCACCGGTGGCCAGGTGCTGGACCGCGAGGGCTGGTTCGTCAGCCCGACCCTGTACAGCGATGTGCCGGAAGGTAGCCGCCTGTGGAACGAAGAGATCTTCGGTCCGGTATTGTGCGCCCGCCGCTTTGCCACCGAGGCACAGGCCATTGCGCTGGCCAACGACAGCCGCTTCGGCCTGGTCGCCACCGTATGCTCCGCCGACCTGGACCGCGCCGAACGTGTGGCCGACGCACTGGAGGTTGGCCATGTATGGATCAACTCGGTGCAGGCGGTGTTCGTCGAGACCTCCTGGGGCGGGACCAAGGGCAGCGGCATCGGCCGCGAACTCGGGCCCTGGGGGCTGTCGGCGTACCAGTCGGTCAAGCATGTGACGCGTTGCCTGGGTTGAAACCAAGCTGCAGGCGAGTGCCTGTCAGTTAGGGCCCCATCGCCGGCAAGCCGGCTCCCACCAGTGACGCGCCAGTCTCGAGAACGGCACTGTCCCTGGGGAGCTGGCGGAGCCTGCGATGGACGATAAGGCTTAACTGTAGGGATGAGGAATCTGGATTTTCATGCGGGGAATTGTCGCAGCCCGTGACTTTTATCCGACGCACCAAAGTCCCATCCCTGGTAGCCTCGACAATCACAACACCAGGCCAGACCTCCCATGCATCCGCAACGCACTGCCCTGCATAACGAACTGCACGCTCGTCCATCGCTGTATTTCGACGAACCCGCCCATGTCCATCATCTGGCCGTGCTGGGCGACGACGCCGCCTGCCTGGCCCTGCTACAACGCTGCTGTCCGGACGCCGTCGATAGGGAGGCCGCCCAGGGTATTACCCGGCTGGATGGCAACCCCTTCAAATGGGAGCGCCACGCCGAGTTCTTCACGCTGACCTTGGTGGTGCCCTGTGCCACCCACGATGCCGGCTGGCAGGCGCTGCCCCAGGTTCTGGCCGAAGCCATAGCCCCCCAGGCACATCAGGTGATCAATGCCGTGCAGGTGCTGGTGCTTGGCGAACAGGGCCTGGACCTGACGCGCTACGGTTTCAAGGACCCCTGCGGCTCGCTGGTCGGTGGCGGCGATGCGGTGGTGTGGAGCGACTTTCGCCTGACCGAGGACGGCACCAACCGCCTGTTGTTCGTCAACCGCCGCCTCAACGCCTACCGCCAGGGCCGGATGATCCGCCGCCTGCTGGAGATCGAGACCTACCGCATGATGGCCTCGCTCACCCTCAGCACGGCAAAGGCGCTGAGCCAGGAGCTGGACGCCTTCGACCGGACCTTGGTGAGCCTCTCCGAGCGCAGCGCCAGCGTCGATGGCCACGACTCCAAGGCCTTGCTCGAAGCCATCGCCCACCTCTCCCGTCAAGTGGTCAGCCGTACGGTGAAGACCCGCCATCGCTTCGGTGCGACCCAGGCCTATGCGCAACTGGTGTTCGAGCGCCTGGCCGAGCTGCGCGAAAGCCATGTGGGGGATTGCCAGCGGCTGGGGGTGTTCATCGAGCGACGCTTCAAACCGACGGTGCGCTATTGCGCCGCCACCGAGCAGCGTCTGGAGCAACTGGCCAAGAATGTCGCCAACCTGGGCGACCTGCTGCAGGCGCGGGTGCAGGTGGAGATGGAGGAGCAGAACGCCGAGATCCTGCGCAGCCTCAATGCCCGCGCCGATGCCCAGGTGAAGATCCAGCGGGCGGTGGAAGGGCTGTCGATCATTGCCATCACCTATTACCTGCTGAACCTGTTCAAGCTGCTGTATGGCGGGCTGAACGTGCTGGGCGCGGGGCTGACGGCGCGCGAGGCATTGCTGGGGATGGCAGTGCCGGTGATGCTGCTGCTGGGAATGATCCTGCTAAGGATCAGACGGGCGAAGCAGCATTGACCCCTGCATTCGCCGCTCCTAATAGGAGCGGCCTTGTGCCGCGAAAGGGCTGCGCAGCAGCCCCCTAGCCTCATTCTGCCGGCTGTGCGCCTTCCTGCACCAATACCATGCTCTGCGGCGACGACAACGCGATCCCCTCCTCCCGCAACCGCCCCAACACCGTGAACAGCAGGTCGCTGCGCGCACCCGACACTTGCCGCGGGCTGGCCACGTAGCCACTGACGCTGAGCACCATGCCACTGGCGGTGAGGTCCTTGAAGGTCACCGACGACGCCGGCGCATCGAGGATCGATTCATGCTCGCGGAATGCCGTCAGCAGCAGGTCACGCACCTTGTTCGCGTCGGTATCCAGCGGCAGGGTCAGGGTGATGCCGACCACGCCCAGGGCATTGCCCATGGTCACGTTGCGCACGTTCTGGGAAATGAACTGCGAGTTGGGCACGATCACCGTGGAACGGTCGGACATCTGGATTTCCGTGGCGCGCACGTTGATCCGACGGATGTCGCCCTCCACCCCGGCCAGGCTCACCCAGTCCCCCACCTTGACCGGGCGCTCGGTGAGCAGGATCAGGCCGGAGATGAAGTTCTGCACGATCTGCTGCAGGCCGAAACCGATACCCACCGACAGCGCACTGACCACCCAGGTCAGGCTGGTGAGGTTGATACGCAGGGTCGACATCACCAGCATGGCCAGGAACAGGAAGCCCAGGTAGCCGACCAGGGTCACCAGGGATGCACGCATGCCGGCATCCATGTCGGTCTCCGGCAGCAGGCGCTCGCTCAGCCAACGCTTGACCACGCGGATGGCGAACAGCCCACCGAGGAACATGGCCACGGCCAGGAAGATGTCCTGCGGCACGATATTCAGGTTGCCGAGCACCTTGCCCCCGCTGCCGTCCCATTCCGCCAGGCTCAGCAGCAGCTCGCCGGGGCTGGTGCCCGAGGGCATGAGTACCAGCAGGCCGGCGATGAACAGCAACAACGTACGCCCGATGCCCGCCAGGATGGTGCTGGCCTGGGCCTGGTGCCGTGGCTGCAGGCCAAGGGCCGCGGACAATGCCAGACCACTGGGCTGGCGCGGCGACAACAGGGTTTCGCACAGGTCGCCGAACACCGTGATGAGCAGATAGGCGCAGGTGGCCACCACGCTGATCCACAGCAGCTTGGCGGTGAGGAAGTAGGCCAGGGTCAGGTAGCCGGTGAGCAGCGCCAGCAGGATCAGCCCCACCCAGACCACGATCACGAACGGAATCAGCCCGGCCAACCCAGGCGGGCGCTCCAACTGGTGCCGTGTGCGGGCGCGGCGGTAGCACACCAGCGCCGCAACGAAGATCAGCGACACCACCAGGGCAGTCAGGCCGTTGGTGGCCACGGTCAGCGCCAGGCTGGTGCCGATCACGCTGTTGATACGCTCCTGGGTCAGCAGCACCATCAGCGCCAGGGCCAGGACCTGGGGGAACCAGCCCAGGGCACTGGCCACTTCGTCCGGGATCGGCGGCAGGCGCCAGGAGGGGCGCTGCAACATCAGCATGGCGCGGCCGAGGCCGGCGATGAAGGCGCTGAACACCACCAGGGTGAGGATATGGTTGATCAGGCTGGCGATGTCGCTGCCCAGCGCGGCGCTGTTCTCCAGCCCCCAGCGCACCAGCGATACCGAGCCGCCGATGGTGCTCAGGGTCGCCAGGCTGACGCTCAAGGCCAGGGCACTGCGCCGCAGGCGGCCCTCGGGCAGCCAGCGGATCATGGCATCGGCCAGCAGCCGCTCGAGCACCTTGCGCACCAGTGTCCATACCAGCAGGGCCGCCACCAGGCTGCTGATGAACAGCCAGCGGTGCTCGGCGCTGAAGGCGCTGGCCACGGCATCGGCGGCCTCCCCGCGCAGGTCGCGCAGGCGTGCCACGTCCTCGTCGGTCGGGCGGATCAGGCTCGACCAGAATGCTGGGCTCAGGGGGCTGGCGGCACGGGTGGTGACCTGCGAGTTGAACTGGCTACGGCGCAGGTTGACGATCTGCGTGGCCAGGTCACGAGCCGATTGGGTCAGCTTCACCGCCTGCTGCTGCTCGGCCAGTACCGACTTCTTTTCATCGCTCAACTGCTTGCGCTGGCGGGTGATGCTGTCGGCTTCGTCGGGCAGCACCGGGCCGAGCACTTGGAGCTGGTCGTCCAGGCGCTCCACGTCGGAGGTGCGTTGCGTGCCCAGGGCGTCAGCCTGGCGCTGCACCTGCAAGGCGGCCTGACGCAGCTGGGACAGCAGGTCATCGTTCGCCTCGCTGGTAAGCCCCTGGCGGACCTGGTCCAGGCGGTCGCTCAACTGCTCCAGGCTGGCGTTCTCGTCCAACGTGGGCAGTTCACCGGCGCTCAACGGCCCGACCTGTGCCGACCAGGCTGGCGTGGCTACCCACAACAGCACGGCAAGCGTTGCTACACAAAAACGGTAAAGGCTCAGGCGCCTCATCGAATTCCCCTATTTACACGCTCGATTGGGCGGGGATTCTACGCTGCTCGCAGCGCTCAGGTGAGTGCCGTTTCTCGTGTCAACAATTGCCGTTTACGCTCCACTCCCCAGCGGTAGCCACTGAGGTCGCCGTCACGGCGTACCACCCGGTGGCAGGGGATGGCCACGGCGAGACAGTTGGCGGCGCAGGCCTGGGCGACGGCGCGCACGGCCTTGGGTGCACCGATGCGTTCGGCGATGTCGGTGTAGCTGACGGTGCTGCCGGCGGGTACCTCGCGCAGCGCCTGCCAGACGCGCTCCTGGAAGGCCGTGCCTTGTACGTCCAACGGCAGCGCCAGGCCCAGGGCCGGCTGCTCGACGAACCCCACCACTTCGGCGACCAGGCGTTCGAAACCAGCGTCGCCGCCGATCAGCCGAGCCTTGCTGAACTGGTCCTGCAGGTCCTTGAGCAGGCGCTCAGGGTCCTCGCCCAACAGGATGGCGCAGATGCCCCGTTCACTCTGCGCCACCAGGATCGCCCCGAGCGAGCACTGGCCAATGGCGAAGTGAATGGTCGAGCCCGCGCCCTTGGCCCGGTATTCCCTCGGGCGCATGCCCAGGCGTTGGCCGGCGCTCTCGTAGAAGCGGCTATTGGAGTTGTATCCGGCGTCATAGATGGCCTCGGTCACGGAGCTGGCACAGTCGTCGAGTCGCTCGCGCAAGCGCCGGGCGCGATAGGCCGAAGCATAGGCCTTGGGCGTGAGCCCGGTCTCGGCCTTGAATACGCGGTGCAAGTGGAAGGGGCTGACGGCCAGCTGCGCACCGAGCTGGTCGAGGTGGGGTGGGGTCTCGCTGGCCTCGATCAGGCGGCAGGCGCGGGCCACCAGTTCGGTGCGGCGCATCATCTGCAGGGCCTTGCCCTCCGTGCAGCGGCGACAGGCGCGATAGCCGGCCGCTTCGGCAGCGTCGGCATCATTGAAGAATTCGACGTTCTCACGCTTGGCCAGGCGCGACTTGCAGCCAGGCTGACAGTAGACGCCCGTGGTGCGTACGGCATAGACGAAATGGCCGCTGGCCGCCAAGTCGCGGCGTTGCACGGCGAGCCAGCGGTCAGCGTCGGTGGCGTAGGCGGTGGCAGGCTTCATGAGATCTCTCCTGGGCGGCTGATGTTGCAAGCCTGACAGACTGGGTCGGGGCTGGCGCTCCGTTTATTGCACGGCAATCTGCCGGCGATGGGGATACGTACACGCTCAGGCGCGCCACAGGTACCAAGACGCCACGGTCCGATACGGGCTCCAGCCACCTCCCAGCGAACGCATCTGCGCCGGTGTCGGCGCCTTGTCCATGCCCTTGAGCCGACGATACCCCTCGCGCACGCCGAAGTCGTCCACCGGCAGGATATCGGAGCGCTCCAGGCAATAGATCAGCAGCATCTCCACGGTCCAGCGCCCGACGCCACGCAGGCTCACCAGACGTTCGATCAGCGCATCGTCATGCATCGCCAGCGCTTGCTCGCGGCTGGGGACGATACCGTCCAGGCGCGCCTGGGCAATCCCCTGCACCGTAGCCAGCTTGTTCGCGGATAAGCCACAGCCACGCAACACCTCGGGCGGCGTGGCCAACAGTTGCTCGGGGCTAGGGAAGGCGCCCCCCGGGTACAACGCCAGCAAGCGCGCCAGGATCGCTTCGGCCGCCCGGGCGTGCAACTGCTGGTAGGCCACCGCCCGCACCAGCGCCTCGAAGGGCTCGCGCTCTGGCACAGCGCTGTGCTGGCACGGGCCGATTGCAGCGATGTGTCGGGCCCAGTCCGGGTCCAACGCCGCGAGGAAGTCCGTGGCCTGGCGATAGGCCGAGGGCGAGAGGTCGGCGTGGATCATGCGCGATAGCCTCGAGTGATCGGAAAAAGACCAGCTTAGACCAACCTGTCATCGACAGAACGACGGTTCTTGCGCAGGTAATGGCGCTTCAGTCTGTCACAGCCCGCAGCTTCCCTGCCCGGCGATACGACTGCCGGGCGAAGCACACGAACAACCCTGCCATCACCGCCAAGGCCATGGGCAGCCCGTGCGGCGCCACGTCCATCGCCGCCCCGCTGACCAGCGGCCCGACCAGGCTGCCGACACCCCACAGCAAGCCAACGCTGGCATTGGCCGTCACCAGGTCCTGGCCCTTGAAGCGCTGGCCGATCAGCACCAACGCCAGGGTATAGATGCCCCCAGCCACGGCGCCCAGCACTACCAGCAGCGGCCATAGCAGCCAGCTCATCTGCAGCAGCCACGGCAGGCCGATGCCGATCGCCATGGCCACCACACCGCACACCAGGTGCAGCCCGGTACGCTCGACCCGGTCGGCCAGCCAGCCCAGGGGCAACTGGAAGATCATGTCGCCAGCGAACACCACGGTCACCATCAACGCCGCCACACCCACCGCAAAACCATGGCTGGTGGCGTATACCGGCAGCAGCGACAGCACCACGGCATCGAAGAAGGAGAAGAACAGCACCGCCACGCACAACGCCGGCGCGACCCGGAAGAACCCGGCCAGGCCAAAGCTCTTTTCGCCTTCCTCGTGCTGCACATGGTCGTTGGGGACGGTCAGCAGGATACACAGCAATGCCAGGCCGTAGCAGGCGGTGACCACGCCCGTGACCCACGGGCTGCTGGCCCCAAGCAGCGCCAGCATGGCCGGCCCCAGCACCTGGAAACCGGTGAAGCTGGTGGCGTAGAGCGCCATGATCTTGCCGCGGTTGTGCTCCGGGCACAGCTCGTTGACCCAGGACTCGCCAAGGATGATGGCGATGCCCATGCCGATACCCAGCGCCAGGCGCAATAGCGCCAGGTACCAGATCGAGGTGAAGGCGCCTTCGAGCAACGCGATGCTCAGGGTGCACAGGCTGAAGCACAGCAAATAGATGGTGCGCCGGGTCAGGTGCCGGCAGCAGGCATCGACCATGAACGCCGAGAGCATCATGCCCGCCGCGGGGATGGCCGAAATGATACCGATCTCAAGGGTGCCTGCCCCCGCCTCGTGCAGACGCAACGACACCAGCGGCAGGCTCGCCCCCAGGCTGAACCCCACCACCGACACCGCGAACAACAGGCCCGCCAGCAAACGCATGTTCATTACCGCTCCTTGCTCGCCGCCCACATGCACCCTGGGCCGGGACGGCTGGAAAAACCACTGGAAAGATGTGCGAACGCAGCCACCCGCAGCCACGCCGGCAGGCGGACACGCAGGGGCGCAGGATCAGTTCAGGGCAAGGTGTGGCGAGAAGGTGAAGGCGAACAGCACGCTGCGCCGACGCTTGAGCACCGTGTCGCTTGGCCACGCACGACGCACCGCCTGGATGACAGGCTGGCGGACAAGGCGAAGGCTCTGGGAACGGCGCATTGCATCGACTACGTGAATTGAAAGGAGGCGGCACTCTAGGCCAAGGGGCCTTGACGCGTCAATCGCCAAGGCCCTCGTGGTAAATCACCCAGCCCATTGGGCTTGAGACGATCAGCGTTTACCGGTGGAAGGCAGGAACACTGCCAGCACGCCAAACAGCGGCAGGAACGAACACAGCCCATAGACGTACTCGATACCTCGCAAATCAGCCAGGTAGCCCAGCAGCGCCGCGCCGATGCCACCGAAACCGAACATCAGGCCGAAGAAGATCCCGGCGATCATGCCTACGCTGCCCGGCACCAGTTCCTGGGCATAGACCACAATGGCCGAGAACGCCGAGGCCAGGATGAAGCCGATCACCACGCTGAGCACGCTGGTCCAGAACAGATCGGCGTACGGCAGGGCCAGGGTGAACGGCGCCACCCCCAGGATCGAGAACCAGATCACCGCCTTGCGCCCGATCCGGTCACCGATCGGCCCGCCGAAGAAGGTACCGGCCGCCACCGCGCCAAGGAACAGGAACAGGTGCAGCTGGGAGCTTGCCACCGACACACCGAACTTCTCGATCAGGTAGAAGGTGAAATAGCTGGTGAAGCTGGCCATGTAGAAGTACTTGGAGAACACCAGCAGGCCCAGCACCACCAACGCCAGGATCACACGCTGGCGCGAAATCCCATGGCTGGCCTGTACGGCCTTGCGGGCCTTGAACTGGTTGAGGTGGCCCTTGTACCAACCCCGCAGCAACAAAGTCACAGCGAAGAAGAACAGCCCGGCCAGGCCGAACCAGGCCACATGGCTCTGGCCGAAGGGAATGACGATGGCCGCCGCCAGCAGCGGGCCGAGGGCAGAGCCGGCGTTACCGCCGACCTGGAAAGTCGACTGGGCCAGGCCAAAGCGCCCTCCCGACGCCAGGCGGGCGATGCGCGAGGTCTCGGGGTGGAAAGTCGAGGAGCCGATGCCCACCAACGCCGATGCCAGCAAAATCATCGGGAAGCTGCCCACGAATGCCAGCATCACGATCCCCACCAGAGTGCACAACGTGCCCAACGGCAGCAGGTTCGGCGCCGGTCGCCGGTCGGTGAAGAAGCCAACCCACGGCTGCAGCAGCGACGCCGTGATCTGGAACGTCAGGGTAATCAGGCCGATCTGGGCGAAACTCAGGTTGTAGTTGGCCTTGAGCATCGGGTAGATGGCCGGCAGTACCGCCTGGATCAAATCATTGATCAGGTGCGCCAGGGCACAGAAGCCGATGATACGCATCACCAGTGGGGTGGCCTGTGCGGCGGTGCTGGTGCCGGTGGAGGTCTGGGCGCTGCTGATGGCCATGACTATGTCCTTTCCGCGAATTTGGGATCCGATTATCAGGAAAGAACTAGATACTTAGCTACCTTTTTATGCGATTGGCCGCCCCGCGCCTCGACTTACCCAGTCTGCGCAGCGCATTCTTTGCAGGTTGGCGGGCACACCGAGCGGTCCGCCCAGCTAAGCGTTTGAAAGGCTGGAAATTTTTTTTACAACGAGTGTTGACAGAGTCGCGATTCGAGCTAATAATGCGCGCCAAGTCGGCTACATAGCTCAGTTGGTTAGAGCATAGCATTCATAATGCTGGGGTCCGGGGTTCAAGTCCCTGTGTAGCCACCACCTTCAAAAAAGGGCTTATCGAAAGATAAGCCCTTTTTTATTGCGCTGAAAAAACCGTCAACGCACGCCCGCCACTACCACGGCCAGGCCCAGCCCGATCAGGGCTACGCCGATCACCCGGTCGACCACCCCTTGTCGCTCGATCATCGCCTGGCGCAATCCGTCGCTCGAGAAGAACACCGCCACCAGGCTGAACCATGCCCAATGGGCGAACGACATGAATGCCCCATAGGCGAAATCCAGCGCCAGCGGGCTGCCCGGCCGCACCACCTGGGTGTAGGCACTGACGACGAATAGCATCGTCTTGGGATTCAGCGCATTGGTCAGAAAACCTGTGCGCAGGCCTTGGAGCACGCCAGCCCGAGGGCTCTGGCCGATGCCATCGAGTGAGATCCGTGAGGTGTTGGTCAATGATTTGTAGCCCAGGTAGACCAGGTAACCGGCTCCCACCACTTTCATGGCCAGGAACAGCGCCGGGCTCTGGCTGATGATCACGGCGATGCCAAGCACGGTGTACAACACATGCACCTGCACGCCCAGGGCGATCCCCAAGGCTGCGGCCAGGCCAGCCGTGCGCCCTTGGGCATAACTGCTGCGGGTGACCATGGCGAAGTCGGCCCCTGGGCTGATGACGGCCAGCACGGTGAACAGGGCGACGGCGATCAGTTCATTCACGGAAAAAGCTCCTCGATTGGCGATGAAAATGCACAGTGCGCTGATTATCGAAGGCTTATTCGTGGCGAAAAATCGATTTATAGTGCGGCAGACCTGCTAGTTTTTTTCACAGACAGGCGTAAGCCTTGCTGGCCCAATCGCGGGACAAGCCCGCTCCCACAGGGAAGAGCCCAGAGAGCCTTTGTGGGAGCGGGCTTGCCCCGCGATTGGGCCGCCACAGACGACACACGACCATGAAACTGCCCCCGCTCACCGCCCTGCGCTATTTCGATATCGCCGCCCAGACCGAAAGCTTCGTGCGCGCCGCCGAGCACCTGCACGTGACCCACGGCGCCGTCAGCCGCCAGGTACGCCTGCTGGAGGAAAGCCTGGGCATCGAGCTGTTCGAGCGGCGTAACCGAGCCCTGTTCCTGACACCGGCCGGCCGCAGCCTGCATGGCACCACCCAGTCGATCTTCGAGCAGCTCGAAGGCGCGGTGCAGCGCCTGCAAGCGCAGACGCAAGACAATGTGCTGGTGATGTCCTGCGAGCCAACCATCGCCATGCGCTGGCTCATCCCTCGCCTGCCCCGGTTCCATGCTGCCCATCCCGACTTGCAGCTGCACCTGGTCGCCGCAGGCGGGCCGCTGGACTTCAGCCGTGCCGGGGTAGATCTGGCGCTGCGGCGCGACGACTTTCATTGGGAACGGAAACTGCACAGCCTGAAGATCTGCGAGGAGTGGATCGGCCCGGTCTGCCGGCAAGGCCAGGACGCGGGTTTCGACAACCAACGCCTGCTCTACAGCGCCACCCGCCCTGACGCCTGGAGCACCTGGCAGCGCCTGGCCGGGAAGAAGGCGCACCACACCGAGCGCAGCGACTTCGAGCATTTCTACCTGTCGATCCAGGCCGCCAGCGCAGGGCTGGGGCTGGCCATCGCGTCAGCGCTGATGGTCCGTGACGAACTGGACAGCGGGCAACTGGTAGCGCCCTTCGGCTTCCTGCGAGACGGCTCGGCCTACCACCTGCTCAGCCCCTTGCCTCTGGATGACGGCAGCAAGCGCCAGCGCTTCGCCGAGTGGGTGGCGGGCGAATGCCAGGCGTGCCTGGCTCACCTGGGCCTGGTGCAGAACGACGACCCCGAGCGGCCGTCGCCGCCCCAGGTGCGATAGCCGGCCGTATCGAGGTGGATGCGCCCGGAAGGGTAGCGCCCCAGGCCCATGTTCCAGGCCTGGCCATGCTGCTGCCAGAACCGGCACAGCGGGTTGGGGTCGGCCCAGGCAGGCAGCAGCACGTCGACCGCGAAAGCCCGGGTATGGGCGCTGCCCACCGCGCCACCGGCACAGGCATTCAGGCGCGGGTCACGGTAGGCCGACACCACCTCGAACTGGCGCAGGATGCCTTGTTCGTCGAGGGTCTTGAGCAGCATCAGGGTAGCGCGCACCTGGGGCCACTGGGTGGCCGGCGGCACGGCGAAAGGTGAGGCCCTGCACAGGCGCCAGTCGGAGGCCGAACGTAGCAGTTGATGGATCGGTACCACGCCATAGAGACGAGCATCCACCAACATCTGGCGGAAGGCACGGGTCGGGTGGTCGCCTGCCCACTGGGCGAACATCCAGACATCCCGCTCATCGGCGTGGGCGATGCCTGCCAGCAGCCCTGCCACGCAGGCCAGCAGCTTCATGCCTTTCATTCTTCACTCCTGTGTACGCCATTACAGCGAGTAAAGCACGGAGCCCGCTCCCACAGGGGCAGCATTGGCCGCTTGTTCTCTGCGCGACAGCGCAGCCCGAAGGGCTGGGTAATCTCCCACAGGGTCAAAGCGCCATTGAGCAGTCTATTCCAAAGGCCGCAGGCGATACTGCGGCGGCAACTGGGCAAACCCGCTGATGGTGGTGTCCAGGCTCTTCCAGCGGCCATCCTTGATGCCATAGATGCAACCATGGATCGACAGCTCCTGCCCCCGGTGCCAGGCGTTCTGCACGATGCTGGTGTGAGCCACGTTGGCCACCTGCTGGATCACGTTCAGCTCGCACAGGCGGTCGACCTTGGCTTCCTCGGTATCGAGCTTGGCCAGCTCGCCGCGCTTTTCGTAGTACAGGTCGCGGATCGAACGCAGCCAGCCGTCGATCAGGCCCAACTGACGGTCCTGCATCGCTGCGCGCACACCGCCGCAGCCATAGTGACCGGTGACCAGGATGTGCTTGACCTTGAGCACCTCCACGGCGTACTGGATCACCGACAGGCAGTTCAGGTCAGTGTGCAGCACCACGTTGGCCACATTGCGGTGCACGAACAGGTCGCCCGGCAGCATGCCGACGATCTCGTTGGCGGGCACGCGAGCGTCGGAGCAACCGATCCAGAGGAATTCGGGGGTCTGCTGGCGGGCCAGCTTGGCGAAGAAGTCCGGATCGCGCTGCTTGATCGCATCGGCCCAGCGTTCGTTGTTGTCGATCAGTTCCTGCAGGTCATGCATGGTCGTTGCCTCATCAGGGTATGCCTGTGTGACACGGCCAGCGCCTGCAAGGTCACTCCTCGAACAGGGTGCAGGCCATCACCAGGGCGTCTTCGCGTCCGCCGGCAACGGGATAGTAGTCGCGCCGGCGGCCGATTTCGTTGAATCCGTAGCGCTCGTACAGGCGGTAGGCCGCCTGGTTGCTGGCGCGCACTTCCAGGAAGCATTCCCGGCCATTGAGCTGGTAGGCCCGGGCCATCAGGTGCTGCAGCAGGCGCAAGCCCAGGCCACGGCCCTGGTTCTCCGGCTTGACGGTGATGTTGAGCAGGTGGGCCTCGTCGATGATCACGTTGATCACGCCATGGCCGACTTGCTGCTGGCCGTCGAACATCAGCCAGACCTCATAGGACTTGAGCGCATCCTGGAAGATTCCGCGCGTCCACGGATGGCTGAACGCGGCATATTCGATTTTAAGCACGGCATCCAGATCCGCCTCGGTCATCGGGCGGAAACTGATCGAGTCACTCATTCAACGCTCTTCCAGCGCGCCATCAGCCGGCGCATCGCTTGCCAGACGTCCACCTTGCGCTGCGGCTCGTCCATCAACAGTTCAAGGCCCGGCAGGGCCCAGGCGTCGCCCAGGCCTTCGACCTTCAGTTCTTGGTAGTAGGCCTCGCCGTCGGCCTGGCCGGCAAAGCGCACGGCCGGCAGGCCGACCAGCCACAGGCAGGTGCAAGGTGCCTCTTCCAGGCGCGCGGCGATGAAACCCTGGACGAAGTCGCGCGCCGCCTCCGGCCCCTGGTCCATGTTGCCGCGTACCAGCAACGGCCAGCGCACCGGCTCGCCGATGATCTGCGGCGCATCGGGCAGGCCGGCGGCGCGCAGCATGTCCTTGAGCAGCAGGTACGACGGGTCACGGCTCTGGAAGGGCTGGCCGGTGGCCAGCTCGACCAGCACCAGGCAGCGGCCGGCGCGCAGCAATTGCAGGGCAAAACGCGGTGGCGGCAACGGCGCCGGACGGGGCGCTGGCACCTGCTCCTGGGCTTCGACCGACGTGCTGGCGGGCTTGGGCGTGCTGCCCGGCCGGGGGATCTCGATCTTGGGGCGCTCGACTGAGCGGGCTTGTGGGGCAACAGGTGGTGCGTCAGGCGCAGGTGCGCTTGGCCGTACCTCGATGGCGGCGTCTTCGACCGGCGCCAACGGCAGCAGCAGTTCCGGGCGCGACGGTGCAGCGAACGGCAGTTCGGCGCGCGGCAGCCAGTGCACCACTTGCATGGCGGAAAGGTAGGCGCGGCGGCGGGGCTCGGTCAGCAAGGCACGGGGTCCGGGGTGGGATTTTGGGGGTATTCTAACGTGTACGTCTTGGGTTTTGCAGGTTTGTGAGACCGAGCGCTGCGCGGGCGGCGCGCGATCTCACCAACACCCCATGACCCGGGACAACCACCGCCCCCCGGAATCTCCCCTTGCCCCCTCATTACAGACCAAGGGGTGAAATCCTCCCCCCCGGATGCAGTACAATCGCCCCTTTTATTTGGCAACGAGTCGACCCGCCAATGATCGAACCCAAGCGCGTCCTGCGCGCCCTAGCCGAACACTGGGCCTTGATCGAGCCGCTGTGCGAGCGCTTCGACCAAGGCACCCTGAGCCTGGTCGAGCTGCGCCAGCAACTGGCCCGGCAGCAGGTGGAAAGCACGCCGCAGGACATCACCCAGTTGCTCGACGTGTGGATCCGCCTGGACATCCTGGTGCCGGTGGCCAAGAGCCCGAACCGCTTCGAGCTCAACGCCCAGATTCACGATTTCCTCGCCTACCTGCGCCGCGAGCACCGCCTGGGCCTGTGCCTGGAGATCGAAGCCTACCTGCGCCACCTGGAGCGTCTGGCCGGGCATATCCAGGACGCCTTCGACAACCGCGACAGCGACGACCTGGCGCGCCAGCTGCGCCTGCTCGATATGCGCGTGCGCGACGTGCTCAAGAAGCTCGACAACGACGAGCAGGCGCTGGTGGCCGTGGCCGAGCGGGCCAAGACCAGCAACCGCCAGATTCCCCTGCGCCAGCGCTACGCCGAGGTCCTGGCGACCTGGGACGAGTACGTCGAGCCGATGATCCAGCTGGTCAATGCCGACGGCGCCTTCGAGCAAGGCGTTCGCAAGGTCGAGACCGTGCTGCTGCGCCTGCTGGGCGAGCAGGCGCGCCTGGGCCACCTGGTCGACGACGACATGCTGCTGCGCACCCACGCCCGTATCCTCGAGATGCAGACCAGTGCTCAGCTCACCCTGCGCCACGCCCGAGAACTGCTGCTGCCCCTGCGCGAAGAAGCACGCCGGCACAACGCCGTGACCCGCGGCGCCGCCCTGGCCCTGTCGGTGATCCGCAAGAAAGGCATCGATGCCGTGCCGCAAGCGGCCATGCCGATGTTCACCCGCCCGCAGAGCACCTTCCTCGGCAGTGCCAGCCAGGTCGAGGCGTACGTTTATGCCCTGGCCCGCTTCGAGCCCAAGCCGGCGCGCTTCCCCAAGGCACACAAGTCGCAGAAGGGCCCGCTGCCCCGCGCCCCACGCACGGTCAAGGAAATGCTCGAGCGCTGCGAAGACGCCCTGCCCCTGCCAGACCTGATGGTCTGGCTGCTGGAGCAGGAGCCCGAAGGCGCCACCGACGAATTGCTGTACTGGTTCTCGCGCCTGTCGCGGGAGAAGCGCTTCAGCCGCGAGCGCCTCGAACGCCAGGAATACACCACCCGTGAACACCTGGTCAGCCTGCGCTCCTTCGCCCTGACGTCCAGCCGCCAAGCCACGCCAACGACCACGTCCGACTCCAACGCGAGCCCAGCCAATGCATCTTGATCTTTCCGAACTGTCCCAGCTCGCGCCGATCTTCCGCGAGCTGTTCAAGGGCTTCCACATCAGCCGCCGCGACCCTGAACTGTACGCCCAGCTGTCGAACTTCCAGGACCAGTACCGCACCCTGTTCAAGGCCCTGGGCTTCGAGCTGGTGTGCGACACCCGCGGCTTCTACTACTTCGTGCCCGAGCAGGCCGCCGCCCAGGTCAACAAGACCGCACAGCGCCTGTCGCTGTTCACCTTCATCCTGGTCGAGCACCTGGCCGACCAGGGCCGCGACCCGATGGCCGTGCTCGATGGCGGCAGCGTCGGCCGCGACGAGCTGCCGTCCTTGCTGGAAAAGTACCGCGACCTGTTCATCCAGGCCGAAGTGCAGACCGTCGACGAGCTGGAAGAAAAAATCCTGCGCCGCATGACCCAGCTGGGCTTCGCCCACGAGGAAGGCGGCATCTACCGCTTCCTGCCGCCGATGCACCGTTTCCTCGACGTGTGCCTGTCGGTCCAGCAGGACCGGGACCTGGCCGCCACCCTGCACAGCGACCTGCCGCTGCCAACGCCAGTGCTGGTCGAGGAAGAGAGTCCGGAAGAACTCAACCGCACCGACGACCCGCTCGACCTCACCCCGTTCGACGGCGAGGAGAGCGAGGAAGAAGCCCTGGCCCGGGCCATTCGCGAAGAGCAACAGGAGATTGACGCATGAGCCAGGAACGCTACGGTATTCGCCGCTTCGCACTGCTCAACACCGCCGGCTACAGCCTGGGCCTGTTCCCCCTGGAGCACCCACTGTCGGTCTACGGCGCCAACAACCTGGGCAAGTCCGCCTCGATCAATGCCCTGCAGTTCCCGATCCTGGCGCGCATGTCCGACATGAGCTTCGGCAAGTACAGCCTGGAGCAGTCGCGCCGGTTCTACTTCGCCAGCGACACCAGCTACATCCTCTGCGAGCTGAACCTGCCTCACGGCCCGCACGTGATCGGCGTGGTCGGGCGCGGCCCGGGCGGCGGCTTCGGTCACCAGTTCTTCGCCTACCAGGGCCAGCTGGACCTGGCGCACTACCAGAAGAACGACACCTGCCTGCGCCAGAAGGAGCTGTTCACCAACCTCGAACAGCACGGCCTGAAGGCCTATGAGCTCAAGCCCGACGAGCTGCGCCGGCTGCTGGTCGGCGGCCACACCTCGGTGCCGCTGGACCTGACCTTGATCCCACTGCGCTCGACCAGCGAGCAGAGCCTGAAGACCTTCCGTGCGCTGTTCATCAACTTGCTGCACATGCGCGAAATCACCGCGGCCAAGCTCAAGCAGCTGTTCCTCGATGCCTTCGAGCACAGCCTGCGCTCGGGCAGCGTCGACTACATCGCCGCCTGCGAGGAAGCCTTCCGCGACGTACGCCGCATGGAACAGGACTACAACGCCCTGGTCGCCGCCGGCCCCCTGGTCGAGGCCCTGGCCGGCGGCGTGGCCCAGCGTGACATCCTGCGCGGCAAGCTGCACCGTATCTCGCCATTGCTCGACAACCTGCTGGGCACCTGGCAGGAATACGCCATGGCCCGCAAGGAAGAGCTGGTCATCCAATCCGAGCACTACCGCAGCGAGCAGGACCGCCTGCAGAACGACCAGCGCGGCGGTACCCAGGAGCTGATGCGCCTGGAGCGCGAGATCACCGGCATCCAGCGCTGGCTGGGCGAGCTGTCGGTACTCAAGCACCGCTTTGCTCTGGTCACCGACGTGAAGACCCTGGAGCAGCAACTGCTGGCTGCCAAGGATGCCCACGACGAACTGGCCGGCGCCCTGGCCCAGTCGCGCCAGTTCTCCGCCGAGGACCTGGACGAACGCGTTCGCGACCTGGAAAAACGCCTCAAGCAGGTCAAGCAGCAACTCGATCACGCCGACAACAACAGCTACGCCCGCCTGCGCGAGGAGTTCTCGCAACAGGACGTCGATCGCCTGATGCGCCTGTTCAACGGCGCGCTGTTCAGCCTGCCGCTGGGCGACCGGGGCATCGAGCTGGACGATAGCGATGTCTGGGTGAAAACCCTCGAAACAGTGCTCGACGGCTTCAAGGGCGAGCGCTTCGAAGCTCCGGGCGTGTCCATCGACCTTTCCCACATCGACCCGCCGGCGCTCCAGGCCCTGGCTGACCGTGCCGCCCTGCGCGACCAGAAAGAGCGCCTGGAAAAAGAACTCAAGCAACTCAAGACCCAGCAGGCCGTCGCCGCCGACCGCAGCGCCTCCAAAGCGCAGACCGAAGCCCTGTACCAGCAGGTGCTCGATGCCCAGAAGGCCCTGGAAGACTATCGCCGCACCGAGACCCTGAGTGCCGAGGAGCCGGAGAAGCTGGAACAGCTCGCTCAGCTCGAAGCCGCCCAGGACGAACTCAAGCGCTCAAGCGACGCCTTCACCGAGCGCGTCCAGCAGCTTTCGGCCAAGTTGCAGCTGGTGGGTCGGCAGATCGCCGACCTGGAAGCCAAGCAGCGCACCCTGGAAGACGCCCTGCGCCGTCGCCAGCTGCTGCCGGCCGACCTGCCGTTCGGCACCCCGTTCATGGAAGCGATCGACGATTCCATGGACAACCTGCTGCCGCTGCTCAACGACTACCAGGACAGCTGGCAGGCCTTGCAGCGCGTGGACAACCAGATCGAGGCGCTGTACGCCCAGGTGCGCCTCAAGGGCGTGGCCAAGTTCGACAGCGAAGACGACATGGAGCGCCGCCTGCAACTGCTGATCAACGCCTACTCGCACCGCACCGAGGAAGCCCTGACCCTGGCCAAGGCACGCCGCGCGGCGGTCACCGACATCGCCCGGACCTTGCGCAACATCCGCAGCGACTACGACAGCCTCGAGCACCAGCTGGCCCTGTTCAACCGCGAGATCAACAAGCGCCAGGTGTCCAACCTGGAAAGCTTCCGCGTGGTCCTGGCACCGAACAAGGAAGCGCTCAAGCACATCGACCAGATCATCCACAGCGCCGGCCAGTACGAGGAAGGTGAAACCCTGTCGGTGTTCGACCTGACCCAGAGCGCCGAGCAGGACCACAAGAACGAAGAGGCCAAGGAGTACCTGGCACGGCTGGTGGCAGCCAACCACAACCAGTTGGGCCTGAAGGACCTGTTCGAGCTGGCGTTCGAGATCACCAAGATCAATGGCCAGCCGGTGATCCATGCCGACATCGACGGCGCCGCGTCCAACGGCACCACCATGACCATCAAGGCGCTGACCAACATGTATCTGTTGCTGCACCTGATGGACCGCGACCTGGCCGGGCGCATTCGCCTGCCCTACTACCTCGACGAGGCGGCGGACATCGACGAACGCAACCAGGCAGCGCTGCTGGAGACCAGCCAGCAGCTGGGCTTCGTGCCAATCCTGGCGAGCGTGAAGCCGCAGGTGTCGGCGCGGGTGGCGATCGACCTGGAAGGCGGCAGCGGGCCGAACGGTATCTACATCGACGAGGCGGACTGGAAGTACATCAGCCGGCTCGATGAGGTGAAGGCGATCGTGCGCGAAGATCAGGCCGAGGAGCTGGCCTGATGCGGTGAACAGGGGCCGCTTTGCGGCCCTTTCGCGGCACAAGGCCGCTCCTACAGGAATAGGCGTATCCCCTGTAGGAGCGGCCTCGTGCCGCGAAAGGAGGCCAAAGGCCTCCCGCTCGGGTGTTATTTAGCCCACGGCAGGATCGGAATCGCCGTCACCGCGTTCTGCGGGCTGCCTTCGATCAGCCGGTCGCTATACACCAGGTACACCAGCGTGTTGCGCTTCTTGTCGAGGAAGCGCACCACCTGCATGGTCTTGAACACCAGCGAGGTGCGCTCCTTGAACACCTCCTCGCCGTCCTTCAATTCACCCTTGAAGTGGATCGGCCCCACCTGGCGGCAGGCGATCGACGCCTCTGCACGGTCCTCGGCCAAGCCCAACCCACCCTTCACACCGCCAGTCTTGGCTCGCGACAGGTAGCAGGTCACGCCCTCGACCTTGGGGTCGTCGAATGCCTCGACCACGATGCGGTCGTTCGGCCCGAGGAACTTGAACACGGTAGAGACCTGGCCGATTTCCTCGGCCCCGGCCAGCATCGGCAGCGCCAGCGCCGCCACGGCAATCATCCTTTTCAGCACGTTCACGCCCTCAGACCAGCACCAGGTTGTCGCGGTGTACCAGTTCCGGCTCGGCGCTGTAGCCCAGCAGGTTCTCGATGGCATCGGACGGCTGGCCGATGATCTTCTGTGCTTCCAGGGCACTGTAGTTGGCCAGGCCACGGGCTACTTCAAGGCCGTCAGGGCCGACGCACACCACCATCTCGCCGCGACGGAAGCTGCCCTGGACGGTCTTCACGCCCACCGGCAACAGGCTCTTGTTGGCCTGACGCAGGGCCTGCACGGCACCTGCATCGAGCACCAGGGTGCCGCGTGTCTGGAGGTGGCCGGCCAGCCACTGCTTGCGGGCGGCGAGCATGCCGCGCTCCGGCGACAGCAACGTGCCCAGGCGTTCACCGGCCTTGAGGCGATCGAGCACGCGTTCGATGCGGCCACCGATGATGATGGTGTGGGCACCGGAACGGGCCGCCAGGCGTGCGGCACGCAACTTGGTCTGCATGCCGCCGCGACCCAGGGCACCCCCCGTGCCGCCGGCCACCGCATCCAGGGCCGGGTCGTCGGCGCGGGCTTCATAGATCAGCTGCGCTTCGGGGTTGTTGCGCGGGTCGGCATCGAACATGCCGTCGCGGTCGGTGAGGATCACCAGCAGGTCGGCTTCCACCAGGTTGGCCACCAGGGCTGCCAGGGTGTCGTTGTCGCCGAAGCGGATCTCGTCGGTGACCACGGTGTCGTTCTCGTTGATCACCGGCACCACGCCCAGGTCGACCAAGGTACGCAGCGTGCTGCGGGCGTTGAGGTAACGCTTGCGGTCGGAGAGGTCGTCATGGGTCAGGAGGATCTGCGCGGTGTGCTTGCCATGCTCGCCGAAGCTCGACTCCCAGGCCTGCACCAGGCGCATCTGACCAAGGGCGGCGGCGGCCTGCAGCTCGTTCATCGCGCTCGGTCGCGAAGCCCAGCCCAGTTGGCTCATGCCCGCGGCCACGGCCCCGGAGGAGACCAGCACCAACTCCACGCCCGCTTCCCGCAGCGCGACCATCTGCTCGACCCAGACGGCCATGGCGCCGCGATCCAGGCCTTTGCCATCCGCCGTCAGCAGGGCACTGCCAATCTTCACGACCCAGCGCTTGGCGCCCGTCACCTTGCTTCGCATCTTCTCTTCCAACCTATGTCGAATCTGTAGATACCAAAACGCCGCTCATTGGAGCGGCGTTTAGTGTACTGCAACCGATCAGTCGCGCACGTAAATGATTTCCGGGCCGTCTTCGTCGTCCTCGAAATCATCCCAGTCGTCATCGTCGCCAATGTCATGCACGCTCTTGACGCCCGTGCGACGCAGGGTGCGGGCATCGTCCAGCGCCTGCAGCTGGGCACGGGCCTCGTCTTCGATGCGCTGATCGAGTTCGGCCAGCTCGGCGGCGTAGGCCGGGTCATTGGCCAGGCGATCGGCACGGTCTTCGAGGTAGCGCATCAGGTCGTGGCTGAGCTGCTCGGTACCCTGCTTGGCGATGGCCGAGATCACGTACACCGGGCCGTCCCAGTTCAGGCGTTCGACCACTTCCTTGACGCGCTCGTCGCGCTCCTCGTCCATGATCATGTCGGCCTTGTTCAGCACCAGCCAGCGCTCGCGGTCGACCAGTGCCGGGCTGAACTGCGCCAGCTCGTTGATGATGACCTCGGCGGCATCGGCCGGGCTGCTGCCGTCCAGCGGCGCCAGGTCGACCAGGTGCAGCAGTACGCGGGTACGCGCCAGGTGCTTGAGGAAGCGGATACCCAGGCCCGCCCCTTCGGAAGCGCCTTCGATCAGGCCGGGGATGTCGGCGATGACGAAGCTCTTCCAGCGGTCGACGCTGACCACACCCAGGTTCGGCACCAGGGTGGTGAACGGGTAGTCGGCGACCTTCGGCTTGGCAGCCGAAACCGAGCGGATGAAGGTGCTCTTGCCGGCATTCGGCAAGCCCAGCAGGCCGACGTCGGCCAGCACTTTCAGCTCCATCTTCAGGTCGCGCTGCTCACCCGGCTTGCCTGGCGTGGTCTGGCGCGGCGCGCGGTTGGTGCTGGACTTGAAGCGGGTGTTGCCCAAGCCGTGCCAGCCGCCCTGGGCGACCATCAGCTTCTGGCCCGGGGTGACCAGGTCACCGATCACTTCCTGGGTCGAGGCGTCGATCACGGTGGTGCCGACCGGCACGCGCAGGAACAGGTCTTCACCCTTCTTGCCGGTGCAGTCGGTGCTGCCGCCGTTCTGGCCACGCTGGGCTTCGTGGTGGCGGGTGTAGCGGTAGTCGACCAGGGTATTGAGGTTCTCGTCGGCCACCATGTACACCGAGCCACCGTCACCACCGTCGCCACCGTTGGGGCCACCGTTCTCGATGAACTTCTCGCGGCGGAAGCTCATGCAACCATTGCCGCCGTCACCGGCTTTGACCCGGATCGATACTTCGTCAACAAACTTCATAAAAACCGCCTCTCGCCTTCCGACGAGCTGAATAGCTTGAACACCTGAGGCTCTTGCAAAAATGAGCGCGGCGGCCCCGTACGACCGTAGAAACCCACGCCGGCAGCCCATACAAACAGCTTTGCAAGAGGCTCACCACAAACGAAAAAGCCCCGTCGCATGACGGGGCTTCTGGAGCGACGTCGCGATTAGGCTGCGACGATGCTCACGTAACGGCGGTTGAACTCGCCTTTCTTCTCGAACTTGATCACGCCTTCGATCTTGGCGAACAAGGTGTGGTCCTTGCCCATGCCAACACCGTAGCCAGCGTGGAATTCGGTGCCGCGCTGACGGACGATGATGTTGCCCGGCTTGATAACCTGGCCGCCATACATCTTCACGCCAAGGCGTTTCGATTCTGAGTCGCGACCGTTACGAGTACTACCACCAGCCTTCTTGTGAGCCATGGTTCAATTCTCCAAATAAATTCAGGGGACCTAGGCGATTAAGCCTGGATACCGGTGATTTTGATCTCGGTGAACCACTGGCGGTGGCCCATGCGCTTCATGTGGTGCTTACGACGACGGAACTTGATGATGCGAACCTTGTCGTGACGACCTTGCGAAACGACTTCAGCCACAACCTTGGCACCTGCGACGACTGGAGCGCCGATGGTGACGTCGTCGCCGTTGGCGACCAGCAGAACGCGATCGAAAGTCACGGATTCGCCAGTGGCGACTTCCAGTTTCTCGATCTTGAGGAATTCACCTTCAGCGACTTTGTACTGCTTGCCGCCGGTAACGATTACTGCGTAAGACATGGTATTTCTCCGATAATCCTGCTCACCCAGCGCTTTATATGATGAGTATTGGCTGGCATGGCTGCACTGGGCTGGAACGGCCCGGTGCAATTGCGTAAGGCAGGTGCTGCCCAGGAAGTTAGGGTGCGCGATTGTACGCAACCCGATAAATGCTTGCAAGTGGCGGCCCGGGGCCACGGGCCGCGCGCCTTGACACACCGGGACCCGCGACCTAGCATGCCGCGCAACCTCAATGGAGCAGCCGATGCAACCCCAATCCTTCTACCGCGCGGTAGCTGACGATTTCAGTGCCGTCGACGAGATCATCAAGAAGCAGCTGACCTCGCGCGTGCCGCTGGTATCGAAGATCGGCGACTATATCACGTCCGCTGGCGGCAAGCGCCTGCGCCCGCTGCTGGTGCTGCTGTGCGGCAAGGCCCTGGGGCGCGAAGGCGACGACCTGCGCCTGCTGGCGGCGACCATCGAGTTCCTGCACACCGCCACCCTGCTGCACGACGATGTGGTCGACATGTCCGGCATGCGCCGTGGCCGCTCCACCGCCAACGCCCTGTGGGGCAATGCGCCGAGCGTGCTGGTGGGCGACTTCCTGTATTCGCGCTCGTTCGAAATGATGGTCGAGCTCGGCTCGATGCCAGTCATGCAGATCCTCTCCAAGGCCACCCGGGTGATCGCCGAGGGCGAAGTGCTGCAGCTGTCGCGGGTACGCGACGCCAGCACCACCGAAGAGGTGTACATGGACGTGATCCGCGGCAAGACCGCGATGCTGTTCGAGGCCTCGACCCACAGCGCCGCCGCACTGGCCGGTGCCAGCGACGAACAGCGCGAAGCCCTGCGCACCTTCGGCGACCACCTGGGCGTGGCCTTCCAGCTGGTCGACGACCTGCTGGACTACAAGGGCGACTCGCAGACCCTGGGCAAGAACGTCGGCGACGACCTGGCCGAAGGTAAACCGACCCTGCCGCTTATTTACACCATGCGCGAAGGCACCGCCGAACAGGCTGCCCTGGTGCGCCAGGCGATCCAGAAGGGTGGTCTGGAGGACCTGGAGCAGATCCGCGTCGCCGTGGAAGCCTCCGGCGCCCTGGACTACACCGCCCAGTTGGCCCGGGACTACGTCAAGCGCGCCATCGAGTGCCTGGAAGTGCTGCCCGCCAGCGAATACCGTGATGCACTGGTCGAGCTGAGCGAGTTTTCGGTAGCCCGTACCCACTGATTTCGCCTCCCCCATCGCGGGACAAGCCCGCTCCCACAGGTCCGTTACCCACAGAACCTGGTGGGAGCGGGCTTGTCCCGCGATTGCATTTGCACAGCAAGCCACATCTACCCGCCAAAACCTTATACAATGTGGGCTTTATTTCTCCTGTCCTGAGGAACCTCCGTGAGCACTTTGCCACCTTGCCCAAAATGCAACTCCGAATACACCTATGAGGATGGCACCCAACTGATTTGCCCCGAATGCGCCCATGAGTGGTCGCCCAACGCCGAAGCCGAGGCCGCCAGCGACGACGTGGTGAAAAAGGATTCGGTCGGCAATGTCCTGCAGGATGGCGACACCGTTACCGTGATCAAGGACCTCAAGGTCAAGGGCTCGTCCCTGGTGGTAAAGGTCGGCACCAAGGTCAAGAACATCCGCCTGTGCGACGGCGACCATGACATCGACTGCAAGATCGACGGCATCGGCGCCATGAAGCTGAAGTCGGAGTTCGTCCGCAAGGTCTGACGGCCTGCCGCTCGGGGTTGCCGCCCAGGCAGCCCCGACAGACCCTGAAACAAGGTCTCTGCCCCGCCTGGAAGAAAATAGCCAATAGGGCCTTGCTATTCTGATAATAAGAATTATTCTCATTGGAACCCGCTTTCCAAGGAGAACAGCCATGACCTATCTGATCGATGCCTGGCTCGACCGGCCGCACCCCTACCTGAGAATTCTCCACCGGGACACCGGCGAAGTGTGCGCCGTGCTCGAAGAAGACGCGCTCGATGAACTGCGCGACCAGGGCGACCTGGACATCAATGGCTTGAATTCAAGCGAGCCTGGGGTGCTCAAGGAGCTGGTACGCAATCTGTTCCTGTTCTGCTATGCGCGGGCGTTGCGCCCTGGGGGAACGGACTGGAATTGAGGCTGGGTTGAAAGAGAGGGGCGCGTTGCGCCCCTTTCGCGGCACAAGGGCATTACAGAACGTCGAGCAGCTCGACGTCGAACACCAGCACGCTGTGCGGCGGGATGCTACCAACGCCCTGGGCACCGTAGGCCAGTTCGCTCGGTACGTACAAGCGCCACTTGCTGCCGGCGTTCATCAGCTGCAGGGCTTCGGTCCAGCCAGCGATCACGCCACCGACCGGGAATTCAGCCGGCTGGCCACGCTCGTAGGAGCTGTCGAACACGGTGCCGTCGATCAGGGTGCCGTGGTAATGGGTACGCACGTTGTCTTCGCGGCTCGGCTTGGCGCCTTCGCCTGCGGTCAGGACTTCATACTGCAGGCCCGAGGCCAGGGTGATGATGCCTTCACGCTTGGCGTTCTCGACCAGGAAGGCCTTGCCGGCAGCAGCGGCGGCTTCGGCCTTGGCAGCAGCTTCGGCCTGCATCACTTCACGGATGACCTTGAAGCTGGCCGACAGGTCGGCCTCGCTGACGCGGCTGTCGGCGCCGTTGAAGGCGTCGGTCAGGCCGGCCAGGATGGCTTCCAGGCTCACGCCTGGCGGTGGGTTGTCGCGCAGCTGGCCGCCCAGCTGACGGCCGATGCCGTAGCTGACGCGCGATTCGTCGGTGGTCAGGTTGAGTTCGGACATTTCACTCTCCGCTTGAGGGCGAAGGTAATCCGCCCTGCATGAAAAAAGGGCGTGAAGCCTAGCACACAGCGGCGCAGTGATCAGCTATCAGAACTACCAGGCCGAACGCTGGGAAATCGGCACCTTCAGGTCTTCTTCCGGGTGCGTGCCCATTCCGCACATCTCGTCCTGGACGGACCAGTGCACCAAGTTCATGGACAACAGCGGCACGGCACTGAGCAGGCTGCGCGCATCCTCCACCGAATGCACCCGCAGCCGTTCGCCACGGACATCGGCCAGCGGATGGGCATGCCCCTTGACCCGGGCCTCGAGCAAGTAGTCGCCGCCTTCGATGGCGATCAGGTTGAGTTCATCGACATGGCCGGCCCTGGCCTCGACATTGAGCTGATGCAGGTTCATGAGAGCACCTCGCAACGGGAACCACGCATGACTGCTCATTTTTTGTACAGCCCAGGCAAAACCACAAGCCATGAACGCGACCGCCCGTCCGTTTTTGCAACGGACGGGCGGCGGGTACTGCCGACAGCAGTGCTGTCAGTGCTTGGTGACTTTATCCAGATAGCCCATGACGAAGGCCGAGATGACGAACGTCATGTGGATGATCACGTACCACATCAGGTAGTCGGTGGAGATGTTCTGGGCATCCATGAACACCCGCAGCAGATGGATGGAGGAGATCGCCACGATCGACGCCGCAACCTTCATCTTCAGCGAGGAAGAGTCCATTTTGCCCAGCCAGTTGAGCTTCTCCTTGCTGTCGTCGATGTCCAGCTGCGAGACGAAGTTCTCGTAGCCAGAGATCATCACCATGACCAGCAGGCCGCCGACCAGCGACATGTCGATCAGCGAGAGGATCACCAGGATCAGGTCGGCTTCGCTCAAGGAGAAGACGTTGGGCAGGACGTGGACGACTTCCTGGAAGAATTTCAGTGCCAGGGCCAGCAGGCCCAGGGACAGGCCGAAGTAGATCGGAGCGAGCAGCCAGCGCGAGGCATACATCGCGTTTTCGAGGAAACGTTCCATGGGAGGTAGAGACTCGTGAGATGACGAAAAAGCGAGGCGCGAGTATAGCCATCCACGTCCCGACAGCAAAAGCCTGCCAGTGTCGAGGTCGATTTACGGCCCATTCGCCGGCAAGCCGGCTCCCACCTGTCCTGTGCTGTGTTCAGAACAGAGACCGTGCCAACGCCCCCTCGGCTTCAGGTTTCGGGATGGAACTGGAAATCCCCAAGGTTGCGGCAACGCTCGCCATTGATCCTGCGCAGCTGCGCCTGCAAGTGCAGGCACCAGATCTGTGGATCATCGGCGACTTGGTAGCCGTGCAGGGTCAGGCTGTCGACAATGGCATTGAGCACCGACTCGGCCACCATCGGCCCGTGGAATGGCCCTTGGGCCTTGATGGCCGAAGGCTGCTCCCCCGCCATGCCGGCGGCGAACAGCAGGGTCCACATGCCGGTGTCGCCAGCCAGCGGGCGTATGCTGCATTCGATGCGGGTCACCAGGCCCAGGCACTGGCGGGTGAGGCTGAGGTTGCGCATGGCGGCGTCCCCTCCGTGAAGCCTTGTTCAGCCCGGAACCCAGGGCTGTTTCCATCCTGAACGCTGCTGCCGTCCTTAAGTTCCAGCATAGAAGACCCGCGGAAAAAGATGGAAAACCGGCGCTAAACGGTAGCCACTGGCCGTCAGCGCCGGTTAATTGACTCAGGCCGGGCTGGCCTGGGCCACCACCTCCTCCAGGCGCTCCTTCTCGGCTTCCTTGACGTCTTCTTCGCTGATCATCTCGGCGATCACTCGTAGGCGCTCCACCACTCGGGCGTTGACGCTGCCCTCGGGGAACTGGCCCTTCTCGTCCGGCGCACCGGCTTCCTCGCCCACCAGCAGGCTCAAGGCCTCATCGGCCTGGCTGACGGCGTAGACATGGAAGCGGCCGGCCTCGACGGCCTGCAACACACGCTCATCGAGCATCAGCGTAGCGACGTTGGCACGGGGGATGATCACCCCCTGCTCGCCGGTCAGGCCGCGCGCTTCGCAGAGCCGGAAGAAGCCCTCGATCTTCTCGTTGACCCCACCGACCGCCTGCACCTCGCCGAACTGATTGATCGACCCGGTGATGGCGAAGCACTGCTTGAGCGGGGTGCGCGACAGCGCCGAGATCAGGGTGCAGACCTCGCCGAGCGAGGCACTGTCGCCATCGACGTAGCCATAGGACTGCTCCAGGGCGATGCTCGCCGAGATCGCCAGGGGGAACTCCTGGGCATAGCGGCTGCCCAGGTAGCCGGTGAGGATCATCACGCCCTTGGAGTGGATAGGCTGGCCCAGGTTGACCTCGCGCTCGATGTCGACGATGCCGCTGCCGCCCGGGTAGACGGTGGCGGAGATACGTGCCGGCATACCGAATGCCGAATCGCCCACCTCGAGCACGGTCAGGCCGTTGCACTTGCCGATGGCCGCGCCTTCGGTGTCGATCAGGATGATCCCGGCGAGCATGTCGTCGAGCACCCGCTGGGAAACACGCCCGGTGCGGGTGGCCTTGGCCTTGAGGGCGCGCTCGATGTGCCCGGCGTCGGTCATCTCCTCGTTGGCCAACTGACGGATGAAGTCCGCTTCGCTGACCAGCTGGAACAGGTCACCGATACGTGCCGACAGGCGCGACTGGTTTTCTGCCAGGCGGGCGCTGTAGGTGGCCAGGCGCGCCACCGCATCCCCCGTCAACGGCGCCATGCCTTCCTCGTTGGTGCGCGTACGCAGCAACTGGGCGAACTGCTCGAGGTTCTCATCGACCAGCGGCATGTCCTCGTCGAAGTCCACCAGCACCCGGAACATCTCCTGGAAGTCCGGGTCGTGGTCCTGCAGGGCATAGTAGAGCTGGCGCGAACCGATGATCACCAGCTTGACGTTGAGCGGGATCATCTGCGGCGTAAGGGTTACCGTCGCGACCCGGCCCAGCTCGCCCAGGGGCGACTCCATCTTCAGCTTGCGCGATTGCAGGGCCCGCTTGAGGGCGTCCCAGACGAACGGCTCGCCGAGCATCTTTTCCGCTTCCAGGATCAGGAAGCCGCCGTTGGCACGGTGCAGCGCGCCCGGGCGCAGCTGGCGATAGGAGGTGTAGAGCGCGCCTTGGTCGGTGCTGTACTCGATGCGCCCGAACAGGTTGTCGTAGGTCGGGTGAGGTTCGAACACCATCGGCGCACCGCCGCTGGCGTGGTGGCCGACCACCAGGCTCGGCGCATACTGCTCCTCGAGCATCTTGCGCGCCACAGCGTCGGGCTTGCTGTCGTCGACCAGTTGCTCGACCACGGTGCGCAGCAGGTTCAGCTGCATGGACTGCAGGTAGGCGCAGACCGCGGCGTTCTCGGCGTATTTCTCCGACAAGGGCGCCAGCAACGGCTGCAACGCCAGGGTGATGGTTTCCTCGTTGAGTTGGCGCAGCTGGTTGTTCGACTCACGCTTCCATTGCGGCAGGCTGGCCAGCTCCTCGTTGAGGCGCTCCTCGAGTTCGGCGATGTCCTCGTGGAAGCGCTCGCGCACCTCCTCGGGCAACTGGGCGAACTCGGCTTCGTCCAGGGCCTTGCCCTCGCTCATGGGGGTGAAGGCGACATTGCTGGCGTCGCGGTACAGGGCCACGTCCTTTTCCAGCGACGCCCGCTCGATCACGTCCAGGGCACGGTCGTAGCGCTGGTTGAAGGCGCGGTCGATGGCCCCCTTCTTCTGCTGGTAGGACGGGTGTTCGAACACCGCCGGGAAGGTCGACAGCAGGTTGTCGATCAGGCCGTTCATGTCGGCGATGAATTCGCTGGCGCTCCCGGCCGGCAGCTCCAGGGCCCGGGGTTCGCGGGTTTCGTCGAAGTTGTTGACGTAGACCCAGTCGGCGGGGGTCTGCTGGCGCTTGCCCTCGGCCTTGAGGTAGCGCTTGACGAACGAGAAGCGCCCGGTGCCGGGCTCGCCCATTACATACACGTTGTAGCCGGGGCGCGGCATGGCCACGCCGAATTGCAGGGCCTCGACGGCACGCTCCTGGCCCAGGACGCCTCGAAACGGCTCCAGATCGTCGGTGGTGGCAAAGGCAAACTGTTCAGCGGAGAAACGCCGGGTCAGGGCTTCGGGCGCGAGACGCAGGCGCGAGGCGACAGGATCGGGCATTGGGTTTCCTTACTTCGGCGGGGCGGATGACAGGCATTCTGGCGCTGCCTGCGCGCAGCTTGCAAGGCTTGCCGGGACTTTATGTCGCAGGGGCACAGGTACATCCACACATGCAATTTTTCGCAATAAATAACGCAACCTTTGGATCATGCCTAAACTCCAACCTGCGCGGGTGGGCGTATTTGCTTTCCCGACCTGGCAACCGCGTTGCCAGAACCCTGACCATTGGTACGTCTACGAAAGAGAACAAAGCTATGAAACGGATTCTTCTGGGTACTCTGTTCGCCGCTGTCTCGATCAACGCCATGGCCGAAGCGCCAGGTGGCCCGAACTGCGGCTGGGGCAACATGCTCTTCGAGGGCCAGCGCGGCACACCGGCCCACTTCCTGGCCTCCACCACCAACGGCACCTCCGGCAACGCGACGTTCGGCATGACCTCGGGCACCAACGGCTGCTCGACCAAGGCCTCCCTGACCTATGGCGGCAAGTCCTGGTTCGCCATGAACGGCATGATGAACGAACTCTCCGAAGACATGGCCCAGGGCCAGGGCGAAGCCCTGACCACCTACGCCGTGGTCCTCGGCGTGGCACCTGAAGACCGCGCGCACTTCGCCGCCGTCACCCACCAGCACTTCAGCGAGATCTTCAGCAGCGCCGACGTCACCGCCGAAACCGTCCACAGCAACACCCTGGCTGTGCTCAAGAGCGACCCACGCCTGGCCAAATACGCCACCGAGGCCTGAGTCCTGCCCTTCCCGCCCCGGCTTCGGGGCGGGTTCGGTCAATTTCACCTTCGGCATCATCCAGACGTAGTTGCCCGATATGCTCAAACGCCTCGCTTGCCTGGCGCTGGTCGCCAGTGCCCCGCTTCATGCCGCGCCACAGCTCGACCCGGCCCGTGTACGACAACTGGCCTCGACGCCCTACTGGATCGCCCTCGGCCACTACGAAACGGCCAAGCTCGGTGGCTGGCGCAGCTATGTGGACGACGATGCCTTCTTCCTCGCCGAAGACGGCGCCCATCACCCCGAGCAGGAGCTCCAGGCTACGGTGCAAGCGCTGTATGCCCCGGCCAGCCTGGGTGACAAGCATGCCCAGTGCGTGTTCCCGGCGCGCACCCGCTGGCTGCGTGAGCAGCTGCAGCTCACCGATCTACCGCAACCTGACTGCCAGGAGTTCGCGACCTGGTACAAGTCCATCGACCCGCACAGTGCCGTGCTGGTGTTCCCGGCCGCCTACCTGAACAGCCCTTCGTCGATGTTCGGCCATACCCTGCTGCGCATCGACCAGTCGAAAACCCGTAGCGACGACACGGCGCTGCTGAGCTACGCGATCAATTTCGGCGCCTATATCGAAGGCAGTGACAACAGCATCCTCTATGCCTGGAAAGGCCTGATGGGCGGCTACCCCGGCCTGTTCGCACTGATGCCCTACCAAGAGAAGCTCTCCGAATACCGCAGCCTGGAAAACCGGGACCTGTGGGAGTACCAGCTGGACCTCACCCCAGAGGAAACCGGACGCATGGTCGAGCACGTGTGGGAGCTCAAGCAGATCCAGTTCGACTACTTCTTCTTCGACGAGAACTGCTCCTACCGCCTGCTGGAGCTGCTGCAGGTCGCGCGCCCGAGCCTGGACCTGACTTCGCAGTTCCCGCTGACCGCCATCCCCACCGACACGGTCAAGGCGGTCAAGCAATCGGGCCTGGTGGCCAGCGTTCACTACCGGCCTTCCCGCGAACGCGAGCTGCTGGCCCGCGCCGAGCCGCTGGACCATGAGGAAAAACAACAGGTGCTGGCCGTCAGCGCCGACACCGACCTGTTGCAGTCGCCGGCCTTCACCGCCCTGCCCCGTGACCGCCAGGCCCTGGTGCAGGACGCGGCCTACCGGCTGGAACGCTACCGCGCCAACGGTCAGCAACGCGACCCTGCCCAGGCCAGGCGCAGCTTCGAACTGTTACGGGCAATCAACCGCAACCCGCCGCCGCCCCTGCAGATCGAACGCCCGGGCCTACCCGAGGACGGCCATCAGTCGCGCACCTGGCAGCTGGGGGTCGGTACCCGGGAAGACCGCGCCTACGCCGAATATGGCCTGCGCATGGCCTACCACGACCTCAACGACAACGCCTATGGCTTCCCCCTGGGTGCGCAGATCGAGATTCTCCAGCTCAAGCTGCGCCAGTACGAAGGCAACGACTGGCAAGTGCAGCGCCTGGACTTGGCGACGATCCGCTCCCTGACCCCGCGCAACGCGTTGTTGCAGCCCTGGTCTTGGCAGGTGGCAGGCGGGCTGGAACGAGTGCCGGGCAAGCATGACGACGAGGTGCTGGTCAGCCATGTCAATGGCGGGGCCGGCGCCACCTGGCAGTTGGCCGACGGCCTGCTGGGCTTTGCCCTGGGCACGCTGCGGGTCGAGCATCACAACGACTTCGCCCAGTTCGTCGCCCCAGCTGCCGGCTTCAATGGAGGCCTGCTGTGGCGCAACGGGCTGGGCAACCTGACCTTGGAGGCCAAGGGGGACTACTTCGCCAATGGCGAGGTGCGTCGCAGCCTGAGCCTCAATCAGCAATGGGAGATCAGCCAGAACCTGGGGCTGCGCCTGAGCGCCAGTCGCGAGTTCAGCCACTTGGCTACCGCACAGAACGAGGTGATGCTCGAATTGAAGTGGTACCACTACTGACGCGAACAGGGCCGCTTTGCGGCCCAATCGCGGGGCAATCACCGCATCGAGCCTTTGACACCGTTTTGACAGCCCCCCGACAAATCGCCACCTAGACTTTCACCTGTCGGTCGGAGGTTGTGGATATGTGGCGGTACGGGTTCGGTTTGTGGATAACGTTGCTCTTGGTGGGTTGCCAGTCGGCCCATGAACAGATGATCGACCAAGGCTACCCACCGGCCTATGCCGATGGCTTCGGCGACGGTTGCAGCAGCGGCCGCCAAGCTGCAGGGCTTATGGTCGGGGATTTTCGCAAGAACGTGCCGCGCTACCTGCACGAGCGCCAGTACGCCAGCGGCTGGGACGACGGCTTCCGCCAATGCCACGCCATGCAGAGCAACGAAGACCTGCGCCAGTACCGCGAACGCTACTGGGACGAACGTGACCGGGACTGGCAGCAGGAGAAGGATCGCGGCGCCGCACGCGCCTATCGCCGCCAATGAGTCGCAAACGGACAACCGTTGAAACCCACTCCCTGCCACCATGGTCTCCTGCACAAGGAGGCCTTTCATGAGCCGAGCATTCGTCAACGAAGACCAGGCCGCCGCCCAGGCCAGCCAGCCGGTGGAGCGGCGGGTCAGCGACCAGCCCAATTATGTCACCGCCACCGGCCTTGCCCAGTTGCAGCAACGAGTGGCCGAGCTCAATGCGCTGCGCAGCGAGCTGCTGGGCCAGGGCGAACGTACCGACAAGCAGCGCCTGGCCGACACCGAGCGGGACCTGCGTTATTTCACGGCCCGGGTACAGAGTGCCCAGGTGGTGCCACCGGCCACATCCACGGAAAAGGTACAGATCGGCAGCCGGGTGCGCTTCGTCGATGACGAGGGCCAGGAGCAGCAGGTGCAGCTGGTGGGTGAGGACCAGGCCGATGCACTGCGTGGGTTGGTCAATTGGGGATCGCCCCTGGGGCGAGCGCTGCTGGGGGCTGGGCCTGGGGACGAGGTGCTGTGGCGAAGGCCGGCAGGAGATCAGATGATCGAGGTGGTGGCCATTTTGGCTGAAGATTAAGATGGCTGGAGCTGCGTTGCAGCCCTTTCGCGGCACAAGGCCGCTCCTACAGGGGGACGGAATCTTCTGTAGGAGCGGCCTTGTGCCGCGAAAGGGCCGCAAAGCGGCCCCCGGTTCTCGAATCAGACCACGCCCTGGGCCAGCATCGCATCGGCGACCTTCACGAAGCCCGCGATATTGGCGCCCTTGACGTAGTTGATGGTGCCGTCGGCCTCTTCGCCGTAGTGCACGCACGCGTGGTGGATCGATTGCATGATGTTGTGCAGCTTGCTGTCCACTTCACCGGCGGTCCACAGCAGGCGCATGGCGTTCTGCGACATCTCCAGGCCCGAGACGGCTACACCACCGGCGTTGGAGGCCTTGCCCGGGGCATACAAAATCCCGGCTTCCAGGAAGATATCCACAGCCTCGAGGGTGGTCGGCATGTTGGCGCCTTCGGCCACGCAGATGCAGCCGTTGGCCAGCAGGGCGCGGGCGTCTTCGGCGTTCAGCTCGTTCTGGGTGGCGCATGGCAGGGCGATGTCGCACGGCAGGCTCCACGGGGTCTGGCCCTTGCGGAACTCCAGACCGTACAGGCTGGCCAGCTCGCTGATACGGCCACGCTTGACGTTCTTGAGCTCCATCAGTGCATCCCACTGCTCGTCGGTCAGGCCCGCTTCACAGAACAGGGTGCCTTCGGAGTCGGACAGCGAGATCACCTTGCCGCCCAGGTCCATGACCTTGCGTGCGGCGTACTGGGCCACGTTGCCGGAGCCGGAAATCGCCACGCGGCGGCCATCGATACGCAGGTCGCGGCGCTTGAGCATCTCTTCGGCGAAGTACACGCAGCCGTAGCCGGTGGCTTCCGGACGGATCAGGCTGCCGCCATAGGTCATGCCCTTGCCGGTCAGCACCGAGGTGAACTGGTTGGCCAGGCGCTTGTATTGGCCGAACATGTAGCCAATCTCGCGGGCCCCGACACCAATATCACCGGCCGGCACGTCCAGGTCGGCGCCGATGTGGCGGTACAGCTCGCTCATGAAGGCCTGGCAGAAGCGCATGACCTCAGCGTCGCTCTTGCCCTTCGGATCGAAGTCCGAACCACCCTTGCCGCCGCCCATGGGCAGCGAGGTCAGCGAGTTCTTGAACACCTGTTCGAAGGCCAGGAATTTCAGCACACCCAGATTCACCGACGGGTGGAAGCGCAAGCCGCCCTTGTACGGGCCGATGGCGCTGCTCATCTGGATACGGTAGCCGCGATTGACCTGCACCTTGCCTTGGTCGTCGACCCATGAGACGCGGAACAATACGGCGCGCTCCGGTTCGACCATGCGCTCGAGAATGCCGGCCTTCAAGTAACGGGGGTTGGCTTCAAGGAAGGGCCAGAGGCTGCGCAGCACTTCTTCCACGGCCTGGTGGAACTCAGGCTGGGCCGGATCGCGCTGCTTGAGGCGGGCCAGGAAATCGTCGACGGATTCGAACATGGTAGACATCTCACCAAGAGGATTGGGACTTGTTGGTTTTTTTCCGGACTTTACCAAGAACCAATCGCACCGGAACAGGGCGACATGTCGTTTTTCTGAAAATTTTTAGTGCATTTTCTATAACTGTATACAAATCCTGTAGCAGCGGCCTTGTGCCGCTCCTACATGGGGGCGGACACGGCGCGCACGAAAATGGGGCCCCGAAGGGCCCCATTGTTGTGCGACGTGTGCCGGCTTACTGGGCCAGCTTCTTGTGCCGTACCCGGTGTGGCTGGGCAGCGGCATCACCCAGGCGCTTCTTGCGGTCGGCTTCGTACTCGGTGTAGTTGCCTTCGAAGAACACCACGTTCGAGTCGTCCTCGTAGGCCAGGATGTGAGTGGCCACGCGGTCCAGGAACCAACGGTCGTGGGAAATCACGATCGCGGCGCCTGGGAAGTCCAGCAGGGCTTCTTCCAGCGAACGCAGGGTTTCCACGTCAAGGTCGTTGGACGGTTCGTCGAGCAGCAGGACGTTACCGCCCTCCTTCAGGGTCAGGGCCAGGTGCAAGCGACCACGCTCACCACCGGAGAGGTCCTTGACGAACTTCTGCTGGTCGCCGCCCTTGAAGTTGAAGCGACCGACGTAGGTGCGCGACGGGATCTCGTAGTTGCCGATGCGGATCATGTCCGAACCGTCGGAGATCTGCTGGAACACGGTCTTGGCACCGTCCAGGTCCTCGCGGCTCTGGTCGACGCAGGCCAGCTGCACGGTTTCACCGATTTCGATGCTGCCCGAGTCCGGCTGCTCCTTGCCCATCAGCATACGGAACAGGGTCGACTTACCGGCACCGTTGCCGCCGATCACGCCGACGATGGCGCCCTTGGGCATGGAGAACGACAGGTTGTCGATCAGCACGCGATCGCCATAGCCCTTGGTGACGTTCTTGAACTCGATGACCTTGTCACCCAGGCGCGGGCCTGCCGGGATGTAGATCTCGTTGGTCTCGCTGCGCTTCTGGAATTCCTGCGACTGCATTTCCTCGAAGCGCGCCAGACGGGCCTTGGACTTGGACTGGCGGGCCTTGGCGCCTTTGCGCACCCACTCCAGTTCCTCTTTCATGGCCTTCTCGTGGGCGCTCTGCTGCTTGGATTCCTGCTCCAGACGCGCCGACTTGGCCTCCAGCCAGCCCGAGTAGTTGCCTTCGTACGGGATACCGGCGCCGCGGTCCAGTTCCAGGATCCAGCCAGCGACGTTGTCCAGGAAGTAACGGTCGTGGGTAATCGCCACCACGGTGCCGGGGAAGTCGTGCAGGAAACGCTCGAGCCAGGCCACCGAGTCGGCGTCCAGGTGGTTGGTCGGCTCGTCCAGCAGCAGCATGTCGGGCGCCGACAGCAGCAGGCGGCACAAGGCCACGCGACGCTTTTCACCACCGGAGAGGTGCTCGATCTTCGCCTCCCATGGCGGCAGGCGCAGGGCGTCGGCGGCGACGTCCAGCTGGCGCTCCAGGTTATGGCCGTCGGCGGCCTGCAGGATGGCTTCGAGCTTGGCCTGTTCGGCCGCCAGCTTGTCGAAGTCGGCATCAGGCTCGGCGTAGGCGGCGTAGACCTCGTCCAGACGCGCCTGGGCATCCTTGATCACGCTGACCGCTTCCTCGACCACTTCGCGAACGGTCTTGCTCGGGTCCAGTTGCGGCTCCTGGGGCAGATAGCCGACATTGATGTCGGGCATCGGACGGGCTTCGCCGTCGAACTCCTTGTCGACGCCGGCCATGATCCGCAGCAGGGTCGATTTACCCGCACCGTTCAGGCCGAGCACGCCGATCTTGGCGCCTGGGAAGAACGACAGGGAAATGTTCTTGAGAATTTCCCGCTTCGGCGGCACGACCTTGCTCAGCCGATGCATGGTGTAGACGTATTGAGCCAAAACCAAGCCCTCTATCAGATAGGTAAAGACATCGACCCCGGCAATGGCCAGGGGACGCATGTGTTTACGGGGTGACGTTGAACAAAGTGGGCCATTCTACGCCAACTGGTGGCGATTCACAGGTGGCAGGGCCGCTTTGCAGCCCGATCACGGGACAAGCCCGCTCCCACAGGCTCTACGCGGTCTTCGAAGCACCTGTGGGAGCGGGCTTGTCCCGCGATTGGGTCGTTACTGCCGGCGCAGCGCTCAGACGTGCGACTGCTTCGCCTTGCCGCGCGGCAGGCGGCAACGGTCGTTCTGCTCGGCCAGGCGTGCAGCCCAGGCGGCCTTGACGCTGAAGCCGCCGGACCGGGCCGGCGTGCTCGCTACCGGCTTGGCGGCAGGCTTGGCAGCAGGTTTCGCCGCTACGGCCGCCGGTGCGACAGTTGCAGCAGCCGGCTCGGCGACGGCCTTGGCCGACTTGCGCAGCTCAGCCAGCGACGGGCTCTTGCGCACGGCAGCGGCGGCGTCCGGCTTGGCCAGGGAGCGCTGGCAGGACTTGCAGGATACGTCATCGGCCACGACAGTGCTGACCAGGGTCTGACTGCTGCGCCCGCAGGCGGAATCGAGGCCATTGGTGGAATAGTGGGTAACCAAAACCGTACATCTCCAAAAAGCGTTGACTATGAAGCGGCCGGTATTCTCGCACAGCTTACAGGGTCTTGCCGAATGGCCGTCGCCCGCCACGACCATCGGCAGCGGACAGACGAGTGGCACTTTGCCATAATTGCGCGCATGCTAGTCGGCTTCATGCGTCACCTTATATAGTGCGCCCGGCCCTGTGCCCGGGCACGGCCCATGCATAGTCCGCCCTGCCATCGCCAGCCAAATCGCAGGTCCAACGCTTGACCAATCTCACCCAACCACCGTCGCTGTGCCCTGCTCCAGCCGCTCCGGCCAGTGCCTTGCGTGGCTCGCTCAAGGCGGCGCTGGCTTTGCTGGCCCTGGTCCTGCTAGGGCTGTTGTTGTGGCAGTTGTTCGCCCAATACCGCCATACCCAGGCGGACCTGTACCAGCAGAGCCTGAAGGCGAGCGCGGAGCTGGCCGACCACCTGAACCTGAACATGGCGCTCAAGGCCCAGCAGGCGGCGAACCTGGTCCAGCCTTATACCGACGCACTGCCAGCAAAGGCGCTGCCACCTGTGCTCGGCACCCTGCGCGCACGCCTGCCCGGGCTGCGCCACCTGGCCTGGCTGGACAGCGCCGGACGAGTCCTGGGCGACAGCCTCTCCGGTAGCCCCGACCGCCAATTGCTTGACGAGCTGGTGCGGCTCAACCAGGGGGGCGCCTATTTCTTCGGTAACTCGGCCGACAACCGCTTCATCTACCTGCTGCTGCGCCAGCCGGCCGACCCGGATCGCGGCTACTGGCTGCTGCGCCTGTCCAGCGACTACTACCGGCAGCTCACCGAACACCTCACCGGCAAGGGCCGCCTCTGGCTGTTGGAAAACAGCCGCAGCGGCCAGGTGCTCCAGGGGCAAGGCGCGCCTGACCGCGACAAGGACAACCTGCAAAGCGTGATGCTGGCCTTCATCGACAACAGTACTTGGCAGCTGCGCGGCCTGTTCGATGCCGGGCAAGCCCGGGCCGAGCTGCTTCCGGCCTTGATCGGCAAATGTCTGCTGGTTTTGTTCTGTGCCCTGTTGCCGGTCTTGGCCCTGATCAACATGCGTCGCCGGCAGCGGGCCTTGCAGGAAGACCGCCGGCGCTACCACGAGATCTTCGAAGGCACGGGCGTGGCGCTGTGCGTGCTCGACCTCTCCAGCCTGCCTGGCCAACTCGACCGCTACCACCTGCGCAACCGCGCCGCACTCCGGCACAGCCTGGCCCTGGACGCCAGCCTGCGCCGTACGCTGTTGCAGGAACTGAAGATCACCGAAATCAACCAGGTCGCCCGCCAGTTGCTCAATGTGCACTGCCATGAAGGTGCCTGGCAGCGCCTGATCGACGGCAGTGGCGACAGCCGTGAAAGCGTCGGCATGCAATTGATCGACGCGCTGATAGAACAGCGCAGTTTGCTGGAACTCGAAGTGCGCCTGCCCGCCCCCCTGGGCGGCGAACTGCACCTGTGGCTGATGGCGCGCCTGCCATTACAACGGCGCGACTACCAGGCCGTTATCTTGAGCATCAGCGATATCACCAGCCGCAAGCAGGTGGAACTGTCGCTGCTCGAGCGCGAAAGCTTCTGGTCGGACGTGGTCCGCACCGTTCCCGACCAGCTCTATGTGCAGGACGTGCACAGCCAGCGGATCATCTTCAGCAACCGCCACCTGGGCCAGACGCTGGGCTACGACCGGGTGGAGCTGGCGCAGATGGGCGACCGTTTCTGGGAACTGCTGCTGCACCCCGAGGATGCCGACCATTATCGTCAACTGCGCCGGCAACAGCGCGACACCAGCCATGATCAGTCGCTGCACTGCCAGTTGCGTTTCCGTCACCGCGATGGGGGTTGGCGCTGGTACGAGATCCGCGAACAGGTGCTGACCCGTGACACCGACGGCTTGGTCACCCGTATCATCGGTGTGGGCAAGGACGTGACGGTGCAGATCGAAGCCAGCGAGTCGCTGCGCGACAGCGAGCAGCGCTACCGCATGCTGGCCGAGAGCATCAGCGACGTGATCTTCTCCACCGACAGCCAGCTGCAGCTCAATTACGTCAGCCCCTCGGTACAGGCCGTGCTGGGCTACCCGGCCGACTGGATCTTCGAGCACGGCTGGCAGTCGATCATCGCCAACCCGGCCCAGCTCACTGGCATCTACAGCCTGCTGGAGCGGGTCAGCAAGGCCCTGGGCGACTCCGAGCAACTGGCACAGCTGCGCAGCCAGCTGCCCACCCAGATCTTCCTGTTCGACTGCCTGCGCGCCGATGGCCGCAAGATCCCCATCGAACTGCGCCTGGTGCTGGTGTGGGACGACCACGAGCACTTCGAGGGTGTGCTCGGCGTGGGCCGCGACATCAGCCAGCAACGCCGCGCAGAAAAAGACCTGCGCATGGCCGCGACCGTCTTCGAGCATTCCACCTCGGCCATCCTCATCACCGACCCGGCCGGCTACATCGTGCAGGCCAACGAAGCGTTCAGCCGGGTCAGCGGCTACGACGTCAGCGAAGTGCTCGATCAACTGCCGAGTCTGCTCACCGTCGACGAGCAGCAAGAGGCGCACCTGCGCTACGTGGTCAAGCAACTGCACCAGCATGGCAGCTGGGAAGGCGAGGTCTGGCTCAAGCGTCGCGACGGTGAACACTACCCGGCCTGGGTCGGCATCACCGCGGTGCTCGACGACGAGGGCGACCTGGCCAGCTACGTATGCTTCTTCACCGACATCAGCGAGCGCAAGGCCAGCGAGCAGCGCATCCATCGCCTGGCCTACTACGATGCCCTGACCCACCTGCCCAACCGCACCCTGTTCCAGGACCGCCTGTATACGGCGCTGCAACAGGCCGAGCGGCACAAGGCGTGGGTGGTGCTGATGTTCCTGGACCTGGACCGCTTCAAGCCGATCAACGACTCCCTCGGCCATGCCGCAGGCGACCGCATGCTCAAGGACATGGCCCAGCGCCTGCTGGCCTGCGTCGATGACGATGACACCGTGGCGCGCATGGGCGGCGATGAATTCACTCTGCTGCTGCAGCCCAGGGCCAGCCGCGAGATGGCCCTGAATCGCGCCATCCATGTGGCTGAGAACATTCTCGGCAGCCTGGTGCGGCCGTTCGTGCTGGAAAACCGCGAATTCTTCGTCACCGCCAGCATCGGCATCGCCCTGAGCCCGCAGGACGGCAGCGAACTGAGCCAGTTGATGAAGAACGCCGACACCGCCATGTACCACGCCAAGGAACGCGGCAAGAACAACTTCCAGTTCTACCAGGCCGATATGAACGCCAGCGCCCTGGAGCGCCTGGAGCTGGAGAGCGACCTGCGCCATGCGTTGGAGCAGAACGAATTCATTCTCTACTACCAGCCGCAGTTCAGCGGCGATGGCAAGCGGCTGACCGGGGCCGAGGCCCTGCTGCGCTGGCGCCACCCGCGCCGGGGGCTGGTACCGCCGGGCGACTTCATCCCGGTGATCGAGGAGCTGGGCCTGGTGGTCGATGTCGGCGACTGGGTGCTGCGCGAAGCCAGCCGCCAGCTCAAGGCCTGGCACAAGGCCAAGGTGCGGGTGCCCAAGGTCTCGGTGAACATCTCGGCACGGCAGTTCTCAGACGGCCAGCTGGGCACGCGCATCGCCACCATTCTCGAGGAAATCGGCTTGCCGCCGGCCTGCCTCGAGCTGGAACTGACCGAAAGCATCCTGATGCGCGACGTCGACGAGGCCATGCAGATCCTCGACGGTTTGAAGGTCCTGGGCCTGAGCATCGCGGTCGACGACTTCGGCACCGGCTATTCGTCGCTGAACTACCTCAAGCAATTCCCCATCGACGTGTTGAAGATCGACCGCACCTTCGTCGATGGCCTGCCCGAAGGCGAGCAGGATGCGCAGATCGCTCGCGCGATCATCGCCATGGCCCACAGCCTGAACCTGGCGGTGATCGCCGAGGGTGTGGAAACCCACGAGCAGCTGGAATTCCTGCGCGAACACGGCTGCGACGAAGTGCAGGGCTATCTGTTCGGGCGGCCAATGCCAGCCGGCCAGTTCGAGGCGCAGTTCAGCAACGAGACCCTGTTCATGTTCCAGTGACCGTGGTGCCATATGGCCTCCTGTAGGAGCGGCCTTGTGCCGCGAAAGGGGTGCGAAGCGCCCCAGGATCTGCGTCCTGACAGAAATTGCCGGGGCTGCCTTGCAGCCCTTTCGCGGCACAAGGCCGCTCCTACAAGGGCCCAGCGCAGCAGGCAAAAAACCGGACCTGAAAGTCAACTGAAGCCCAGTCGCCACGCGGCCTGTAACATGAGCCCCATCGGTCCGCAACTTGATGCCACTTCATATGCCAGGCGCCGATCAATCGGTTAGAATGCCCCCCCAATTCAGCCCGATCCTTGAGGACCGCCATGTTCAGCCGTGATTTGACCATTGCCAAGTACGACGCCGAGCTCTTCGAAGCCATGCAGCAAGAAGCTCTGCGCCAGGAAGAGCACATCGAGCTGATCGCTTCTGAAAACTACACCAGCCCCGCGGTCATGGAGGCCCAGGGCTCGGTACTGACCAACAAGTACGCCGAAGGCTACCCAGGCAAGCGCTACTACGGTGGTTGCGAGTACGTCGATGTCGTCGAGCAACTGGCCATCGACCGCGCCAAGCAACTGTTCGGCGCCGACTACGCCAACGTCCAGCCGCACGCCGGCTCCCAGGCCAACGCTGCGGTCTACTTGGCCCTGCTGTCGGCTGGCGATACCATCCTGGGCATGAGCCTGGCCCACGGCGGCCACCTGACCCACGGCGCCAGCGTCAGCTCCTCGGGCAAGCTGTACAACGCCATCCAGTACGGCATCGATGCCAACGGCCTGATCGACTACGACGAAGTCGAGCGCCTGGCAGTCGAGCACAAGCCGAAGATGATCGTCGCCGGCTTCTCGGCCTACTCCCAGGTCCTGGACTTCGCCCGCTTCCGCGCCATCGCCGACAAGGTCGGTGCCTACCTGTTCGTCGACATGGCCCACGTGGCCGGCCTGGTCGCCGCTGGCGTCTACCCGAACCCGGTGCCGTTCGCCGACGTGGTCACCACCACCACCCACAAGACCCTGCGCGGCCCACGTGGCGGCCTGATCCTCGCTCGCAAGAACGAAGAGATCGAGAAGAAGCTCAACGCAGCCGTCTTCCCGGGCGCCCAGGGCGGCCCACTGGAGCACGTCATCGCTGCCAAGGCCATCTGCTTCAAGGAAGCCCTGCAGCCTGAGTTCAAGGCCTATCAGCAGCAAGTGGTGAAGAACGCCCAGGCCATGGCCAGCGTGTTCATCGAGCGTGGCTTCGACGTCGTATCCGGCGGCACCCAGAACCACCTGTTCCTGCTGTCGCTGATCAAGCAGGATATCTCCGGCAAAGACGCTGACGCGGCCTTGGGCAAGGCGTTCATCACCGTCAACAAGAACTCGGTGCCGAACGATCCACGCTCCCCGTTCGTCACCTCGGGCCTGCGTTTCGGCACCCCGGCGGTGACCACCCGCGGCTTCAAGGAAGCTGAGTGCCGTGAGCTGGCTGGCTGGATCTGCGACATCCTGGCTGACCTGAACAACGAAGCGGTGATCGATGCCGTTCGCGAGAAGGTCAAGGCGATCTGCAAGAAGCTGCCGGTGTACGGCAACTGATTGACCATTGGGGCCGCTTTGCGGCCCCAATCGTTTTCAAACCTTAACCCAGCGCCTCGAACCCCGCCCGGATCTTCTCTTCCGGCAATTCGTCGGCGATGAACACCATCACGCTCTCCCGTGCTTCCCCTTCCCCCCACTCGGCATCCCAGTCGAAGCCATACAGCTTGAGCACGCCCTGGAACACCAGGCGGCGATCCTCACCGGCGATGTTCAGCACGCCTTTGTAGCGCAGCAACTGTTTGCCATGATTTTCCAGCAACTCGTTCATGAAGTCGCTGAGCCGGTCGATGTCCAGTGGGGTATCGGTGCGCAGCACCAATGTCGAGATGCGGTCCGTGTGCTTGAGCACCGGGCGCAAGGCCGGCTTGAGGTTGGCGCCCAAGTCAGTATTGAGGTTGAAGCCACGCACGTCGAGCAATTCGGCCAGCTCGATACGGCCGTGCTCGACCACACGGATCGCAGCGCGGCCATTGATGCGCGCCAAACGCGCCTGCAAGGCCTCGACCGTTGCGGGCTCGACCAGGTCGGTCTTGCTCAGCAGCAGGCGGTCGGCGAAACCCACCTGGGCCTGGGCGATGGCCTGGGCGAGGTGCACGTCGGCATGGGCGGCGTCCACCAGGGTGATGATGCCGTCGAGGAGGTAGCGTTCACGCAGGTCTTCGTCGATGAAGAAGGTTTGCGCCACAGGCGCAGGATCGGCCAGGCCCGTGCATTCGATCACCAGGCGGTCGAAGGCGATCTCGCCGGCATCCAGGCGCTCGAGCAGCAGGTACAAGGCCTTGGTCAGGTCGGTGTGGATGGTGCAGCACACGCAGCCATTGGCCAGGGTCATGACCTGCACCGGCTCGTCACCCAGCAGCTGGCTGTCGATACCGGCTTCGCTGAACTCGTTTTCGATCACGGCAATCTTCAGGCCGTGTTCGGCCTTGAGCATGTGCTTGAGCAATGTGGTCTTGCCAGCACCGAGAAAGCCTGTGAGTACGGTTACGGGAATAGGCGTCTGCACGCAGTACGTCTCCTGTGCAGTGGATAAAAGAAAAGGCCGCATCCCTGTAGGAGCGGCCTTGTGCCGCGAAAGGGCCGCAAAGCGGCCCCAGGGACAGTGGCGATGATGCTGAAGACAAGGGGCGCTGCGCGCCCCCTTTCGCGGCACAAAGGCCGCTCCTACAACCTCAGGTTCAACAACACTTGGGCCCGGACTTGCCACCGTAACGCGCTTCCTGGCGTTCCCGGAAGAACGCCTCGTAGCTCATCACCGGCTTGTCCGGATGCTTGGTCTGCATGTGCTCGACATAGTTGTCGTAGTCGGGCATGCCGACCATCAGCCGGGCGGCCTGCCCCAAGTACTTACCCAGTCGCCCCAGGTCGTTGAACATCACGGCTTTCCTCTTGTGTCACGCGTCAGGCAGCGCCTGGAACGGGGTTTCCTTGTCGCTGCGTTCCTTGCGCCCCAGGGCGGCGATGCCGACCTTGATGGCGAAGAACAGCACGCTGAACACCACCAACAGGAACAGCACGGTCAGGCCCGCGTTGGTGTACGCGTTGTAGATCACGTGTTGCATCTGGTCGATGTTCTTGGCCGGTGCCAGCACCTGGCCTGCGTCCAGGGCCACGCTGTACTTGTTGGCCAGGGCCAGGAAGCCCACGGCCGGGTTCGGGTCGAACAGCTTGATCAGGCCCGCAGCGGTGGTGCAGATCAGCAGCCAGACAGCCGGCAGCAAGGTGACCCAGACGTACTGCTGGCGCTTCATCTTGATCAGCACCACGGTGCCGAGCATCAGGGCGATACCGGCCAGCATCTGGTTGGAGATACCGAACAGCGGCCACAGGGTATTGATGCCGCCCAGCGGGTCGATTACACCTTGGTACAGCAGGTAGCCCCACAGCGCCACGCAACCGGCGGTGCCGATCAGGTTGGCGCCCCACGAGTCGGTACGCTTGAGCGCCGGGACGAAGCTGCCCAGCAGATCCTGCAGCATGAAGCGACCGGCACGGGTACCGGCGTCCACCGCGGTGAGGATGAACAGCGCTTCGAACAGGATCGCGAAGTGGTACCAGAACGCCATGGTGTTCTCACCCGGCAGCACCTGGTGAAGGATCTGTGCGATCCCCACCGCCAGGGTCGGTGCGCCACCGGCACGGGCCAGCACAGTGTGCTCGCCGATGTCGCGGGCGGTCGCCTCGAGCTGTTCGGGGGTGATCATGAAGCCCCAACTGCTGACGGTCTGGGCCACCGACGCAACATCGGCGCCGACCACCGCGGCCGGGCTGTTCATGGCGAAGTACACGCCCGGCTCGATGACCGAGGCAGCGACCATGGCCATGATGGCGACGAACGACTCCATCAGCATGCCGCCGTAGCCGATGTAGCGGGCGTTGACCTCGTTGTCCAGCAGCTTGGGCGTGGTCCCCGAGGAGATCAGCGCGTGGAAGCCGGACACCGCACCACAGGCGATGGTGATGAACAAGAACGGGAACAAGGTGCCCTTCCACACCGGGCCGGTACCGTCGGTGAACTGGGTCAGGGCCGGCATTTTCAGCTCAGGTGCGATGATCAGGATACCGATGGCCAAGCCCACGATGGTGCCGATCTTGAGGAAGGTCGACAGGTAGTCACGCGGCGCCAGTACCAGCCATACCGGTAGTACAGCGGCGACGAAACCATAGCCCACCAGCATCCAGGTGATCTGCACGCCGGTGAAGGTGAACGCCGGGCCCCAGGTGGGATCTGCCGCCACCTGGCCCCCCAGCCAGATCGACAGCAGCAGCAGGACCACGCCGATGACCGAGATCTCGCCGATGCGGCCCGGGCGGATGTAGCGCATGTAGACGCCCATGAACATCGCGATCGGGATGGTTGCCATCACCGTGAACATGCCCCATGGGCTCTCGGCCAGTGCCTTGACCACGATCAGCGCCAGCACCGCGAGGATGATGATCATGATCAGGAAGCAGCCGAACAGGGCGATGGTGCCCGGAATACGGCCCATCTCCTCGCGGACCATGTCCCCCAGGGACCGGCCGTTGCGACGGGTGGAGAGGAACAGGACCATGAAGTCCTGCACCGCACCGGCCAGGACCACGCCGGCGATGAGCCAGAGCGTGCCGGGCAGGTAGCCCATCTGCGCCGCGAGCACCGGGCCCACCAGGGGGCCGGCGCCGGCAATGGCGGCGAAGTGATGGCCGAACAGAATGTGTTTGTTGGTCGGGACGTAGTCCAGGCCATCGTTGTTGAGTACCGCCGGGGTGGCCCGACGAGGATCGAGCTGCATCACCTTGGTGGCGATGAACAGGCTGTAGTAGCGATAGGCGACCAGGTAGAGGGCCACTGCCGCGACCACGATCCACAAGGCGTTGATCGCCTCGCCGCGACGCAGGGCGACCACGCCCAGCGCACAGGCGCCTATGACTGCCAGCGCCAGCCACGGAATGTGGCGTAGCAGGCTATTATTGTTGTTCATGGTTTGCTTCCAGCTGGTGGATTGGAAAAGACCGCCCATCGAGTCTAGGGCCACTCATCGCGCATTGCCATACTTGCTTTGGTCTAGAGCCTTCGCGGCCTGATTGCGGTACCTGAACGACACACACCATCAACTATAGTCAGGAAGTACCCTCAGGAGGGCCGCCCCATGAGCGAACATGATGAACGCCGCCGTTTCCTGCGCATCGACTTCGATGCGCCCACCGAGCTGCGCCAAGGCCTCAAGCGATGGCCGGTCAAGCTCCTGGACCTGTCGCTCAAGGGCCTGCTGATCGAGCGCCCCTCCCCATGGGACGCCGACCTCACCCAGGATTTCGATGCCATCGTCCACCTCGACACGGACACCCAAGTGCGCATGCAAGTGGAGCTGCGCCACGAAGAACCTACGCGGCTGGGCTTCGTCTGCCTCTACATCGATATCGATTCGATGAGCCATTTGCACCGTCTTGTTGAGCTGAACGTGGCCGACAGCACTGAAATGATGCGTGAACTGCGCGAACTCATCGAATATTGATATCTCTTAGCTTGCTAACGTTCTAACCCCCAAGTGTTTCCTGTCTACCCAGACAGCTTTCTGCGCTGGGTATAGTGGGTTGTACACACCCCTCTAGTACCGCCTTTGCCACCTTGGAACGCATTCTGCATTCACTTGAACCGCGCCCGGCGGTTACCCCGGTTGGTGCTCCGATCAAAATCTTGTATACAATTCCTGTAGTATTTGTTTGTAGGAATTGTCTACAGTAGCGGCACAACAATAAACAAGTGAGCCTGCTCCATGACTACGTCCCCTAGCACGTCTCCCACCAAGCGTCCCGAAGATGAAAATCTCGGGCTTGGTGCCAACTTGGCTTATGGTCTGCAACATGTATTGACCATGTATGGGGGCATCGTCGCCGTACCCCTGATCCTGGGTCAGGCTGCCGGCCTGGCCCCGGCCGAAATCGGCATTCTGATCGCCGCCTCGTTGTTCGCCGGTGGCCTGGCAACCTTGCTGCAGACTCTGGGCCTGCCGTTCTTCGGCTGCCAGCTGCCGCTGGTTCAAGGGGTTTCGTTCGCAGGCGTGGCGACCATGGGCGCGATCCTCAGCAGCCAGGATGGCGGTGGCCTGCCAGGTGTACTCGGTGCGGTCATGGCGGCCTCGCTCATCGGCTTCCTGATCACCCCGGTGTTCTCGCGCATCACCAAGTTCTTCCCGCCGCTGGTGACCGGTATCGTCATCACCACCATCGGCCTGACGCTCATGCCGGTCGCCGCGCGCTGGGTCATGGGCGGCAATAGCGCATCGCCGGAGTTCGGCAGCGTGGCCAACATCGGCCTGGCGGCGCTGACCTTCGCCATCGTTCTGTTGCTGAGCAAACTGGGCAGCGCGACCATCTCGCGCCTGTCGATCCTCCTGGCCATGGTGATCGGGACCCTGATCGCCTGGGCCCTGGGCATGACCGACTTCAGCAAGGTCACCGAAGGCCCGGTCTTCGCCTTCCCCACCCCCTTCCACTTCGGCATGCCGACCTTCCACATCGCCGCGATCCTGTCGATGTGCATCGTGATCATGGTGACCCTGGTGGAAACCTCGGCGGACATCCTCGCCGTAGGTGAGATCATCGACACCAAGGTCGACTCCAAGCGCCTGGGCAACGGCCTGCGCGCCGATATGGCCTCGAGCATCCTGGCACCGATCTTCGGCTCCTTCACCCAGAGTGCCTTCGCCCAGAACGTGGGCCTGGTGGCCGTGACCGGTGTGAAAAGCCGCTACGTGGTGGCCACAGGCGGCGTGATCCTGGTGGTACTGGGCCTGCTGCCGATCATGGGCCGGGTGATTGCCGCGGTACCGACCCCGGTACTGGGTGGTGCGGGCATCGTATTGTTCGGCACCGTGGCGGCCAGTGGCATCCGCACCCTGGCGACGGTCAACTACAAGAACAACGTCAACCTGATCATCGTCGCCGCCTCCCTGGGCTTCGGCATGATCCCGATCGCCGCACCGACCTTCTACCACCACTTCCCGAGCTGGTTCGAAACCATCTTCCACTCGGGCATCAGCTCCGCGGCGATCATGGCGATCCTGCTGAACCTGATCTTCAACCACTTCAAGACCGGCAACTCGGACCAGCAATCGGTATTCGCCGCCGGCTACGAGCGCACCATCCAGTATTCGGACATCTCGTGCCTGCGCGATGGTGATTACTTCAAGGATGGCAAGCTTTTCGATGCCGATGGCAACGAAGTACCGGTGATGGAACTCGACGAGCACGGCAACGAAGCGCCACGGCGCAAGGCGTTAGCCGAGCACTGATCACCCGCTGGGGTGATCGAGGGGAGCCGATGCGCATCGTCGGCTCCCCTTTTTCTTTATAAATGGGGGCGAAAGGGCTGCAAGGCAGCCCCAGCAACGGCGCGTCCTATTCGAACAATACATCCAGCGCCTGCTCCAAGCGCGTCACGGCAATGACCTGCAACCCCGCCGGGGCCTCCTTGGGTGCGTTGCCCTTGGGCACGATGGCCCGTTTGAAGCCATGCTTGGCGGCTTCCTTCAGGCGCTCCTGGCCGCTGGGCACCGGGCGCACCTCGCCCGACAGGCCGATCTCACCGAACACCAGCAGCCCATGGGCCAGCGGGCGATTGCGCAGGCTGGACATTACCGCGGCCAGCAAGGCCAGGTCCGAAGCGGTCTCCAGCACCTTCACCCCACCCACCACATTGAGGAACACGTCCTGGTCATGGGTGGGAATACCACCATGGCGGTGCAGGACCGCCAGCAACATGGCCAGGCGGTTCTGGTCCAAGCCCAGGGTCACACGCCGAGGGTTGGCCAGGTGGCTGTCGTCCACCAACGCCTGCACTTCCACCAGCATCGGCCGGGTGCCCTCCCAGGTGGCCATGACCACGCTACCGGGGACTTCTTCCTGGGTGCGGTTGAGGAAGATCGCCGACGGGTTGGATACCTCCTTCAAGCCTCGGTCGGTCATGCCGAACACGCCCAGCTCGTTGACCGCGCCAAAGCGATTCTTCACCGCTCGCAACAGGCGCAGGCGCCCATCCGATTCCCCTTCGAAGTACAGCACCGTATCGACCATGTGCTCGAGCACGCGCGGGCCGGCCAGGGAGCCTTCCTTGGTCACATGGCCGACCAGGAAGATCGCCGTGCCGCTCTGCTTGGCATAGCGCACCAGCAAGGCCGTGCTCTCGCGCACCTGGGCCACGCCGCCAGGGGCCGACTGCAGTTGTTCGGTGAAGATGGTCTGGATCGAGTCGATGACCATGACCCGCGGTTTTTCCTGTCGCGCGGTGGCGATGATCGACTCGATGCAGGTCTCGGTCATGACCTTGAGCTGGTCCTGAGGCAGGCCCAGGCGGCGCGAGCGCATGGCCACCTGCTGCTGGGACTCCTCACCGGTGACATATAGAGCCGGCATCCGCGTGGCGATGTTGCACAGCGTCTGCAGCAAGATAGTCGACTTGCCGATACCCGGGTCACCACCGATCAGCACCACCGATCCGTCCACCAGCCCGCCGCCGAGCACACGGTCCAGCTCAGCACTGCTGGTGGTAAAGCGCGGGATCTCCTCGACACTGACCTCGGCCAAGGTCTTGATCTGTGCCTGCTGCCCGGCCCAACCGGTGCGCCCGGCAGGTGCCGCGGCACCGCCGCTTTCGATCATGGTCTCGACCAGGGTGTTCCAGGCCCCGCATTCGCCGCATTGGCCGGCCCATTTGGGGAAGGTCGCGCCGCACTCGGTGCAGCCATACAAGCGCTTGGCCTTGGCCATGGGCTCAGTCTCCTGGAAAAATCGCCATGATAGCCGAGCCGGACGTGTCTCGAACGCGTCTTGAGACGACAAAACTATTCGCACTAAACGTAGTCTGTAGCCGCACCGCAACGCATGAAGCGAATTGCTGGCTTAAACTGCGAATACCTCTCCATTTGTTACAAGGAATAAACCATGGGAATGCTCAGTGAATTCAAGGCCTTCGCGGTCAAGGGAAATGTCGTCGACATGGCAGTCGGTATCATCATCGGCGCGGCCTTCGGCAAGATCGTATCGTCCTTCGTGGGTGACGTGATCATGCCTCCGCTGGGCTTGTTGATCGGTGGTGTGGACTTCAGCGACCTGGCGATCACGCTCAAGGCAGCCGAGGGTGATGTGCCTGCGGTGGTGCTGGCCTATGGCAAATTCATCCAGACCGTGATCGACTTCCTGATCGTGGCCTTCGCCATCTTCATGGGTGTGAAGGCGATCAACCGCCTCAAGCGCGAGGAAGCCGTGGCCCCGAGCGCCCCGCCCGTACCGAGCGCCGAGGAAACCCTGCTGACAGAGATTCGCGACTTGCTCAAGGCGCAGAACCGGCAGTAAGCCTGTGGGGGCTGCTTCGCAGCCCTATCGCGGGACAAGCCCGCTCCTACAGGAATCGTGCAACCTTTGTAGGAGCGGGCTTGTCCCGCGATGAATCCAGCACCGCGTTACCAGTAGTTCTCCACCGCCACCTGCCCCGGCCGCTTGCTCAGGCTCAATTGCAGGTCACGCGCCTTCAACACCTTGCGTGTGTCGTCGATCATGTCCGGGTTGCCGCACAGCATGATCCGCGAATGCTCCGGCGACAGCGCCAGCCCCGCCGCCCTTTCCAGCTCGCCGTTTTCGATCAATGTGGTGATCCGCGCGTTCAATGCCCCCGGGTGCTGCTCGCGGGTGACCACCGGGATGAACTGCAGCTTGCCCGCGAACTCCGCCAGGTAGTCGCGCTGCTCGAGCCCTGCGATCAGGTCCAGGTAGGCCAGCTCCTTCGCTTCGCGCACCGAGTACACCAGCTTGATGTTGTCGAACCGCTCCCACGCCTCGAAGTCTTGCAGGATCGACATGAACGGCGCGATGCCGGTACCGGTGGCCAGCAGCCACAGATCGCGGCCACCGACGAAGCGGTCAAGGGTCAGGTAGCCGAAGGCCTGGCGGTCGATCAGCAGGCTGTCGCCCTCGCCCAGACGGCTCAGCTCGCTGGTGAACTCACCACCCGGCACGACGATGGAGAAGAAGTCGAGAAACTCGTCATGGGGGGCGCTGACCATCGAATAGGCCCGCCATACCACGCTGCCATCGGCCTTGGTCACGCCCAGGCGGGCAAACTGCCCGGCGCGAAAGCGAAACCCTGCGTCGCGGGTGACACGCAAGGTGAACAGGCTGGGGGTCAACGGCTGGACGTCGAGCAGGGTCTGGCGGGTGAACTTGTCGGCGCTGGCGGTCATGACGGACTCCATCGGGCAGGTGCGCCCAGTGTCGCGCAAAGCGCCAGGGATGAACACCGACGGTTTGTAGGGCCTCGTCGTACAAGTCGGCGGCAAAGCCCTGTAGAATCACGCCCCTGAAGCTCGTCGTGGTCTGCGCCGAGCAGATCCGCACCGAGCCCTACGCCATGCCCCTGCTGACCAGCCCCTTCGCCGAACTTGACCTGATCCGCCAGCCGGACCAGGCCAACGATCCCCTGCAAGCCTTCGACGCAGCCGACGAGTACCTGCTGGCGCACCTGGCCAGCCAGGCGCCTGCCGCCGATTGCCGGGTGCTGGTGCTCAACGACAGCTTCGGTGCCCTGGCCGCCAGCCTGGTCGGCCACGTAGCAGTGACCAGCAGCGGCGACTCGCACCTGGGCCACCTGGCGCTGCAAAAGAACCTCGTACGCAACGGCAAGCCGTTCGACGCCGTACCCTTCGTGCCGGCCAGCGAGGCCTGGCAGGGGGCATTCGACCGCGTGCTGGTACGCGTACCAAAGACCCTGGCCCTGCTCGAGGAGCAACTGATCCGTCTGCAAGGCCACCTGGCCCCAGGCGCCCAAGTGATCGCCGGCGCCATGATCAAGCACCTGCCCCGTGCCGCAGGCGACCTGATGGAGAAGTACATCGGCCCGGTGCAGGCTTCGCTGGCGCAGAAGAAGGCGCGCCTGCTCACCGCGACCGTCACCGAACGCCCTGCCGCGCGCTCGCCCTACCCCAGCCGCTATCGCCTGGACACGCCGCCCCTGGAGCTGGTCAACCATGCCAACGTGTTCTGCCGCGAAGGGCTGGACATCGGCACCCGTGCCTTCCTGCCCCACCTGCCCCGCGACCTGGGCCAGGCACGCGTGGCCGACCTTGGCTGCGGCAATGGCGTGCTGGCGATCGCCAGCGCCCTGGCCAACCCCGATGCGCACTACACCCTGGTGGACGAGTCGTACATGGCGGTGCAGTCGGCCCAGGAGAACTGGCGCGCCGCGCTCGGGGATCGAGACGTGGAGATCCACCCTGCCGATGGTCTGGCCGGGCAGGAAAAACAGTCGCTGGACGTGGTGCTCTGCAACCCGCCGTTCCACCAGCAGCAGGTGGTAGGGGACTTCCTCGCCTGGCGCATGTTCCAGCAGGCCCGCGAAGCACTGGTGGTGGGTGGGGCGCTTTATATCGTAGGCAACCGCCACCTGGGCTATCACAGCAAGCTGGGGCGGTTGTTCCGGGGTGTGGAGCAGGTGGCGGCGACACCGAAGTTCGTGATCCTCAAGGCCCGCAAGTAATTTTTTTTGGGGCTGCTTTGCAGCCCTTTCGCGGGGCCCGCCCCCCCCCCCCCGGGGGGGGGGGGGGGGGGGGGGGGGGGGGCGGCCCCCCGCGAAAGGGCCGCAAAGCGGCCCCGATGACTCAGTGGGTGCTCAACCCCGCCGCACTCATGAACATCCGCATCAGCCAGGCCACGATGCCCAGTGCTGCCACACTCCCCGCCCAGATCAGCACCAGCCAGCCCAAGCGCTGCCAGAGCGGTTTCTTCTCTTCAACCATCATCACCGGGCCTCCCTAGTGATAGCCGTGCTCATGAGTGACCTTGCCGCGGAACACGTAGTAGCTCCAGAAGGTGTACCCGAGGATGAACGGCAGGATGAACAACGTCCCCACCAGCATGAAGCCCTGGCTCTGCGGTGGTGCCGCAGCGTCCCAGATGGAGATCGATGGCGGGATGATGTTCGGCCACAGGCTGATCCCGAGGCCGCTGTAGCCCAGGAAGATCAATACCAGCGTCAGCAGGAACGGCGTGTAGTGTGCATTGCGTGCCACCGCCCGCAGCAACCCGTAGAAGGTCACCAACACCAGGATCGGCACCGGCATGAACCAGATCAGGTTCGGCATGCTGAACCAACGGTCGGCGATCTGCGGGTAGGCCAGCGGCGTCCACAGGCTGACGATGCCGATGACCGCCAGCAGCACCAGCGCCAGAGGCTTGCCCAGGTCGTGCATCTGCTGTTGCAACGGCCCTTCGGTCTTCATGATCAGCCAGGTGCAGCCCAACAGGGTGTAGGCAACGATCAGGCCCACGCCGCAGAACAGGCTGAAGGGCGTCAGCCAGTCCAGGGTGCCGCCGGCATAGTGCCGGTCCACCACCTTGAAGCCCTCGATGAAGGCGCCCAGGGCCACGCCCTGGAAGAAGGTCGCCACCAGCGAGCCCCAGATGAACGCCTTGTCCCAGATATGACGCTTCTCGGCCGTGGCCTTGAAGCGGAATTCGAAGGCCACACCGCGGAAGATCAGCCCCACCAGCATCAGGATCAACGGCAGGTACAACGCCTCGAGGACCACCGAATAGGCCATCGGGAAGGCGCCGAACAGCCCGGCCCCGCCCAGCACCAGCCAGGTCTCGTTGCCGTCCCACACGGGGGCGACAGTGTTCATCATCACATCACGGTCACGCTCGCCCTTGACGAAGGGGAAGAGCATGCCGATGCCCAAGTCGAAGCCGTCCATCACCACGTACATCATGACGCCGAAGATGATGATCACGGCCCAGATCAACGGAAGGTCGATACCCATGGCTCAGTTCCCCTTGCTCAAGCTGGCAGAGTCGGCCTCATGGCCTTCATCGGCGGCGGACAACGGTCGCGCCGGCGTACGTTTCTGGCCAGGCCCGCCAGGGTTGGGCTCGTCGCCCTCGCCGGTCTTCGGCCCCTTGCGCACCAGGCGCATCATGTAGCCAAGGCCCGTACCGAACAGGGCGAAGTAGACCACCACGAACATCACCAAGGTCAGGCCGAGCTGGCCGTAGCTGTGGTTGGAGACACCATCGGCGGTGCGCATCAGGCCGTAGACCACCCACGGCTGGCGCCCGATCTCGGTGGTGAACCAGCCGGCCAGCAGGGCGATCAAGCCCGAAGGGCCCATCCACAGCACGAAGTGCAGGAACGGCCGCGAACTGTACAAGGTGCCGCGCTTGCGCAGCCACAGACTCCAGAAGCCGGCGGCGATCATCAGCAGGCCCAGGCCGACCATGACCCGGAACGACCAGAACACGATGGTCGAGTTGGGGCGATCCTCTGGCGGGAACTCCTTCATCGCCGGTACCTGCTTGTCGAGGCTGTGGGTGAGGATCAGGCTGCCCAGCGCCGGGATCTCGATCTTGAAGCGGGTGGTCTCGGCGTCCATGTCGGGGAGGCCGAACAGGATCAACGGGGTCGATTCACCGGGCTTGTTCTCCCAGTGCCCTTCGATGGCCGCGATCTTCACCGGCTGGTGCTTGAGGGTGTTCAGGCCATGGAAGTCGCCGATCACCGCCTGGATCGGCGCCACGATCAGGGCCATCCACATCGCCATGGACAGCATCTTGCGCACCGCCGGGTTATCACGTCCGCGCAGCAGGTGCCAGGCCGCCGAAGCACCGACGAAGAAGGCCGTGGACACGAACGCGGCGGTGGCCATGTGCATCAGGCGGAAGGGGAAGGACGGGTTGAAGATCACCGCCAGCCAGTCCACCGGTACCACCCGACCATCGATGATCTCGTGGCCCTGAGGGGTCTGCATCCAGCTGTTCGACGCCAGGATCCAGAAGGTCGAGACCAGGGTGCCGAGCGCCACCATCACCGTGGCGAAGAAATGCAGCCCTCGGCCCACGCGGTTCCAGCCGAACAGCATCACGCCCAGGAAACCGGCTTCGAGGAAGAAGGCGGTGAGGACTTCATACGTCAGCAAGGGGCCGGTGATGGCACCTGCAAAGTCGGAAAAGCGGCTCCAGTTGGTGCCGAACTGGTAGGCCATGACCAGGCCCGAGACCACGCCCATGCCGAAGTTGACGGCGAAGATCTTCGACCAGAAATGGTAGAGGTCACGGTAGACGTTGTTGTGGGTCCTCAGCCAGAGGCCTTCGAGGACTGCCAGGTAGCTCGCCAGGCCAATGGTGATGGCCGGGAACAGGATGTGAAAGGACACGGTAAACGCAAACTGGATTCGGGCGAGCTCCAAGGCCTCTAAACCGAACATAGTGCTTCCTCTTCAGGTAATCCAGCGTCCGGGCTCGTGGCCCTGACGCCCACTGCCCCCACGGTTATCGAGTGCGGCGTTTTGGAATTGTTCTGTTCGATCGCAGGGATTGCGGCCAACGGCCGGATCGTTGCACCTGGAACGATTGACCCAGGTCAACGAATGTTGGGAAGCATAGACCCGAATGGCCAGGCGAGCCGTGTGGTTGATTGCCGCGTGACCAGTTGTCCCACCGCCTTGCAGGGCGCGGTGAAAAAGTGCCGAACCCGGCAAACAGCAACCATTTGTTACAAACAGGTGGTACCCTGCAACCCTTCTATCACGCCGAAGTCAAGGCCTACCGATGTCCGATTCCGCTGTGCAGCTGCTGCGCCACCACCGCCCTTTCCTGGCCTTCTGGCTGGCCCGGGTGTTCACCGCCAGTGGCTTCCAGATGCTCACGGTAGCCATCGGCTGGCACCTCTACCAGCTGACCGGCAACGTGCTGGACCTGGGCCTGGTGGGGCTCGTGGAATTCGCCCCGCGCGTGCTGTTCATGTTGCACACCGGCCACGTCGCCGACCGCTATGACCGGCGCCGCGTGGCCGCCTTGTGCCAGAGCCTGCAAGCGCTGATCGCCCTGGCCCTGGCAGTGGGCAGCGCCACCGATAACGTCAGCCGCGAGCTGATCTTCGCCCTCGCCTTCCTGCTCGGTGCCACACGGTCCTTCGAGATGCCGGCCACCCAGGCGCTGCTGCCCAACGTGGTGCCGACCGGGTTGTTCCCGCGGGCAGTGGCAGCCTCGGCCTCGGCTACCCAGGCGGCGACCATCGTCGCTCCGGCGGTGGGCGGCTTGCTCTATGCCTTCGGCAGTATCTGGGTGTATGGCCCGACCGTGGCGCTGTACGTGATTGCTTGTCTGCTCACCCTGAGCCTCGATGTCCGCCAGCAGGTGGCCCAGCGCGGGCGCGCCAGCCTGGAGTCGTTGCTGGCCGGGATCCGCTTCATCCGCAGCCGCCCGGACATCTTCGGAGCGATATCCCTGGACTTGTTCGCTGTACTGTTGGGCGGTGCCACTGCGTTGCTACCGGTATTCGCCAAGGACATCCTGCTCACCGGCGCCTGGGGCCTGGGCCTGTTGCGCTCTGCACCGGCGGTGGGCGCGCTGCTGATGTCGCTATGGCTGGCGCGTTTCCCGGTGGAGCGCAAGGTCGGCCTGACCATGTTCACCGCCGTCGGCGTGTTCGGCGTGGCGACCATCGCCTTCGGCCTGTCCACTTCGTTCTGGTTCTCGTTGGCGGTGCTGGTGGTGCTGGGTGCGGCGGACATGATCAGCATGGTCATCCGCGGTGCCTTCGTGCAGCTGGAGACGCCGGACGAGATGCGTGGTCGGGTCAGCGCGGTGAACGGCTTGTTCATCGGCGCCTCCAACCAGTTGGGCGAGTTCGAATCGGGGTTGACGGCGCACTGGTTCGGCACGGTGCCGGCGGTGGTGCTGGGGGGAGTGGGTACGCTGGTGGTGACCGGGGCGTGGATGAGGCTGTTCCCGACCTTGGCCCAGCGCGACCGGCTGCACGGCGGCTGACCATACCGACTCAATCGCGGGGCAAGCCCGCGATAGAGCCGCACAGACAACCGCATATCCCGCCCTGTCCCGTAGCCATAGGCCCTCGCCATCCATGCTGGTATGATGCGCGGCTTTTTTCCGCCCCGCAGAAAACCACGGCAACCGGTACGGTCTGTGCTTTGCTGATTGGGGTCGATACATTCACGGCGCCGGGGGCGCCTTGGGGAGCGGGCATGCTGGACAGGCTGTTTCAACTAAGAGCACACAACACCAACGTGCGCACCGAGATTCTCGCGGGCGTCACCACCTTCCTGGCCATGGCCTACATCCTGTTCGTCAACCCGAGCATCCTCGGCGAGACTGGCATGGACAAAGGCGCGATCTTCGTCGCCACCTGCCTGGCCGCGGCCATCGGCTCGGTGACCATGGGCGTGATCGCCAACTACCCGATCGCCCTGGCGCCGGGCATGGGCCTGAACGCCTTCTTCACCTACACCGTGGTGCTGCACATGGGCCACACCTGGCAGGTGGCCCTGGGCGCGGTCTTCCTTTCGGCAGTGCTGTTCTTCCTGTTGTCGATCTTCCGTATCCGCGAATGGATCGTGAACAGCATCCCCCTGCCGCTGCGCTCGGCCATCGCCGCGGGTATCGGCCTGTTCCTGGCACTGATCGCCCTGCATAACGCCGGCATCGTCGTCGACAACCCGGCCACCCTGGTGGGCCTGGGCGACCTCAAGCAACCGGCGCCGATCCTCGCCACCCTGGGCTTCTTCCTGATCGTGGCCCTGGAAGCGATGAAGGTTCGTGGCGCCGTGCTGATCGGTATCCTCGCCGTGACCCTGGCGTCGATCCTGATGGGCGTCACGCCATTCGCCGGGGTGGTGTCGATGCCACCTTCGCTGGCCCCGACCTTCCTGCAACTGGACATCGCCGGCGCCCTGGACGTAGGCCTGATCAGCGTGATCTTCGCCTTCCTGTTCGTCGACCTGTTCGACAATTCCGGCACCCTGATCGGCGTAGCCAAGCGCGCCGGCCTGATGGGCAAGGACGGCCACATGCCGAAGATGGGCCGTGCCCTGATCGCCGACAGCACCGCAGCCATGGCCGGCTCGCTGCTGGGCACGTCCACCACCACCAGCTACATCGAATCCGCCGCAGGCGTGAGCGCCGGCGGCCGCACAGGCCTGACCGCCATCGTGGTGGCGGTCCTGTTCCTGCTGGCGCTGTTCTTCGCCCCATTGGCCGGTAGCGTGCCGGCCTTCGCCACCGCCCCGGCGCTGCTGTTCGTCGCGGTGCTGATGGCCTCGGGCCTGGCGGAAATAAACTGGGACGACGTCACCGAGGCCGCGCCGGTGGTGGTCACCGCGCTGGCCATGCCGCTTACCTATTCGATCGCCAACGGTATCGCCTTCGGCTTCATCACCTGGACCGCCATCAAGCTGATCTCCGGCCGCCGCGGCGACCTGAACCCGGCGCTGGTGATCCTTTCCATCCTGTTCGTCATCAAGCTGGGCTGGTTCAACGCATGAGTGCTGTCTTCGACCCTTCCGCCTACACCCCGCAGCTCGAAGCCAAGGTCGAGCGCCTGCGCGAATTCCTGGCGCCCTTCGGCGCGCCAGAGCCGGCGGTGTTCGACTCCCCCCGCGAGCATTATCGCCTGCGCGCCGAATTCCGCCTGTGGCGTGAGGATGGCCAGCGCCACTACGCGATGTTCGCCCCGGGCGAGAAGCACAAGGCGATCCTGATCGACGACTTCCCCATTGCCAGCCAGCGCATCAACGCGCTGATGCCCCGCCTGAAGGCCGCCTGGCAGGCCAGCGAAGCACTGAGCAACCGCCTCTTCCAGGTAGAGTTCCTCACCACCCTGGCCGGCGATGCCATGGTCACCCTGTGCTACCACCGCCCGCTGGACGACGCCTGGGAAGCGGCCGCACGCCAGCTGGCCGCCGACCTGGGCGTGAGCCTGATCGGCCGCTCCAAGGGCAAGCGCCTGGTGATCGGCCGTGACTATGCAGTGGAGAAGCTCGACGTCGCAGGCCGTGTGTTCAGCTACCGCCAACCCGAGGGCGCATTCACCCAGCCCAACGGTGCGGTGAACCAGAAGATGCTGACCTGGGCGTTCGATGCCATCGGCCAGCGCGACGATGACCTGCTGGAGCTGTACTGCGGCAACGGCAATTTCACCCTGCCCCTGGCCACCCGGGTACGCCAAGTGCTGGCGACCGAAATCAGCAAGACCTCGGTCAATGCCGCGCTGAGCAACCTCGACGAGAACGGCGTGGGCAACGTACGCCTGGTGCGCCTGTCGGCCGAAGAGCTGACCCAGGCGCTGAACGAAGTGCGCCCGTTCCGCCGCCTGGAAGGGATCGACCTGAAAAGCTACGACTTCGGCACGGTGTTCGTCGACCCGCCACGTGCCGGGATGGACCCGGACACCTGCGAGCTGACCCGCAGGTTCGAGCGGATCCTGTACATTTCGTGCAACCCCGAGACGCTGGCGGCGAACATCGCCCAGTTGCACGACACCCATCGCATCGAGCGGTGCGCGTTGTTCGACCAGTTCCCGTATACCCATCACATGGAAAGCGGCGTCCTGCTGGTTCGGCGTTGAACCTGGCCCCTGCGGAGCGGCCTTGTGCCGCGAAAGGGCCGTAAAGCGGCCCCAAGCCGCCTGACAGTTGCCGCGGCACTGGCTACTCTTGCTCCTCACGTTACAAGCCCTCGGAGAACAGTACATGGAATGGCGAAAAGGCCGACGTAGCGACAATGTGGTCGATGCCCGAGGCGGCGGTGGTGGCCCTGGCGGCATGCGCTTCGGTGGTGGCAAGGGCCTGGGGCTCGGCGCCATCCTGCTGATCGTCGGCATCGGCTGGATCACCGGGCAGGACCCGTTGCAGATCCTCGGCCAGCTCGCCGGGCAGATGGAACAACAACAGCAACAGGCGCCAACCAGCGTGGGCAGCAAGGCCCCGCCCGCCAACGACGAACAGGCCGAATTCGTCGCCTCGATCCTCGGCGATACCGAGGATACCTGGAAGGCCTTGTTCGCCCAGGGCGGCAAGCAGTACCGCGACCCCAAGCTGGTGCTGTTCAGCGGCCAGGTGAACTCCGCCTGCGGCTTCGCCTCCTCGGCGGTGGGCCCCTTCTACTGCCCGGCCGACCAACGGGTATACCTGGACATGACCTTCTTCCGCGAAATGGAAACCCGCTTCGCCGCCGCCGGCGACTTCGCCCAGGCCTATGTGATCGCCCACGAGATCGGCCACCACGTGCAGACCCTGCTCGGCGTCTCGGCCAAGGTCGACGCCGCACGGCGCAGCGGCCAGCGCATGGAAGGCGACAACGGCCTGCTGGTGCGCCAGGAGCTGCAAGCCGACTGCCTGGCGGGCGTATGGGCCTACCAGGCGCAGAAGCGCCTGAACTGGCTGGAGCCGGGCGATGTGGAAGAAGCCCTCAACGCCGCCAACGCCATCGGCGACGACCGCCTGCAGCAGCAGGGCCAGGGCCGCGTAGTGCCGGACTCCTTCACCCACGGCACCTCCCAACAGCGCGTGCGCTGGTTCAAGGCCGGGTTCTCCAGTGGCGATGTGAACCGCTGCGATACCTTCGGCGCGCGTAGTCTGTGAATGAGGGCCGCTTTGCGGCCCGTTCGCGGCACAAGGCCGCTCCTACAGTTTCGCGGTGCCTGTAGGAGCGGCCTTGTGCCGCGAACGGGCTGCAAAGCAGCCCCACCTCTCCAAAACGCAAACGTTTTCAGCAGATTACAAATCCGCTGAAAAAGCGTTTCAGCTTCGTCTCCAGCTGCCGATAACCCGCACAGGAATCAGCGGGCCCCGATAACAACAATGCCCAGCGATTGGAGATCAAGCGAGCGAAATCAATTTCTGGAGAGCGTGCCATGAACGGCTGGTTTGCCAATATCAGCGTCAACCTCAAACTCGGCCTGGGCTTCGGCCTGGTCCTGCTTCTGACCGGCCTTCTGGCCCTGACCGGCTGGACCAGCCTGGGCAGCCTGATCGACCGCAGCAACTGGATGAGCGACATCACCAAGCTCAACAGTGACTTGACCAACCTGCGCGTGGCGCGCCTGCAGTACATGCTGACCAACGGCGACGACACCTCGGCGGCCAATGTGCTGGCCAAGCTCGATGCCTTCGGCGCCCAGCAGCAGCACCTGGTCAATACCTTCAAGAGCCCGGAAAACCTCAAGCTGCTGCGTGAACAGGGCCAGACCATCAGCGAGTACCGCGTCTCGCTGGACAAGATGCGCAAGGGCTACAACGCCAGCCTCGCCGCCCGCGACGCCATGGGCAAGGCGGCCGCCCTGGCCAACGAGCCGATCGAGGCGATCAGCCGCGACGTGCTCGCCAGCACCGATGCCGACAGCACCCGTCTGGCCCAGTACCAGGTGGTCAGCAAGGCCAAGCAGACCCTGGCCCAGGTGCGCCTGGACGTGCGTAGCTACATTGCCGACCAGAGCGCCGACGCCGAGCAGGCCGCCTTGCGTCAACTCGATAGCGCCCTGGCGGAAATCGACGGCCTCAAGCGTGAGTTGCCCAACGATGCAACCCGCGTGCAGCAGTTCGAGAACGGCCTGCAAGCCTACCGCGCCGCCGTTTCCCAGTTCCGCGAGGCGCTGGCCCAGATCGCCGTGGCCCGCGCGGAAATGACCGTGCAAGGCGCCGATATCGTCAAGCGCAGCGACCAGCTGTACCAGATCCAGCTCGACCGGCGCGACGAGGAAAGCCTCCAGGCCCGCAGCCTGCAGACCATCGCCACGCTCCTGGCCTTGCTGGTCGGCGTGCTGGCCGCCGTGCTCATCACCCGCCAGATCACCCGCCCGCTGCGCGAAACCCTGGATGCTGTGGAAAAGATCGCCAGCGGCGACCTCACCCAGGACCTGCGTATCACCCGTCGCGACGAGCTGGGTGTGCTGCAGCAGGGCATTGCCCGCATGGGCGCCACCCTGCGTGAATTGATTACCGGTATTCGCGACGGCGTCACCCAGATCGCCAGCGCCGCCGAACAGCTCTCGGCCGTCACCGAGCAGACCAGCGCTGGCGCCAACAGCCAGAAGGTCGAGACCGACCAGGTGGCCACCGCCATGCATGAAATGGCCGCTACCGTGCAGGAAGTGGCACGCAATGCCGAGCAGGCTTCCCACGCCGCGACCGGTGCCGATGACGAAGCCCGTGCCGGTGACCGTGTGGTCGGCGAAGCCATCAGCCAGATCGAACGCCTGGCCGAGGAAGTGCACCGCTCCACCGAGGCCATGACCCTGCTGCAGCAGGAAAGCCAGAAGATCGGCAGCGTCATGGACGTGATCAAGTCGGTGGCCGAGCAGACCAACCTGCTGGCGCTCAACGCCGCCATCGAAGCTGCCCGTGCCGGTGAGGCCGGCCGTGGTTTCGCCGTGGTCGCCGACGAGGTCCGCGGCCTGGCGCAGCGCACCCAGCAGTCCACCGAAGAGATCGAAGGCCTGGTGGCCAGCCTGCAGAACGGTACCCAGCAGGTGGCCGACGTCATGAACGGCAGCCGCAGCCTGACCGACAGCAGCGTCGAGCTGGCACGCAAGGCCGGCGCCTCGCTGGACAACATCACCCGCACGGTGTCGAACATCCAGTCGATGAACCAGCAAATCGCCGCGGCAGCCGAAGAGCAGAGCGCGGTGGCCGAGGAAATCAGCCGCAGCATCCTGAACGTGCGGGATGTGTCGGAGCAGACAGCGACGGCCAGCGACGAGACGGCAGCGTCCAGCGTGGAGCTGGCGCGGTTGGGTGGGCACCTGCAGATGCTGGTGAGCAAGTTCCGCGTCTGAGTGGTTGGGGCTGCTTTGCAGCCCCGCTACCGGATTACTTGACGATCATTCCCACACCCCGCCCACGCGGGTCAGAGGCGGTTTCCAGCTGCTCCCCGGTCACCCGGATCGCCTGGATATCGCCCATCTCCCACCCCTGGTCCTCCAGCACATAGCCCATCTGCTTCAGCTCATCGGCCACCTTGCCGGTCAGCGGCGCATAGCTGTCGTAGTAGATGGTGTCCTTGGGCAGCAACTGGTGGTGCACCCGCTGCGCTGCCACCGCCTTCTCCAGCGGCATGCGGTAGTCGTACAGGTTGTTCATCACCTGGAAGATCGACGTAAAGATGCGCGAACCGCCCGGTGTGCCGAGCACCAGCGCCACTTTGCCGTCACGGGTCACCAGGCTCGGGCTCATGGACGAGAGCATGCGCTTGCCCGGCTCGATAGCATTGGCATCGCCGCCCACTACGCCAAAGGCGTTGGCTGCGCCTGGCTTGGCGCTGAAGTCGTCCATCTCGTCGTTGAGCAGGAAGCCCGCGCCCTTGACCACGACGCCGCTGCCGTAGTCCAGGTTGAGGGTATAGGTGTTGCTCACCGCATTGCCCTGCTTGTCGACGATGGAAAAATGCGTGGTCTGGTGCGGCTCCAGGCCCGGCTTTACATCTTCGGTCCTGGAGATGGCACTCGGGTTCACCTGGGCAGCGCGCTTGGCGAGGTAGTCCTGGGCGACCAGTTTGTCGACCGGCACCTGGGTGAAGGCGGGGTCACCGAGGTAGTCGGCGCGGTCGGCGAACACCCGCTTCTCGATTTCGGACAGCAGGTGGATGTACTTGGCCGAGTTGTGTTCCACCCCCTTGAAGTCTGCCGCGCGCGCTTCCTTGATGCCCAGCAGCTGGGCCAGGGCCACGCCGCCGGAGCTCGGCGGCGGTGCGGTGTAGACCATGTTGCCGCGCCAGCTGATCGCCATCGGCTCGCGCCACACGGCCTTGTAGTCCTTCAGGTCGGCCTTGGTGATCAGGCCCTTGTCGGCCTGCATCTGCGCCACCAGCAGGTCGGCGGTCTTGCCCTGGTAGAACTCGCTCACGCCCTTGTCGGCAATGCGCTCCAGGGTCTGGGCCAGCTCGGGCTGCTTGAACAGCTCGCCCACCTTCATGGTGCCGAAGTAGTCGTTGAAGTTGGTGGCGGTCTTGAACAGGCCCTGGGCATCGTTGCGGTACTGGTACTGTTTTTCGGCCACCTTGAAACCGTTTTTCGCATACCCGATGGCCGGGGTCAGCAGCTCGCTCCAGGGCAGCTTGCCGAACTTCTGGTGCGCTTCCCACAGGCCCATCACCGTGCCAGGTACACCGGCCGCACGCACGCCGACCAGGCTGAGGTTCTCGATCACCTCGCCTTTTTCGTCCAGGTACATGTTGCGGGTGGCGGCCTTCGGCGCCACTTCGCGGTAGTCGAGGAAGTACGGCTTGCCGTCGACGAACAAGGTCATGAAGCCGCCGCCGCCGATGTTTCCGGCTTCAGGGTAGGTCACCGCCAGGGTGAAGGCCGTGGCTACGGCGGCGTCCACTGCGTTGCCGCCCTTCTTGAGGATATCGGCGGCCACTTGTGCGCCATATTGATCGGGCGCGGCCACCGCCCCGCCCTCCAGGGTTACCGCGTATGCGCTGGAGCAGCTCAGGATCGCGGCCCCCAGGACCATAGGCTGGAACATGACAATACGCATGCAAACTTCCTTGGTGTTGTTAGTTTGATCAGTCATTAAGGCTGAAGCATTTCGACTAAGCAAATCACCGAAGAAATTTCCTACATGATGATCAGAGCCCTGTCGCGCTCAGACAACTTGGCTGGTGTATACCGCCAGCTTTTCCTGAATGAAGTCGAGAAAGCACTGGATCCGCAGGGCCAACTTTGTATTGCGGTAGTACACCGCATGGATCGGTTGGCGATAGCCGTTGTTGAACTCGCCCAGCACCACCTGCAGGCGGCCGGTACGGATGTCCTCATGGCTCATGAAGTGCGACAGGCTGACGATGCCCTCGCCGGCCAGCGCCAGCTGGCGCAGGGTCTCGCCACTGGAGGCGATCAGGCTGGGGCGGATCTGCCAATGGTCACCCTGGGCATGGCGCAACGGCCAGCGGTTGAGCGACTCAGGCTGGCTGAAGCCGAGCAGGCAATGGTCCTTCAGCTCTTCGACCGTTTGCGGCGTGCCGTGGCGTGCCAGGTAGTCAGGGCTGGCCAGCACCTGGATCGGGCTACAGCCGAGTGAACGCGCATGCAGGCTGGAGTCGGCCAGGTCGCCGATGCGGATGGCCACGTCGGTGCTCTGTTCCAGCAGGTCGATGATCAGGTCGTCGGTGTTCAGTTCCAGCTCGATGCCAGGGTACTGGCGGCGGAACTCGCCGATCCACGGCAGGATGGCGTGCAGCATGAAGGGCGCTGCGGCATTGATGCGCAGGCGCCCGGAAGGCGTCTGGTTGTGCATGGACAGGTGCTCTTCCATGTCGTCCATCTGCTCGAGGATGCGCCGCGAGCGCTCCAGGAAGAAACGCCCTTCCTCGGTCAGGTCCATGCGCCGGGTGGTGCGGTTGACCAACGTGGTGCCGAGCTTGGTTTCCAGTCGCGACAAGGTGCGGCTGACCGCCGAGGGGGTCTGGCCGATCTGTTCGGCAGCGGCGGAGATCGAGCCACAATCGATGACGGCGACGAATACCTGGAGTTCTTCGGATCGGGTTTTCACACGGTAGGCCTTGAGTGGGAGTAGCCCTGATAGATAGCGGGTGAAACGGATCGGTGCAAGGGGCCGCTGCGCGGCCCAATCGCAGGGCCAGCCCGCTCCCACAGGCTGGCGGTGAACGCAGGACAGTGGGAGCCGGCTTGCCGGCGATGGGGCCTCGACAACATCACCAAGCCTTGCCGAACACCCGGTCCAGGTGCGCTTCGTAGGCCGCCAGCGCCGCCGGTACATCCGGGCGCTTCATCACGTCCACGGCCAGGAAGGTCGGCAGGCCGGTCATACCCAGGAACTGGTTGGCCTTGTGGAACGGGAAGTACACCGCATCCACACCCTTACCCTCGAAGAAGTCGCTCGGGTCGTCGAAAGCCTGCTGTGGGGCATTCCAGGTCAGCGAGAGCATGTACTGCTTGCCCTGGATCAAGCCGCCACTGCCGTATTTCTGCGAGGCGTCGGAACGGGTACGGCCGTCATTGGCGTACAGGCTGCCGTGGCCGGCGGTGAAGACCTCGTCGATGTACTGTTTCACGGTCCAGGGCGCGCCCATCCACCAGCCGGGCATCTGCCAGATCACCACGTCGGCCCAGAGGAATTTCTCGACTTCTTCCTGGGCGTCGTAGCCACCATCGATGAAGGTCTGCTTCACATCGAAACCTGCGCGATCCAGGTGGGCCAGGGCAGCTTCATGCAAGGTCTCGTTCAGGCGACCGTCGGAGTGGGCGAAGCGTTTGCCGCCGTTGAGCAGGAGAATCTTTTTCATGGGTGGGCCTCGTGAGCAGGTCGAATGGATGGCGGCAGATTAGGCAGGCGAGGACCAGAGAAAAAGCGGCTCGATGGCAAAATACATTTGCGCTAAGGACACGAATGAAAAACATATTGTTGCTTTAGAATGCAGTCATCTTCACTGCCTTCGAGGCCCATGCACATGACCGAGCAATACGCCTTCATCCTCAAAGCCAAGACCCGCCCGGAAAAGGCCGAAGCCTTCGAGCAGCTGTTCCGGGCCTATGTCGAGCCCAGCCGCCAGGAGCCGGGCTGCATCGAATACCACATGCTGCGCGACAAAGAAGACCCAAGCCTGTTCGTGTTCTACGAGGTATGGGCCAGCAAGGCCGACCTGGACGTGCATTCGGCCCTGCCACATATGCGTGAGTTCTTCGAGCAGCGCATGGAGTACCTGGAGCGGGATTTCGATATCCAGATGATCGAGATGCTCAGCCCCGCTTCGTCGGGGCGTTGATCCAACGGCTTGGGTACCTGTGAGATCGAGCGCCGCGCGGGCGGCGCTCGATCGCACAGGCAACACTCAGCTCAAGATCCGTTCACCTCAAGCCCTTCCGCTGCATCATCCATCAACGCCTTGGCCATGCCGCTGAGGTAATGGGCCGCCCACATCAGGTTGCTGCCCCCCTGCTCCGCCAGGGCTGACTCAAGCGTCAGGTACCGCACGCAGTCCTGCATGATCGAAGCCTGCTCCAGCGCCACGCTCACCGGTATACCCGGCATTACCCGCATCAGCGCCGGGATCGCCTCGCTCACCCGCAGCATCGCGATGCCTGGGGTCGTGTGTTCTTTGTCCATGGCAACCTCAATGACGTGTTTGCGCCAGGCTCAGGGTGAGTTCGACCAGGCTGCGGGCCGCATCGATTTCATGCATCACCGTCACGTTCAACGCGTGCGTCGGCGGTTTGGGGTCGAGGCGTGCCATTTGCTGGGCCACGGTGAACGCGCATTCCAGGTGCTCGGACACGATGAGTAGGGTGTTTTCGAGGGAGTGGGGAGGTGGGGCGGGGACAATTGTTCTCATGAGGGCTGCTCCTGACGAGTATGGAGCTACCGACCATCGCTGCTAAACGAATGGAGGCAGCTGTGCACGGGTTAGCAGACCGGCAAGTCAGGCACCCGGCGCACCCGAAGGTGCCCCGCACACAGCCACCATGACGCGAAGCGATTTCGCACTGAGGTGAGCACTTGAGCCTGATATTGAATGGGCTGCTAAACCCGGTCGCTGAATTGGCAACGACCCGGCGAGACTAGAGGGGGAACAATACCCATCGCAATGGCAGAAGTGCGGCGAGAGTATGTTTCGGAAACGGACTACGCGAAAGAGGGAAAATCCGATGTTGTTGGCGCTACCCCGTATGGGAGCTGCAAAGCAGCCCTACATCACTGATGCGCCATGGCCAATTCCCGCAAAGCGGCCGAGGCGTGTCATGTTCAGGTTCACGCTCCTACACCGGCCCCAGATCACCTCACTTGAGGTAAGACCGCAACAACGCCGCCACCTTGTCGGCCTCTTCCTGCCGCGCCTGGGCACTCAACCCGTCGGCCACCAGGTGCTCGCGGATATGCCCTTCCATGACCTCGGCCATCAGCCCATTCACCGCCCCCCGCACCGCAGCGATCTGCTGCAGGATGCCCAGGCAGTCTTTGTCCTGCTCGAGCGCGGCCTCCAAAGCCGCCGCCTGGCCTTTGATCTTGCGCACGCGGGTCAGCAGTTGTTTCTTGCTCTTGATGGTATGTGCCATTCAGCCTCGCACCTTCATAGGTATACTGGGGTATAGTATGTGCCGCACACATTCTGGAGCATGATAAACCATGGTGGCGCAAACCTCTGACAAGTGGCTGCACAGCCATCAGTTCCATACCAGCAATCTGGGCGCCGAGCGAAAGACACGCTTGGCCGTTTGGCTCACGGCCCTGATGATGGTGGCCGAGATTGCCGGCGGCTGGTACTTCAACTCCATGGCACTGCTGGCCGACGGCTGGCACATGAGCTCCCATGCCTTGGCCCTGGGCCTGTCGCTGCTGGCCTATGCGGCGGCACGGCGCTATGCAGGCGACCGGCGCTTCGCCTTCGGCACCTGGAAGATCGAGATCCTCGGCGGCTATTCCAGTGCCCTGCTCTTGCTGGGCGTGGCCGGCCTGATGGCGTTCCAGTCGGTGGAACGGCTGCTGACACCAGGGCCGATCCACTATGACCAAGCCATCGCCATCGGCGTCGTAGGCCTGGCCGTGAACCTTGTCTGCGCCTGGCTGCTGCGCGACGACCACGACCACCACCATCATCATGACCACGATCATCACCATCACGGCCATCACCACCACCAGGACCTGAACCTGCGCTCGGCCTACCTGCACGTGATCGCCGACGCCGCCACCTCGGTGCTGGCCATCGTCGCGCTGCTGGCGGGCAAGTTCTGGGGTGCCGGCTGGCTGGACCCGGTAATGGGCCTGGTGGGTGCGGTGCTGGTGGCGGTGTGGGCCAAGGGCCTGCTGCGCGATACCGGGCGCGTGCTGCTCGATGCCGAGATGGACGCACCGGTGGTCGAGGAAATCCGCGAAGTGGTGGCCCAGTTGCCGGTGCCTGCCACCATCACCGACCTGCACGTGTGGCGCGTGGGCAAGGACCAGTATGCCTGCATCCTCAGCCTGGCGAGCAGCTTGCCGCTGGAGGCGGATAACGTGCGCAAGGCCCTGGCCGTCCACGAGGAGCTGGCCCATGTCACCGTGGAAGTGAACGCGCTGGCGGGCCACCGATAGCGCAACCAGGCACCTGGGTGTCGAGCCCAGGCAACTGCAGTACGAGCGCAGGCCCTATGGTGGCGTGTCATTCAGCCATTTACCTGGAGCCTGCCATGTCCGATTTCATCACCGTCCTGCGTGAAACCTGCCCGATCCCGGCCCTGAACGCCACCCCGTGGAAGCGCATCGGCGGCGACCCGCAGACGGTCAACCTGAACGCCTACCTGTCTGCCGACGGCAGCAAGATCATGGGCACCTGGATCTGCACCCCGGGCAAGTTCGAGATCAACTACGAGAAGTGGGAGTTCTGCCACTTCCTGGAAGGCTACGTGATCATCACCCCGGAAGGTGAAGAGCCCAAGCACCTGAAAGCGGGTGATGTGTTCATCATCGAGCCGGGCCTGAAGGGTACCTGGGAAGTGGTCGAGACCGTGCGCAAGTACTTCGTGTTCGCCTGACCCAGTCGACATCACCCAACCCTGTGGGAGCGGCGGTCCCGATATCGCCGTCGCCCTTGATCGCGGCATTAGCCACTGTTCTCTGCGAATCGCCCACGAGGGAATGCGTCACAGGCAAAAAAACATCGCGGGGCAGATGCCCTTCCCCAAGGTGCGCAGTTACATGGGGAAAGCCACCTGGCCCGCGATAAAACTCACCTCGCTCGTCAATCCTTCTTGCGATAGCTCTCTACGATCGCCGAGAAGTCCTTGCCGCCTTCACCGCGCAGGCTCATGGCCTGGTACAGCTGCTGGGCGACGGCGCCCAGGATCACCGGCTGGTGCGCGACCCGCGCAGCCTCGGTGGCCAGGCCCAAATCCTTGAGCATCAGCTCGGCGCCGAAGCCGCCGGTGTAGCCCCGCGACGCCGGGGCGGTCTCGATGATGCCCGGCCAGGGGTTGTAGGTATCGGAACTCCAGCAACGCCCGGTGGAGCTGTTGATGATGCCGGCCAGCACCTTGGTGTCGATGCCCAGTGCATTGCCCAGGGCCATGGCCTCGGACACGCCGATCATGGAAATGCCCAACAGCAGGTTGTTGCAGATCTTGGCGATCTGCCCGGTGCCGACTTCACCGCAGTGCACGATGTTGCGGCCCATCTGCTCGAGCACAGGCTTCAAGGTGGCGAACAGTTCGGCGCTGGCACCGACCATGAAGGTCAGGGTGCCGGCCGCCGCGCCGCCGGTGCCGCCGGACACCGGCGCGTCGCCCATGTCCACACCCTTGGCCGCTGCGGCCTTGGACACATCGCGAGCGGTCTGCGGATCGATGGTGCTGCAGTCGACGGTCGGCGTGCCGGGACGCACGCCGGCCAGCACACCGTCGTCGTTCAGGTAGACGCTGCGCACATGGGCTGCCGCCGGCAGCATGGTGATCACCAGGTCGCTGGCGGCTGCAGCGTCCTTGGGCGAGGCGCTGACCTGCCCACCCAGTTCGGCGAGCTCGTCCAGCACGGCCTTGTTCAGGTCGAACAGGTTCAGCTGGTGCCCGGCCTTGATCAGGTTGCGGGCCATGGGCGCGCCCATGTTGCCCAGGCCGATGAATGCGATACGCATGACTTTCTCCTTGGCGCAGGCTGATGGCTCAGCGCAGGCTGATGGTGGTGTTCACACCGTCATTGACGCTGTCATCGTCGAACCAGCGGGCGGTGACGGTCTTGGTCTGAGTGTAGAACTGCACCACCTGCTTGCCGTACGGGCCCAGGTCGCCGAGCTTGGAGCCGCGTGAGCCGGTGAAGCTGAAGAACGGTACCGGCACCGGGATCGGGATGTTGATGCCGACCTGGCCGATGTCGATCTCGCTCTGGAACTTGCGCGCCGCCGCGCCGCTCTGGGTGAACAGCCCGGTGCCATTGCCGAACGGGTTGGCATTGACCAGGGCGATGGCTTCGTCGAGGGTGTCGACTTCCAGGGTGACCAACACCGGCCCGAAGATTTCCTGGGTGTAGATCTGCATGTCGGTGCGCACGCCGGAGAACAGGGTGGGGCCGACGAAGTTGCCCTGCTCGTAGCCCGGGACCTTGACGTCGCGGCCGTCCAGCTCGAGCTTGGCGCCTTCCTTGATGCCGCTTTCGATCAGGCCCAGCACACGCTCCTTGGCGCGCTTGGACACCACCGGGCCGACATCCGTGCCCGGCTCGCAGCCGGCATTGACCTTGAGCTTGCTGGCCGCGGCCTTGATGTCCGGCAGCCACTCGCGGGCCTTGCCCACCAGGACCGCCACCGAGGTGGCCATGCAGCGCTGGCCGGCCGCGCCGAAGGCGGCACCGACCAGGGCATTGATGGTTTGGGTGCGGTTGGCGTCGGGTAGCACCACGGCGTGGTTCTTGGCGCCCATCATCGACTGCACGCGCTTGCCGTGCTGGCTGCCGAGGTTGTAGACGTGAGTGCCCACTTCGGTGGAACCGACGAAGGAAATCGCCTTGATGTCCTTGTGCGTGCAAATGGCGTCCACCACCTGCTTGCCGCCATGCACTACGTTGAGCACACCGGCCGGCACGCCAGCTTCCAGCGCCAGCTCCACCAGCATCATGGTCGACAGCGGGTCTTGTTCGGACGGCTTGAGTACGAAGGTGTTGCCGCAGACGATGGCCATGGGGAACATCCACAGCGGGATCATCGCCGGGAAGTTGAACGGGGTGATGCCGGCGCACACGCCGATGGGCTGGCGCAGGGTGTAGGTGTCCACACCACCGGCGACGTTTTCGGCGAACTCGCCCATTTGCAGGGTACCGATGGAGGCGGCGTGCTCGACCACCTCCAGGCCACGGAAGATGTCGCCTTCGGCGTCAGCCAGGGTCTTGCCCTGTTCGGCGCTGAGGGTCTGGGCGATGCGCTTGGTGTGTTCGCGGATCAGCGCCTGCAGCTTGAGCATGATGCGCATACGCGCGCCGATCGGAGTGTCGCGCCAGGTCGTGAAGGCTCGCTGGGCAGCGGCCACGGCGGCATCGACTTCATCGGCGGTGGCGAACGGAACCCGCGCCAGCACCTGCTGGGTGGCCGCGTTGACGATGTCACGCCACTCGGTGGTCTTGGACTCGACCCACTGGCCGTCGATCAGCAGCTTGACCTGCTCGACCTTGGCCTGGTCTGGGGTATGGGGTGCGTTCATCTGCGCTCTCCTTGGAATTATTGTCGGAACGAGATCGCCAGCGGGTGGCGCCGTGGGGCTTTTTTCGAGTATAGATGTGCAAACATCCAACAAGAACGCACAAAAAAACCGGATCATCATGCAAAAAGACCTCACCTCCCTGAGTTCAATGAACTGGGACGACTTGAAGTTCTTTCTGGAAGTGGCGCGCACCCGCAAGGCCAGCAGCGCGGCCAAGCGCCTGGCGGTGGACTACACCACGGTGTCGCGGCGCATCAGCTCGCTGGAAGGCGCCCTGGGCACGCTGCTGTTCGAGAAATCACGGACCAACGGCTTCGTCCTGACCGCCGAAGGCCAGCGCCTGCTGGGCTATGCCGAATCGATCGAAAGCACGCTGCACATGGCCTGCGAGCAGGTGTCCGGCTCAGGCGTGGCGTTGTCGGGGCATGTGCGCATGGGCTGCACGGAGGGGTTCGGCAGCTTTTTCGTCACCCCGCAACTGAGCCATTTCGTCGATGCCTACCCGGCGATCTCGGTGGACATCCTGCCGCTGCCGCACTTCATCAGCTTGTCCAAGCGCGAGGCGGACATCGTCATCGCCCTGGAGCGGCCCGAGCATGGGCCCTACGTGTGTTGCAAGCTATGCGACTACCGCTTGCGGCTGTATGCCACCCAGGAGTACCTGGACAACCACGAACCGATCCGCACGGCAGCCGATTTGGTGAACCACCGGTTCATCAGTTATGTCGATGACCTGGCCTTCAGCTCGGAGCTGCTGTACCTGGCCAATCTGATCCCCAATGCCAACGCGCACCTGCGCAGCACGAGTGTGATCGCCCAGTACACGGCGGCGTTGCAGGGGCGTGGGCTGGCGATCCTGCCGTGCTTCCTGGCGGCGCAGGATGCGCGGTTGGTCAACCTGTTGCCGCAGGAGGTGGAGATTACCCGGCAGTTCTGGATGTACTGCCGGGAGGACCTACGCAAGTTGAAGCGCATCACCTTGTTGTGGGATTACATTCGCGATGTGACCGAGGCAAACGCGCCGTTGCTGATGGGGCAGACGCGGGATATGCGCTTCGCCTGACATCGAGCGGGGCTGCTTCGCACCCCATCGCCGGCAAGCCGGCTCCCACCTGTCCTGCGCTGTTTTTAAAGACACCGCCATACCTGTGGGAGCGAGCTTGTCCCGCGATCAAGGGCGCAGCCCTTTCAGTTGGATGCCACCACGATCGACACCCGGCGGTTTTCGGTACGCCCGGCCGGGGTACGGTTGTCGGCCACCGGCTGGCTGCTGCCCAAGCCGACAGTCCGGATGTTCTGCGGCTGCATGCCGATGCCGATCATTGCCCGCGCCACGCTCTGCGCACGGCGTTCGGACAACTGCCGGTTGTAGGCCTCCTTGCCCGAGGCATCGGCATGGCCATCGATACGCACCCGCTGGATGCCCACCGCCAGCAAGGCCTTGCCGATGCGCTCGACGATCGCCCGGCTCTGGCTGTTCAGGCTGTCCAGGTCACTGCCGAACAGCACCTTGCCGGAAAGGTCATACGCCCACCCCTCGTCAGTCGGAGCGAAGCCCTCGCGCTTGAGGGTAGCGATCTGTTCGGGCGTAAGGCCCTGGGGCACACTCTGGCAGCCGCCCAGGGCCAGCAATGCCAGCAGTACGGCCAGCAAAGGAAAACGCAATGCGTGGAAACGGTGGATCACGGTTCAGCTCCTGTTATCAATGTCAGTGGCGCAGCGGTCCGTCTGCGCCACTTGCCAATGGCCACGGCGCACGCGCTTGGCCTGGTACATCGCCACGTCGGCGGCATTGAGCAACCCGGCCGGGTCGTTGCCGTCGTCCGGGTAATAGGCGATGCCAACACTCATCGAGGTGGTGATCTGCTTGCCGCCGTCCAGCAGAATCGGCACCTTCATGCTCTCGACGATCTTTTCGGCAATGCGCTGGGCGTCGTCCCGCGCGTGCAGCGGGGCCAGCAGCACGGCGAATTCGTCGCCGCCCAGGCGCGCCACCAGATCGTGTTCACGCAGCTGGGCGCGAATGCGCTTGGCGACGCTCACCAGCACTTCGTCGCCCACGGCATGGCCGAGGCTGTCGTTGATCTGCTTGAAGTGGTCGCTGTCGAGGAACAGCAGCCCCAGGTGCTCGCGCTGCCGCGCGGCGTTGCGCAGGGTGCGGCTCAGGCGCCCTTCGAAGAAGGCACGGTTGGGTAGACCCGTGAGGCTGTCGTGGCTGGCCTGGTGGGCAAGGTTCTCGTTTTCGCTCTGCAGGTGGCTGTGCCAGGCCTCCAACTCGTCGAGCAAGGCATTGAAGTCATTGCCCAGCTCGTTGAGCTCGGCGATCTGCGCCTCGGGTACGCGCCGGTCGAAGCTGCGCTCGCGGCGGGCGGCGTGGGCCACGCTGGCCAGGCTGCGCAGCGGGCCGACGATATCGCCGAACAGCCGGCGCGACAGGTAGATGGCCAGCACCGCGCTGAGCAAGGTACAGAACAGGATCCCGGCCAGGCCGCTGAACAGGAAGCGCAGCAGGTTGCCGCCCTGCCCCACCAGTTCGATATGGCCCACCTGACGCTGCTGGTGCACCACCGGCAGATTGATCGGCTCGTCCAGCAACGCGCGGGCCACTTCGGCTTCCAGTTGGGCGAACATGCCGTCGTCGTCGCGGTGCCAGTGGGCCAGTTGCTCGCCGTCGCGGTTGAACACCTTTGCATCAGCCACTTCCTCGGTGGCCGCGATCAGCGCCAGGGCCTCCTTGGCGGCCGGGCCGTCGTTGAACACCACGGCGGCTTCGACGGTGTAGTTGATCGAGCGGGCGATCAGGTGCAGGTTGTGGTTGGCATACACACGCAGGGCGAGCACACCGAGCAAGGTCAGGGAAATACCCGCCAGGCCTACCGCCAACAGGGCTACGCTCAAATGCCCACGGCCCAGCACCGAGCGCAGGGTCGGGCGGGTACCGCGCTTGGCAGCGAGCTTCATGGCTGCACCGCCCGGCGCCGCGACAGCTGCAGCACGCTGGGGTGGATACGTACACCGCTACGCGCCACCGAGTCGAGGTTCACTTCGAAGGCCACCTGGTCATCGCCGACACGCAGGCAGAACAGGCTGCCAACCCTGCAGGGATCATCGGCCTCGCTGATGCTCAGGACCGGATGGCCATTGATGGCCTGGAACAACCGCTCGCGCTCCCCGCTGTTCAGCTTGCCGATGTAAACGGCATCGCAGGCATTGGCGATGCGTGCGTCGTCGGCCAGCAGGCGGCGTACCTCCAGCGGTTGGCCGGAATTCTGCACATTGCCCTTGATCAGGTCATCGGCGTATTCGGTAGGGCCCACCAGGCACAGGCGCAGCGGCGCGGGGGTGGCCGGCCAGCGGGCATAGCTGAGGATGCCCAGTACCACCTGGGTCACGGCCTTGGCCCGTTGTTGAGCCTGGGCAGCGCTGGCCGGGGCTTCTGCCTGCGCAAGGCCAGCGAACAGCAACAGGGCGGCTAACGCCGGCGAAAGCGCATGGCCCAACACGCGCCCCCAGGATGAGGCAGCCACCATGTAGGAAATCTCTCAAAATCCCTTAAGAAATTAGCGCAACGATAGCACAGTGCCTTTGGCCTCAGGAATGTGCGTTACGTCACACTTTCTCCAGCATCAACCCGGAAATCCTGCGCACCTTACGTGCTACCGCCTCTTCGAATACCCCGGCACGCGGCTCGACCAAGCTGAAGCAGTGCTTGGCCCGGGTGATACCGGTATAGACCAGTTCCTTGGTCAACACCGGGTTGAGCGAATCGGGCAAGACCAGCGCCGTATGGTTGAACTCCGAGCCCTGGGACTTGTGCACGGTCATGGCGAATACCGTTTCCACCTCGTTGAGCCGGCTTGGCAGGACAAAGCGCACGCCGCCGCTACCGTCGTTGCGCGGGAAGGCCACGCGCAGCACGGGCTCGCCCAGGTCGTCGGGCAGGCGCAGGGCAATGCCGATATCGCCGTTCATCAGGCCCAGGCCGTAGTCATTGCGGGTCACCAGTACCGGCCGGCCTTCATACCAGGGCTGCTGACTGTCGATCAGCCCGGCGTTGCCCAACACTCGCGCCACGCGCTCGTTCAGGCCCTGGACACCCCAGGGGCCCTTGCGCACCGCGCAGAGCAACTGGAAGTCTTCGAAGCTGTGCAGCACCTTGCTGGCCCAGTGTTCCCAGCGCGGATCGTCGGCGGGCGTGCCAGGCGCCGGGCGGTGGCGGCCAATGGTGCGTAGGTAGCTGCGGTAACCCTGGGGGCCGTCGTCGCCGCGCCCCAGGCCGTCGAGCAACAGGCGGTCGAAGGCGCGGTCGTGTTCACCGCGCAGGGCCAGGCCGAACACATCGGCCGGCGGCAGGGTCAGCAGGTCACGTGCCTGCTGGGCTTGCTGGCGGTTGACCAGGCGTGCCAGTTGGCCAATGCCGCTGCCTTCGCCGAAACGCCGGGAATACCGCAGCATCACCACCTGTTGCGCCAAGGGGTTGCGCTGCGCATCGCCCGGCGCAAGGCCACTGCCTTCGAGCGACTGGCCGCCCACCTGCTCCAGCCAGGCCTGGGTCGCCGGGGAGTAGCACCCGTCTTCGGCATCGCGGCACAGGTCACCGAGCACCGCACCGGCTTCCACCGAGGCCAGCTGGTCCTTGTCGCCCAGCAATACCAGGCGAGCCCGGGGCGGCAGGGCATCGAGCAGATTGGCCATCATTTCCAGGTCGATCATCGAGGCCTCATCGACCACCAGTACGTCCAGCGGCAACGGGTTGCCGGCATGGTGGCGAAAGTGTCGCGAGCCGGGGCGGCTGCCCAGCAGGCGGTGGACAGTGCTGACCTCGGTGGGGATGTGCCCGCGCACCTCACTGCCGACCTGCAGACGCTCGACCTGCTGACCGATGGACTCGGTGAGGCGCGCGGCAGCCTTGCCGGTCGGGGCCGCCAGGCGAATGCGCAGCGGGCGCCCCTGCTCCACCGCCGGGGCCTGGAGCAAGGCCAGCAGACGCACCACGGTGGTGGTCTTGCCGGTACCCGGGCCGCCGGTGATGATGCTGAAGGCTGCGCGTGTGGCCAGGGCGCAGGCGAGCTTCTGCCAGTCGACCTGGCCAGCCGGGGCGCCACCTGCGAACAATTGCTCGAGACGCGCGGGAAGGTCGGCCGGAATATGCTCGTTCTGGCTCAGGCGCTGGCGCAAGGCCTGGTCGATACGCCGCTCGTAGCTCCAGTAACGACGCAGGTAGAGGCGCCGGCCACTGAGCACCAGGGGCCTCGCGCCGTGCCCGGGAGCGTCCCCGGCCGCCACCAGGGGGCTGGCAGCGATGTGTTGCAGCCAGGTATCCAGGGCCAGGCCGGCGAGCAACTGCGAGGGCAGCAGCAAAGGCCCGGCCAGGGCATCACCCTCCGGGGGCAACGACAGGGCGAAATCCGGCTCGGCCAGGGTTTGCTCCAGATCGAGGCAGACGTGACCGTGGCCAAGCTGGTGGCTGGCCAGGGCCGCCGCCAGCAGCAGCAAGGGGTCACTGCCCGGGGCCCGCTCTTCGAGGAAATTGACGAACGCGCGGTCCAACGCCCGAAGCCAGTCGCGCTCGACCCAGCGGTCGAGCAGCACCAGCAGGTCGCGGCTTTCGCGCAGGGGCGCCAGGGCCACCAGTTGTTCAGCGTGCAGGGGCGTGGGCAATAGGTCATCGAGGCGTCGGCTCATGGCGCGGCTCCGGCAAACAGGTCTTGCTGTTCGGGTTCGTGGGCGCCCCGGAACAGCGCATCGAGTTGTTCGATCAGGGCACGCGGCGGCTTGGCGAAATACAAACCGTGGCCGGCGCTGCCGACGCCGCGCAGAAAGATGAACACCGCGCCGCCGACATGGCGGTCATAGTCATAGTCGGGCAGGCGCGCGCGCAACTGGCGGTGCAAGGCCAGCAGGTAGAGCACGTATTGCAGGTCGTAGCGGTGCTCGAGGATCGCTTGCTCCATGGCCAATGCATTGTAGGCCTGGGCGTCGGGGCCCAACCAATTGGACTTGTAGTCGGCCACGTAGTAGCGACCGTCCAGCTCGAACGCCAGGTCGATGAAACCTTTGAACATGCCGTTGAGCACGGTCGGCAGAGCCGCAGGACGTGCGGCGTTGCCGTGGGTATGTCGCACCACCAGCTGGTCCAGGCGCACGGCATCTACCTGGTGGCTGGCGAACCAGAATTCCATTTCGATCTGGTATTGATGCAAATGTGCGAGGGTCAGGGTCGGGCCTTGGGGTTGCAGAGGCAGCGGCTCGGTGAGCAACTGGCCGAGCCAGTGTTCCAGGGTCGGGATCCAGCCGGTCCAGTCGCGGCGGTTGCAGCGCTCGCCGACGGTACGCCTGATCAGCTCGGGCTGGGCGCTAACCTCGGCGAAACCTTCCCGGCCAGCCCATTCGAGCAGGCCGTGAAGAAAGGTGCCTGGGTTCGGGCCGCGGGGGAAGCGGTGGATGTCACCGCCTTCGACCGGGACTTCGCGCAGCAGCTGGGTGTCGGCCTGCTCATCGTCCAGCAATTGCTGGGCTTGGGAGCTGTCGGCACCGAGGGTCTGGTCGCCCACGCGCAGGGCGCTGTAGGAGGCGATCCACCAGTGTTCGGCGGCAGCCCGACGCGGCTTGCGCGCTGGCAGCAGCTCGCGTGTATCGCGCGGGGCGTGGTAGACGTCCTCGCTCGGCTCGGGCAGGCCGAGGCAGGCGATGTCGCGGCTGCCTGCCTGCAAGGCCTGCAGCCAGCCGGCCAGCTGGCCCGACGCAGCCAGCGGCACGCCACCGCCCAACAGGTAGCCCAGGGCCGACCTGTGCAACTGGGAGGTCTTCTGGCTGCCGCGCTTGAGGTCGGCGATGCCCAGCCAGCAGGCGTACTGGGCGCGGGTCAGGGCGACGTAGAGCAGGCGCAGGTCTTCGGCCAGGCGCTCGTCATCGGCACGGGCGATCTGCGCTTCGTTCGGCGTCAGGGTCAGGTGGGCCTGACCTTGGCTGTCGTGCCAGGTCAACGGCAGGCGCTGGCCGTCCACTGGTTTGCTGGTGCAGATGAAGGGCAGGTAGACCAGCGGATATTCCAGCCCCTTGGACTTGTGGATGGTCACCACCTTGACCAGTTGCTCGTCGCTTTCCAGGCGCAGGATCTGCTCTTCGCCCGCCTGGCCGGCGTTGGCCAGATGTTCGGCCAGGTGACGGATCAACGCCTGCTCGCCATCGAGCTCGCTGGCGGCCTGTTGTAACAGCTCGGCCAGGTGCAGCAGGTTGGTCAGCACCCGCTCGCCATCGCTGCGGCCCATGAGCGTGCGCGGCAGCTGGAAGTCGTGCAGCAGGCGGCGCAACATGGGCAGCACACCCTGGCGCTGCCAGGTGTCGCGGTACAGGCGGAAACGCATGACCCAGCCTTCCCAGACCCGCTCGTCCTGGTTCAGGCGCTCCAGTTCGGCCAGGGGCAGCTCGAGGGTGAGGCTGGCCAGGGCGCCCTTGAGCAGGCGCTCGGAGTCAGGTTCGGCACAGGCCTTGAGCCAGATCAGCAGGTCATGGGCCTCCTGGGCGGCGAACACCGAGTCCTTGTCGGAGAGGTACACGCTGCGTACATCGCGGGCGGCCAGTTCGGCACGAATCAGTTGGGCTTCGCGGCCATCACGCACCAGGATGGCGATATCCGATGGCTGGCACGGTCGTAGCGAGCCCTGGGCGTCACGAAAACCGGTCACGCCGTGCTGGCCGCCGTTGAGCAGCTCAACGATGTGGCTGGCGCAGCTGGCAGCAAGCTGCTGGCGGTAGAGCGTGTTGGAGACCGGTTCTTCACTCTGCAACTGCCAGCACTGCAAGGCGGCGCAGGGTTGACCGTCGACCAGCAGCTGCTCGCTGCGCCCCTTGGCGCGGACCTCGACGAAGGGCAGCGGGTTGTCGCCGCTTTCGCGGAACAGGAAGGCCCCTCGCCCCTCGCGGCGAGCTTCGGCCTGAAGGAACACGCGGTTGACCGCCGCCACCATGGCCTGGCTGGAGCGGTAGTTGGTGTCCAGGCTGTGCAGTCGGCCGCTGGTGGCACGGCGGGCAGCCAGGTAGGTGAAGATGTCGGCGCCGCGGAAGGCGTAGATCGCCTGCTTGGGGTCGCCGATCATGAACAGGCCGGTTTCCCGGCGGTTTTCGCTGATCCGGTAGATGCGTTCGAAGATGCCGTACTGGACCGGGTCGGTGTCCTGGAACTCGTCGATCAGGGCCACGGGAAACTGCTCCCGGATGAGGCCGGCCAGGCGCTCGCCGGACTCGCTGGCCAGGGCATGCTCCAAGCGCAGCAGCATATCGTCGAAGCCCATCTCGGCGCGCCGGCGCTTTTCCACCTCGAAACGCGCCGACACCCAGGCAGCGGCATGCTCGAGCAGACGGGCATCAGGGCTGGGCAGCGCTTGCAGTTGTTCGCGCAGGTTCTCCATGGCCAACAACGCGGGGTGGTCTGGCGGGGTACCGGACTTCCAGGCCTCGGCCATGCCGGCTGGGGTCAGGCGGGTGAAGCCGGTACCCAAGTCCAGTTCCAGGACCTGATCGTCGCCGGCCCAGGCCCGCAGCTTGTCGAACCAGGGCTCGAAGAAACGTGCTTGCAGTTTGCGACCATCCGCCAGCTTGCTGGCGACGGCATCGCGACAAATCTGGTGCAGCTCGTCGGCCCATTGCCCCCAGGGGGCCTTGAGCTGGCAGAGCTGCGCGGCGCGTTCGCGCAGGGTGGCCTCGATCAGCGCCTGGGGCTGTTCGTCGTCCAGGTCACCGCGCACCCGGCCAAACAGCGGGCGGATCCGTGGCAGCAAGGCGTCCGGGCTGCCCCATTGGCTGCGCACCCAGGCCAGGGCTTGGCCTTGCATGCCGTAGCAGAAGCGTCGCCAATAGTCGCGCATGACCTGACCCAGCAGGTCGCTGTGGTCGGTTTCCAGACTCTGGGTGAACAGGCTGCCACTGTCGAAGGCGTGCTCGCGCAGCATGCGCTGGCACCAACCGTGGATGGTCGACACCGCCGCCTCGTCCATCCACTGCACCGCGACCTCCAGCCGGCTCGCGCAGCGCGGCCAGTGTTCGGCGGGGTAGTCGTCGCGCAGCAGGTGCAGCAGCGGGTCGGCCTCGGTCAGTTCACCGCGGAAGAAACGTGCGGCCTCGGCCAGGCGTGCGCGAATACGCTCGCGCAGCTCCTTGGTGGCAGCGTCAGTGAAGGTCACCACGAGGATCTGCGGCGGCAGCAGCTCACGACCAAAGCCGTTTTCGCCGCCATGGCCGAGGATCAGGCGCAGGTACAGCGCCGAAATGGTGAAGGTCTTGCCGGTGCCGGCGCTGGCTTCGATCAGTTGGCTGCCGTGCAGCGGAAAGCTCAATGCCAAGGGGCGGGCCTGGGTCATGCGGCAGTCTCCGGGGCGCCCAGGGTTTGCCAGGGCGCAGCGAACAGTGGACGGTACAGGGTTTCGCACCAGCCTTCGAAGGTCTCGTCGGCGCAGAGCGCGGCAAAGTCGCGGAACTGGCGGGCCAAGGCCAGGCTTTCGCTGCGCTCGCCGAAGGTATTCTGGCCATCGCCTTCATAGGCTCGTTCTGCGGCAACCAGGGCTTTGGCCGGGTCACTTTGCTCCAGCCAGGCGAAGGCGGTCTTGGCGGCCACGGGCAGGGGTGCGTTCATCCCGGCCTGGCGGGCGATCAAAAGGTCGGCCAGCAGCTCCGCGGCCTGGGCCTGGGGCAGCGGGTCGAGCAGCAGGGTCCGGTCGCTGGCGACCATCGCGCTGTGCAAGGGGTAGCCGGCGGCGCAAGCGGCCAGGTGCATGACCCAGGTGGGTACCAGCCGGTGCCATTTGACGCTGTTGCGCCCTGCGCCCAAGGTGTTGGGCACGGTGGCGATGCTCAGCAGGCTCTGGTCCTGGGCCTGGTAGACCCGGCCCAGCCAGCCTTCCAGGCGCTGCTCGCCCCTTTCGAAGTGGATCGGCAGGGCGCCCTCCACCACGTCAGGCCAGCGCTGGAGCAAGTATCGGTGGCGCTGCAGCAGGTCAGGCAAGGGCTGGATCAGCTCGGCTTGGAGCATCTCGCCAAAACCGGCTAAAGGTAGCAGCCCGCAGGCCTGTAAACGTCGCGCCTGGCCTTGCAGCGCTTGCTCGGCATTGTCCGGGTCGGCCAGTGCCGCACCCAGCAGGGTTTCGCTGAGGCTGTAGCGTTGCAGGGCATCGAGGACGAAGGGTTCTTCATCTGGTGTCGGTGTTTCCAGGGCCTCGAAGAACACCTTCAGCCGCTGGCTGAAGAAATGCCGCACGGGGTGGCGGAGGAAGTCCTGCAGGTGGGTAAGGCTCAGCGCCTCTTCATCCTTATAGGGCGGTAGCGGGTCGTCGCTGGCCGAGGTCGGCTCCATTGTCTGATGCACGACCTGCCATTCATGGGCATAGCTGAACAGTGCGCTGCCCTTCTGGAAGTAACGGGGGCTGAAAGGCTGCAGCGGGTGTTCCTGGGTCAGGGCGTGCAGCAACTGCTCGCCAGGGTTTTCAAGGGCCCCAGATTTGGCACCGGCCAGCGTCCAGCCCGCGGCGAAGTGGTCGCGTAGCTGGCCGATCAATACCGATGCGGGGCGCTCGCTGTTATCGCGAATGCTGCGCCCGACCCAACTGATATACAGCTGGTCACGTGCCGAGAGCAGGGCTTCGAGCAATAGGTAGCGGTCGTCTTCGCGTCGGGAACGGTCGCCTGGGCGGTAGTCGCTGGCCATCAGGTCGAAGTCCAGGGGCGGTTGGGCGCGAGGGTAGTCGCCGTCGTTCATGCCCAGCAGGCACACCACCCGGAAGGGGATAGCGCGCATGGGCATGAGGGTGCAGAAGTTCACCGACCCTGCCAGGAACCGCTGGGACAACTTGCCCTGGTCCAGACCCGAGAGCCAAGCCTCGCGGACCACGGTGAGCGGTAGCGGGTCTTGCAGGCCGACGGTTTCGCAGGTGGCGAGCCAGGTGTCACGCAAGTCCTGCAGTTGCATCAGGAGGAACTCGTCGTGCTCGTCCTCGGCCAGGAAGAATACCCGCAGCAGCGCTTGCAGACGTTCGCCCCACTCGGTTGCGCTGGCGGGCTGCGAAAGGGCTTGGCAAGCCACGTCGAGAGCATCGAGCAAGGCCACCAATGGGCCGATCAGCGCGGCGTCGAGGCCTCCGATCTCGTCATAGGGCTCGATACCGTCGCAGCCTTCGCCGACACCCACGGCGTAACCGAGCAGCATACGTCGCAGGCCAAACCGCCAGCTGTTCTGCTCGATTCCCATGGGCAGGCCCAGGGTGGCGCGCTGCTCGGCGCTCAGGCCCCAACGGATGCCGGCACCCTCGATCCAGCGGTGCAGGGTTGGCAGGTCGCTTTCCTGTATGGCGAAGCGGGCACGTACGGCGGGCACGTCCAACAAGTCCAGCACTTCGCTCACGGCGAAGCGGCTTTCGGGTAGCTTGAGCAGGTGTTCCAACGCGATCAGCAATGGCTCGCGGCCGCGCTGGCCCTGGTCGGTGAGCGTGAACGGGATGTAGCGCGGGTCGCTGCGCTCGAGCTGGCCGAAGACGGCACGGATGTGGGGTGCGTAGTCGTCGATCGCCGGGAGCATGACGATGACATCCCGTGGGCGCAGCGTGGGGTCGGCACTGAAGCGGGCGAGCATCTGGTCGTGGAGGATCTCCACTTCTCGCTGCGGGCTGTGGGCTACATGGAAGCGCACGGAGCGGTCCTTGGCGGGGTCGACTGCCGGCCACAGTTCGCGGGTTTCGGCCAAGGGGCGCAATTCGAGGATGTCGTCTTGCAACTGGCGCAGCAGGTTGTCGGGTGTCGCCTCTTGGAACAGGTCGATGCGACCATCGCTGAATACGCCGCGGTAGCTGCCAGGGTCGTCGTAGCTGTCGAGCAAGTTGATATAGTCGCGGCCCTGCTTGCCCCAGGCGGCCAGCAGAGGGTGGGCGTGCTGGTGCAAAGACTCGTCGTCCAGGTCCAGGGGCATGCCTTGCTTGCGCTGCTGGCGCTTGTACTGGTGCCTGAGCAGGTCCTTGTCGGCCACGATATCGGCCCAATGATGGCGACAGGGGTTGTGCACGCACAACAACACCTGGCTGAAGCGCGCCAGGCCAGCCAAGGCTTCCAGCGTCTGGGCCGGGAGAGACGAGATACCGAAGACGATCACTCGTTTCGGCAGGCCGGCAGGTGCGTGTTCGAGTTGATTTATACGCTCGATGAAGCGCTGGTGTACGCCGGCGCGGCTCTGGGCCATGCCCTGCTCGCCTACGTCCTCCAGCAGCGCTCGCCACAGTTCGGCCTGCCAGCGATTGCCGGCGGCCAGGGGCTTGCGCTCGCCCCGAGCACTGTTGAGCACATGGCCCCCTGCAGCCCACTCCTTGAGCCAGTCGGCGCGGTAGACCTGGTATTGGTCGAACAGGTCGGCCAGGCGCTCGGCCAGCTGGTAACGCTTGCGCAGGTCACTGTCGTCGGTCAGGAAGCGCCGCAGGGGCTCGAAGTGCTCCCGTTCGATCAAGGCAGGCAGCAGACGCATCAGGCGCCAGGTCAGCGGCGCCTTGTCCAGCAGCGAGACTTCAGGAATTTCGTCGCGACCCAACACCCGGCGGTAGAGCTGCCACATGAAGCTGCCCGGCAGTTGCACGTCGATCGCGGCGGCGATGCCGCAGCCGCCTTGGTCGTCATCCTGCGGATCCTCGGCCAGGGCAAGCTTGAGCCATTGCGCGATGCCGTTGCTCTGCACCAGGGCGATCTCGTTTTCCAGCGGCGCCAGGGGGTAACGACGCATCCAGCTCACGACCAGACTGCGCAGGTCGTCGAGGCGGTTGCCGTGGACGATCATGAAGCCGGGGTGGAGGTGCGGGGTATTGTGCATCGGGAGGTCTCTGGCAGGCGCTGGAGGCTGAGGGGGAACGATATCACGTGGGCACCAGGCGGGCTGCATGGCCTGGTCCGTGAGTTTCAGACGCCAGAAAGACAAAACCCCTACCTGCTCGCGCAGATAGGGGTTTTGCGAAATGAATCTTGACGATGACCTACTCTCACATGGGGAAGCCCCACACTACCATCGGCG